>CAZXFI010000001.1:0-46288 GCA_964640225.1 uncultured archaeon
GTATTCGTCCTGTGAAATATCAACGTCCTGCCCGGCCCTGTAGCCCTCTATCTTTTCCAAAAGCTCGGCCAAGTCGTTCGCATCAAGCCCGTTGTTGTTCCACTTGTCCTCGTTTTCCGTTATGTAATAGGGCAGGCCACTCCAGTCCACGCCGTTTATGTAAACGTAGACTTCGCCGTCCGTGGCCACGTTGGTTTCCGTGAGAACGTCTCCGGTTGTTTGAACGTCCACGCTGACGTTGGCGTCTGCCAAAGAAAAACCGGACAAAATAATGAATGATATAAAGAAAGCGTACAATAAATTCTGTTTCATTTTCCAACCCCCCTTATTAATAACTATATAGTAAATACAAAAGTATTTATACTTGTTCCCAAGAACCCAAAAATAAAAAATAAGGGTAAGAAGACCGTTCCGGCCTTCTTATTTAATCGAAAAAGCTTATTGCCTGTTCGAAGTTTACCCAGTCCTGGTTGTTCCATGATTCTATGCTTGAACCAGCGCCGCCGCCTATGTTTGTCCACTGTCTCGCCAAATCGTAATCAGCGTGCATCTTTCCTTTCTGTTGCATGGTTGCCTTTCCTCCGAATGACTGCTGTATGGGAATGCTGTTCAATATACCGGACTGGCCTTTGTCTCCGGACCACATATTTAGCGTGTCAGATTCCACTTCCTCTCCCGGGTTGTCTGTCGGGTTTACCTGAACCTGCTGAGCTATGTAGTTGCCGTTAAAACTGAATACCTGTGTTGAAAGAGCTTCGTCCCAGTTTGTGCTAGACTCTCCTGCGTACAATCTCTGGTCAAAATTTATGGACCTGTGTGCAGGTACCCAGCCTTCTCCTGTTCCGCTCCATTGTCCTGAAACGTACTGCTCTCCTGCCTGGTTATCCAGTCTCAGGTCGTCTCCGTTTAGTCTTACGTCGTTGCTGAAATGTCCGTAGTAAGTGTCTATGTCCTGGTCGAAGTTTATGGTTCCCGAATCAACCCTGATTTCGTTTCCAAAAATTACGTCCCAGTGACCGTAGTTGTCCACGTTAACCTCGCCGCCGTTCGTGTTTACGCTTGTCCAGAACGTTGTAGTTGCCATGACAGGAACTCCTATCAGTACCAGAGAAGCCAATACAGCCAATATCTTGTTCATTTTTGTTGCCTCCTTTTTCGCCCGCTTGATGGGGGCTTACTGTTTTAGGCCTGTCGGCCGCGCCTTTGGCGCCATTATAATCGTATGTGGCACGGGTGACTGAACGCAGAAAGATTAAAAGAAAGCCACTCCACGATTATAATCATGACACGTCTGCGTCATTCTTGCACCCGTATCCTTTGATTAACATGTTAAGGATTTAAGGGTGACTGGCGAAACGAATTTAAAGTTAACCCGACAAGTTGGAACGAAGTTTTTTATTCTCCCCTATATAATATAGGTATGGGTGACACCGTGGTTGGAAAACGCTCTCTCAAGAAAAAATCAGGGAAAGAAAAGCCTTCCAAGGAGGAAGAGTGGAAAAGCGTGAAAAGGAAGGTCAGCCGGACCGCCAGAGAAATAAGGGACCTGGAGATACAGGGAGCCCAGGAGATAGCGGTCTCCGGACTCAGAGTTCTCAGGGAAGTGGCCAGGTTGAAGGGATTCGGAACCGAGTTCGCGCTGGCCGCGGAAAAGCTCATCGGGGCAAGGCCCACCGGAATTTCTCTTTACAACTGCATGAAGCCCGTGAAGGAAAAAAGGAGCCTCCAGGGCATAGACGCCGTCCTGAAGCACCTCGTGAAGGCGCAGGAGTGGCTTGCCTACAACGGCTCCAAGCTCATAAAAAACAACATGCTTTTAATGACACACTGCCATTCTTCCTCCGTGCTTAACATATTCAAGAAAGCAAAGGGCGACCACAGGGACTTCAAGGTCGTGGTTTCCGAGACCAGGCCCAGAATGCAGGGGCTCAAGACCGCGAAGGAGCTCGTGGAGATGGGCGTTCCCATTTACTACATAGTGGACTCCGCCGGGCCCTTTCTTGTTTCTCAGTGCGACATGGTTATAGTGGGAGCGGACGCGGTGAGGGCGGACGGCGTGCTGAACAAGATAGGGACTTATCCCATAGCCCTTGCGGCCCGCGAGGCCGGGATACCTTTCTACGTGGCTGCCTCAAAGGACAAGCTGGATTACGACTGCGTTTCGGAAATAGAGGACAGGCCGGACAGGGAGATAGGGAACCCCGACGAGCTGGAGGCAAGCGGGGGAGAGATAGAGAACCCGGCATTTGACCTGACTCCCTGGAAGCTCATCTCAGGAGTAATCACTGAGTCCGGTGTCTTGGGGCAGAGAGAAATAAGGATGCTTCTTGACGGGGAGTTCTCAGTCTAGTCGCAAATGTACTCGCAGCTGCAGTCGGGGTATTCTCCGGAGATTTCCCAGCGGCCCGTGCACAGGACATGGGGTTGTTTCTGGCAGTAGGTTAAACAGGATTCGCATCCGTCCCTATAGTAGGCCCATTCGTCGCACTCGGTCCCGTTTGGCAGCACGCACACGCCGTACTGGCCTCCAGAAGGCCTGGGGTCCTCCCTTATCTCGGGGGTGCCACCCTGCTCTATGCAGTAAACCGAGGCGGGGTTGGCCATTCCGGCAGGGCCGTTTTCCTCCTGGGTTCCCACGCAACCTGCTGTAAGTGCAACCGTTATGAGCAGCAAAGCCATTATTGTTTTCATAGGACCATCTGATTATTCTATTGTCAGGGCGCGTATATAAGACTAACGGAAACGTTAGGCGAAAACCGAAGATAATTTTTATTAACCTGAACCCACAATTCTAATCATGGAAATCACCAAGAAAACCATAAAGGCCCTGGCCTCGGACACCAGGCTGGAGATACTTAAAATGCTCGCGGGTAGAAGGAAAATATCCGCTGACATAGCAAAGCAGCTCAGGCTTGCTCCCTCCACCGTGAACGAGCACATGAAGATTCTGGAGCAGGCGGGCCTGGTTAAAAGGAAGGATACAGGGCACAAGTGGATTTACTTTGAGATAACGGACTCCGGCCGGAATCTTGTGCAGCCAAGGTCGCCCGTGCAGTTCATACTCATACTTTCCCTGGGAATAGTGATGATACTCGTGGGGGGAATCAGGAGCATTCTTGGCCCTGTGAAAACCCGGGCCTTTGCCGCGGAGAACGTGCTTTCCAAGACCGTGCAGTCCGGCGACGCGGCCGGGGCACCGGAGGTAGCGCAGTCTGTTCCCGTGGACTGGATTGTTGTTTTTCTCGTGGCGGCGGGGCTGGCGCTGGCTGTTATGGGAATCTACAACCTGGTAAAAATCAGGCAAGCTTATAAGAATTAGACGACAACTAATTTTATGAACATAGTCATGGATGTGGGCTCTTCTACTGTGAAGGTCTACAAGACCGGGAACGGCAAAGCCCAGCTTCTTTTCGTGGAATCAATACCTTTCAAGGACGGGTTTGACCCGGAAACAGGGATAAGGCAGGAGAACAAAAGGGAGCTTTTTGAACTTACAAGGGAGGCAAGGACTTACGGCTTCCCAGTCAGGGTCATGGGCACGGCCCAGTTCAGGAAGCTGAGTCCCGGAACCAGGGAAAAATTCGTGGAGGAATTTCTTAAGGAAACCGGACTTTTCTTTGAAGTAATAAGCCAGGAAGCCGAGACCGCCTATCTGGAAAAGGCGCTGGTAGGCAGGGCCGGGATGGAGGAGCCCGTGCTGCTGGTGAACATAGGGGGAGGCTCCACGGAGCTCATAATCGTGCAGGGAGGAAAAGCCGTGGAAAGGCTTAACCTGGATTTGGGGGTGGGCGCCGTGCTGAACCGGTTCCCCGGAATCAATGGAGAGTACTCGGAACACAGCGTGGAGGAAGTGGTTTCCTTCGTGAAGGGAAACCTTCCGGAAATCCGGGGCAGGGCACGCTGCGCGGTTTACACCGGGGGAGAGCTCAACTACATGAAGCTGACCGGCTACAGGCTGGAGAAGAACGACCTGTTTGAGGACCGGGACCATCCGGAGAAAATCAGCCTCCGGGACTTTTCCGTGAGGAACAGGGAGATTTTCGGCTCTGTTTCCTTTGGAGAACTGCTGGAGAAAATGCCCCAGAATCCCAGGTGGATGCACGGCTCTCGGGCATGCAGCGCTCTGGCACAGGCAATCTTTGAAAAGTACGGGATTGGCTCCATAATCCCATCAGACTCAAACATAGTTGACGGTTACGCGAGAACAGAGCTTGGTTAGGCAACTACTTCTTTTTCTTTCCGGGCTTCATTTCCCCGAGAAACTGGCTCGCGGACTCAAAGGCCCTCAGTATTTCCAGGGGCACGGCAAAAACCACGGTGTTGCTCTGGTCCGAGCTCAGGTCGTTCAGGCTGTTCAGCGTCCTCAAGTGCAGTGCACCCGGCGCGCTGTAAAGCGTGTTGGCGGCCTTCGCGAGGTTCTTTGAGGCGGTCACCTCCCCTTCGGCCTTTATAATCACGGCCCTCCTTTCACGCTCGGCCTCTGCCTGCTTCGCCATGGTCCTCTTCATGTTCTCCGGTAACTCTATGTGCTGGAGCTTTATCGCCACCACGTCTATGCCCCAGTCGTCTGTTTGCTTGTCCACTATTGCCCTGATTTCCTTTGCTATCTCCTCCCTGTCCACCAGGACCCTGTCCAGATCCGAGTCGCCTATCACGTCCCTCAGGGCGGTCTGGGCGTAGTTCCTTGTGGCCATGTGGTAGTCCTGTATGTCCAGAACCGCCTTTTCCGGGTTCAGCACGCGGAAGTAAACCACCGCGTCTATCTTCACGGGCACATTGTCCTTCGTCATCACTTCCTGCACCGGTATGTCCACCGTCAGCACCCTCGTGTCCAGCTTGGTCAGCTTCTGTATCACCGGGATTACGTAGTTGAAGCCGGGACCGAGGGTGCCAGTGAACTTTCCCAGGCTGAATCTTATCCCTCTTTCATACTCGTAGATTATCTTTATGCCTGTGAGCGAAGCGAAAAACACGAAAAGCGAGAGAGCCCATAGGTAATTCTGCATGTAGAACAAAACCAGCGTTAGCACCAGAAAAGCAATCGGGAACCACCAACTGGGGGACTTCGTGGTAAAATCGGCCTTCTTGACCTTCTCGGAAACCGTAGAAGACTTGCCCCCCACCATGCTAATTAATTGTGCGGGATGGTATAAAAAAGTTTTTTCAAACTGGCAAAACAATATAAATGGCCCCGTGGAATTATAAACATGATTGACCTTTCTCCGGTTTCAAGCCTGCCTTTCATGCAGTACGTGCTCTGGAACAACGCGGTTTTTGACTACTTCATGGCACTGGTGGTTTTTCTCATAGTTCTCGCGGCTCTCAGGATTTTCAAGTATGCCGTTATACGGAAACTTAAGAAGCTGGCGGAAAAGACCAAAAACGACATAGACGATATGGTGGTGGAGGCCATGGAAAAGGTCTTCAGGCCGCCTTTCTACGCCTTCGTTTCGGTGTACGTATCGCTTCATTACCTCACGCTCGGCGACACGGTCCGTGCTTATCTTTTTTATTTCATGGTTTTCCTGGGAACCTACTACGGGATAAAATTCGTTTCAACCTTCGTTGACTACGGAACGAAGAAGTTCATAGAAAGGGAGGAGAAAAGGGAGAAAAAGAAGGTGGATACCTCCGCGATAAAGCTGATGAGCACCCTGGTGAAGGGCTTCCTGTGGCTGGTCGCGGCACTGCTCATCCTGTCAAACCTGGGATATAACATAAACACGCTCATAGCGGGGCTTGGCGTGGGGGGCATAGCGATTGCTTTCGCCTTGCAGAACATACTCGCGGACATGTTCGCTTCTTTCTCCATTTATTTTGACAAGCCCTTTGAGACCGGGGATTTTATCGTAATAGGGGACGACGCCGGGACCGTGAAGAAGATAGGGGTGAAATCAACCAGGATAATCACGCTCAAGGGGGACGAGCTCGTGGTGTCAAACAAGGAGCTCACCGAGACAAGGGTGCACAACTACAAGAAGATGAAAAAAAGGAGAATCACGTTTGAACTGGGAGTGGAGTACAGCACCCCGGTTAAGAAGCTCAAAAAAATACCCGGGATTATAAAGGATATCATAGAGGGGATAGAGCTGCTGGAGCTGGACCGCGTGCACTTCAGGGAGTTCGGGGACTCCTCGCTGAAATACGAGGTGGTTTACTACCTGAACAGCAAGGATTACGCCACGTATATGGACAAGCAGCAGGAGATAAACATGAAGATAAAGGAGAAGTTTGACAGGGAGAAAATCGTGATAGCATTCCCAACCCAGACAATATTTCTGGAAAAGTGATTCTATGGGTTACGTTAACATGGGTTACAGGCCCTCAAAAAATGACATGGTTTGTTCTTTCAGGATTGAGCCCAACGGGGTTTCCGTAAGGAAGGCCGCGGAGCAGGTGGCCGGGGAAAGCTCCACCGGAACGTGGACCGACCTTAAGACCATGAAGCCCCGAGCAAGGAAGATAGGTGCAAAGGTCTTTGAAGTGAGGGGAAATTGGGTGAAGATTGCCTACCCGCAGGAACTGTTTGAGCCAGGCAACATGCCCCAGGTAATGAGCTCAATCGGGGGGAACATTTTCGGGATGAAAGCCTTGGACAAGCTCAGGCTTGAGGACGTGAAATGGCCTGAAAAAATAATAAAGAGCTTCATGGGGCCGAAATTCGGCATACCCGGAGTCAGAAAAATTCTCGGAGTCAGGGACAGGCCTCTGGTCGGCACCATAGTCAAGCCCAAGGTGGGGCTGGGGCCGAAGGAACACGCAAAGGTGGCGTACGAATCATGGGTCGGCGGGTGTGATATCGTTAAGGATGACGAGAATCTGACTTCACAAAAATTCAACAGGTTTGAAAGCAGAATCAAGGAAACCCTGAAGATGAAGGATCTCGCGGAGCGGGAGACCGGAGAAAGGAAGGCATACATGCCTAATGTGACCTCTGAGACCCGGGAGATGATGAGAAGAGCCAAGTTTGTCAAGAAGAGCGGGGGCCGATACATGATGGTTGATATCGTGACGACAGGTTGGGCCGGCCTGCAGACGCTGAGAAACGAAGATTTAAACCTGGTCATGCACGCTCACAGGGCGGGTCACGCCGCCTTCACAAGGGGCTTCCACGGAATATCCATGCTTGTGGTGGCGGACATAGCCCGGCTCATAGGAGTGGACCAGATACACGTGGGCACGGTCGTCGGGAAGATGGTTGGTGACCGGAACGAAGTGACACACATCGGTGAGGAGATTGAAAGCGGCTTCGTGAAGAAGGGGCGCCACACGCTGGAGGAAAATTGGCATGACGTTAAGCCCGTTTTTGCGGTATGCTCCGGCGGGCTGCATCCCGGGCTGGTGCCGGAACTTGTCAGAATCATGGGTTACGACATCATTGTTCAGGCGGGCGGCGGAGTTCACGGACACCCGAAGGGCACCAGGGCCGGGGCAGTGGCCATGAGACAGGCCCTTGAGGCGGCGATGGAAGGCGTGCCGCTGAAAGCTTGTTCCAAAAAATACAAAGAGCTCGGGCAGGCCCTGAAGAAATGGGGTTAATTCTCTCCCAAATACCTTTTTGCTTCCCTGTACATCAGGAGGCTTGCGTAGAACATTACCACCGGACCTATTGACTTGAGCATAACGTAAACCACGTAAACGCTCTGGTCCGGGACCATGAGCTGCATGTTTCCAGTCAGGCCCGCGTAGGCCTCAAGTCCCTCGTGCAGTATAGCCAGAAGAAGGAGTCCCCACACGAAGTAGTACCTTCCGGTGGGCTTGACCTTGCCCTTGTAGTACATCCTGAAAATCTTCCAGTTTATCAGGGAGGCCGCTATTATAATGGAGGAGGTCAGGAAGTCTCCCAGGAACAGGGGGTCCAAAATCATGCTACTCATGAAAGATTTGGTCCCATTTTAATAAATAACTACCAGCTACGGGGCTTCTTTTCCTCCTTTTCCTTTATCAGGCCCCTTAGTTTTGCCTCCAGGCAGTATTTGGGTATTTCATCAAACTTCTCGTAAATTCCCGGCTCCGTTTTTCTGTAGAAATTCAGTGACGGGCCTCCGCCGTGGGCGTCGTCCACAATCCATCCGGTGAACTTGGCGTAAACCTCCGGCTCGTCTATTGTCCTGCTCCTGAAGAAGTAGCGCTTTTTGTTTTTCGTAGTTTCTTCCGGCTCCAGTCCGGCCCAGTAGAGGACCCTGTCCCACCAGCCTGTGTCCGACATGTTAAGGGCGTTGTAGGCGTCCCTCAAGTCCTTTTCATCCCATTTCTCAAAGGCATCGTATATTTCCCTTACGCACCTGTCCCTGAGGCTTTCCGAATTGATTTTAACCCTGTTATTGTTGGTCATGAAAAGATAAATCTTTTAATAAAGGGAAGATAAAGATAATTTTGGTGGTTTGTTGCTCAAGGTCAGGAAGCTTGACATGGATGCGGGCAATCTTTACATTGTTGTTCTTAACGAGAAGGCTCTCAAGAAGCTCAGTCTCCACCCCCTGGACAGGATAGACGTGATAAAGAAAAGGGAGAGGCTTACCTGCATAGTCAACGTCAGCAACAGGATTGTCGGGGACGAAGAGATAGGGCTTTACGAGTGCGTTGCCGAGAGCCTGAAGCTGGAGACCGGGGACGAGGTAAGGATAGAGGTCCAGCTTGAGCCCAAGAGCGTGAAATACATAAAGGAGAAACTGGGGGGCAGGGAGCTCACGCATAAAGAAATAAGGGAGATAGTGAGGGACACCGTCAACAGGGACCTGACTGACGTGGAAATCGCGGCCTTCATAACCGGGCTGGAGCTTAACGGGATGAGCATCAAGGAGGCCGAGTACCTTTCAAAGGCCATGGTTGAGACGTCAAAGACGCTTGACTTCGGGAAGAATGTCTATGATAAACATTGCTTACCCGAAGATACTCCTGTGATAATAAGAAATAGTGGTAATGTAAAAGTGGATGATATAGGACATATAATAGACAATGTATTTGAAAAAAATGGAAAATACGTAAAATATGAAAACGGGGCCGAGTCTGTAAATAAAAACTTGAATAATATTCATGTTTTGGCTCATGATGAAAACGGTTTTGTAGATTTTAAACCAGTCTCAACAATATTCAGAGCAAAATCTCCAGAATTTTTATATGAAATGAATCTATTAGGAAATAGAAAAATAAAAGCAACGGAAAACCATACCATTTTTGTTCTTAAAAATGGTAAAATAACAAATCTTCCAATAAAAAAAATTAAAAAAGGAGATTTTGTATTAGTTCCTTGTAAAATAAAGAAAAATAAAATTATAAAACACGTATCATTATATAATCTAGTTTATAAAAAAAGGCAGAAAAAAATTCCTGAAAAAATAAAAATTACTCCGGAATTTATGCGATTACTGGGATACTACGTATCAGAAGGGTTTACAAATTCCCAGGGGGTTTTTCTAAATTTCGGCTCTCACGAAAATGATTTAATAAAAGATAGTGCGAACTGCATTAAAAAAGTGTTCAAAATAAACCCAACCGTAAATAAACCGCATAAAACAGCCGTAAGAGTTTGTATTTATAACCAAGTACTGTCAAAAGTTTTTGATAATATATTAAAGGCCGGGGAATCTTCTTTGAAAAAACAAATCCCGTCGTTTATTTTTGATGTTGAAGATGAGATGAAATTTGAATTCTTGAAAGCTCTATTTAAAGGAGATGGTTATGTTAGAAGAGGATATGAAGCGGTGTATGTTACTTCATCAAAAAAATTATCTACAGGACTCCAATATCTCTTATCCATTTTAGGATTATCTGTCTCTATATCTACTAAAAATCCAGGGGAACGTGAATTCACCACTAAAAACGGTAAGCACATATCTAAAACTGCTAAATCGTATTACATTTATACACAAGCAAGAGGAATATTTGGAGGTAGAAAAAAATCAAACGTTGCGTTTGTGAATCTTCTGCCAATAAAGGAACTGGGAAAAATTGATACAAAAGAAATTGGTTGGGTTTTTAGAAGGGAATTGAAAAGACAAAACTATATTACAAAACAAAAACTAGCAAGAATAGAAAATTACATTGAGAGTAATGATGTTAAAAAATTAATCCACGGCCACTTGTCTGTTCTTATGGTTAAGGAAGTAAAAAAAATAAAATCAACTTCAAAATATGTATATGATTTCCAGGTAGAAAAATTTCACAGATTCGTTGCCGGTACGGCTCCTATCTGCATACATAATTCGATTGGGGGAATACCCGGAAAGAAGGAGACCCTTCTGGTAGTGCCCGTAGTCGCCGCGGCGGGGCTGACCATACCAAAGACCTCCAGCCGCGCAATAAGCTCTCCCGCGGGCACCGCGGACATAGTGGAGACAATAGCGAATGTTGAGTTCGGTTTTGAGGAGATAAAGAGAATAGTGGACAAATACAAGGGTTGTATGGTTTGGGGCGGGGCGGTTGACCTGGCTCCCGCCGATGACATATTCGTAAAGATTGAGTATCCGCTGAAAATAGACCCGCTTTTTCTCCCCTCGGTAATGAGCAAGAAGAAGGCCGTGAATGCCAGCCACGTGGTGATAGACATACCCACCGGGAGGGGCGCGAAGATAAAGACATTCATGGAGGCCAACAAGATTGCGGAGGATTTCGTGGAGCTCGGAAGAAGGCTTGGCATACACGTGAGGTGCGCGATAACCCACGGGGAGCAGCCGGTCGGCCACGCGATAGGACCGGCGCTTGAGGCAAGGGAGGCGCTGGAAACCCTCATGGGAAAGGGGCCCGGTTCTCTTGTAAACAAGGCCCTGGGCCTGTCGGCAATAATATTTGAGATGGCGGGGAAGAAGAACCCCAGGGAACTGGCTGAAAGGATTCTCAAGTCCGGCAGGGCCGAAAAGAAATTCAGGCAGATAATAGGAGCCCAGGGAGGGAATCCCAGGCTGAAGCCGAAGGACATAGCCGTGGGGCTTAACAAGTTTGAGGTAAGGTCCCCCAGGAAAGGAAGGGTGTTCTGGATAAGGAATGACCAGATTATAGAGCTGGCAAGGAAACTCGGCTGCCCCAGGGACAAGGGTGCAGGCATACTCCTTAACAAGAAAGTAGGCTATCCCGTAAAGAAGAACGAGCTGATTTTCACGATGTATTCGGACAACGACAAGCGCTTCTCGCACGCCCTGAAGTTTTTGCAGCACGCCGAGCCGGTCATAATAAGGGAGAGCGCCTCGGAAGAAATGATAATAGACGTGGTGCCCTCAAGAAAACATAGGTATAAGAAGAGCTTTTTCTTTGAAAGATGAAACTAAAAAAACAAAAGAAGTATCAGGTTTTTTTAAAAGGCTCCCGCACCCATTAAAGGAACTATGGTCATCAAAAACCCGACGAAGAGAACCGCCGCTATCACGGCCACTACCACTACAGGTATCAGCCATATTGCCACCGCCTTTCCCGTGCTTACCTTGTGTACCTGTTTTATTGCCATTGTAAGCAGGTACAGGCCGTAAAGCCATACCAGGAAAGCCAGTATGGGCCCTATGAAAGGTATGATACCCAGTATGGAGTTTATCACCATCAGCGGCGCGCCGTAAAGGGCCAGCAGGTATGACTGGTTCGTGAAATTGCCCTTTCCCTTGAAAATCATTGCAAACACGTAGATTATACCGGAGCCAATCAGCCATCCTATCACTGACATTATAGGCGTCAATATCAGGGAAGCAATGAATGCGAATACTCCTACCCCGGCGCCCATGACCATGGAGTCAAACCCCCCCATGGTTCCCACGGCTGTGATGCCGAAAAGAACTGCCAGGCCGCTGATAAATCCCGCTATCACTCCTGCTATTATCAGGTGCATCGCTCCCTTTCCCAAGTCAGCTTTTTTCTCTTCTTTCTTGAAAGCCTCAACAGGTTTTGTCAAGACCTCCTTCCAAATCTTGAAGTCTATCATAGATAAAATGAGGTTAAGCTTACTTATAAATGCTTACTTGTGAGTGAAGTAACACGTCAAGGGCTCTTTTAAGTCAACCCTGCAGAAGCCGAAGCGCTCCATCTGGACGATGTCGCCTTTTTTTGTTTTTTCAAAATCGGGCTCTGCTAGCCCCTCCCTTTCCGAGGCGTCTGGCATCACCACTTTAACAGGGACGTTTTCCCGGGAAACCCAGTGTATCTTTGGGATTGGCTTGACCTCCGTGGAGGTTACCCTGGATTTTTTGCCGAGAATCACGTTGCAGAGGTGCAAAAGGCGGACTTCCTTTCCTTCCAGCTTTTCAAAATCCCTTCTTTCCACGAAAATTTTCCGGCCAACCGGAATCCTCCTCTTTCCCCTCCCGGGGTCGTCCGGGTGCAGGGGAGCTAAAGCCTCGCTGAATTTTTTATCAAGGGTGATTTCAACGGGTTTGTCTACAAAAAAATACCGGTTTGCCTCAGGGTCTATTATCCTGCGGTTCTCGGAGTAAAGACTGTCCACGGGCACCGTGACATCGCTCAGGCTCATGCCCAAATGAATAGAGAAAGCCCTTATGGCCCCCGGCCTGAAACCTCTCCTTCTGAGGGATTGGAGGGACCAGGTTCTAGGGTCGTCCCAGCCTGAATACTCGCCGGACTCCACTTCTTTCTGCGCCTTTGACTTGCTCAGCTTTACCCCCTCTATCCTGGCGAGGCCTGTGTAAAGGAACTCGCACGGCTCCCAGCCGAAAATTTTCCAGAGGAACTCCTCCATCTTGCTTTCCATCATAAGGTCCTTTCCCCTGAGTATGTGAGTTATGCCCAGGAGGTGGTCGTCCACGGCCCACGAGAACTCAAGCAAGGGCCAGACCCTGTACTTTTTTCCCACCCGGGGATGCTCCCTGTCGCAAATCCTCAAAAGAACGCGGTCCCTGAACGCGGGATTGGGGTGGTTCATGTCCGTCCTGAGCCTTACCACAGCCCCGCCCTCCTTGTAGCCGTCCGGGCCCAGCATTTTTTTCCATTTTTCAAGGTTCTCCTCAACCGGCTGTTTCCTGTGCACGCACTCCAGGCCTTTGGCTCTGTTTTTCCTCATTTCCTGGGCGTTGCACTCGCAAACGTAGGCATGTCCTTTCCTGATTATCTCCTCGGCATACTTGTAGTAAATATCAAGCCTGTCTGACTTGTAATAAGTGGAACCAAACTTTATCCCGAGCCACTCAAGGCCCTCCGGAATAAGGTCGTACGCTTCCTTTACCACAAGCTTCTCGCTGGAGCCTATAGTATCGTCTATAACCAGGAAGATTTTTCCCCCGTACTTTTTCACGTACTCGTCGTTGATTATGAAAGTCCTTGAGTTGCCTATGTGCAGGGGTCCTGATGGGTAGGGCGCAAGCCTCATAATCACCTTCCCCGGGGAAGCGTTGGGCAGATCCGGCAGCCCCCTTTCCTCCTTGGCCTCCACCTCCAGGGACACATCCAGCTTCAGGGCCTCCTTTTTCTGCTCCTCCATGTTCATTTTGTTCACGCGGGACACGATTTTGTCTATCTCCGTCTTTACTTTGCCGATTTCGCTCTTTATTTTCGGGTCTTCGGAAATCAGGCTTCCAAGAACCGAGCCCGGGTTGGCCTTTCCATTGTGTATGAGCGAGTTGCGGAGCGCCAGCTCGTAAATCCTGTCCCCCAGCTTGCGTGCCATGGTAGATTGTTTGTAAAGCAGAAATAAAAAGACTGAAGATTTTCTCAGAAATCGACAATCGGTGGAGGCAGCTTTTTATATTTCTCCTCACAATATTATCTTGGTACGCCCCCGTATCAATTCTGTGCCTTATTCGTTCAGGGAAGGGCACCGAAAAAATATTTGAGGTGATTTAGATGCTGGAAATTCCCCAGGAAATATTAAACTCTCCGGACAACGGAGTGGAATATGCAAACGGTTTGCTAAAAATAACAAAGAGCATAGGAACCGAAAGCAATATCGTAATTTATGGCAAAAGTTGGGATAAGCTTGAACCGTTCTACAGAAAAGGCTAAAAAAGTCTACAATCTTGTAAAGAAAATACCCAAGGGAAAAGTTACAACCTACAGGGCTGTTTCTGAGGTCGCGGGAATTCATCCGAGAGCCGTGGGCATGATTCTGCACGTAAACCCGGATCCCGTCGGCGTTCCGTGCTACAGGGTCGTGAAAAGCGACGGGCAGCTGGGAGGCTACGGAGGGGCAGGCGGCGTGAGGAGGAAAAAGGAACTTCTCATGAAGGATGGGATAGAAATAAAGGAGAACCGGGTAAATTTGAAGAAGCATTTTCACGGATTTTAAAAATTTATATGAAAGTTCTTATTTTTATCTTATGGACAGGAAAAAACTGGAAATTTTTCTGGAGTTCCTCATATTCGGGGTAGTTATGGGAGTTGTGGAAGACATGATAGCTGTGATGCTCTCCACCGGGCAGACCATAACCATGAACATGCTTGTGATAATAGTTCTGGTGGCCATACCCTTCGCGGCCATAGGAGAGCTTATCGTGGACAGGATACACATCGTTCCGAAAAAGGAAGGCACGAGCAAGAAATAATTACCGCTCAAGAACTATTCCGCAGTACCCCACAAGGGCATGTATGTCCTTTGATACTTCGTAGGAGGTTGAATAATCCAGAACAGTCCCTTTCTCCGCCTTGTCCTTCACGGCGTAAAGCATCGTTGCTATGGCGGCGCGGCCGCATATAGTTGCGCTGTACTTCTTCACGATTTCCAGAAACCTCTCGGGCGCAAGCTCCGCAACCGCCCTTGCGGCCTCCATGTCCACCTTCTCCACGAAGCCCAGTACGTTTCCCGGCCCGCCCGAAACCGGGGCATAGCCGTAGCTTTCCCCGAAATGGGTGAAATCTGACGAGGCTATCACCACGGTATTGCCTATCACTGAATCGGATATGGCACGGCCTATATCCTTGTAAACCTCCGGGCCTGAAGATGAGAGGCATATCGGGACAAAACTGACAGAGTTAAACACGTGCTGGAGCCAGGGAAGCTGCACCTCTATGGAGTGCTCCTGAGTGTGCGCGTGCAGGTCCTCTTCAAGGAAGCCGCTCTTTTCAATAATTTTTCCCGCCAGCTCCGAGTCAATCCTGCATATCCCCATGGGAGTCTTCCAGACACCCTCGCACATTATGGAGGCCTTGGCGCCCAGACCCATGTGGTTGGGGCCGATTATTACAAAGGTGGTGTTCTGGAGAAGGGACTTGTAAACGGAAGCCTGCGTCTTTCCGCAGTATATGTAGCCCGCGTGCGGGGCCACCATTCCAATCACGTTCCTTTTCTGGACCTCGCCTACTCTTCTCATGAACTTTTCTATGGTGGTTCTCAAGTCGGAGGAACTTCTCGGATAGAAGGAGCCCGCGGCTATCGCGTTTCTGATTATCAATTGCGCACCCTTATTTTATTGGGGCCTGAAGTTAATAAAACTGCGTGAAAAAAGTTTATATATTAGTCACTACCATATAATAGTATAAGGGTGTAACAATGACAAAAGGTTTTGTTTTCAGCCTGAATAAAGTTAATATGGAAAATTCACAAATGGCTGAAAAATACCAGGATATTTTCAGGCTGGAAAAGGAAGACATTGTTATAACAGATTCTTATGGAAACGTGGAACTGATTTACCAAAATCCGGGAACGTACCAGACTTTCGGAGAGCCCGAAAACAACCCGAGAAGCGAGTGGAACTCGCTTATATACAAAATCAGAAACTCCGGCCTCGGCGACAGGCGCGTTTTTTCCCTTGGAAAGCCCGAAACTCTAGATTTCAACGGTAACATGCCAAACGGCTACGGAGAAGTCAAGGAATACGTCGGGGAAAATTTTCCGCAGGACTCTCCTCCATTGCTTGTTCTTTTGAAGGAATACTGCAGAACCCGTGATGTTGCCATTACAAATTTGGCAGGGTCAAAGTGTAAGATGGAGACAGGTTCCATAAGCGTTAGCAAAAATTTTGTTTAATTTTTTATTAATTAGGCGCTAATTATACACATGTATTCCTGGACATGCAAGTACAGGCCCAGAAGGCTTGAAGAAGTCATAGGACAGAAGGCCGTCGGGGATTTTGAGAAATGGTATGACAACTGGGAAGTCGGTGGTAAGGCGTCCCTGCTCTGGGGCAAGACCGGGGTGGGCAAGACCTCGGCCGTGCACGCGTTGGCAGAGGAAAAAAAGCTGGACATGGTAGAGATAAACGCCAGCGACTTCAGGAACGCCCAGAACATTGAGGATATCGTGGGGCACTCCACAAAACAGATGAGCCTTTTCAGGAGAGGGAAGCTTATACTGATAGACGAGGTTGACGGCCTCTCGGGAAACGCCGACAGGGGAGGGGTCAAGAGCCTGATAAGCGTGATAAAGGAAACCAAGTTCCCTATAGTTCTTACGGCAAACGATGCCTACAACAAGAAGCTGCGCTCCTTGAGAAAATACTGCGAACTCATAAAGTTCGGTTCAGTTCATCTTAACAGCGCCACCAAGAGGCTTGAGGAGATATGCGAGAAAGAGAGTTTGGACTGCGACAGGCAAATCCTGAAAAAGATAGCAAGGGAAACCGGGGGCGATTTCAGGTCCGCCGTACAGGACCTTGAGCTGGTCTCAAGGGGCAAGGACGTGGTGGAAGAGAAGGACCTGAAGGTAATAGGCTACAGGGAAAGCAAGCGGGACATTTTTGAGGTCCTTAAGGTCATATTCAAGACCGGCAACATAAGAAACTCCATAGGTATGCTAAGGAACGCCGACAAGGACCCGGACGAGATTTTCTGGTGGCTTGAGCAGAATATAACCACGGAGTACGAGGATCCGAAAGAAGTGGCAAGGGCATTTGACTACCTGAGCATAGCCGACACCTTCAAGGGTAAAATCAGGAGCAGGCAGAACTGGAGGTTCCGCAAGTACATGATAGACATCATGTGCGGAGGGGTGTCAATTTCAAAAAAAGAGATGTACAGGAAATTCAGCCCTTACAGGCCCCCGAAAAGGCTGGCAATGTACGGGGTTACGAAAGTTCAGAGAAAGGAAATAGGGGAGGTTTCAAGGAAAATAGGGGAAAAGCTTCACGTCTCCACTGGAGTGGTAATGAAGGAATATTTCCCCGCGCTGAGGTTTATACTGAAGAAAAAAGAATGGAAAGAGAACCTCCGGAAAGAACTGGAACTCAGCGAGGACGACATGAATCACATCACGGGTTAGCTACCGTGAGGTTGAACTTCTCGTAAAGGTTTATGTTCGTTGAAGTCATGTTCATCTCTATCTCCACCCAGTCGCCGGGAGCGCTGGGAGGGCATATCGGGCTGGTGTTGATAAGATTCAGCTCAACGCCCTTGTGGGCAAGGTATTTTTCGGTCATCAGCTTTATTTCCACGAAATCCGTGGCCAGCGTGGGGCAGGGCTTCTCCTCAAACGACCTCTCAAGCTGGTCCTTTGTATTCCAGAACCAGAAATCCTCCTGCCTGCTGAAAGGCTGGTCCAGATTTATGTCGGAGAAGTCTGCAAACAGAGCCTGGATTCCGGAAAGAAATGTTATGATGAGCATGAGGGATATGAAGAAAAACTGTCCCTTAGGCCGCGGCGAACTGGGCATGAGGCACACCACCAACCATTATTACGTTTTCCCTTTCTATAATATTTTCCCTTACCAGCAATTCCACCGCGTCCCTGCCTACGGCATTTATAACCGTGGCGTCTTTTGCCAGTGATTTTATTTCCGTCTCTCCGCATTCGCTACCGCCGTAGAAGCTTTCTCTTACTTCAAAAATAACCGGGCCGTCAAGCTTCTTTCCCAGCAATCCCGAGTCGCAAAAAGCAAGCAGGGTTTCCCCCCTGTCCCTGAAAATCCTATATGAGAACATAATCAAGCCTTTTTGACAAACCTTTTTGATCCGCAGGCCTCGCATTTCATCTTCAGTATATCCCTTTCTTCCACCAGCTTCGTGTCGGGCTTCCCGCAAACCTGGCAGAAAACATATTCCTTCATGTAAAGCTTCAACTTGTTCTCAAGCTGGTCCTTGCCGAACTTTCCCAGGAAGCTTGCCCTCCCACCTGCCATGCTTCCGGGCGCGGCAAGCTGCTTTGAAAGGAACTTGAGAAGGTGCTTGGGGCATCGTCCCAGGGCTCCTGCTATCTCGGAGAAATTGGTTACCGTGGTGCTGTTTCCCTGAACCATAATCCTGGCCTCGGGAACCTTGAACCTGCCCTCCGTGGTCATTTCCTTTGAAATCTTTTCCTCGGCCCTCTTGAGAAGCTGCTCGTAATCCATCCTTCACACCCTACTTAATAAGAACTTTTTTCGCATTTAAAGGTTAAGCTCCTGCGAGCTCTCTCCAGTTTTCCCTGTAATATCTGAACTTTTCCTCAAAGACTTCCCTGGGAGTTATTTCCACGCCGAGCTCCCTTATTTTCTTCTCCAGGTCCTCGTGTATTTTTTCAGAGTCTTCGCTCTCGGTCTTTTTCTCCAGCTCTATTATGTAGCCGTAGCCCCTGGTAAAGTCAAGCGTGACCTTTATCCCTTCCCAGGAAAACCTCTTCCTTCGGCGGAACCACTTTATCTCCGTCTCGTAGCCCAGGGTCTCCAACAGCTTCTCCAGACTGGAGAAATCCCCCCTGGCAAACCTTACCTCTATCTCTTCCCTCTGCCCGTCGTGGAGCCCGCCTTTCTTCAGCCAGAGCTTCGCGTGGGTATCGCACTTCTGCAGCCTCAGGTCGGCTTCCCCGGAGAGATAGTAAGTTACCTGGTCTTCTTCTCCCAGGAACTCCGCGTTGCGCTTCATGAAATCCGAAAGCTTTCTGTACTGCTCCTCGGAAATGAAGCTCCTTGTTTCCACCTCTATCATTTTTTTCACCTATATTTTTTCCACGCTTCTCAGGGCGTTTTTGTACCAGACTGAAATTGTTTTCTTTATGTCCCTCTTTATGCGGTTCCTGTCCGTGAGCTCGTAAATGAAAACATAGCCGCCCTTGTCAAGGTTCTTCTTTCTTCTCGTAACCAGGCTATTTTTTATAAGGCCTTTCAGGGCTTTCTGGACGGTGGTTCTCTCCAGGCCCATGCCGGCGGAAATTTTCTGTATGGAGAAGCTTCCGGTTTTTTTGAAAAAGAAATCAAGGATATTATACTCCGTCTTGTTGAGATTCAGGGCGCACCTTACCACGTCCTCCTTTTCTATAACCTTGCAGGCGAATCTTATCATTCACAATCTTCCCCTTGCCTTTTCAGCATCCAGTATTCTTCTCACTGCGATGACATAGGCCGCGGTTCTCATGTCCGTCTTTTTTTCCAGGTGATAGTTGTAAACCCTGCTGAAGCTTTTCTTCATTATTTTTTCCAGCCTTTCCTCAAGATAATCCTCCTCAAAGATGTTTCCTGCCTTGTTCTGCACCCATTCAAAGTAGCTTCCCACCACGCCCCCGGCGTTGGCGAGTATATCCGGCACCGGCACGACGCCCTTACGGTTCAGAATTTCATCCGCCTCCATAGTTACCGGGCCGTTGGCCAGCTCTATTATGTATTTGGCTTTTATTTTGTCCGCGTTATCCACTGTCACCTGGTTTTCCATGGCCGCCAGCACAAGGAAATCCACGTCAAGCTCCAGCAGCTCCTCGTTGCTTACCTTTTCGGCCCCGTAATTGGTGACGGTCCTTGTCTCGTCCTTGACGTCCTTCACCTTGTTTATGTCCAGGCCTTCCTTGTCGTGTATTCCCCCCTTGCTGTCACTCACCGCCACGACCTTGAAGCCCTCGGCGGAGGCCATCCTGGCGAAATTGTAGCCCACGTTTCCGAAGCCCTGCACGGCTATGGTCGGCTCCTTTTTCTTTGCCCGGGAAAGCATCTCCTTGAAGACTATGAAACCTCCCCTTGAGGTGGACGCCTCCCTGAACTTCAGGCCCTGCAACTCCACCGGCTTGCCTGTTATGGCCGCCGGCTCGTGCCTTCCTTTTATCTTCTCATACTCGTCCAGCATCCATCCCATTATCTCCGCGTCCGTGTTCATGTCCGGGGCCGGCACGTCCCTGTCCTCCCCGAACACGTCGTGGAACTTTCTCATGAACTCCCTGCTCACCCTTTCCAGGTCCTCCCTGGGAACCAGCTTGGGGTTTATCCTTACCCCGCCCTTAGCCCCGCCGTAGGGCAGTCCCGCGAGGGAATTTTTGATGCTCATCCAGAAAGCCAGGCTCTTTACCTCGTCCTCGCACACGTTCGGGTGGTACCTTATGCCTCCCTTTGCCGGGCCAAGAGAGTCGTTGTGCACTATCCTCCATGCCTCGTATTTCTCCCCGCCTGACTCTATCTCCTCCTTTTTTATCATCCTGAAAGAGGAGATTGCCCTCATCTCAACCTCGTTCAGTTCCATTATCTCCGATACCTTTTTCAGCATCCTGGACACGTTCTCAAAAACCATCTAACCTACCTCCGAAACGAACTTGTAGGCGGAATTTGCGGCTATCGCACCCTCCGCCGCCGCGGTAACCACCTGGTCAAAGCGGCCGCTGCCGGAGGTCACGTCCCCCGCGGCAACCAGGCCCTTCACGTTCGTGGTCATGTCCTCCCCGACCTTTATCCTGCCGCTCTCCGTTGTCTCAACCCCCAGCTTCTTTGCAAGCCCCGAGTTGGGGACATGGCCGAACTCCACGAATATCCCGCTCAGCGCCAGCTCCTTTTTTTCACCTGTTTTAAGGTTCTCTATCACCGCGCCCTCCACGATTTTCTCGCCCTTTATCTCTTTTATCATAGAATCGTGAACAATCTCTATGTTCCCGCTCTGCTCAATGTTTTTCACGAATGACGGGAAGGCGCGCATCCTCTCCCTTCTGTAGACTATGTACACCTTTTTTGCAATCTTTGAAAGAATCAGGGCCGCCATGGCCGCGGAGTTGCTCCCCCCTGTAACCGCAACCACCTTTCCCCCGAAGAAGGCGCTGTCGCAGGTGGCGCAGTAGCTCACCCCGCGTCCCGTGAATTTTTTCTCCTCCGGAAGGCCCATTTTTCTCTTGGCGCCCCCCAGGGCATAAATAACCGTTCTGGCCTCGTACTCGTTCTTGCCGGTCTTTATAATGAAAAAATCCCCCCTTTTTTCCAAGCTTTCAACGGACTCGTCGCGTATCTCAACGCCCAGCTTTTCCGCGTGCTCCCTGAAAATCCTGTCCATCTCAGCCCCGGAAATTGAGGGGTAGCCCAGGTAGTTGCAGACTTCCCCGGCCTCGGACATCATCCCGGGCCCGCCCGCTATAGCGAGAAGATTCAGGTTGTAGCGCGTGCAGTACACCGCCGCGGAAAGACCCGCAGGGCCGGCTCCCAGAACTATGGTATCGTAAGCCATAAAATCACTTCCCCAGGTTGCTGTCCAGCCATTCTCTTACCTGAGCTTCGGGCAGGGCACCGGAGAACTCGTCCACAACCTCCCCGCTCCTGAACATCTTCACCGAGGGTATGCTCATTATGCCGTACTCCACGGAAGTTTTCCTGGCATTGTCCACGTTTACCTTGGCCAGAACGAACTTGCCCCCGTACTCCTTTTCCAGTTTTTCCAGCACCGGCTTGAGTATCTGGCATGGCATGCACCAGGCCGCCCAGAAATCAACAACAACAGGGATTTCCTTTGATTTTTCCAGCACTTCTTTCTTAAAATTTTCGTCATTAATGTCCATTTTTCTCACCGTCATTAATTTTTTCTTTAATTTTTCCATTTTTCTTTTTCTTATTTCCTTGAGTTCGTCATCCATTTGACCATCTTTATAACCTGACGTTAGTGATTATATTAGTCACAACCATTTATATAATTTTGCCCGAGGGAAATAATTTATATCTTAAAGGAGAGAAAGGATTATGAAGGAATTTCAGGAAAGAATTAGGGAATTCAACGACGAAAGGGGATGGAGCAAGCCCTCTTCCATAAAGGACCTGCTTCTCAACATGAACGAGGAGATAGGGGAGTTCTGGAACATTATCAAGTGGGTCGGGCCCGAAATGCAGCAGAAATTAATCAGGGAAAACATGGAGGAAACCGAGAACTTCGTGGGGGACATGCTTTACCTCGTGCTTAAAGTTTCCTACCTCTGCGGGGTGGACCCGGAAAAGGCCCTGGAAGAGGTCATGGAGGAGTACGGGAAAAGGTTCCCCGCTGACAGAGCGAGGGGAAGCCACGCGAACATCAGAGCGGGCGGGATTGACCTCAGGTAAGAGAAAGAAATAACTACTTTGCCGTGTAATAATATTGTTATGAAGAACTTCAACGTCCCGGGCTTTGCCAAGACACTGATATTCCTTTCAGTCATACTCTTCCTTCTGACAATGTGCACCAATTACGACTGCGGCTTCCGGGAGATTGAGGATTCCGTGGTGGCTTTCGGCCCGAAACTCATAATAATATTCTTCCTTTTTATAGTCACAAACTTGGTGTCATCCTCGCTCAAAATCCTGATAACAAGAAGGGATGGAGAGGACTCCAGGATTATGAGGATGCTGAGCTACTTCCGGTATCTGGCATGGATTGTGTTTCTTTTCGTGGCGGCCACCATAGCCTTTGAAGACCCCGGAGCCCTGCTTACGTCCTTCGGACTGATAGGATTCGGAGTGACCTTCGCCCTGCAGAAGCCCATACTTAATTTCGTGGGATGGCTGAACATAAGCCTTAACCGGTCTTTCAAGGTGGGGGACAGGATAAAAGTTGGCCAGATAGCCGGGGACGTGGTTGAAATAAAGATGATGCACACCACCGTAAAGAGTCTCCTGGATGATGTGGACCAGCACAGCGGGAAGCTGGTTTCCATACCGAACGAGCTACTTCTGGTAGAGCCTGTGGAGAACTACACCAAGGAGGACAACTTCATAAAATCGGACATGAGCATATCAATAACTTACGAGAGCGACTGGAGGAAGGCAAAGAAGATTTTTGAGGAAATAGTCAATGACGTCACCAAGAAAAACCTCCACAAGTACAAGAAAAACCTGAGCAGGAAGCTTTCTTTCATAGACGAGACCATAGAGAAGCTGTCGGAAAGGTTTGAGCGCACCCAGAAAAGAAAGAGGGAAAAAAAGCTCAAGGAGCACATAGACGCCCTGGAAAAGGAGAAGGAGGGCATAAAGGAGACCTTTGAGGATATGCCCGGATGGTTCCGGCCGAAAACGTACGTGGAAATGTCCGACTCCTGCATAAAGCTCTCTGCGGTTTTCTCCGTTCCCTACGACATGGTGAGAATAGTAAAGACAGAGATAAACTCCGCCTTCCTTGACGCCGTCAGGAAGGAAAGGGACGTGGACATAGCGTACCCGCACCTACAGATTGTCACCGGGGAGAAATCAAAGCGGGTCAACAGGGTCCTCACGGAATTCATGGGGATAGACAACATAAGCCTCAAGGCAGAGTAGTCACTCCCTGAAGTAAAATTCGCGGTTTATGAAAGGTATCAGGGCCGTCACAAGGCTGTCCGAGCATAGCCTTTTTCTCTTTATCTCCCCCTGGTGAAGTGGCCTATCGCACCGTCCTTGTGCTTTACGTTCTTCTCGTTGAACATCTCGTCCATGACGTCCCCGAGTTCCGCCCCGGCCAGAAGCTTTTTTATAACCTCTCCGTGAAGCTCAAAAAACAGAAGCCCCGTATCCGGCCTTGCCTTTTTTATCCATTCCCGGCCGCCTCAACCTTCACGGGATTCTTTGAGCCCACGAGCACCAGCATTCTCACAGCCTCTTTATCCTTCCGGGCCTGGGCTCGTAGCACGTGCCTTCCGCGAGAAGCTCGTTTATCACGTCCTCCACCTGGGTCTCGTTCAGCTTTGACTCCGATATTATGGCGCTGTACTCGGCCCCGGTGCCGTCGTCAACCTTGTCTATTATCCCCAGCACAAGCTCCTTGAAGGATTTCCTGTCCTTCTCCCCGGACTCCTCGCCGGACTCGTCCCTTTCGGCCGCCATCAATATGGCTTCGGCCATTTCGGGCTCCACGCCCTCGGCCTGGGCAAGCTTCTTTATCTCCTCCAGGTCGGAGGTCTGGGTTTTGAAAGAGAGCACCTTCTGCCGTATCTTGTCCATGTACCTTCCCTGCTCCATCAGGTCAGCTTTCCTGAGAATAAGAAAATTGGGGTTATCAACCTTTTTTATTATCTCCGGCATGACGTAAAGCTCGCCCTCGTACTCCCTGACCTTTCCTGTGACATCCACCAAGTCCCCTTGTTCTATGCTTTCAATGATGCTCATACTCTTGAAAATCTTGGCCCTGATTGTCTCTGTTTCGTCGTCTATCACTATGAATCCGTAAGTCTTGTCGTCGTTCACGAACTTGGTCATCACCGTGCCCATGAGCCTTGCCCTGGAAACCTTCAGGCCGGAAGGTGTGAGAACGTAGTTGCTCTCAAAACCCTCGCCCTTCACGTAGTTGCCTTCCACCAAGGGCTTTATTTCCGTCTTTATCGCAGTAAGCCTTTTTCTCTCCATTTTAACACCTAGCCTATGTAGCCCGTATACTCCACCTTCTCGGGTTTCTTGATTTTCGGCTTCTCCAGCTTCTTTACCTTTATGTCCCCGAACCTCTTTTCGTAGTTCTTTATGTTGTCCGCGAGTATTCTGGACAGGTCCTTTGCCACCTCCGGGTCCAGCACTATCGCCTTGTGGCACAGGAACATTTTCTGGTTGGGCTCTCCCAAGCCTATCCTGCTGAACCTCGGGGTAAGCTGCTGGAAATCAATTATGAACTTCTTTGGGTTGTGGGAAATGGTCACGGTGTCGGAGAAGAAAGCCGGCCCCCCGTTGTCCATTTCCAGCTTGATTATCTTTTTCTTTTCCGTCGTAAAATCACCTCATAAATCTTAAAGTCTTCCATTTAAATCTTTTGCACGTAGCCCGGCCGCGGTTCAAACAGCATGCCCTTGCTCTTCATCTCCCTTATTATGGACTCCGCGGAGGTCTCGTCTATGCCCTCATCCTCCAGGGCGCTTATCAGGTCCGATATGGGTATGTTTTTTCCTATGTCCTTCTCAAGGCCGTCCAGCACGTCCATGACCACCCTTATCCTGTTCCTCTTGGACGAACTTACGGCTCCCTCTGCCCGGTCTATGTCTATCTCTCCTGTTTCCGGGTCGTAACCCAGCTGCTTTATGCTTGCCTTCATCAGATTTATGGCCCTCTGGGCGTCCTCCTTCGTTACCGTGTCGGAGAGCCTTATCTTTGCCGAGGCCTCCGCGAGCCTTATCAGGGCCTCAAACTGCCTCAGGGTAAGTGGAACCGCGCCCCCCTCCTGACCGGCGTACTTGCTTCTCAGCTCAACAAAGAAATTCTTGCATATTGCCAGGGTTTCCCTGGTAAGCTTGGGCTTGGCGCTCTTTCTAACGTAGCCTATGTACTTCTTGAACAGCTCGTGGTCTATTATCGGCTTTATGTCGTCCACTGATATTCTTGACTTTATCACGTGGTCCACAAGGTTCTCGTCCTTTTCCCTGCTGGGTATATCCCTGAGCACGAACTTCAGGTCAAACCTTGAAAGGAGAGTATCGGGTATGTCTATCTGCTCGGAGATGGGCCTGTAGGCGTCAAACCTGGAAAGCTTTGGGTTTGCCCCCGCCACCACCGCGGTCTGGGCCGGGAGAGTGGCCTGTATTGTGGCCTTGGAGATTGAAACGGTCTGGGTGCTCATGGCCTCGTGAAGGTTTATCTGGTCCTCCTTGCCCATCTTGTCAAACTCGTCTATGCAGATAACGCTCTTGTTTGAAAGCACGATGGCCCCCGCCTCCAGCACCCATCCCCCCATGAACTCCTCGTCGCGGGTCACGGTAGCCGTGAGGCCCGCGGCGGTAGTGCCCTTGCCCGAGACGTACCTTCCCCTGGGAACAAGGTCGGCTATCAGCTTGAGAATCTGGGTTTTGCCTGCCGCGGGGTCGCCCACCACGAGTATGTGTATGTCGCCCCTTATCCTCGTGCCGTCAGGAAGCACCTGCGGGACGCCCCCGAAAAGCTGCAGGAGCAGGGACTCCTTTATTTCCGAAAGCCCGTACATTGAGGGCGCTATGGAATTGGTGAGTATTTCGTACAGACTGGGGTTTTTTGCAAGCTCCTTTATTTTGTTCTCGTCCTCCTTGGTTATCTCCAGTTCCTCCAGCTCCAGCTCTATTGTCTTGAACGAGTTGCATTCCAGGTATATGTCCAGCTGCTTTGTTTTCCTCCCATTCACCCTTTTGGTCAGCTCCTTGACCACCCCAACCATCTCCAGCCTTGCCCCGGGGTCCGTCTTTCTCTGGTTCCTTGGGGTGGTGAGGTCGTCCTTCAGGAAAACCTTGAGCTCCCCGGGCTTCTCGCCCACCGTGGTCTCAAAGGGGTCTTCCAGTATTATGTATCGGGTGTCGTGAAGCCTCCTGTCTATGAGCTTGAATCCCCTTTTCTTACCGCAGCCGCACTCGGCAGGGTAGGTGAGCATCTTCTCCAGCTGCATGACCTCTATTTTATCGCCGCAGTCAGGGCATTCAAAAATAGCCACCTGGACCTCGGGCTTCACCTCGGAGGCCCTCCTTACCATGCCATCAACCCTTATCAGCCTGCCTATGTGCTCGCTTCTCATGTCCTTTATCCTTATCTTCTCGGAATCGGGTATGTTCTCAAACCTTACAACCAGCTTCTTGTCCGTTCCCAGGTCTATGTTGCCTATCGCGTGCTCGCAGTAGCGGAACAGTTCCTCAGGCTCCTTTATCAGTATGTCCGCGAGCACGGGGTCAAACTTGTCCAGGTCCCTGAAGTCCACAATGAAAGAGCTTTTGTCCTCCCTCACGGCCTGGAGCAGCCTGTCATAACAGAACTTCCTGAAGAAATCCTCAAGCCTGGAAATGTTTTCAGCTGTTTCTGTCATCGTCACACCCAACCGCGAAAGTCAGAAATAATATTATTGGTGGAGAAACCTATTTAAAAATTCTTTCACGTGAAGCTGTTGTTTCAGGGGGCGGTCACGTTTACGAAAGTTTTCGGCAGCACCTTTACGTGGTGTCTGTCTATGTAATCGTTGTACTCAATCCTTGAATCGGGATAAACGTTTGTCAGCTGGTTGTTTCCCTCGTTCGGAAAATGAAGGCCAAAAGATATCCTGTGATAGTCCCCTATCAGAAAGTCCCCCAGTTCGCAGGTTATGTTGTCCACTCCCGGATTGTCGTAAAAGGTGCAGTTGTCCGAGGCCTGGGAACTCTGCAGGGTTCCAGGGACATAACTAGCGTGGGCCGGTATATAATCCATGAGCATGGCCTCCTTTCCCGCTATTTTAAGCAGTTCCTCGTTTAATATCCTGTCGTAAATCATGTTCAGGACCTGCGTGTCCGAGGCAAAGTAGTATTTCCCGTTTGTTATCTCGGCTACGTTCTTCAGAAGGGTTTCGTTAAAATGCGAAGGGCTTCCCCCCATGTAACCGATTGTGTATATCCTTATGCCTTTTTTCGCGGCTTCTGTTGCCGCGGCCTCCGTGCCGCCCGAACTGGGCTTGCCGTCCGTCAGGAGAATACAGGCCTTCAGGGCGTCCGACCTCCATGAGTTCTGGTTTGCTATGCTAATTGCTGCTGCCATTTGAGTCCCGCCTCCGGCCTCCAGCAAATCCACCTTGCTCTTTACGCCCTGGTGGTCAAAGGTCAGCCCCTCTTCCAGGTTGGCCACACTGCAAAAGGAAACAAGGCTTGACCTGTCGTTGTCCGGGTCCAGCTTGTTAAGGAACAAACTTACAGCTTCTTTTGCGCCGCATATCCTGCAGTCAGCTCCCCCCTCGCTGGAGTTGGTGCAGTTAATAGGACATCCGTTGCAGTTGCTTACGCATCTTGGCCATCCGGGGTCGGTTATGTTTACGTGGCAGCCGTAGGTCATGCTTCCGGAGGTGTCCACCAAAAGCGTGATATCCACGGGGTAGTCGCTGTTCTGCTCAAGGCCGTGCGCCCCGGTCAGGTCTATGTATATGGTTGTGTTCTGGGTTTTCGGGAATTCCTTTGGTTCGGGGTGCTTGTTTATTTTTATGAAGGATATTTCCGGCAGGAGAACATCCGTTATGTCGTAGGGGCCTATCACCGTGACTTCGTAGTCCTCCAGGTTAACGGGGAACTCAAAATCCCCGGACTGGGCCTTCCCCATGCTTCCCGCGGAGGAAACAGGGTTAAAGGGGGTGTCGTCCAGGTAAAACGTGAAGTTGTCCCCGTGAATAAGGGTTTTTCCCTTGTTCTTTATGCTCAGGTTCTCGCCGTAAACCTCGGCTATTGTGTAGCTCGTCTGGGTCCTCTCAACCTGGTACTCGGTTTTTTCCTCCGAGGCCCTTTCAAACCTCTCCTCGGCCTCCAGGCTCCACGTGAGGAACAGGTAGGAAAGGGAGGTAAATACCAGAACAAGCAGTACCATCGTTATTATCGGCGTTATGCCCTTTTTCAAACGTCACACCTGCTTTAATTTTGTTGTTTCAAATATAAATCACGGATTTTTCATGTAGGCGAAAACCTCGTCCGACTTGCCGAAAGGGCCGGTGGCCTTAACGGTGTAGTTGCCGTCGTAAGCCCCTGTTACGTTGAATATGAAGATTTCAGAGGGTTGTATCGTATCCGGAGGGGGAAAGGGCTGGTGCACCACGGAGCCGTGCCTGGTATCGTTGAGGAAAAAGGAAAAATCGCCGGGGTTTATATGCACGCCCCCGTTGTTCTTCAGGCCCACCTGGTTTCCTGCTGCATTGACTATCATAAAGCTTGTCTTTGACTCCTCGGCCTTTGTCTCGGCATGGGTCTCGCTTATGTTCCTGAAGGACTCGCCCATCTCCAGGTTCCAGTAAAGAACTCCCGAGGAAATCAGAATTACCACCAGTATTAGTATCATGGAGGTTATAATGGGGGTTATTCCCTTGGTCAAAAAAGCACCTGTTTAAAAAATAAACCGGGTAGAATAAATAATTATTTTTTTATGGCGTCTATTTCCTTAAGCTCCTTTTCCAGGTTCTTTATGGCCTTCTCCACGTCCTTCACGCTCCTCCCGCCGGTGCAAACGATTTTTCCGGAGCCGAACAGGAGGAAAGCCACTTTGGGCTCCTTTATGCGGTAAACAAGGCCTGGGAACTGCTCGGGCTCGTACTCCGTGTTGGGAAGCGTGAAAGCTATTTCGTTGAGCTTAAGCATGGAATCCAGCTTTGCGCTGGCCACTATGTTCTCTATCCTTATCTTGGGCTTTCCGGTCACCTTTATCTTTGCCTTCTTTATGGACTCTATAATCTTTCCCACGGCCTTTCTGGCGGCATCGGGACTCCTGGCTCCCGTACAGACTATTTTTCCGGAACTGAAAATCAGGGAAGCCGCCTTGGGCTCCTTTATGCGGTAAACAAGGCCTGGGAACTGCTCGGGCTCGTATTCGGTTCCGGGTATGCGCGAGACTATTTTATCCAGAGGAAGTTTGCAGTTTAAAGTTGCAGAAGCCACGACATTCTCTATCTTGATGTCCTTAACCATTCTTAACCCCCATCCCCACTTAAAAAGAAATATGATTAGGTATTTAAATAGTTTTCCCAGGCCTGGGCTTTGCCCAGTATGCTGGGCAAAAAAACTGCTCAATCTTTAAAACTCGGAACCGAGTTTTTTCAAGCTTAAATAGTTAAGGTTTTACAGGAAAATTGTGGGGTTATGAAACTGAAAGACTGGATTACGAGGATATACGTAATTGCAAGCATGGCTTCTCTTCCTTTACTGGCTTACCTGATTATTAACTTATAAGCCGGGTCCGAAAGGGCGTGGGGGGATTTATTTTAAATTTGCCTGTACAATAATTATTGGTGGCTTCGTGTACCAGGATTTTATTGAGCTTTCAACCAAGACCAACGACATGGTAGACATAACTCCCATGGTCCGGGAAATAGTGCAAAAGAGCGGCGTCAAGGATGGAACGTGCCTTGTTTTCAACACCGGCTCCACCGGGGCGGTCCTGATTAACGAGTACGAGGAGGGACTGCTGGAGGACTTCAGGGAAACTCTGAAAAGAATCGCCTCCGGAAAACATCGCCACCCTTCAAACGCGCACTCCCACCTCAAGGCAGGGCTTGTGGGACCCGGGAAAACTGTGGCGTTAAAGGACGGTGAGCTGGAACTGGGAACGTGGCAGAGCATTATCTTTTGTGAATTTGACGTGAGGCCCCGCAAAAGGAGAATACTGGTCAGGGTAACAGGTGACTGACATGAACAGGATGGAAACAGGAAGGCAGATTGTTCACTTCCTGGGGATACTCAGCATATTTTTCGCATACTGGCTGGGCGGCTTCATAACGGGAGCAGGGGCGCTGGTTATTTCACTGGGCTTTTTTCTCCTGTCCTTTTACGTGAAAATGAAGCACGAGATAAGGAAGGCGCTTCCGGTGAGGATAAGGGCCCTGGAAAACCTGGAGGACTCCTTCCACGACCTCATAGACTCCTTGGAAAGGGAAAGCTCAGGGATAAGGTACATGGGGGCCATACTCTTCTTCCTGGCCATAGGGTTAATCCTTGTCCTGTTTCCGCTCAAGATAGCCGTGCTCTCCATAATTGTATTGTCCGTGGGGGACTCTTTTTCCACCATGGTGGGGATTCACTGGGGAAGGCACAAGACGGGGGTGAACCCGAAAAAAAGCTGGGAAGGCACGCTGGCCGGACTGGGCGCGTCCTTTTTCGTGTGCATTTTTTTTACAAGCCCCCCTATCGCGCTGGCGGCCTCCGGGGTGGGCATGTTCATGGAACTCATGCCCTTCAGAATCAATGACAACCTTTTAATGCCCTTTTCCGTGGGAGTTTTGCTGTGGGGGTTTAGTGTTTTGGGGCTTGCTGTTTAGCAAATCCTGGTGCCTTCCTTTACCTTTTCCGCCTTAACGGTTTCGCCTGACTCTGTTACCAGCTCCTTCCCCCTGTAAAGAACGCAGTCCTTCCCGGTTTTCATCTTTATTGCCTGGAAAAACTTGAAAGTGACTTGTTTTTTTGGTTCGGGATCTGTTCCCTCGGCCTTGACCTTCTCCCCGGACTTTGAGTTTTCCACGAATAAAAGACCAACCTCGCCGTTTTTCTCCTCCCCGGCCAGCAACATTGCATCTGAATCAACTCCCCGGAACTTGGCGGGCTCCAGGTTCGTGAGAACAACGATTTTCTTTCCTTCAAGCTCCCCCTTGCCGTAGCTGTCCTTGAGGCTTGAAACAATCTGCCTCTCCTCGCCGCAGTCTATCTTCATAACGTAAAGCCTGTCCGCGTCCGGGTGGTCCTTCACCTCAAGAATCTTGGCCACCCGCAGGTCCAGTTCTGAAAACGGGTCCTTTTCCGGGACTCCGGCTGGAACATCGGGTTCTGCCTTTTTGAAAAGAACTTCCGGCTTTTCTATTTCATGGCCCGGCTCCAAATCCTTTCCAAGATTCTTCCATTTTATTTCCATGTTCAGCTGCTTTGCAAGCTTTCCGCAACTTTCCGGGATTACCGGGTAGAAGAGTATGCATAGGTCTTTTAGTATTTGCACGCAGTTGTAAAGGCAGTCTCCCGCGTTATTCTTCTTTACGGTTTTCCACGGCTGGCTTGACTGGAAATATTCGTTCCCCAGGCTGGATATGGAAAGTATTTCTTCAAGTCCTCTTCTCAGCCTGAATTCCTTCCAGAGTTTTTCAATTTCCTTTATTTTGCCTTTGACTGTATCGCGAACCTGGGAGGAAGAGCCCTTGGGAATCTTTCCATCAAAGTTGTTCCAGATGAATGACAAGGTTCTGTGCGCAAAGTTCCCGAAAATGTCGGCCAGCTCGTTGTTGTACCTCTCCGTGAGGGCCTTTTCTGAAAAGTCCCCGTCGTCCCCGAACGGTATTTCCCTTATCAGGAAGTACCTTATCCCGTCAGAGGTGTACCTGTCTATTAAACAGTCCATTGAAGTGACGTTGCCCAGGGATTTTGATATCTTCTGTCCGTTTATCGTCAAAAACCCGTGGACGGTAATCTGCTTTGGCAAATCCAGCCCGGCGCTTAAAACCATGCCCGGCCATATGCCAGCATGAAACCTGAGCATGTCCTTGCCCACGGCATGCACGTCGGCGGGCCAGTATTTTTTGAATTTATCATCGGGGTAGCCGACTCCGGTCAGGTAATTGGTCAGCGCGTCGCACCACACGTACATAACCTGGCTTTCGTCTCCCGGAACAGGGACCCCCCACGGAAGGTGCTTCTTGTCCCTGGAAAAGCTCACGTCAGTCAGCCCGTCCCTTATCAGGGAAAGGAAATCGTTTTTCCATTTTTCCGGTATTATTTTTATCCTGTCCGACTCCACCAGCTCCCTTATTCTGTCCGAGTATTTGGACAGCCTGAAAAAATAGTTTTCCTCGGAAATTTGCTGTATTTCCAGGTTAGGGTGGTTCGGGCACCCGCCATCAGACAGTTCCTTGTCTGTTATGAACCTCTCGCATCCAGCGCAGTAATTCCCTTTATATTCTTTCTTGTATATGTCTCCGTTCTCGGCCAGGATTTTCCAGAGTTTTATGACGCCGGGCCAGTGAACCTTTTTGTCTGTCGTGCGGATGAAGTAGCTGTTTGATATGTTCAGCCTCTCCGTGAGCTGCCTGAATTTCTCCGAATTCCTGTCAACGAATTCCTGCGGGTTCAGGCCTTCCTTTTTTGCAGTCTGGTAATTTTTGGTGCCGTGCTCGTCAGTGCCTGTAAGGAAAAAAACGTCGCTGCCCCTGATTCTGTTCCATCTCGCCAGGACGTCAGCCTGAATTATCTCCAGGGCGAAGCCTATGTGGGGGAAAGCGTTTGCATACGGTATGGTTGTGGTTATGTAAAACTTCATTAGCGTCACCATCTATTTTAAATCAGTTATCTATTAATTTATTTTATGGAATGGTTTATATTTGCTTTGGGGGCCGCGGTAATAACGGCCTTCGTGTCCGTTATTGAAAAAAGAGTGCTTTTCAAGGAGCATGCCACGGAATTCTCGGCCACCCTCGCCCTGATGAACTTCCTTGTCACCATACCGTTCTTCTATCTGGTTGATTTCAGCATAGCCCCCCTAATCTGGATTCTTATAGTGGCGTCTGCGTTCTTCGCCTCAATAGGCTTCCTTTTCGTGGCCAAGGCAGTCCGCCACATGGAGCTTTCCGCGGCCTCCCCGTTGCTCAATTTCGGTCCCGGGTTCACGGCAGTTATTGCAGTGCTTATACTCGGGGAAATTTTGAGCCCCCTGAACGTGGTTGGAATAATTACCCTGATACTGGGCTCATACGTGCTGGAGATAGATTTCCGCTCCCATGACTTGTTAACGCCGATAAGGAAAATCTGGAAATCCCGTTACATACACTACATATTCCTTGCCCTGGGTTCCTACTCCGTAAGTTCCGTGATGGGCAAGTACGTGCTGGGATACGTGACCCCCATAACCCTGGTGTTCCTGGAGCAGCTGTTCGTGGCCCTGATATTTCTTGGAATTCTTTACGCTGGTTATGACGGCTTCCGGGGGATAGGCCACGGGATTAAAAAGGTTGGGTGGTGGATACTTCTCATGGCAATAATGACTGTCTCCTACCGACTTCTCCAGGCAGCGGCAATAAAGATGACCTACGTCAGCCTGGTAATGCCCATAAAGAGGCTCAACACACTCTTCGCGACCATAATAGGAGGAAAGCTTTTCAGGGAGCACGGGCTTTACCAGAAAATCGCGGCCTGTATAATAATGATAATCGGGGCAATTCTTGTTGTTCTAGGCTAGCAAAAATTTAAATCCTTAAAAGCAGACCATTTAATTGGTGATTACATGTACAAGGAACTGGAGGGACCGGATGCCTTGGAACTTTGCGGTGAGATGAACCTGAGCAAGAAGCAGATAAGCAGCATAACCTCCCTTAAATATCCTTTATACAGGGGGAAATTTGGCTCCGAGATTTTTAACATAACCAACGGGAAAATATCAAGGGCGGAGATAGCAAGAGTTCTTGAAATTCACTACAGCAGCGTCAACGAGGCCTGCAAGAAATATTATCCGGAAAAGATAAGAAAAAGGGAATGGGTAGGTGAGGCGGAAAATTTCTACGCCCGGAACTCGGATAAAAAATTCGTAATCAAGGATTCTGGAAGATTTTATCTTGACTCCCTGGAGAAAATATACGATGAAATGGACATGGATTACAACCACAGGATAAAGCTTCTCAGAAAGCTGAAAAGGCCGGTTAAACTGGATGAAGTAAAAAAGGAGTACAACTGCCACGGGCTGTATAACGTAATGAAATTGCTGGAACTGGACATGATTAGGGAAATTAAACCCAGGAAAAAGAAGTCATAGTGTCTTCTCAAGCGTGCCCATTTCAAACTTGGTGTTCGCGCAGCCGTTCTTTATCAGGGGTATCCCCTGGATTTTCTTGTCAGTGGACGAGAGAAGCCTGCCTGCAAGGTTTATTTCCTCAGTACAGGCCACCCCCACAACGCCGTCGTACTTGTTCAGGATTTTCTTCACGCACGAGCCCCCGGGAAGCACGTAGATGTCGTAACCCCTCTTCTTCGCAAGCTTCGTGGCCCTGTTCACAAGGCAGTCCCCGGAGCAGCCCCTGCAGTAGTAGGATGAAGTCTTGGGGTCAAAGCGCGCCTTGCACCTGCTGTCCATGTGCTTCCTTGAGCAGTGGGGAAGGAGAAGGGCGCGGCTACTGGTCTTTTCAAATTCATCCCTCATTGAGAGGTTCAGGACGTACGTGTCTATCATGTCCTCAACCAGGGTTACCGCGTCTGATACTGGTATTCCTACCAGCTTGTCAACCCTGAACTTCTTTACGAGATAACCGGCCTTCTTGCCCAAGTTTCTGTGTATGTTCTGCTGGTGGGAAAGTTTGGCCACGTCCCTGAAGAAAGCGCGTGAAAGATTGGAGAGGTCAAAGTTGAACTTGTAGGCCATTTTTTCACCTTTTCAATGACCCCCACGGTTTAGTTTTGTAACCTGTTTTATATAAAATTATTATCACCCAGTTTTTCCAGGACGAAATCCGGCTTTTTTCCGGCCAGTTTTTTCAGGTCTTCTTTTGTGTATTCTCCCGTGGCCACAAAAGCGAAGGCCCAGCCGAGTTTTTTTGCGAACTCCAGGTCCGACTTCAGGGAATCGCCGAAAAAAATGGTCTCTCCCGGCTCCAGGCCGTACTTGTTTTTCACGTAACTAACGGAGAAATCCGAGGGCTTTCCTATTACCTCGGCCTTGGCCCCGGAGAGCTCCTCCACCTTCTTCACGAAGACGCCCACCCCCGGAAGGGTCCTGCCCCCCAGGGGCCATTTCATGCCTGTGGCATTGGTTATGAAGGGTGTTCCGCGGGAAACGAGCTTAGCGGCCTTTTCCAGCCTTTCCTGCTCGTCATTATAAACAACCACGACGTAATCGGGCTCTTCCGAAAGCTCCATACCCTCTCTTACAAAATACTCCTTTGCCTCCTTTTTTGACACGCAGAATATTTTTCTGGCTCCCTCCTGCCTGAGATATTGGAGAATTAGCTCCAGGGAGCAGGTCAAGCGGAACTCTTCGGTAATTATGCCTAGGCTCTCCAGCTTTGATACGAAGCCTGAGGGAGAAAGCATGCTGTTGTTGGTTACGAAATAAACCTGTTTTCCTTCTTTGTGCAGTTTATCCAGAAATTCGCGGGCCCCGGGCACGAGCCTGTCCCAGTACCACACCGTGCCGTCCAGGTCAAACACGAAGTTCCTGAAATCAGGGAGCATAAGTTTGTTTGACCTCCATAGTATAAAAACTTGCAATCAGGTCGTTTCATTCGCCGCTCCACTTCCATGTTTTCTGCTCGCCGTAGCCGAACATTGTCGATATTTTTTCCATCAATCCCGATATTGCACTGAAAAAACTGGACAGCAGGTCGTAGTCTTCCTCTTTTTTGTTATAGCCAACTCCACTGCCTCCGCCGCCCCCTCCGCCTCCGCCACCGGTTGTGGTGGTGGTTGACTCGGAGAGGGTTGTGGTGGTTGAAACGGATGTGGTGGTGGAGGATGTGGATGAAGTGGTTGCTACGGTGGACGAAGTAGAAGAGGAACCGCCTTTTTCAATTATCAGCCCGGTTCTGGGGTTTATTTCATAGAGCGTGCCGTTGATGAAGACGCTCTCAGTCTCGTCCGCGGATATGCCTGCGACCACTATCGCATTTTCAAACTCGCGAGCGTAAACCGAGCCCTGGACGTTGTAGTAGCCGCCGACCGGGTTGCCAAACTGGTGGTCCATCACCGGATAATAGCCGTTGCCTGAGTCGTCGCCGAAAAAGTTCCATGCGTAGTAGCTTTTTCCCATGTCCTCAACCGCGAATAGGAAGCACGCCAGGGTGAAGTTCAAAATCTTCGCGGCCTCCTGGGGGTCGCTTTCCGGGTTGCTTGTCCCGCTTACCACGGCTATGATGTTGCCTCGCTCGGCCTGGGAACGAAGCGCGTCTATGGCAAAAATAGTGTAAAATTCGCCGTAGCCCGGCTCGTATATTCCGTGTATTTTTCCGTGGACAAAATTTTCCCACAGGTGAATCCCTGTTATGTCCTCGGAGAAAACAGTGTATTTCCATGAGTTGGGCATCACGAGCCCGCTCCCTATCTCCGACTGCAGCCCGCTGAGGTGGTTGTACATCAGGTTGGAGCCCACGGGCTCCTCGTCGTTCCAGTCCTTCATGTAGCCGTTTTCATCGTCCCACAGCTCCATCTCCTCGCAGGGGTGGTTGAACGGGGCGCTGCAATAGCCCCCGTTGTAGAAGTCAAGAGCGGCGTCGTCGGCGAATATCCCGTCATACTGGGGGTTCTGATCAAGAAAATCAACCGACTTCGCGGCGTAATAACTGCTCCACCCGCTCCCGGGCTTCATGAGGTACATCCTGTAGGACGGCTGCTGCACGTAGATGCGGTCCTCGTTTTGGGCGTGGACAAACCAGTCCTCGTGCTGGTCCACGTAATCCCAGTCCTCGTAGTAGGTGTTCTCGTAAATCGTGTCATAGTATCCGAAGGCAATCATGTCCGGGTTTAATGCCTTGATGTTTGAAACCGAATCGGGTATGCTGCCGGATTTCCCGCAGCTTATCATGTCAAAATTATTTGCAAGGAACTCCTGGTTGTCCGGGTCGTTTATTGCCGTGGTGTAGCATATTGACAGCTTCTTTAACTGCCCGTCTCCCAGAACATCCGGCATTAGCAGGCACGAGGCCAGCAGAAAGCACAAAAGCAAGGTTTTCTTCATCTTACTCCTGTATTGTTCGCTTCCAAAATTTAAAACCTTGACTATATAAATGCCTGTCCGAATAAAGTAACTGACGAGGTGATAATTATTCCCTGCGGAAAGAAAAGGAAGAAAAAGAAAATAAAGACCCACAAGCTCAAGAAGAAAAGGAAGAAAATGCGGCACAAGAAAAAATAAAACTTTAAAGGTTAAATCTTATTTCATTCTTAGTATACCTTATGGAAGAGATTTTTTCCCAACTTGACCGGATTTCGGGCAGAATCAAGAGCCTGGAGGATGACAGGAAAAGGCTGGCCGATTTCCTGAGGGCGCTCAAGGGCCTGGACATGAAAAAGGATTCCCGCATACTTGAGGACAGAATGGCCGTGCGCGTGAAGGGTAGCAGGCCGGAAAGGGCGAAGTTCATAGGGGTTGACGGCGGGCTTTCAAAGAGAACCTACCACTCGCTGGACATGGTACTCAGCAGGGCGGTGGGCGCGGTTTTTGACTACAGGAAGGACCGGCTGGACAGCGTTTCCTACTGCCCCTCCACATCCCCGACTCCTGTTCTAAGGATTATACACGACGCCTCGGACAGCGACTTCCAGTACATGGCTTCCTTTGAGAGGATAAACACCGAGATAAACGTGATGAAGAAATGCCTGGACCTCAACCCGACCATACTGCTAGCAGACGGCTCAATAACTCCACATCCCTCGGACCATCCGGGCAAGGGCTCCAGGGTTTACCCTGAATATAAAAGGCTCACAGACAACTACAAGGAGCTGTACAGGAAAGCGGGAGGTTTCCTTTTTGCCGGGGTCATAGAGGACAGCAGGAGCTCCACTTTCTCCGATTACATATCCGAGAACATACTCAGCCAGATAAAAAGCGGCAAGGTCGGGGAGCTGAAGAAGATTCTGTCCCACACCCGGGACACCAACCTTCTGTTCCATGTGCTGGAAAAGGGGGAGAGAAGTTTCGTGATGAGGATGAGGTACAACCCGGATATGGGCGACTACGGCCGAAACCTTTACCTCTTCTACCTGAAAACCACGGAGTACGACAGGCCCGTGAGAGTGGAGTTCTACGCGGCCGAAGACCCGGTCGCGGTGGCGGACAAGGTGGCCTCGCTCATTTATTTTGTTTCATCGCAGAACCAGGAGTACGGGCTGCCCCCGGTGATAATAGAGGCCGACAGCAGGGCCAAGATAAGGGAAGGCGAGCTTGACGTGATACATTCGCACATAGTGGACCGCGTGGGGAACCTTCCCTCGCTTTACAAGCTCAGAAGGGACAGGAGACCTTTCTAACGTTAACTTTATATAATTATCTCGTGAGGAATAACTATGAACATAAAGATTATAGGAAAGGGAAAGAACAAGCTCCGGGTGGAGTTTGAGGGCGAGGACCACACGCTTCTCAACCTGCTGAGAAAGGCACTCTGGGAAGAAGGGGCCGACTACTCCGCCTACAAGAAGACCCATCCGTTCCTTGACAACCCTGAACTAATCCTAGAAACGGACAAGAAAGACCCCACGAGGATCCTGAAAACCGCCGCAAAGAAAATCGCGGACCAGATGGTGGATTTCAGGAAGGAGTTTACCAGGGCGCTCGGAAAATAAACTTTATATATTTCTTTTTTAATCTATAACCAGATTCAATGATAGTCAAAAACGAAATTCGTGTTCTCGGATGGGATGACGCACCCTTTGAAAAAGGCTCCCGCGGCAGGGTGATGCTTGTCGGTACGGTCTTCAGGGGCGGCTCCTTCATGGACGGGATTCTCAGGACAGACGTGGAGATAGACGGGCTTGACGCCACGGAAAAGATGGCAAAGGCCGTTCGGAAGACGAAGCACAAGGACCTCAGGGTGATAATGCTCGGGGGAATAACCTTCGGGGGATTCAACTTCGTTGACCTGAAAGAGCTACGCAGGAAAACCGGGCTTCCCGTAATCTCTGTCGTAAGGAAGAGAACTGATATGAAGAAATTCACGGATGCCATGAAGAATCTGCCTTATTTTGAAAAGAGGTGGGAAGCCGTGGAAAACGCGGGAGATTTTTGCAGATTAAGTCTGAAGGGCAAAGGTATTTATTTCCAAAAAACTGGATTAACAGAAGAAGAGGCTGAAAAAATAATAAGGGTTACCATAAAAAGGGGACTGATTCCGGAACCTCTCAGGGTGGCCCACCTGATTGCCTCGGGAGTGACCAGGGGTGAGAGCATTGGCAGGGCTTAACTTAAGGAAATTATGGAAAATTCTTAACACCGGGTGGATCGGGGGTATTTTTTACACGATTCTCGGGGTGGCCGTGGCCGTGTCAGTGCACCAGGTTTCGGGGGTTCTGCTGGGAACGGGGCTTCCCATAGTCACCGTATCAAGCGAGTCAATGGTGCCCGTGCTCAATGTGGGCGACATAGTCATGATAAAAGGGGAGGAAACCTACGGAACCGGGGACATAATAGTTTTTGACGGCTGGGAAACCGAGCCCATAATACACAGGATAGTGGCCACGGGAGAATATCCCAGCGTGGAGAAAATGGAAGGCTGGAACGAGCTCACAGACAAGTACGTAAGCGAGCTTTCCCTCTCCAGCGGGGGAGGAAAGATTTATATAACTAAGGGTGATAATAATAGGAAATGCGACCAGTGCGCCGGGAGATTTGCCATTGAGGAGTACCGGGTTTACGGCAAAGCCGTGGCGAAAGTCCCTTACTTGGGATGGGTAAAGATACTGTTCGTGAGATGGTTTTTGGTGGATCCTCTCAAGGGAATAATTGTCCTAGGCGTGTTTGGCGCTGCTTACTTCGTATACAAAGGGGTGAAACAGTGAGATTTTGCGACAAGTGCGGGGGTATGATGATACCCAGGAAATCAGAGAAAAAAAAGAGAGGCGTGCTTCTTGTCTGCAGGAAATGCGGGAACAAGATCGGCTCCTACGCCAAGGATTACAACCTGAAGGAAAAAATGGAGAAAAAACCGCGGGATGATATAATAGTTATGGAAAAGGACATCTCTTTGGAGACTCTTCCCGTTACCAAAATACAGTGCCCGAAGTGCGAGCACACCAAGGCCTACTGGTGGCTTATGCAGACCCGCTCGGTTGACGAGGCACCCACCCGCTTCTACCAGTGCTGCAAGTGTGGGCACAAGTGGAGAGAGTACCAGTAATTCTGAACATTTATTTAAGCTGGATTAGAATATTAAAGGAGTGCTATGACCCAGTTAAAAAGGGAAGTCGGCTTCAAGGCAATGGTTTTTCTGGCCATTAACTCCATAATAGGCAGTGGCCTGTTCTTCCTGCCCTCCATTGGAGCGAAATACGCGGGGCCCGCTTCAATCATATCTTGGATGCTCATAGGTCTCGTTGCCATATTGATGTCGTTTGTTTATTCGGAGCTTGTAGGGATGTACCCCAGGGCCGGGGGGGTATTTGAGTTCGCTAGCCAAGCATTCAAGGAGTTTCCCTCATTCATGGCGGGATGGATATCCTGGCTTGTGGCCAACGTCACAATATCAATGCTCATAGTCGGGGCCATACACTACATCATGCCTACCGAGACTCTCGTGACCAAGATTCTCGTGTCGGTAATAGTGCTTGTTTTCTTCAATCTGGTGAGCTATTTCGGCATGAAAACCAGCAAGATTCTGCTTCTAACGTTCTCTTTCTTTACCATAATCATACCCGCCACAATAATACTTTTCGGGGTTCCGCACGTGAGCCTCTCCAATTTTTCCCCTTTTTTCGTGTTTCCTCCCCACTCAATCTTTATAGCCATGTTCTTCATTTCCGAGACCTTCGTAGGCTGGGAGGCCATAGCATACCTTTCCGAGGAGGCCAAGGATCCGGAAAAAGTTGTACCGAAAGCAATGATAATAGCTACGGCCTTCATAGTAATACTGTGCCTGGCTTTGGTTTTCGTTTCACTCGGGGTAATAAACTGGTCTTCCTTCAGCCAGTCCACTACGCCCTTTTCAATGCTTTCAGAGAATATTTTCGGCTCCTCCATGTTGGTAAACTACCTCATATTCGCCATAATAATAGGCAGCGCGGCATCATGGGTAATCTCCACTCCCAGGCTGCTCCTCGGTATGGCAAGGCAAAACCTTTTCCTAAAGGCCTGCGAAAGGATACACTGGAAATATAAGACGCCCTACATGTCCATAATATTCCAGACCGTTATTTCATTCTTTGTCATACTCATGGGACTGGGGGACTACCTGACGCTGCTTTCGCTCCTGCTGCCCTTTGTTATGATACTCTACACAATAGTCCTAATTACCTTCATAAAACTACGGCTCACCAAGGAGATAAAGAGGCCTTTTTACTCACCCGTGGGCGTGCCCGGGGCCACCCTGCTGGCCCTGCTGAACATAGTGCTTCTTATGTTCTGGCTGCTGAACGACCCCACCTCCGTGCACAGCTTCCTTATGTGCCTGTTCCTGATATTCCTGGGCACCCCAATCTACATAATGATAAAGGTTCAGGACAGGAAATTCGTGGAGTTCTTCTTTGACCACATATCCCAGATATACAACATGTTCATACATATATGGTACGGGAAAAAGGAAAGAGAGAAGGTTATAGGGGGACTGAATCTCATGGAGCACCACAACATACTGGACTACGGATGCGGCGCGGCGGTGACCAACCTGCTCAAGCTTTCCGAGGACGTGAAAAGGGGAACGATAGTGGCGGTGGACGTGTCAAAGAAGCAGCTGGAGCACTGTGTCCGAAAAGTCAAGAAAATAAACAGGAAGAACGTAATCCTCGTGAAGGAGGAGGACGAGATGGTGAAGTTCAACGACAACACCTTTGACGGTATAGTCTCGGTGGGAATAATGTGCTACCAGCAGGAGCCCCTGAAGATGCTTAAGGAGTTCAAAAGGATACTGAAGAAAGGCAAAAGGCTGAGCATGCTTGAATTCGGGAAGACCAGCTTCTTTCCCCCGCCTTCCCATTTGAAGGACAGGAAAGTCATAAGGAAGCTTTTCAGGGAAGCCGGTTTCAAAAATATAAAAGTGGAGGAAAAGAGAAAATTATTGACAACATATTATTTCATAAAGGCGGTAAAGTGATGGCATGAAAGTCAGGGAAGCGATGAGGAAAAAAGTCATATCAGTCTGTCCCGGGGACGGCATAGTGAAAGTCCTTAGGACGTTCTCAGAGAAAAAAATAAACGGGGCCCCCGTGATAGAAGAAGGGGAACTCGTGGGCGTGATAACGGACAGCGATATAATAGCAAACCTTGACATACACACGCCCAAGATACACTTCTCTTCCAGCCCTGACTTCATGCTGATACTGGCGGGGCTGAAAAGCCGCAGGGGGATGGATGAGATAGAAAGGGAGATGAAAGTCATGAGGAAATTCCGGGTAAGGGATTTCATGACCAGGGAGGTCTTCACCGTGGACCCCGAAGACACCGTAACGCAGGCCGCGTGCCTCATGCACAAGAAAAAGATTACCCGCCTTCCCGTGGTGGACGGGCGGGGAAAGCTCGTGGGGCTGCTCGCAAGGCAGGACATAATAAGGGCGCTCACCAGATGCTGAAGGCCCCCGATTTACGGCTGCGGGGGAATTTTTCTGGGATAAATAGTTTAGCTTCCAATTAAAGTCAGGGTGTAAAAATTGGAGCAATACAAAAAAGATTTCGCTGTTTCCTCTCTGGAATGCGGCGCCCTGGACATAGGGGAGAAAAAAACCCTGAAAAGCGGCAGGAAATGCTGTCATTTCTTTGACAGCGGAAAATTTTCCGATGGCAAGTACGCCTCCCGATTGGGAAAATTCTACGCTTCCGCCGTAAACGGCAGGTTTGATGATTTTGACGTAATTTTCGGTCCCGCGTACAAAGGGATACCCCTGGCAACCCTGACCGCGGCCTATCTCAACGACACGTTTGGCGTCAGCAAAAATTACGCGCACAACAGAAAAAAGCCAAAAAAACACGGCGAGGCTACCGACGCCAAGGAATTTAAAAAGAACTGGATTGTCGGTAACTTAAGTGACGGGGACAGGGTTTTGATGGTGGATGACGTGTTCACGACAGGGGGGACAAAATACGACACGATAGAACTGCTGAACAAGTGCGCGGAAAACCTTGAATTTGCGGGCCTGGTGATATCTCTGGACAGGCAGGAAGTCGGGAAAGGGGAAACAAGTGCCATAGAGGATTTTGAGAGAGACACGGGCATACCTGTTGAACCCATAGCAAACATAACCGAAGTAGTCCTGTATCTGGCGGAAGAAGGCCTAGTAAGCCAGAGGGAAAAGGAAAAAGTAAAGGACTATCTGGAAATTTACGGAACCAAAAGCGCGAGGCGTGCAATAAAAAATTGGTAATAGAGGTGATTATGTGGTTGAAAACTTTGCGGACAGGCTGCTGGATGCAATAGACGACAAGAAAAATCCGAGCATCGTGGGACTTGACCCGGTGCTGGGAAAAATACCCAGGCACGTACTGGACAGGTCGGAGCAGTACCACGGGAATACTTTCAGGGCCGCGGCCGATGCCATATACAGTTTCAACGTGTCCATAATAGACGAAATAAAGGATATAGTTCCTGCCGTAAAGCCCCAGTCGGCCTATTACGAGAAATACGGGCACCATGGCGTGAAAACGTTTGAAGACACCGTAAAGTACGCCCAGAAAGCGGGCCTGATTGTCATAGGGGACGTGAAGAGGAACGATATAGGAAGGACTTCCGGGGCCTACGCAAGCGCCTACCTCGGAGAAGTGGAAATATTTGAGGGGCGGAAAGAGGAATCCTTTGACGCGGACGCCATAACCGTGAACCCCTACCTGGGAACTGACGGGATAAAACCTTTCACTGACGTGTGCAGGGAATACGGGAAGGGAATTTTTGTGCTGGACAAGACCTCCAACGAGTCTTCCGGCGAGTTCCAGGACAGGGAATTCGCGCGCTCCGAAGGAACCACGCTGTCCCAGGCCGTTGCCTTTAAAATACGGGAATGGGGCAAGGAGCTTGTCGGCGAAAGGGGGTACTCCTCTGTCGGCGCGGTGGTCGGAGCCACCTACCCGAAAGACGCGCTTTCCCTGAGAAGGATTATGCCAAAAGCCGTAATCCTTGTACCGGGCTACGGAGCCCAAGGCGGGAAGGGGGAAGACATACCTAACTTCCTCAACGACGATGGATACGGTGCAGTGGTGAACTCTTCAAGCGCCATAGACTTCGCGTACCAGAGAGCATACAAAAACCGGTTCAAGCCGGAAGATTTCGCCCTGGCGTCAAGGCAGGCGACAATAGACATGAAAGATGATATAACTGAAGCAATGAAATCAGCGGGGAAACTGCCTGACGGGTGGTAGCCCTTACTTTTTTATTTTATTTTTCAGCAGTTTCTTCACTTCCTTCTTCAGCTTTCCCTTGTCCTCAAGCTCGTAGAAAACGCGGGTGTGCGGCTTGCTTATTTTCATGAAACGAGAAAGGTCAATAGGCGTGCCTATCACCACCGCGTCGCACCCGGCCTTGTTTATGGTGTCCTCCAGCTCCCTTATCTGCGTGCGGTTGTAGCCCATGGCAGGAAGCACGTTCCTGAGGTGATTGTACTTGCGGAAAGTTTCCTTTATGGAGCCTGTGGCGTGTGGCCTGGGGTCAATTATTTTGGAGGTGAAAGACTTTGCCGCTATGTAGCCCGCGCCGTAGCTCATGCCCCCGTGCGTCAGGGTCGGGCCGTCCTCCACCACAAGGACTTTTTTGTTCCTCACTACTTCAGGGTCTTCAAGGAACACCGGGGACTCCGCGTCTATTATCACGGCCCCGGAGTTTATCCTTGTTATGTTTTTCCTTACCTTCTCTACGTCCTCTTTCAGAGCGGTGTCTTCCTTATTTATAATCACGATGTCGGCCATCCTCAGGTTGGCCTCGCCGGGGTGGTATCCCAGCTCGTGCCCCGACCTGTGCGGGTCCGTGACCACTATGTGCAGGTCCGGGCGGAGGAAGGGAAAGTCGTTGTTTCCCCCGTCCCACACAATCAGGTCGCTTTCCTTTTCCGCTCTCTTTAGTATTCTCGCGTAATCCACTCCGGCGTAAACCACGTTTCCCGCGGCTATGTGGGGCTCGTACTCCTCCATCTCCTCTATGGTGCAGTCGTTTTTCTTCAGGTCGCTGTACCTTGAATAGCGCTGCACCGCCTGATTTTTCAGCACGCCATAGGGCATAGGGTGGCGTATGACCGTGAAGCGGAGACCGAGACTCCTGAGTATTTCGCAGACCTTCCTGGTGGTCTGGGACTTGCCGCAGCCAGTCCTCACCGCGCACACGGAAATCACGGGCTTCCCGGATTTGAGGGCAGTTGAGTTGTGGCTGAGCAGGCGGAAATCGGCGCCGCACGAGAGCACCAGGGAGGCCTTTTCCATCAGGTACCTGTAGGAAACATCGCTGTAGGAGAAAATCACCTCGTCCGCCCTGTGCTTCCTTATCAGCTTCGGCAGGTCCTTCTCCGGGTGGATTTTTATGCCCTTGGGGTAAAGCTTTCCTGAAAGCTCCGGTGGGTAGGTCCTCCAGTCTATCTCCGGAATCTGGGTTGCGGTGAAGGCCACCACCCTGTAAGAGGGGTTGTTGCGGAAAAGCATGTTGAAATCGTGAAAATCGCGGCCCGCGGCCCCCATGATGATAACTCTTCTTGGCATGAGAAATATTTGGTTTCCGGATTTTAAAAACGATGTATGAAGTAGCCCGGTATCTCCCCGAATTCCATGCGCCTGTCGCAGTAGTGGCACTCCAGGACAACCGGGTTGTTTTCTATCACTTTCAGCCTGGGCAAAACCGGCTCCCTGTTCCCGGATTCGTAAACGGAGTTGCTTATGCAGGTGTCGTGCTTGCACCTTACCAGGCCCCTGACCTCCCGGGGCAGCTCCACTTTGTCCTTTTTCACGACTAGGTAGCTCCTGACTGTGTTTATGGTGGCACGGGGGGAAATAAGTGAAATCATGTCAGTCTCCCTTTCGTCCGGGTATCTATCTTCTATCTTCACTATGTCCTTCCTACCAAGCCTTCCGCTTTCCACGTTCATGGCAAGGCTTATCACGTTAGAAGAGGGCTCCTTCAGTATGTCCAGGACGTAAACGGAGGTGCCCGGATTGAGATGGTCTATAACGGTGCCGTTCCTTATCCTGCTTACCTTCAGGCCTTCCTGTTTTAAATTCTTTGGCATTGTAATATAGTAAAATTGTGAAAATATTTAAGAAAGATTTAAATATAACAA
>CAZXFI010000001.1:46298-220072 GCA_964640225.1 uncultured archaeon
AATGTTATATTGTGATACTATGGACAGGATTTACATGGATTACGCGGCCACCACGCCCGCTGACCCCAGGGTGGTTGAGGCCATGCTGCCTTTTTTCACGGAAAAATTCGGCAACTCCGCCGCGCTATACTCGGTGGGACAGGAGGCTGAACAAGTATTGGAAGACTGTAGGAGAAAGGTGGCCAGGCTTCTTGGCGCAAAGCCCTCCGAGATATTCTTCACTTCCGGGGGCACGGAATCGGACAACCTGGCCCTGAAGGGAATGGCCTTTGCATCCGGCAAGGGTCATATAATAACCTCAAAAATAGAGCATCATGCGGTTTTGCACACGGCGGAATGGCTGGAGAAGCGGGGCTTCCGCGTAACCTACCTGCCCGTGGACAGTCACGGTTTTGTGAGCCCGGAAAGCGTGGAATCCGCAATAACCGACGACACGATACTGGTTTCAATAATGCACGGGAACAACGAAATCGGAACGATAGAGCCCGTGAACGAGATAGGAAAAATATGCAAATCCAGAGAAGTTCCCTTTCACACGGACGCGGTGCAGACCGTGGGAAAAATCCCTGTTTCGCTGAAAAACATTGACATGCTCTCTTCATCAGGCCACAAGATGTACGGCCCGAAAGGCGTGGGCATAATTTTCATCAGGGACGGGGTTAAAGTGGACCCGCTGATTCACGGCGGGGGCCACGAGCACGGAATAAGGTCCGGAACCGAGAACATAGCCGGGGTGGTTGGTTACACGAAGGCCCTGGAGCTCGCCGTGAAGGAGATGAAGGCCGAGAGCAGGAAGCTCCTGGACTTCAGGAAAAAACTCGTTGAAGGCGTGGCTGCTATACCGGACTCGTGGCTGAACGGGCACCCGGAAAACAGGCTTCCCGGAAACGCGCACTTCTGCTTTAAGTTCATAGAGGGGGAATCCCTTATACTTCTCCTGGACCAGAAGGGCATAGAGGCCAACACGGGCTCCGCCTGCTCTTCCAAATCCCTTGAACCGTCCCACGTACTGACCGCCATAGGGCTGAAGCCCGAGGAGGCCCACGGCTCTCTCAGGCTCACAATGGGACGCTTCACGAAAAAAGAGGAAATAGACTCCGTGCTAAGGGAGCTGCCGGGAATCGTGGAGAGGCTCAGGAAAATATCCCCCCTGAAAGCGTGATTTTATGTACAGCAAGAAGGTAATGGACCACTTCAACAACCCGAGGAACCAGGGCAGGATTGTTGACGCCGACGGAGTCGGCAAGGTCGGCAATCCCGTGTGCGGGGACGTGCTTTATTTTTACCTCAAAATCCGCGAAGGCGTGATAGAGGACATCAAGTGGGAAACCTACGGCTGCGCCGCCGCGATAAGCGTGTCCTCCATGCTCAGCGAGATGGTTAAGGGGAAATCCGTGAAAGAGGCCCTTGAGATAAAGAGCAGCGACGTAATCAAAGAGCTGGGCGACCTGCCGCCGGTGAAAACCCACTGCTCGCTCCTGGGGGTTGAGGCCCTGCAGGAAGCCCTGTACGACTATTTGTCGCGGGGGAAAGGGAAGATACCTGAGGAGCTGGAAAGGGCCCACCGGCACAATTTAAAAACCTTAAATTCTTTACATAAGTAGGTGATGTTATGAAAATAACAAAAGAAATGATGATAGGGGAAATCGTGGAGAAATACCCCGAGACTATTGAAGTGTTCATGAAGCACGGCCTCAGGTGCATGGGCTGCATGATGGCCATGATGGAAACCCTTGAGCAGGGGGCCAAGTCCCACGGGATTGAGCTGGACGGCCTGCTGAAAGACCTGAACGAAACAGTGGGGGAATGACATGGTATTTTTCTGCATTCCCTGCCTCGTGTTGGTCGCATATTTCCTGGTGGCCTCGGTCTTCATACCCCGCTACCGCACTTACATAAGGGAGGGGTGGAGATGCTTCGCGGACAAGCTCCGGGGAAAGGAGTGCTCCGTTTCCTTTGACAATAAAATGAGGCTCGCTGTTTCTGAATGGTTCGTTAAAAGGCGAATGCCCGGCGTGGGCAGGTTTCTCTATAAGAAAAAAAACTTTGACTGGACCATCATAACCGTGGGCTTGGTCACGACGCTACTGACCGTTTACCTTGTTTTCGTAGCGTACGAGTTCTGGTTCGTCAGCCCGCCCTGCACCGCGGACACCTGCGGGGTTTAAACTATTCAATCGTGCAGTCGGCGGCGCAGCCGTCCCCTCCTATGTGGTTCCCGTCGTCGCACTCCTCGGTCCCGCCTTCCTGGTTCCAGGTGTGGCCGTCCCCGCACACCGCGGGCTCGCAGGTGCCGTACAGGTAATCCGGGCACAGGTCGTTGTTGTTCCAGTCCCCGTCGTCGCAGGCTTCCCCGTGCGAAGTCACTCCGTCGCCGCAGAAATTATCCCTGAGCGGATACCAGTCCGTGTTTTCGGGACATGCCGCCCCGGAGCAGGATATCTCGTTTTCCACATCCAAGTTCTGGCTACAGATGCCGTCGCGGTCCGGGTCGTCGCATGTGTCAGAGAAGCCCGTGCCGCTCGGATTGGTCCAGTAGTTCCCTCCCATCCAGTAGCCGCCCATTATGTTGACTCCCTCGTGTTTCGTGGTGTTCCAGCCGTTGTAAGGCGAACCTAACTGGATTCCTATTATCGGGCCGTTTGAGGCGTTTATTATGTTGTTGAATATGAGGTTGTCGCGGGTGTCGGTGAGTTTTAACAGCTCTCCGGCTCCTCTCAGGTCGTTGCCTTCTATTACGTTGTGATAACTCTCGCGCAGGTATATCCCGGCGTTGTTATTCACGTTTATGTAATTCCCGGAGAAAGTCGTGTAATTGCTCTGGTAAGCGTAAACCACGTTGTCGGTTGTGTCCGGTATGGTGTTTCCGAAAACCGTGGCGTTGTTGCTCTGTTCAAGCACGATGACCCTGTGGTGTCCCACGGGCAGGTAGTTGTTTGATATGTTGGCAAAGTCGCTTTCTTCCAGGATTATTCCGCGCTCCTTAGTGCTCACGTTCGTGTCTCTTATCGTGACATAGTTGCTCTGGTGAACCAGCACGGCCTCCTTGTCCCTAGCCGTGAGATTGCTTCCCGAGATTGTGGCGTGGTTGCTCTGCTCCAGGTTTATCGCGTAATATTTTTTGACGTATATCACGTTGTTGTCCAGGATTCCGTTTTCTGCGTTGTAGTAATATATTCCGTTGTGGTTTTCGGTCAGGTTTATCCTGCAGTTCCTTACGGCCACATTGGGGAAACCTGTGTTGTTTATCGCAAAGGCGCCCCATGTCTGCAGGTAGTGGCCGTTGCAGTCCAGCGTGATGTCAGACGCGTTTATGTAAAAGATTGTTCCGCCGCAGCCGGTCAAGTCCTGATTAAGAACTAAGTCATAGTTCACGTACATACCGCAGAACGGAGTTTCATTTGTGCAGTCGGCGGCGCAGCCGTCCCCTCCTATGTGGTTCCCGTCGTCGCACTCCTCCCCGCATTCTTGAATCCAGTCCCCGCAGACATCGTCGTGCCTGGAGCAGTCCCCGCGACACCCGTCGCAGTCTTGCGTGTTGCCGTCGTCGCATGTCTCCACGCCTGCCCAGACGTGGCCGTCCCCGCACACCGCGTGATGGCAGTCCGTGCAGTCGTCCGTGTAAATGTAATTTCCATCGTCGCACTGCTCTCCCGGGTCCAGAGTCCCGTCGCCGCAGTAAAGCAGTGTCTGGCCCGCGTAGTATTCATCTATTGTCCTGTGAGGGCCGGAAACCCTTATGTTCTTGTCGGCCAGGGATTCAGTGAAAACGAAAGTCTTGGTTTCTCCCGGCTGGATTTCGCTTTCCCCGCCTTCCGGTGTGGCGGAAACCAGCGTGTCATTAAGGAAAAAGTAAAACTCACCTGAGTAAAGGGGTATTTTGCCGTTGTTTCTCACTTTTATCTTATCGGAAGTTAGGTTTATTTCCTCTATCTGAAACCCGGCCGAGGCGGAAGTTGCCAGCTCCTCGCCCTTGGTTTCGCTTGAGCCCTTAAGCAAGTCGCTGGTGAAAGCAACCCAGGTAAAGAAGCCGGTTGACACGGTGACCGTGAGCACTACCATCAATATAATCAAAATGACAGAACTTATGCCTTTGACGCGGGTCATAATAATTATTTGCACTAACAGGTTTATATTTATTTAAAACGAAAATAAAGTCATGCAGGAAGATTTCAAGGCTTTCAGAAGGTTCCCTACCGTTGAAAAGAGCATAGGCGACATAGGCCCGGAAGACGGAAGGGTAAGTTTTGTAGGCACCGTGGTCAGCGCCAACGAAGGCAAGCTTGTGGTGGATGACGGAACTGGAAGCATTGAAATCATCACAGACGGTGCGGAATTAAAGACAGGCAAGCTGGTCAGGATAGTGGGAAAGATTGACCAGGAGGGTGCGCTGAACGCCGAGGCGGTGCAGGATTTTTCAGGCTTCAACCTTGACCTGTACAGGAAAATTAAAGGGATGGAAAAAGGCAAATCTATTTAAAGAAAAAACAATATTCTTAAAGATAGCGGAGGTGTGAAGAATGTTCAAGGCAACAATTTCAGATGTTTCTCTTTTAAGGGATTCCATAGACACTATATCCCAGCTCATAGGCGAGGGGGTTTTTAATTTATCCAAAAACGGCATTTCTCTCGTGGCCACCGACAGGGCCATGGTGGCCGTGGTGAGATTTGAGCTGAAAAAAGACGCATTTGACGATTACAAGTGCGACAAGGAAAGCTCAATAGGCGTTAACATAGAAAACCTTCTGCAGATACTGAGAAGGGCCAAATCCACCGACAACATTACACTTGAGACTTCCGACGACAGCAAGCTCAAGATAGAAATGAAGGGAGAGGGGACCAGAAAGTTTTCCATACCCCTGCTTGACATAACAAAGGGTGAAATCCCGGAGATAGACCAGCTTGACTTCTCCTCCAAGATGCAGATTAAGACCGGGGTGATGGAGGAGGGGATAAGCGACGCGGACATAATAAGCGACTCCCTTATTTTTGAAACCGACGGGAAGGGGCTTGTCATGAAGACCGAGGGCGACTCAAGCAGCGTGGAGTCCAAGATAGACAAGGACAGCGGACTTATTGAGATAAGCGGGGACAACGTAAGAAGCCGCTACGCGCTGGAATACCTGAAGAAAATGATAAAGGCCGGGAAGATTTCCGAGACCGCCTCCATACAGATGGGCAGGGACTTTCCAATGAAGATTGAGTTCGTGAAACCGGACAAGCTGTCAATGGGCTTTGTTCTGGCTCCGAGAGTGGAAGATTAACTCCTTCCGAAAGTTGCTATGGCGTGCCTGTGTCTCCAGTAGAACTTGAAGAAAGCGAGCAGAAAGCCTATAACGAACCCTATCACAAATCCTATTATAATACCTCCCACGTCTGAAAAAACGGGGTTGGAAAAAAACGCGCTGAAATCAAACTCCTGGGCCAAATTATCACCTAATAGTATTGTGTTCCTATATTTAAAAATTTTTATTTGGGCGTTTCCAGAATTATAGCATGGGGGTCGTGAATATAGAGGAACAAATGAGGTTCTATTATTTCAGGCGGGTGGACAACTATTTCGCTTTTGCAGATCCTGACTGCTACGTGAACATAGAGAATTGCACTAAGCGGCTGTAAAATCAGCAATTGTCGATTTTGTCACTACTTTTTAGAGTTAACTATTTAACTTTCAGAAACCAGTTATGTTTACAGTAATGAAAGCAACCATCCCAGTGACTGCAGAGGGATGACGTTAATTCTGACTTCACCCTGACGTGTTTAGGGATGGCTGGCTTTGCGGGGGGTGATGAGAATGAAGAAGGAAGAAAAACTGCCGATATACGAGGTTTGCGGAAACGACTGCATCGGCATACTGGAGAACGGGAGACTTGTCACTAAGTTCAGGCTGAAGAAAATCAAAAACTTTTTGGGCAAGGAATAATGCGAAAAAGTTTTGGTTTTGCTAGCCCAGAATATTTTTTTATATTCCCGCAATTATAGGTTATTTATGGTCTGCGAATACGAACTGGACAACGGCGTTCTCAAGGTCAACTGCCTGGGCTGCATTCACGGCGCAAGCGTGGAGGACTACGACGACTGCATGGCGAGGGTGGTTGACAAGGTAATAGAAAACAAGGGAGTTGAGAGCATAGTCCTTTCCAAGGAAAGGGAGTACGAATACAACAGGGAGCAGACCCAGATGATAGTTGAGCTGGCCGGAGCCCTCAAGGAGATAGTGAGAAACAAGGCCCTTCTCAACCCGCTTGAAGAGGGGGAATGCAAAAACGTAACAGACAAAAAAGCGGCCAGCCTCAGGAGGCTTATACTCGGGAGGATGAGAAGCGATCCCATAGGAACTTACGTGGCACTGAAAAGAATGATAAGGCACACGAGAATAAGAATAAGCTCCCTCCCGGAAAAAAAGGCCCGGTGCAACGAGATTTTTCTTGAAAAGGTTCTTATCCCCATAAGGGGCATTTTTGAGGAGCTTGAAATCATAAAGAAGGTAAGGCCCTTCCTGGGAAAATACAGGACCGGAGACCGCTCGGTATACAGGGAAATATTCCACCCCACGATAAAGCCCAAGTTCATGAGAACCAAGTACGTTTCCGTGCCCCCGGAAAAAAGCGAGATAGTGGACAGGTACGAGCTTCCAGGAAAGATACAGGTTGAGATATACAGGAAGCCCGACACGGTGCGCTGCTTTTACCACGTCACCCCCCCGGAACTTAGGCTTTCCGAGGACAAGTACACCATCCTGGACGCTGCCATAAGGTACATGACCCAGCACAAGCCCAAGACAACTGAATTCGCCGAGCCCGATAAGATGAGGGAGGTCTTCTCCAACATAGGAAGGGACCTGATAGCCGACATAACAGAGCAGATGGGGCTGCGGCTGTCCTCCCAGGACGTGGAGGAGCTCACCTCAATACTCGTACGATACACCTCGGGGCTGGGCATAATAGAGGTCATACTGGCGGACCAGAAGATCCAGGACGTTTACATAAACTCCCCCGCGGGAGAGCTCCCCATTTACCTTTACCACTCCGACTTCCAGGAATGCGAGACCAACCTGATTCCCACGCAGGAAGACGCGGAATACTGGGCCACCAGGTTCAGGATTCTTTCCGGCAGGCCCCTGGACGAGGCGAATCCCGTCCTGGACACGCAGGTTTCCGTTCCCGGAGGAAGCGCGAGGATAGCCGTGATAACCAGGAGCCTGTCACCGGAGGGCCTGGGATTTGCCATAAGGAGGCACAGGGACCAACCCTGGACTTACCCGCTTTTCATTCAGCCCAGCGTGGGATATATGAGCCCGCTTTTCGCGGGATTCATGTCTTTCGTGATTGACGGAGCCCGGACATTCCTGATAGGAGGAACCAGGTCCTCGGGCAAGACCTCCCTGCTGAACGCCTCCCTGCTGGAGATAATGAAGAAAAACAGGATAATCACGGTTGAGGACACGCTGGAACTCAGCGTGGAGAGGATGAAACAGCTGGGCTTCAACGTGGAGAGGCTGAAATCCCGCTCGGTGATAACGCAGGTTGAAACGGAGCTGCCCACCGAGGAAGCCATAAGGACCGCCCTCAGGCTCGGAGACTCTTGCCTTATTCTGGGGGAAGTCAGGTCAACTGAGGCCAAGGCGCTTTACGAGGCCATGAGAGTCGGAGCGCTGGCCAACACGGTCGCGGGCACCATACACGGGGAAAGCGCCTACGGGGTTTTTGACAGGGTCGTGAACGACCTTGAGGTGCCGGCCACCTCGTTCAAGGCGACCGATTTGATAGTGATATGCAACATGCTCAGGTCCCCGGACGGGCTTCACAACTTCAGGAGGGTCGTGGCCGTCACCGAGGTAAGGAAGCACTGGAAGGACGACCCCGTAAGGGAGAACGGCTTCGTGAACCTCATGGAATACTCGGCCAAGGATGACGAACTGAAACCCACATCCACCTTCCTTAACGGGGAAAGCATGGTCCTTAACGACATAGCAAGAAAAGTCAGGGAATGGTCCGGGAACTGGGCGGCTGTATGGGAGAACATAGAGCTGAGGAGCAGGGTAAAGAAGACGATAACGGACACGGCCCTCAGGACGGGAAAGCTTGAGCTCATGGAGGCACCTTTCGTGGTAAGGTCAAACGAGAAGTTCCACATAATCTCGGACGAGGTCAAGAGGGAACTGGGCTCAATAGACGCTAACGTGGTCTATGAAAAGTGGAGCGGCTGGCTAAGGGAAGTAATAAAGAAGGAAAGATTCTAGTTATTTATAAAAACGGCTATCATAATTAAATCATGGCCAAGCCCCCGAAGAAGACAGAGGAAGACATAAGAAGGGAGGAAATAAAGAAAATTCTCAGCGAGACAAGCCCGGAGTTCAAGCATCTTGCCGGGAGCAGAATAGAGACCCAGAGCAAGGAATACAAGGAGTTCAAGGAAGAAGAGATTGAAAAAAAGCTTTCTGTTTATGAAAAACTGTGCAACTTATCCGAGAAAATAGGTCTGGAACCGGATAAGGAAATGGCACGGAAAATGCAGGATGCCATAGATTTTGCGCACCTCAGGATTACACCGAAAGGGGCCTTTTCCTTTGCCATAGTGGCATGCGTCTCAATAATTTTCCTTACCATAATCGGAACAATAACCGAGCTGGCCCTGACCGGAACCGCCAACGTAAACAATCTGCTAATATTCTTCGGTATTTCCATAGCCTCCCTGTTCGCGCTTACAAAATACCCGGAATTCGTTGCCGACAACTTCAGGATAAAGGCCGCGCAGGAGATAATACTTGCCATAATTTACATGGTAATATACATGAGGACTTCGCCCCAGATGGAGGGGGCGGTAAGGTTCGCGGCCAAGAACCTCTCCGGCCCGCTGGCCTACGACCTGAGAAAGATACTTTGGGACGTGGAAACCAGAAGGTACGAGACAATTTACGACGCGATGACGGACTACCTGAAAGGGTGGGAAAAGAACAAGGAATTCATGGAGGCCATACAGCTCATAAGAACTAGCCTGGAGCAGCCCGAGGCCAAAAGGTACCAGATGCTGGACGAGGCAATAAACATAATACTTCAGGGGACCGAGGAGAAAATGAGACACTATTCGCAGTCTCTGAGGACTCCGGTGACCATAATATACGCGCTCGGGATAACGCTCCCCGTGCTCGTACTGGTTTTATTTCCCATCATCATGCTCATGCTGAGCGACACCATAAACCCGCTTTTCCTGGTAGTGGGCTATGACGTGGTGCTGCCGATATTGATATTCGTTATAAGCTACGAGATTCTCATGCGAAGGCCCATAGGATACAGTACGCCCGACATAACGCTTCACCCCAAATATTCCCCGCTGGGAAAGCTCAAGCTGGTGCTAATGGGAAAGGAAAAGTTTATGCCGCTATGGCCCATGGGCGCCGCGGTGTCCGTACCCTTTGTTATTGCCGGGGTGCTGATAATGCTTTCGGACCCGTCTCCCGTGGGCTTCATCAACCTGGTCGGCTCCCTTGTCTTCGTGTGGGGCCTGGGAATAGGTTTTGCCGTGGTGTTCCTGATTGAAAGCAAGATGAAAATAGGCATCAGGAACCAGATAAAGAGCATACAGGACGAGTTCAGCGAGGCCCTGTTCCAGCTTGGCAACAGGCTGGCCCTGGGCAACCCCATGGAAAAGGCAATGGAGCAGACCATAGAAAAGGCTTCAAACCTGAAAATATCGGACCTTTTCAGGAAGGCCCTCCGCAACATAAAGAGAAGCAGCCTCCCGCTTGAGGCGGCGCTGTTTGACAGGAAAGTGGGGGCAATATGGGAATACCCATCCAAGCTCGTGATAAACGTCATGAAAATACTCTTTGAGGCCACGAAAAAAGGCGTGAAGAACGCGGCACTGAGCGCCATATCAATATCCCGCTACGTCAAGCAGATACACAACATAGAGGAAAGCCTGAAAGAGATGCTCAGCGAATCCACGGCAAGCATGAGGGTTCTGGGAATGTTCATCGCGCCCCTGATAGCCGGGGTAACTGTAACGATGACAGCCATAATGATGATGATATTCAAGACTCTGGGAGAGCTCATGGGAACGCTTGAGATTACGGAAGGCAACACGGTCGGGGGAATGGGACTCCAGAACCTCATGATAGGCTCCTGGGGAACAGTAGGAAACATACTGACAATAGGCGTTTTCCAGATAATCGTGGGTGTGTATATGATTGAAATCGGGTATCTGCTGGCCTACCTGGTCTCGGGAATAGACAACGGCCAGGGAGACCTTATTGGTAGGAGGGAACTGGCCGGGTACAACATTTTAATAGGACTGGCTGTATATACTCTTACAGTGCTTGTCACGTATTTCATATTCGCTCCCATGGTGGGAGTGCTCGTGGGCACAATGTAGGTGTAAAAATGAAAGGAATCTTGGGTTACGGGCTTTGGCAGACCATAGTGGCCGTCACGATAGGCCTTGCACTTGTGCTTTTCATAATAGCAATGTTCTACAACGTGTGGGGGGCGATATAATGGAGATGAGAATCGTGATAACAATAGCGCTTTTCCTGGTGCTGTTCGTGGTGGCTCTCTTCATACTTGCGCCCAGCCTTTCGGCTTTTTTGGGGCATATCTCTGATATGGGTTTCACTCCTGAATAATTTTATATTTAAAACAGGATATAATATTATTCATGGACAAGAAGATGGCCGAAATAATATTTGTTATACTTGTTTTCCTGGTAGGCTTCATATTTTTCATAGCAATGTTCGGTGAAACTTTGGGAATAGGTACTATTTTCACAAAAATGTGGTGCTACGGGTACTGCGCCATGAAGATAACCAATCCGTTGTGGGGCGGCGCAATTCCGGGAGGTTTTTGCGGATGCTGAAGGGGGTGTCGCACCTGATGTGGTTCGTGCTTGCCTTCGTGGTTATAGTGATACTGATAGCAGTCAGCGTGCTTATACTCAATCAGGGGCAAGGCTATGCCCTGGGTGGCATAGAAGACATGATAAACAGCGTCAGTGACATGATAGGGTGATTATTTGAAAAAGGGATTTTCCGGCTTGCCTTCAATGGTTTACATAATAATAATACTGGTAGTGGCAGTCGCGGTGTTCTTTTTCATCTACATGAACGTGGAGGGCAACGCGGACAGCATATTTGATGCTATGAGGGACATTTTAAAGGGTATCCCTCCCGACTTGGGGTGACTTTGTGGGATATCTAACGTGGCAGAGCATGACAGGAAAAATATGGACAATCCTGCTGTTCGTCATCATCCTTATAATAATGTTCCTGATAATAACCGCCGTGGTGCCGGAAATGCAGCTGATAGCGGGAGTTTTTGAGGAGATGTGAAAAATGGCGAAAGGCTCAATAGACAAAATACTTTCAATATTCATAGCAGCGGTCGTGATTCTTTTGATAGTTGCCGCTGCCTACAACGTCATAAAAGGATTGGGAGCCCACATGGCCGAGTCTATATCAACCGGAAGTTCGGCTGAAGACATAGCAGACGCGGTGAACGACATCAACGAATGCATAGAGGAAAACGGCGAAGGCAGATGCACCGAGGAAATAACCCTGGATATAAGCGTGCCACAGGGGCTCGAAGACAGCGGAATGCCTTACGTAGGTGCGGACCCCCTGTGGGTAATTTACCACGACAAGTGCCTTTCAAACGATGATGATACGGGCTTGCCGGGAGAAAACGACGACTCCTGTGAAAACATAGGGGATGTGGAACCCCTGGTGAAGGAAAGTGACTGCGAGTGCCACAGTCTGTGGGACAGCGGAAAATTCGCGCCCAGGTGCGAGAACGACTTTTGCTGGGGAATGGTGGAAAACCAGGCTCCGGGAAGGTCGCAGGTAAACCCGAGAGCCCTGGAAAGGCTCCAGTCTTTCTACATAATAGACCCGTGCTACGCCAGAATCAAAGTGCGCGAGAACCCGGCCAATCCCGGGAAGATAGAGATATGCTTTGAAGAGCCTCTTGAACCTCCCGTGCCCGGCTACGCCAACTGGTGCTGCGCTGATCCAGACAAGGTGGACTGTGCCTTGCAACCGCCCATGGGAAAAGAGTGGCCGTTTACTGCTAACGGGGTGTGGAATGGTCTGCAAACAGGCACCTGCCATAAATGCTAGTGATTTGAATGCCCTCAACTGAATCCCTGATGGAGATGTTCGCGACTCTGATACTTTTCGCGCTGATAGCCATGCTACTTCTCACCGTTTTCGGCAAAACCGTGGGAGGAGGGGAAGTTCCCATGGGCCAGGCTTACCCGGTGACTCAGAAAATCGTGTTCAGGATTAACACAATGTCGGCGAGTCTGCAGAACGAGACAGCGATACTTAAGATAGACCCCTTCCAGTACAACATAACTTTTGACGTTAACAACAACTACGTGGAAAGCAAAGTCAAGTATTTCGGCGATACAAAGTACGGACTTTTCCTTTTTCCGGACATAAGCCTAATTGCCCCGGACTACATAGACTGTCCCCACGGCGAATGCCTGCCCAAGAACCTTGTCATAGAAAAGAAAGTTTATGAAGACGGTCCTGTTGAGATAACGGTCTGGGAGGAGATAATATGAAAGGCTCCCTTTCAACAGCAGTAACTGCCGGGCTTATAATACTTTCCATGATTTTCATTGTAATCTTGCTTTTTAGCACGGCCGAATTGACAGCGGAATCATACGCCAGCGCCACTCTTCAGATAAGCAAGTTTTCCGTGTTCCACAAGATAATGACCTCAAGGAACTGCGTGAGCACTGGGGAAACAGGCATACTCAACAAGACTCTTCTGGATGACGCAAACAACGGGGGAGAACTTGAATGCGCATACCTGCCAGACTGCGCCCATTACGTGAGAGTGGACAACCTGAACAACGGGGAAAGCTGGGACTGGAAATTCGGCTACAAGGGCGACGGGGACTGGCAGGACTACATGGAGACTTACGTCTCTATAATGGACGGCAGCGACGTCATACCCGGGTTCGTGTCAATGAAGATAAACTGCAAGGACCCCGTGATAAACGAGGAGGAAGACAACTTCATAATATGCCTGACCGCGGCAGCGGAGAGGGCGTGGATAACGGGGGAACTGGAAAAGAAATGCAACATGGGGAGCGAGATTATGGCAGACAAACTAATAGACGTGGACTTTGACCCCGACAAGATATGCCTCAAGGACAGCGGAGGTGTGATAGAATGCAGAAACTTTTACCAGGCGGTTGCCGACGACGTGACAAAGCAAAAAGGTAGCCAGAAAGACATGTGCACCGTGAAATATGTTAAAGTTGGTACAGAACTGATAATAGACGAGTTTGAATGCGAAAAAGGTAAATTTAACGGACTGGACGGAGTTGATTGAAATTAGGAAAGGTTTCGTGATACAGGTATTCACTCTGTTTTTCATAATAGGCCTTACGATGGGCATTTTCATAGCAGGCATCCTTATAGCTTCGGGCCACCTGAAGCTAATACTGGCCGTTGAAACCAATTTTGAAAGACCCTCCATGACGCAGATTTCCGCCAATTCTTTCATGAGAATGGAAAACAGCTACCCGGATCAGGGAAACGAGATGAGAAACATTATGTCCAACTTCAGGAACAGCGGCGACGACGCCGTTCTCAGGCAGGCCATAACAGATTCCATGGATGAGATGTTTGACGTGGTGGGGGACAGCAGCAACGTGATGGTGAAGGTGGGAGACCTTTACTTCAACAAGGGGCTTATGGGAGACCATGACACGGGCTTCGGGCTGGTTGCTTACCCTGAAGGCCAGGCGGAAAAAATACAGGTGAGGGTTTACAAATGACTGGTAGAAAAGGCATTGCCATAGGAATAGCCCTTTTGATAGGATTTTTCTTGGCAATGGGAGGCATTCTCCTGGCAATACTCGGCTTCACGCTGGGCCTGACCCAGGCAATAACCATGGAAACTGCATACGACGCCAAAACCCTCATAGAGGACAAGCTCCATTTTGACTCGGAAAGGCACTACCTTGAGAACGGGCTCTGGGTCGCCGGGGCTTACGCCGCCTTCAAGAACGGGGAAAACGGGGGCATATACAACGACGGGTGGGACACCTGCTCCGGCTACGTTTGCTGGAGGGACCACGACGACCTGAAAATACCACCGGAGAATCAGGTAACTGACGAGGTTTTTGAAAGAACCGACGACACCTTTCAGGATTATTTTTCAAACACGGAGTACACCGTGATGGAAGAAACTCCTTTGGGGGAGCCGGATATAACCCCGCTGGAAATGGAATACGACAGGCAGGAATTCAGTTTTTCCTACAGGATAGCCGAGCTGAACCTTTCCGGCGATTCATACGACCAGTCGCACGAAATGAGGGAGAGACGCGTCTGGATTAACACCACAATTCCCATCAGGTACCTCAGCCTTTACGATGACGCCTCCGGCTTTGCCACGAACTCGCGCACAAGGCTCAACGACAAGGTAATAGACGCGCTGGACGACGTGACCGTGTGCAAGGGCCAGGGCCAGCTCACGCAGAGCGCCGCGCAGAACAAGATTCAGGACGCTCTTGACGGAATAGCGGGAGACGAAACAAACGGATTTGAGTGGGAACTGCAGCTGCTTCAGATAGACGACTTTGAGGAAGTACAGGGCCCGCCCAACCTGAGGTACAGGATAGTTTTCACGGTTCTCGTTACCGTGAGGGACAAGGAGGACGGAAGGAGGGTTCCGAACACCGACAGCGTGGAGAAGCTGGGAATTAGGTTTGCTTTGAAAGATGAGATAGTCTTTGATAGGGTTGTTTACCAGATATGCGACTGCGGGGTGGAGTGCACGGGCCAGTCCAAATGCCAGGGCGAGACCATACCCGCGGACACATGCGACGGTAGCGTCAGGGTGATATGGAGGGTTGAAGGGACCACCACGAGCGAGGCCCCGGGAGACTGCTCCTCCGGAGACGACTGCTACTGCGAGAAGAGGATTGAATGCGCTCCGGCACCTTGCTGCGTGGATGTTTGCTGCGCCGCGGGCGAGTCGTGCTGCGGAGGCACCACCTGCTGTGGCAATGCCTGTTGTGGAGGGACGTGCTGTGGAGCAGGGGACTTCTGCTGTGACGACAAGTGCTGCAGCGGCGATTCCTGCTGCGGTACCACGTGCTGCTCAAGCACCTGCTGCGACGGGAACTCGTGCTGCACGGACACGTGCATCGGCGGCTCCTGTGTGGACTGCGGAGGCTGCAGTTGCGCACCAATGGGCCCGTGCCAGTTCGGTACATGCCCGCTTGCATGCTGCCCCGGCTGCATAGGAATATGCTGTGCCCCTGGGCCTTAAGAGGTGAAAAGGGAAAATGAAAGGAGACATATCCCCGTGGGTCTTGATAACGATAATAATAGTCTTCATAGCCCTGGGAATCACGCTTGTCGCGCTTTACCAGGCCAGGCTCCAGGAGGGAGTAGATGAGGCCATAACGGAAACGGACATACCGGTTGCTGGTGACGATGAACTTTCAACTTGCACGGACAGCGACGGGGGCAGAAATTATTTTACCGAGGGCAGTGTTACCACGTACACGGAAACTTATGACGACGAATGTGACTCGGGGCAGGCCACGGAACACCTGTGCCTGACGGTCATGGACGAGGTAGACACGGTTACCTATGTTTGCCCCAACGGCTGCGACGGGAACGCATGCAGCGACACACCCCATGTACTAGACGAATGCGAGGACAGTGACGGGGGCAAAAACTACTTTGCCCAAGGCACGGTGACTCTGGGCCCGGAAATCTACCAGGACGAGTGCAAGCCTATAGGAGACCAGAGTGTCCTAGTGAAGGAATACTTCTGTGAAAAGGAGGAGGACAACCCGGTTGAAGTGAAGTATACCATTTACCAATGTCCTATTCTTTGTGAAGGAGGGGCTTGCTTAGAGGGTTGATAAAATGAGTAAGGGAGTTTCATTCTGGGTCATGATAACCATAGTTGCCGTTCTTATACTGCTGGTGGTTATAGCTTCAGGACTGGTCAACCTCAACCCCCAGGGAAGGATAGATGACACAATGGGAGAGGTTGAAATCAAAGGGGCATGCGACCATTTTCAATGCCCGCAGGGCTCTTGTTGCAAGGAAGGTGGGGGAACAGACTACCAGACCAGGCAGTGCATAAAGAACGACACGGAAAGCTTAAGAGACACCTGTACTGACGCCACCGGTGAGAGGCTTGGCTCAACCTACGTAAAGGAATATTATTGCGATGGGAATATCATAAGGGCAGACATACACTACTGCGGCACGAACAGTTGCATGAACGGAGCCTGCACCTGATTGAGCAAGAATTTAAATGATTAAGATGAAATCTTATTGTGGTTAATGATGGCAAGCGTGATTTTCCGGATAATCGCCATAATAGCCGCTCTTATTGTTCTCAGCATAGCCATAATTTTCATGCTCGGCCTTCCGATGGAAGAATCGGCCGAGGTGCTTCGGCAGGAGCAGATTGACCAGCAGGTGGACAAATTGTGCCCCTCCTCCAGGCAGTCGCCTACCATGGTTTTTCTTCAGCTAAACGGCGACTGCGGGCGGTGTGAAAACCCCGGTCCGCCCCCCTGCAACCCGTTCTGCAACGACGCCTCAGCCTGGTACCAAGTCTGCCAAGATGAAAGGCCCGACGGAGAGGTAACTGTGGCAGATTATTGGCAATGTGACGCTCCGGAGGGGGGTAGTTGTATGGTTACCAAGATATCATACTACCAGTGGGTATACAACGGATGCCGTTTATCAAGAATCAATCCCATACTTGGTTTCAACGATTACAGGATTTACAAGGGCACGGACCCCACGGGCGACCTGGACTTTGAAGAATGGGACAACTGCAGCGAAGGCTATGGAATGGGCTCCAGGTGGTGGGATTTATTCTGTGCCGATGACGAATGCAAATACATCTCAAGCGTGAGTCCAATCCTGGACAATAAAGGAGTTTACGGGGAGGGACAAGACTTGTATTTCTCTATAAATTTTGTCACTGCTATAAAAGACCCGTACGACAGACTGCTTAATCCCGAATACGGCATCTGCGAGGGAACTGTCTGCAAAAGGCATGAAGAGGAGTTCCACCACTATGAACTGAAAGTAGCGGGAAGGTACTGCTGCCCTGAGGGCACGGAGTGGAACACGGACTTCCAGGCATGCTGCGGGGAGGATGACTGCGCGGACGCCGACTGCAGGGAAATCGGGGGCACCTGGCTCTACGGTGAATGCTGGTTCATGGGAAGCGGCGGGGAAAGCTGCAGCGAGGTTTGCGAGGACAAAAACGCGGTGTGCAAGAATCCGGATGACTGGGCGAGCGTGCCGAAAGACTGCGCGCTTCACGAGGAGGTTTTCAAGGACATGGGACTTTATCCCGTGCCGTTTAACTGCACTTTTTGCCTTCAGAACATGCTGCCTCCGCCAGAATGGTATTCCCCGTATTCAGGCTCCCTGACAAAATGCTATTACAAAAACAACGAGGCCCCGCCACCCTTTGACGATTACATGTGCGACGCGGTGGCTCCGGGAGGCAAGCCCAGAATCTGCGCCTGCGAGCCCCTTTGCCCCGGGCCGGACCTGAACGGCCGCGTTCCCGCTCCCAGTTATTTTGCCGGGACGTGCCAGGGCGGGTGCCACGGCGATTATTACTACCACACGGGCTATGGAAGGTGTTACTGGGACTACCTGGGGCACGCGGAAAACGACCCGTGGGGCGAATCATGCATATGGAGACATTCGGCGGACTGCGCCGAGGCCCAGTGCACGGCCGCGGGCTGCATCTGATGCGGTGAAAAAGATGAGCAAGGAAAATTTTTTCGGTGTGTTGATAACAATCGTGATAATGCTTTTGGTTCTCGTGATAATAACCGGAAGCCTGTCCAACGTGGACTCCCTGGGGAAGACAGACGAGGCCATGGAGCAGTCCATGGGGCTTGCCGACACCTTCAAGGTGCCCTACACCCTGTGCGGCGACGGAAGGATGTCCGGGGGCTACCAGAGGACCATTGACACCGCGGGCGAGGCTACCGTCTTTTTCAGGGAACTGAGCGGGACTTTTGACTGCTCCCTGGAAGGCACCGGCGAGGGGGAGTGCATAATATACGGGCTTTACAGGAGAGAGTGGTGCGCAGACGGCGGGTTCCTTTGCGGGAACGGCAACGGGGAGAACATAGGCACCTACCAGTTCACCGTGGACTCAGGGGAACCGGAGCTTGCCCTTGACTTCACCCCGGAATGCGTGGACAACGTCAATGTCCAGGGCTGCTGCGTAAATCCGAAAAAGGGAGACGGAAGGGACTGGCTCTGCGACTGGTGGATTTACGAGTGGACTTATTACGGAGACAAGGGATTCCTCAACATAACCGTGGGAAACGGGGAAAGCGTGGATGTCTGGAGCAGGTTCGCCGACAAGTGGGAAGGAGGCGCGGTGGAGGACCCGCACAACTGCAGCTACGGGGGCGACATGTACCAGTTCCACAAGGAAAGCTACAAGTACAAGAATGGGGAGCTGGCCGTCAGATACGTAAAATGCTGTCCCAATGGTTACACGTGGAACGATAATTATAAAACATGCTGCTATGACGAGGCCTGCACCAACTACCTGTGCAGATACCCGGCCTTTTTCATGTTCGGGACCTGCTGGATGGTTAGCGAACCCGGGGAAAGCTGCGAGCAGGCCTGCCTGAGAACGGGAAAGACCTGCAGCCTTGAAGCGCTTGAGAACGCGATTTCTGAAGGCCTGGAAGACAACTGCGACCTGCACGCGGAGGCCGGCTACGCATGCGCAAACTGCAACGAGGCCACGGGATCGGAAAACACGCTTGCCCCGTACTTTGACCCCCCCGGCGACTGCTACTATTACAGCGAGGCCGAGGCCGCGGCAAACCCGTTTGACTGCGGGACATCGGACCCGGGCCTGAACAGGATATGCCCCTGCAAGCTCACCGGAAAAACCGGTGAAGATTATAAATGCGACCATCTGGTCCACGAGCCCGGAACCTGCATGGACGAGGACGGGGGGCTTGTCTGGGACGTGGCTGCCTGCGTGATAAACGACAGTTATTCGTGGAGGGACCAGTGCCATGACCCCGGCACGGGAGCCAGCGTGCCGGAGAGCAATACTTTAAGAGAGCATTTCTGCGGCTCCGGTGACGTTATAGGAACACAGCTCCATTCCTGTGCGTGCAGAGACGGGACCTGCGTCTAGCCTGAAATTTATTTAAGCAAGTACAATAATTAAGGGATAACATGAAAGGACTTTCCATTTCAACCAACGTCCTGGTGGCGCTGGCCATAGCGCTCATAGTGCTCCTGGCACTGGTTTCCATGCTCATGGGAATAGTCCCGGGAACCTCGGAGGCCCTGGGCTGCGAGGCCGACTTCCGGGTGCAGTGCAACAGGTTCATAGCCGCGGGAGGCTGCAAGGAGACTTCGGGGATGAGCATACTGGACGGATGTATCGGAGTTACGGATAACTGTCCCGGTGCTGAGGGCTACGACGAAGACTGCAGGTTCGTGAAATGCAGCACGGCAGACTGCGCCCTGGGAACGCTAATTGGAAGCGAAATAGAGGCGGCGTGCTGCGGAACCGAGACCACGACCACCACCGTGGGTCCCTGAAAATAAACTTTAAATATTTCTGAGTTTATTTAGTATTACTGACAAGTAAACAGAGCTTACGGAGGTGTACAAAAATCACTGAGAACAGGTTCTCAGGTTTTTTGTAACTGTAATGGAGGTGTACAAAAATGGCAGAGAAAAAAGGAAAGGCAGACGAAAACATGATATTCGTGGGAAAGAAGCCTACGATGTCTTACGTTCTGGCTTGCGTGACGCAGTTCAACAGCGGCCTCAAGGAAATCCACATAAAGGCCAGGGGAAAAGCGATTTCAAAGGCCGTGGATGTCGCGGAGATAACCAAGAACAGGTTTGCAGAGGGTGCAAAAATAAAGGACATAAACATAGGCACCGACGAGATAGAGTCTGAAGAAGGGGACAAGCTGAACGTCTCCACCATAGACATAGGCCTTGTGAAATAAAATACGTCAGGGGAACGAACCCCTCCTTTTGTTTTATTTTGGGAAATGACAGAAACCTTTTTAAATGTGCGAGCCCAAAAGTGATTATTATTACGGAGGTTATTTAATGGAAATTATGCCTGATATGGGCAAGATGGGTTATGACAGGGCCATTGTCACCTTCTCGCCCGAAGGAAGATTATTTCAGGTAGAGTATGCAAGAGAAGCTGTTAAGAGAGGTTCAACTTCAGTAGCCGTAACTTTCAAGAATGGTATAGTATTGGTAGCAGCCAAGCATGTTGATAAGCTGTCCGCGGAAAATTCCATGAACGAGAAAATACAGCAGGTAGACGAGCACATAGGCGTTGTATCCTCCGGACTGCTCGGAGACGCCAGGGTGGTTATAGACAAGGCCAGAATAAAGTCACAGATACATAAGGTGACCTATGACGAGAAGATAGACACGCCTACGCTCGCCAAGTACATTTCAGACCTGAAACAGCTCCACACCCAGTACGCAGGGCTCAGGCCCATGGGAATCTCGTTTTTGATAACCGGGGTGGATGAAAACCCCGTGATATTTGAGACGGACCCCGGGGGCTCCATGTTTGAATGGAAAGCCCAGGCAATAGGAAGGGGGGTGGAGACTGCGAGGAAGATTCTGGAAAAGGAATGGAAAGACGGCATGGACAGGGAAAAAGCTATTTCTCTTGCGCTGAAAGCCCTTAAGAAGTCCGAGAAAGGACTCACAAAGGAATACGTTGAACTGGCCGTGATAGACAAGAAAGGACTTGTAAAGTACAAGGGCAGGGAAAAAATAAGGATGTTAAAAGGATTTTAACCGGTAATTTGTGGGGAATGTTATGTCCATTTCTCTGGAAAAGGCAGTAATAGCCAGACTGAGTTCGTATGGCAAGGATTTTGAGATTCTTGTGGACCCATACAGGGCCCTGGAAGTCAAGAAAGGCAGGGACGCGGCTCTTGAAGACCTGGTGGTCATAGAGGAAGTCTTTGAAGACTCCGCAAAGGGGGAAAAAGCCTCCTCAGAGGACCTGAAAAAAGCTTTTAATACTTTAGATTTCAAGACTATTGCCTATCGCATAATAAGAAAGGGCGACGTGCAGCTCACCACGGAACAGAGAAGAAAGATGAAAGAGGAAAAGACGAAAAAAATCGTGGACATGATAGCAAGAAGGGCTATGGACCCGCAGAAAAACGTTCCGCACACGCCGCGGAGGATATTAAAAGCGATGGAAGAGGCGAAAGTGCACGTGGATGAAACGCAAAGCGCGGAATCCCAGGTGGAAAAAATCGTGGACGCCCTGAAGCCCATAATACCCATAAGCATTGAATCACTGGAAATCATGGTCAAAGTGCCTCCCCAGTACACGGGAAAGGCCTACGGAAAGATATCGGAATTCGGCAAGCTCAGGAAGGATGAATGGAGAAACGACGGATGCTGGGTTGCCGTGGTGGAAATACCCGCGGGCCTGCAGGGGGAATTTTACAACCTCCTGAATTCCCTCACGAAAGGGGAGGGGGAGGCGAAAATCGTAAAGAAATCTTAGATTAAGAGGTGTATATATGACAGATAAAAAAGAAGTTTTGGATAAAAATTCGGACAAGAAAGAAGAGAGCCAGCTCATGGTTCAGGAAAAGAGCATAGTTGTTCCAGGAGAGCTTCTTGCAAAGGGAATAGATTTCCTGCCCGGGCACGGGACTTACAAGGAGAACGGGGAGATAAGAAGCAAGATACTCGGACTGGTAAAGGTAAAGGAGCATCTAATAGGCGCGGTGCCCCTGTCCGGCGTCTACATACCAATGACAGGCGACGGCGTGATAGGAATAGTAAGCGATGTGCAGATTTCGTCTTGGATGGTTGACATAAACGCGCCTTACATAGGCTTCCTGCCCCTCTCGGAGGGCACGGAGGAGTTCGTTGACCTGACCAGGAGCGACATAACAGATTACTACGACGTGGGAGACGTTATTTACGCCAGGGTCAACAGGGTGACGAAAAGAAAAGACGTGCAGCTCACCATGAAGGACAGGATGTGCAGGAAACTGCACGGCGGAAACATGCTCAGGATAACGCCGGCAAAGGTGCCCAGGCTCATAGGAAGGTCCGGCAGCATGATAGAGATGATAAAGAAGAAGACCGACTGCCACATAATAGTGGGCCAGAACGGACTGGTATGGATAAAGGGAGAAAAAGAAAGCCTGGCCAAGGAGGCCGTGATGACAGTGGAAAAGGAAAGCCACACGGAAGGCCTTACGGACAGGATAGAGAAAATGCTTGACGAAAAAACCGGGGCCGGTAAAGAGGTGGTTAAATGAGCAACAAACAGATTGCAGAAAAACTGATAATAAAGGGCAAGAGGCCGGACGGCAGGAAACTGGATGAAATGAGGGAAATGGAGGCCAGGGCAGGAGTCATAGAAAGGGCGGACGGCTCGGGATACTTCAGGCTAGGCAACACCATAGCTGTTGCGGCTGTCTACGGTCCGAGGGAGCTTCACCCGAAGCACCTGACCGACCCGGTAAGGGCTTACGTGAAGTGCAGGTACAACATGGCACCCTTTTCCACCACGGAGAGAATAAGACCGGGGCCCAGTAGGAGAAGCACCGAGATAAGCAAGGTCATAAAGGAGGCCCTGGGTTCGGTAATGTTCCTGGAGGAATACCCCGGGACGGGCATAGAGGTATACATAGAAGTCCTGCAGGCCGACGCAAGCACCAGGTGCGTGGGACTTAACGCGGCTTCAATAGCTCTTGCTGACGCGGGAATACCCATGAAAGACCTCATAGCCTCGTGTGCCGCGGGAAAGGTTGAAGGGGAAATTCTCCTGGATGTGGCAGGAATAGAGGACTGCGAAGGGGAAGTGGACCTGCCCATAGCTTACGTGCCCAGGGAAAACAAGATATACCTCCTTCAGATGGACGGAATCATAAGCAAGGATGAGATAAAGAAAGCCGTGGAAATGGGCATAGAAGGATGCAAAATAATTTATGAAAAACAGAAAGAAGCCCTCAAGAAGAAATACGAGGCTTTGGAAAAGGTTTCACAGGAGGTGAACAAAAAATGATTACGGAAATAGACAAGGAATACGTAAAGAGCGTGGTAAAGGAAGGTAAAAGGATAGATGACAGGGGCTTTGAGGACATAAGGAACCTGAAAATAGAGACAGGATACGTGCAGAACGCCGAGGGCTCCGCCATGATTACCATGGGTAACACAAAAATCCTTGTGGGCGTCAAGATGAAAGTCGGGGAACCTTTCTCCGACACGCCCGACTCCGGAGTATTGATGGTCAACTCGGAGCTCGGACCAATAGCCTCGCCCGACTTTGAGACAGGCCCGCCGAAACCCCAGTCGGTTGAGCTGGCAAGGGTTGTTGACAGGGGAGTAAGGGAATCCAAGTGCATGAATCTTGAAAAGCTCTGCATAGAGAAAGGCGAAAAGGTCTGGATGGTATGTATAGACATACACGTGCTCAACGATGACGGGAACCTGATAGACGCGTCAAGCATAGGGGCCATAGCAGCGCTGCTTGATGCCAAGGTACCGGGACTTAACGAGGACGGCACCATAAACAGGGATGAAATGAAGGAAAAACTTGAAACAAGAAACATACCGATAGCCTGCACCATCCACAAGATAGGGGAAAACCTTTTGCTTGACCCCACGCTCAAGGAGGAAAGCGCGGTGGACGCAAGGCTTACGGTAACCACGATAGACGGCATGGTCTGCGCCATGCAGAAGGGTGGCGAGCAGGGCTTCACGCCGGAAGAAATATATAAAGCTATAGATATATCACTAAAGAAGGGTTCCGAGATAAGAAAAAAGTACTTTAAGTGATATTATGAGAAAGAAAAAGAAGACTGGCGGGAAAAAGAAGGTGGGAACTGCCGGAAGGTTCGGTCCCAGGTACGGGAGAAAAATAAGAATGTCCGTCTCAAAAATAGAGAAGTCCGCGAGAGGGACTTACGAATGCCCTTCCTGCAAGAAAACGGGACTAAAAAGGGAAAGTTTCGGTATCTGGAAGTGCAGAAAATGCGGAAAGAAATTCGCCGGAGGAGCTTACAGGCCTCCTTCACAGGTCAAGGGTGAATGAACATGTACAAATGCATGAATTGCGGCAAGGAACTATCGGAAGAGGATTTGAAAAAAAGGATAAGGTGCTCCTACTGCGGGTACAGAATTCTTCTGAAAAAAAGGCCGGAAATAGTAAAAAAAGTTAAGGCAAGGTGATAAAATGGCAGAGAAAGTTTCTCCGGAAGCGCAGAAGATGTTCCTTCAGCTTCAGCAGCAGCAGAAGCAGCTTCAGGGCATAGACGTGCAGAGGCAGAGCCTCTCCTACCAGAAAATGGAGATAGAAAAGGCGCTGGAGGAAGTCAAGAAAAGCGAGGACAGGGAAGAAATGTTCAAGATAGTGGGACCCATACTCATAAAGAGCTCCAAGGACAGGCTTGAAAAGGAGCTTCAGGAAACCACTGACAAGATAAACAATAACCTGAAAATACTGGAAGACAGCGAAAAAAAGCTGGGGGAAAGGATGAACAGCAACCAGCAGAAGCTCCAGGAGATGCTCAGCGGGGGCAAGCCGGCCGCAGAAGCCGGTTAAACCTTTTTATTTATTTCTTTTTCATATTCTACTTATGAAAGAAATAGCCGAGTTTTTGAAGAAAAAGGACAATTACCTGATACTAACGCACCACAACGCTGACGTTGACGCCGTGGCTTCGGCCGTTGTTCTGAGGGACTCCCTGGTCCGTATGGGCAAAAAGGCAAGAGTCGGTGTTCCGGAAAGCGTGAGCGAGGTGGCCCGCAACTTTCTCAGGGAGGAGCTGGAAACTGACCCGGAGGTAAGGGATGAAAAAATAATAGTGGTTGACACCTCGGCCCCGGAGCAGCTTGAACCCGTGAAAATAGAAAAAGCTGACGTGGTTATAGACCACCATATTCAGGGCAACATAAAATCCGGGCTTTCTTACGTGGAACCCGAGGCAAAATCCTGCTCCGAACTGGTCTACATGCTATGCGGGGAAATGGGAACGGAAATAACCCCGGAGATGGCAACCCTTCTCACCGGGGGGATTATATACGACACGGCCCACTTCAGGAGGGCCGGCCCCGAGACGTTCGTACTTGTGGCTGAACTTCTTAAGAAGGCAGACCGGGATTACCAAAAAATACTTAGCATGCTCAGGACCGAGACCGACATCTCGGAGAAGATAGCGATTTTCAAGTCAATGAAAAGGCTCAGGACCTACAGGGCTGGGGAGGCCCTGGTCTGCATCACCTCGGTAGGCTCCTTTGAGGCCTCCGTGGCCCGGAACCTTCTGAGGCTGGGAGCGGACGTGGCCATAGTCGGCGCCCCGAAGAAAAAGGGGCTCCGCATATCAGGCAGGATGAACTGGGCTCTCAGGGAGAAGCTGAATCTTGCGGAAATCTTTGCCAAAACCGAAACCCTGATAGGAGGCTCTGCCGGGGGGCATGACGTGGCGGCCTCCGCGAACGGCAAGAATCCGGAGAACATGGGCAAGGCGCTGAACCTGATACTCAGGGAAATAGAAAACAGGTTCGGAAAAGCAAAAGAATTATAGGTTTTTCACCTTTCCCAGATAGGTCCCATCCAAAAGGTAAACGCCACATTCTTTGGTCTTTATAACCCCGTTCTTCATGATGGGCCCCAGCTCCGAGCCCTCCCTGTTCACAGGAAGGCCGCCCACCAGGGGATTGAACGCGGGCACCACAACAGCTTCCCTTGTTTCTCCCTTCTCCCCGTACTTTTCCGCAACCTTCTTCCTGTCCAGCCTGCACCTAAGCCAGCAGGGCTCTATTGAGCGGAATCCCAGCGAGTCGCGGAATTCCACCGCGGGGTGGGAGTGCCCCCTTACCAGAACAAAGGCCTTCAGCAGCTCTTTGCCTGGCCAGCTGTGCCCGTGGTTGAAGAAGTATTCACCGGACCTGAAGCCGGAAGAAGGATGAACGCGAACCTTTTTCGGGGCTATTTTTTTGATGTTGCCGTCATGGTTTCCTGGGCACACGTGGACCTCCAGCTCTTCGGACAGCTCCTCCAGGAAAACGGGTACTTCCCTTTCCTCCTGCCTGCTTATCCCGTAAAAGTCGTGCTTCACGTCTCCCAGGAGCACCAGCCTGCCGCACCCGTTGCCCGAGGCAAGCTTCAGTATTCTGTCCCTTATCTTCCCTATGTTTGAAATGACCGTAAAACCTGACCTGTAGAACTCGCTCTCTATTCCCAGGTGAAGGTCCCCCACGACGAGAGTCCCGTCTGCCACAAGGGCCGGCTCGCCTGTTATGAACTTCATGAAAACCACTTTTTAATAAACTAAAATCAATTAATTATTGTATGTTTAAATTGGTTCTTCTGAGGCACGGGGAAAGCGTCTGGAACAGGGACAACCGCTTCACCGGGTGGACTGACGTGGGGCTCAGTGAGAGAGGCGTTAATCAGTCCAGGGAAGCCGGCAGGATTCTCAGGGAAAACGGGTTCACCTTTGACATAGTTTTCACCTCGGTGCTCAAGAGGGCTATGAAAACCACGGAACTTGTCCTTGAGGAAATGGGCCTGGACGTGCCTGTTGAAAAGTCATGGCGCCTTAATGAAAAACATTACGGGGCCCTGCAGGGATTGTACAAAAAAAAGACTGCAGAGGAGGTCGGAGAAGAACAGGTCCACAAGTGGAGAAGGTGCTATGACGTCAGGCCTCCGGCGCTGGAAAAAAGAGACAACAGGCATCCCGCGAAAGACCCGCTTTACAAGGGCTTGGATGAAAAGGATTTGCCCGCAACGGAGTGCCTGAAGGACGTGGTGGAGAGGTTTCTGCCCTACTGGCACGAAAAGATAAAGCCCGCAATCAAATCCGGAAAAAAGGTTCTTGTTTCGGCGCACGGCAACAGCCTCCGGGCCCTGGTGAAGCATCTGGATAAAATACCGGACAAAAAAATCGCGGAACTGAACATACCGGTAGGGGTGCCCCTGGTGTACGAGTTGGATGACGAACTTAAACCATTGAGACACTACTACCTGGGCGACCAGGAAAAAATAAAGAAAATGGTACAAAGCACGGAAAACGAAGCAAAGATTAAATAGGTTTTTGCACAATCTTATAGAGTGGTATTATGAGCATAGGCACAGTCATATCAACGCAGGACGGGCCGAGCGTCTCCTCTTTCAGCTTCGTTATAAACGAGGACGGGCCCACGGCAAAGCAGGGCCAGTTCGTCACGCTGAAAACCCCCGAGGGCACCATGGTGGCCAGAATATGCGACATTTTCAAGTCCAACCGCTATTTCCAGAGGGCAGAAAGCGTTCGTGAGTACGAGAAATCGGGGAAAAGGATGTCCGAGATTTTCCCTGTGGAAAGGTGGGAATATCTCATAGGCAAGGCCAAGCCCCTTGCGGTTTTCTCCGGGTCGCTTTTCCAGAGGCCGTGTTTTCCTCCCTCGCCGGGGGACTCCGTGGAGCTCGCATCAAGCGACGTTTTGTCGGAATTCATAGGCTTTGACACGAAAGGAATGGACATAGGCAAGATAAACTTTCATGACGTGCGGGCCAGACTCAGCCTTACGAGGCTCCTGCAGAAGCATCTGGCCATTCTGAGCATAAGCGGAGGGGGGAAAAGCTACCTGACTTCGGTGATAATAGAGGAACTGCTGGACAGGAAGCCCGAGGACGGACAGGTCGCCACGATTATAATAGACACCCACGGCGAGTACATAGGTTTCGCCGAGGACGGGAATTACAGAGACAGGGTTTCCGTGGTTACCGGGAAGGACTTTAAGATAGGGGTGCCCGGGCTTTCCGTATCGCTTCTCTCTCATTTCATACCGGACATGACGCATGTCCAGGAAAGAGAGTTGAGAAGGATACTCAGCGACGCAAGGCAGACCATGAAAGGCAGGGCCTACGATTTGAACGACATAATAAGGATGGTGGCGGAGGATGAGAAGGTGAAGAGCTCCACCAAGGACATACTGATAACGATACTTTCCCACCTGCGGGGCACGGGCTTCTTCGGTGTCGGGGACAATCCGAGCCTTGACACCCTTGCAAAGCAGGGCCACGTTACGGTCATAGACGTCTCGGACATAACGTCACTAAGGAAAAGGCAGATGCTTGTCTCCTACCTGGGCAGGAAGCTTTTTGATGCCAGGACCGAGAACAGGATTCCGCCCTTTGTTTTCATAGTGGAGGAGGCCCACAACTTCGCCCCCGAGGGAGTCAAGCGGGAGGCCGCGCTGAGCAAGGGCATCATAGAGAAAATAGCAAGGGAAGGCAGGAAATTCCATGCCTCGCTGTGCCTTATCTCGCAGCGCCCGATTCAACTGTCCACCACGGCGCTTTCCCAGTGCAATACACACATAATCCTCCGAGTAACGAACCCTTACGACCTGGACCACATAGGAAAGAGCTCCGAGGGGCTCACGAGGGACGTGCTGGACACGATATCCTCGCTGAGGGTAGGGGAGGCCCTGATAGTCGGGGAGGCCGTGAACTGTCCGGTGTTCGTCAAGGTAAGGAAAAGGAAATCCGTGAAGAGCGAAAGGGGGATGCCGCTTGAGGAAGCGGCCGTGAAGTACCACAAGGAGCGCGCGGAGAAAAGCAGCGATGCCAGGAGTTTTATGTAACCGGAAAGTATAAATAATAACAGTGTTATATATTATTGCTCGCCTTTGAAAGGAATTTAAATAACTTTTGCCACATAATATAATGGCCATGTGGCCGAAAAAGCCACAAAATGCCCCTGAAGAGGTGAGTTAGGTGTGCGAAATATACAAAGATTCGTTAAGACCTGTTTCTTCGGACGAGATGCTGTTCCGCGATGAAGACGGGGAAATTAAAGTATACAACAAAGGAGAAATTTACGGCTGGGTGGCGAGACGTAGCCCGGATGGTGTGAAAATAGGACTCAGCGAGTATGACCCAAGGGTACAGGAATACATCAAAAAGCATATAGACAGCGAAGATATAGTTGAAAGAAAATAAACGAAAAATAAGATGGCGCTTTAATATTTTGTTTTAGGTGGGGGTTGAATGGATAACCCAAAAATAGAATTTGATAGCTTCTATGAGGACTGGCAAAAAAACTTAGGCATGAAATTCAAGAGAGATAAAAACTACTTAATGGACCTTCTTATGCCGGATAGGAAACTTGTCAAGATATACGAGTCCATAAAGGAACTTTCTCTGGGCAAATTCGCCAGTTATATCAAAGACTCCGGTAAAGACGAAATAAACGTGGAAGACCTCATAAGCCTTTACTCGCTTGAAAAGAAGCTGAACAACGGCGACGGCTCCAAGAGTTTGAAAACTATTGAAATGAAAAACCTGATGGAAGAATATTTTGACACGCAAATAGAGCTTCTGGGATTCGGAAAAACCAACGAAAAACTGGAACTAACGGAACCTAAAAGTATAGGAAACAAGAAGAACCTTGAAAGGGCTTACCAAAACGTAACTAATTTTACCAATGAGTTCAAAAAATACACAAACTATTTGAAAAACAAACTACAACCCGTTGAAAAAAATCTTCAAAGCAAAATAGAATGTTATGAAAACAAAATAAAAGAATACGACATGAACCTAGAAGAAAAGCAATCCCACCCCTTCAAGAGAATTGAGAAGAAGAGGGAAGACACAGAAATCGACAAGAAGGGAGCGGAAATTGAGAAGAAGGAATACGAACTAATTCTCCAGAGAATTAACGGCTCCATAGAATACATGCATAACGAAAGGAAAAGGGAAATAAAAAACATAATAGCCCATTTGGAAATAGATAAAATGGACAGAACCAGAAATAAAGAAAGCCAGCAAATAATGTACGGCTAATTATAGGGACTGCCGACCAGCCTTACGTGCGTGGGCTCGTTCTTCTCTCTCTTCCTTTCCAGCCTGTAAAGATATCCGGTAACAGCGCTCTCCAGCTTCTCGTCGTGGGTTATCAAAAACACCTGGTCCACGAACTCGCCGACCCTGGTCCTGAGGACCTCGGCCAAATACTCCACAGCCTGCGAATCCAGGTTGTGCGTGGGCTCGTCCAGCACCAGCCACTTCAGGTTGGGAGCCAGCACCAGAGCGAACGCAATCCTCAGGGCAAGGCACGCCGTGGTCCTCTCGCCCCCCGAGGCAATTCCCTCAACCGTGACCCAGCTTCCCCGGGATTCCTTGAGCTCCAGGCTGTAATCGCCCTCATTCACGGAAAGCCTCAGGTTGGTCAAATCCTCGTAAGGGTACAGGTACTCCCATATCCTGTCCATGGTGAAATTCACGGCATCCACGAATTCTCTTCTCAGGGTTACCTGGGTTTCCTTCAGGGCCTTTTCAAATTTTTTCAGTTCCTCCGAAAGGGCCTGCATCTTTTTTACCTGCTTCCTGTAACTCTCAAAAAGCTTTTTCTTTTCCTCCACGCCTTTAAGCTGCTCCTCTCTTTCCTTCAGCAGCCTCCGGTTGTTTTCCAGGTTTGCCCCCAGTTCGCTGCATCTCCCGTAAAGCTCCTGCAGTCTTTTCTGCAGCTTCTCCGCCTTCTCCTTGCCCGCGGCTTTCTTTTTTTCCTCCAATTCCTTCTCCAGCCCATGAAGCTTTTTCTTGTACTCAACCAGTTTCTTTTTCTTTTCCTCCTGCTCCTTTATTTTTTTCTCCATGCTACCCAGTTCGTATAATTCCTCTTTTGCCCGGTCTATTTTTTTCTTCAAGGTCCGGTTTTTCTCTTCCAGCTCCTCCAGCTCCTTCCTTGTCTTTTTCATCTCCCCTTCTTTTTTCCTGATTTCCTCCTTGCTCTTCTTTATTATTTTTTCCTTGTGCGACTTTGTGAGCTTTTTTTCGCAGACAGGGCATTTCCCTTCCGCGGGCTTGAGGCTTTCTATCCTTTCCACCAGCTCCTTTATGGAAACCCTGCACCCGCTTTCCTTTTCCAGGGCTTCCCTGATTTTTTTCCGGTTCTCCTCCAGTGCCTTCTCTTCTTTCTCCAGCTCATCCTCAGCCTTTTTAATTTTTTTCGCGATTTCCTTGCCTGTTTCCAGGTTCCTGAAAGTTTCCAGGTCCTCGGAAAGATTCTTCACGGCTCCCGTAAGCACGTCCAGCTCCTTTTCCTTTTCCTTAAATAGACTTGCCTTTTCCTTTTCCTTTTCATAATCCTTCTCCAGCTTTTCCTTTTCCTTCCCTGCCTTGCTTCTTTCCTCCTCCAGCTTTTCCTGCTCTTTCTCCAGTCCCCTTATCTCTTTTTCCAGCTCCCCTATCTTTCCGAAATCCTCCTTGTCCTCCATCTCTCCGATAAGCTTTGTCTTGTCCCTTACGTTGTCCCTTATCCTGTTGGCCAGCGTGGTGGCGGAAGACCTGGCGCTTTCAAACTTATCTATCCTCAGGAGCGCGTCAATCTTCCTCATCCTCTGGCCCCTGGGTATGGTGAGAAAAGAATCCAGCCCGTTCTGCTCCGAGTAGATGGCGCGGGAGAAAAGGTCGTAGTTTATTTTGAGGGCCTTCTCCACCAGCTCGGTGACCCTTGAAGAGCCCGTGTCCAGCAGGATCCCGCCCTTCCTTATCTCCGCCTTCGTGGTGCCCTTGCCCCGCTCCACGACTCTCTTCACCGTATACTTTTCCCCGGCCTCAAACGAGACCTCCACCTCGGCTTTCTCCCTGACCTGCGGCCTGTTCATTATAACGTTGTCCAGCGTAAGCTTCCTTGCCTGGAGCGCGGGAAAGGTCCCGAAAAGCGCGAAGCTTATTGAGTCAAGCAGGCTGCTCTTCCCGGCCCCCATCACTCCTATAAGGGCGTTGGTGCCCTTTGAAAAGGAGAACTCCGAATCCCAGTGGCTCCTCCAGTTTTTCAGCTTTACATCACTAATCATGCCTGCCACCTGACCACGCAAGGAGGTTCTTCCTCCCGGGCTTTTCCTCGCTTTCTTTCTCAAAAAACTCCTTTACATTCTCTTCCTCGCCGGACTCTTCCGCGCCCTCCGTCTCCCTCTCGGACGGCTCTCCCGCGGCTTCCCGGGATTCACCTGAAAGAAGGTGCACCATGGCCGAATCCACGCTGCCCTCCACCAGGAGGTCAAAAATTTCCTCGTATTTGGCCGAAATCCCCAGCTCCTTCATGTTCTCCCTCAGAATGCGGAAGCCCATCTCCTCAACGCTTATCCTGCTTTCCCTTATGTCCTTCAGCAGCTTCATCTTGCTCTCCATGGCCTCGTCCGAAACCCTTGATGAGACAGACAATATCATTCTTTTCCCGTGCTTTTCCTTTACGGGAGAGAAATCCAGCTCCTTCCCCTTTTCCAGCCTTCCGGTTACCCTTATCCTGACAAGGGGCTTCTTTTTCTCCTTTATTCCCTGCAGGTAAGTGTCAATCTCCTCCATTACGTCACCCCCAAGCTTGAACTCCCTGTAGAAAACCTTCCTGGGGGACTCCAGCTCCACGAACTCAATGCCTTTTTTCGTGTCCACTATGTAGAATCCCTTGGGGAATTTTGCCTCGGTCTTGTTCACCTGGGTGGTTACGGTGGAACCCGGTATTATGAATGGCTTTCCCATGACCTCGGTCTTCTCGGGCCAGTGTATGTGCCCCGACACGTAAAGATCAAACCCCTCCGGCAGGTCCTCCAGCTTCAGGGAAGGAGGTTCCACCGGGTTGTAGATGTAGGGCTGTATGGACTGGTGAAGCATGAATATGTTGTAGCCCTCCGCGGGCTTCGGGTTCCACTGGAGAAGCACCTCCTTCGCGTAGGCCTCGGGCACCCCGCTCATTCCGTGGACCGTGATTTTCTCGCCCTTTATCTCGTAGCTCTCGGACTCGCAGTGCAGGTGCTTCAGGAATCCCGCGTGCTCCAGCCCCTCCACGCAGTTTATGAGCCCCTTGCCTCTTCTTTCGTGCGTTCCGTGTATTGCCGCCACGGGAATTTTCAGCTTTGAAAAAATAGCTAGGGCCCCTGCCCAGTCCTCGGGCCTCGGTATTTTCTGGTCAAATATGTCCCCGGGCAGGATTATCAGGTCGCAGTCCCTGGCCTTCCCGAAGGCCTCCTCAGCGGCCTCCCAGCAGTCCCCAGACCTTTCTGTGTCCCTTCCGAAACCGAAGTGAAGGTCAGAAATAACAGCTATTCTTGCCAACAACACACCCCCGATAAGACAAAATAGGGGGCTGAAGAAATAAAAAGTTTAGAGAAACCTGTCCAGCCTTACTCCCTTGGATAAAAATTCAGAAAGAGGCACCTGCCTCATATTGGCCGCGGTTTCCATGCTCCTGTCATCTTTCCACTTGCTGATTTCCATCATCACACCCCCAAAAAACACTAACAAGTCTTTCTCTTTCATACTTAAAAAGATTAATATACAAAAGAATACAATACCCTTTCGGTAGTGAACTCCGCAATTTATTAATTAAAAAACCGAATTGTTATTAGGCGAGAAAAATGAGCGAAATTAAAATTTCGTATTTTTTAACGGTGGTTAAAAAATGAGCGAAGAGCTTGGAATGACTTTCAAGAAAAAGAACTTCAATGAGTGGTATCTGGAGGCCATAAAAAAGGCCGGTATGGCCGATTACTCCCCGGTATCCGGGTGCATGGTGATAAGGCCTTACACCTACAGGATATGGGAGAGAATCCAGGCCCTCCTAAACGAAAGGTTTGACAGGCTGGGCGTAAAGAACGCCTACTTCCCCGTTTTCATACCCGAGCGGCTCCTAAAGAAGGAGGAGGAGCATGTGGAAGGCTTCACCCCCGAGGTCGCCTGGGTGACGGAGACAGGCTCTTCCAAGCTGGAGGAAAGGCTGGCTGTAAGGCCCACATCCGAGACAATCATGTACGATTCCTACTCCAGGTGGATACGCTCCTGGAGAGACCTGCCCCTGAAAATCAACCAGTGGGTCAACGTAGTCCGCTGGGAGTTCAAGCACCCGATACTTTTCCTCAGGAGCCGAGAATTCCTGTGGCAAGAGGGGCACACGGCTTACGCTGACAAGGAGGACGCGGAAAAGGAGGTTCTGGAAATCCTGGAGGTTTACAGGGAGGTTGTTGAAGACTACATGGCCATACCCTCGGTGAAGGGGAGGAAGTCGGAAAAGGAGAAATTCGCTGGCGGAGAGTACACCGTGACGCTGGAGCACCTGCTTCCCAACGGCAAAGCCATACAGGGGCCCGATTCCCACCACCTGGGGCAGAATTTCTCAAAGGTTTTTGATGTCAAGTTCCTGGACAGGAACGAGAAGGAAGAATACGTGTGGCAGAACTCGTGGGGATTCTCCACCCGCCAGCTGGGAATAATGTTCGCGGTGCACGGCGACGACAAGGGGCTTGTAATACCTCCCAAGGTAGCCCCGGTGCAGGTGGTTATAATCCCCATTTACAGGGAAGACACCAAAAAGGAAGTCCTGAAACAGGCCGGCAAAATCCGGGACTCCCTTGCAAAAAAATTTTTAACAGAGTTGGACGACAGGGACTGGTACACCCCGGGTTTCAAGTTCAACGAATGGGAACTGAAAGGGGTGCCCCTGAGGATAGAGATAGGGCCGAAGGACATGAAAAAGGGGCAGGCGATTCTTGTAAGAAGAGATACCGGGGAAAAGAAGGCCGTCGGTACCAAGGATTTGGCAAAGGAAACGAAGAAAACGCTTGACTCGGTGCAGAAAAGCCTGTTTGAAAAGGCCCGGAAATTCATGGAAGAACACACAAAAGAAGTTGAGAATTATGACGGGCTGAAGAAGAACCTGGAAGGAAACTGGATAATCGCCCCGTGGTGCGGTTCCGTCTCATGTGAGGAAAAGGTGAAGGACGAAACAGGGGCCAAAATCACCAACATACCCTTCGGTCTCAAGGCAAAGGGAAAATGCGTTGTATGCGGGAAAAAGGCCGGGCACGCGGCCTGCTTCGGAAAGAGCTACTAGTCAAATGGATTTTCCCCTGTTATGCACATGGTGCAAAGATGTTTTTTCGGCAAACCCACCGCCCTGACCACGTTCTCAACTGTGTTGTAATATACCTTGTTTATGGAGGGCAGATTCCCGGCCACTTCTTCGCCTATTTCAAACACATCCCTGTATTCCATGCCGCCTGCGGCCAGCTTCTTGTTGAATTCATCCGAATGGCAGGAATAGAATATCGGGGCATAGCTTACCAGAAGCTCAACCTCCTTGGCTCCCGCGTTCAGAAGCGTCCTTGACACGGCCTCGCTTATGGTGCCCCTTACAACGCTGTCGTCCCCGAACATGACTTTTTTTCCTCTAACCACTTCTTTTATGGGGTTGTGCTTCAACGTGGCGGCCTGAACCCTTTCACTGGGGTCCGGTATTATGTACGTGCGACCTATGTACTGGTTCTTTATCAGCCCCTCGTCAAGAGGCATTCCAGTTGCCTCGTGCACTCCCAGTGCCACAGACCTGCCTGAATCCGGTATGCCTATAATAACCTTGTCTTTATTCTTCCTTATGCCGTGCAAATCCACCAGCAAATGCCCGAGTTTTTTTCTGACCGTGTGGGAGGTCTTTCCCTCAATAACCGCGTCTGGCCTTGCGGTGTAAACCCACTCAAAAACGCAGTGCCTCCTCTCCGAAGGCAAGGCCTGTTTCTTGTAAAAATCCTGGTCAAAGCCGATGATTTCTCCCGGAACAACATCCCTCCTTTCTATAAACTCTTCCCCGAAATTCTCAAACATGTCAATTGATCCGGACTCCGAGGCAACGTAAAGGGAATCCTTTGTCCTTCCAATGTACATGGGCCTCACTCCTCTCTTGTCCCTTCCCCCGATAAGCTGGCTCCTCTGTTCCTTCTTGTCCCTTACCCCCATGACAAAGGAAAAATACGCCCTGTCAAGCTCTTTCATTGTATCGGCAAGAGAATCCTTTATGTCGCCGTATTGTTCGGTTTTTTCCAGAAAAAGCCTTCCGAAAATTTCCTCATCGGTGGAAGCCCTGAACCCGTGATCTTTGTTTACTTCCCCGCGGTTCAGAACAAAACCGTTTATTGATACGGAAATTTCGTAATTTTCATTCTCAGAGATTGTGGGGGGTATGTCCTTTCTTTCAACTTTTTCGCTCCCCAGGTGGCCCACGGCCACATAGTCGGTTGGGTGAATGAAAGACTTGAAGAGTTCTTCATGGAATACCTTTGATATAAGCCTCTTTCCCTTGTAAGTCCTTAGCGAATGGTTTCCCATGGCGGAAATTCCCACGTTTTCCTGCCCACGGTGCTGGGTCTGGAAAAGAGCCTGGTGGGCATAAATGCTGGCATTATCCTTGGAGTAGATACCCACGATTCCGGACATATAAGATAGGAGGCCCTGAAAACATTTAAACCTTTACTCCACAAAACTTATTTCATGGGCCCGTGGCGTAACCGGATAACGCGCTCGGCTTCGGACAAGCTTTTTAGAAAAAAGCTTGAGCAAAAACACGGAAACAGGGGAAACCGAGAGACTGGGGGTTCGAAAACAAAAACCTTTTGGAAAAAGGTTCTTGTATCTCCAAAACCTGGAAACGCAAAGCGTTTCCCAGTGGGGAACGAAATTCCCTCCGGGCTCACCAACAAATCCTTTTTTAGAAAAAGGCTTTGTAATTTGGAACAAGGTTCCAAGATTCCCAAAAACCTGGAAAAGCCCTGCTTTTCCCAAATAAAACGTTTAAAAGCATTTGAAAACACAAAATAAAGGTAAGTTGAAGCACATGAAATGTGCTTATTTTCAATTTGCTCCCATAGTCTAGTGGCCAAAACTCAAGGAGTTTTGTACTCCAGCAATAATGCTGAAGTGGCCAAGGATGCTGGCCTCTCGTAAGCTTTTTGGGAAAAAGCTTAAGCAAAAACCAAAAGCTTTAAGAAAGCCAGAGACCGGGGTTCAAATCCCCGTGGGAGCACCACCTTTAAAACTAAATTATGGATTTCTAATCTCCGGCCCACTTCCAACTCTTAGAGCCCTGGGAGCCAAGCCCGAACAAATTCAATGCCTTGTTAAAGAAATCAACTATTGTGTTGTAGAACTCGTCCAATGGATTATAGCTTTTTTCAGAATATCCCACTCCGCCTCCTCCACCGCCCCCGCCACTGCCTCCGGATGTGGTTGTAGTGGTTGATTCGGATAGGGACGTAGTGGTGAACGTGGAGGTAGAAGTTGTGGAAGAAACGATCGTAGTTTCAACAGTAGTTGTCTCTGCGGTAGAAGAGGAAGACGTAAAGACAGTAGACGTGGAAGAGGTAGTTGTGCATATTGTGGTGGTGGAACCTCCAGACAATGGCGCGAGCGAGGGTCCAAGATCGCCCGGAGCGCCGGTTTTTCTTTCACTGTACCACTGGTTCCATGTCCTGTATCCGGTGTTTACCCCGTCTGTATCAAAAACCTGCACGGTGCCTCTACGATTTAAACCGCCTATGGATTTAACCCCCATTCCAACTATTTCATTTAATCCGTCATTGTCAATGTCCTGGACTATCATCTGGTTCAAATAAACATTCAAATCCTGTTTTATATCAAAATCATGGGCGCCCGGATTCCACTGGTAAATGACCAACCAGCCCCGGTTTAATCCGCTGGTAAATCCTATAAGCTCCATTTCATTGCCATTTCCGTTTTGCCACACGTTCCCAATGGCAAGAGGGTGGCTGTAACCAACTCCGCTTGCAGCCCAAACAGGGGAGTAATCCTCCATTTTCCAGTCTCCCAAATCAAAAATATCAGCGCCACTGTTTTTGTTGTTGTCGCCGCTAATCAGTTCAAGATTGCCGTCTCCGTCAATGTCGTAGACATTGTTATTGTCATGGGCGCCGAAATTTGGTATATTCTCCTGCCACTTTCCAGTCATCGGAGACATTGTTGAGCCGTCGACAACGCCTATACCGTCACCGGCCTGGTCTGTTATTACCACATCTAAAACTCCGTCACCGTCAACATCCACTATTGTTGAACAGTGACTGCTGCAATATATGGATTTCCATGCATGCATTATGTTCAAACTACTGTCCAGTTGCATCAAACCGTTGCAACTATCACCGCCACTGCCTCCCCTGTCTGTGTCAAATATTTCAACAGTCCCGTCACCATCCAAATCCCAGCCTGTAAATCCCCCGTGGCAAGTGTGGCAGGCGACCGGCTCCGATTCTATTATTGCACCGTCCGTGCCCCTGAATTTCATTACCGGAGAAACGGCACCGTTGCCTGACACGTAAATGTAAACTGTTCCGGCCTCCTTTAAAAGCAGGGGGTGCTTGTCTTTTCTCCCGTGGGTGGTTGGATTGTTGTGATTGGGGTCATTCCAGTAATCCCATTTCATAGTGCCTGATTCGGCCTCAAACACCGCGACCTGGTTCATACCGCATGCGACCAGCTCAAGCTTCCCGTCCTGGTCCACATCGCCAAGTTCCACGACGGTATGACGGCCCAAACCGTTGCTTGTATAAACCCATTCCAAAGCCCCTGTCTGCCCATCCAAGCATATCACGAAACCTGGATGCGGCTCGCCGCTTCCTGCATCTGTTCCACCGGCCTGGAATATTTCGTGGTATCCATCGCCGTCCACATCCGCAGTAACAGGCAACGTGCTGCTGCTGTACGAAGAGGACAATCCTGTATGCACAGACGTGTCTGTATACCACTTTAGAGAAATGTCTGCATTTACAGGAACTGCCATGAAAACAATCATAACAACAGGAAGTAGCTTGAGATATCTCGTTTGCCGCACCTCATTTAGTTATGAAATTCGGGTTATTAAAAAATTTCAAAGCCCGAATTCATACGTAACCGGTAATGTACTCGGGAGAATCCGGCTTTTTCATCGGCTTGAACGGGTACTTCTTTAACAGTTCCATTTTCCGGTCAAATTCTTCCAGATTTCTCATGATGCGGTAAAAGCAGGACATTTCTTGCACCTGTTCAATATTAAGACCTGAAAAGATTTAAAACAGCGGATCCGGACAAGAACTGAATAAAAACCTCTGAAAAAACCTGTTTCAGAGCAGTTTAGTTTTTGAAACAGTTTGTGAAAAAACCCGGCCTTAACTCCCCGTCCATGCCTCTTAAGGTATCCCTGCATACGGTGCAAAGCCAGGTGCCGTCCGACCTCTGGAGAAACGGGCTGAAGTTCTCGCACCTTTCGCAGAATCCGCTTATTTTCTTCATTCCAACCCCCACTGAGTTTATAGAAGTAGGAACACGGTTCTTCATCCTTCCATTGATATATGGGAACGGATGCTTAAATTATTTTGCCTTTTTCAGGTCCTAAAGTCTATTCATACCTCAAAGCCTCCGTGGGTTGCATTCGCGAGGCCATTCTTGCCGGAATCAGGCCTGATACCACCCCCATGGCCGTGGAGAAACCCAGGGCAAATGCTATTAGTTCCGGCCTGATTGTGGCTATAGAGCTGACTCTGCCCATGGCCAGGCTGAACCCCATTTCCGACATGATTCCTATAAGGATGAAAGAAAGGAAAATACCCACAAGCCCTCCCGCGAACCCTATTATCGCGGATTCTGTCAGGAAGAGTTTCATTATTTCAAAATTCGTGGTCCCGAGGGCCTTCAGAATTCCTATCTGCTTTGTCCTCTCCATGACCGACATGAACATCGTGTTGGCTATTCCTATTGCGCCAACCAGAAGTGATACCGCGGCGATGCCCGCAAGAAACATGCTGAGAGTTGAGGAAACCTCCGAGATCGTCTCTATCATTGACTGGGAAGAGCTGACCGTGAAATCCTTTGTTTTTTCCGTGACGTGCCTTGAAAGCATAAGTTTTTGTTCAATCTCCTCTATCACCTCCTCAACCAGCTCCTCGTTCGAGACCTTGACCTCCACTGACGTGTAATGGTTCGCGTCTATGTCCTCAAAAATATTTACTGCAGAATCGTACGGCACGAACACGGACCTGTCGTTTCCCCCGCCAAAGCCCCCTGACTCTTCCAGTATGCCTATTATCTTGAAAGAAACTCCCTCTATGCTTATCTGGGAATTGAGCGAAAGCGGCTCCTTGAACATTTCCCCGGCCACTCCGCTTCCGAGAATGACCACGTTCCCGTCGTTCTGCGTGAAATACCTTCCGGACGCCAGCTCGGATGTTGTTATTTCCTTCCAGGCTATGGGGTCCACCCCCTCCACCGTCAGGGAAACGCTCTCCGACAAATATGAAATTTCAGCCCTGTCCGACGCCACTCCGTTGACGTACTGCACTCCCGGAACAGATTTTATTATCTGTATGTCCCTGTTGGTTATGTTTTCCTGGGAACTGGAATCTTCACCGGGTCCCCCTCCAGGCCCTCCGCCGAAGCCCCTCATGGAGGCCCTGCTGAACCCGGGACTGACCCTGATTATGTCCGCCCCCAGGTTCCCAAGCTGGCTTTCAACGCTCTGCTGCATGCCCTCTCCCAGTGACAGTATAGCAACCACCGCGGCCACGCCTATCACTATTCCCAGTATCGTCAGCCAGCTTCTCAGTTTCCTCTGCATGAAGCTTTTCGCGGAAAGCCTCAGGATATAACCAAACCTCATGTTTCATCACTTGGGCTTCTTCTTTTTGTGCCAAATCCTGAACAATACCGCTATCGCGATTATTCCTGCAACGCCGGTTCCTATGTACAGGAATCCGTTTCCTCCCGTCCCGGAACTTTCTCCCGACATTCTGGTAACGGCCCCGGTTACCCCCGTCCCGGCCAGCTCCACCCTGACTTCTTTCTGGGTTGTTCTTCTTATGCCAAGTTCGTCCGTGTAGGACAGCTCCACCAGAACGTTTCTGGGTCCGGTTTCCCTGATAGTTTCCCTGGTAACGTTTTCCTGAACGAAGTCTCTTTGCCTGAAGGGAATGTCTGTCACGTTTAGCGCGCCTGAATTTACCTGGAAGCTTGCCAGAGTATAATCCCCCGCGTCCAGGTTACCGATGACGTTGGCGGAAGCCCCGGTTATTCTGTAGCTTTCCTGTTCCGGAATTCTTATAATAAGGGAATAAGCCGTGTTTTTTCCCGTGTTGACTATGGCAAAAGTAACGGAATCTTCCGAGGAATCCTGCATAACCACCTCAAATTCCGTCTTGGGGTCCGAAATCTCTATATCAAATTTTTTTGAATAGGTGACCCCGCCGGAGCCGTACCTGTAGCTTACGCCGATTTTATTCTCCCCGTCTATTGCATCCTTGTCAACCCTTGCCTTGTACTTTATCAGAAAAGCCCTCTCGCCATTTTGCAGGCTTTCCACGGTTCCCAGTTCCCTTGCTGCGCTGACTCCGGAATCCAGGGAAAACGGGTATTCCGGCGCCAGCTCCAAAACCACGTTTTCCGCTTTCTTGTTTCCCTGATTCTCCACCTTGAAAAGCAAATCAACGTACCCTCCCGGCTCGGCCGGGTAGGGATCCTGGTTTACCAGCGAAATGTCCAGAGAAACCCCCTCAACTACGCTGTACGTTGAGTTCGTGGCCGCGCCTGCCAGCGGACTCAGGAAAACCAGAAAAAACAGTGCCAAAAATCTCTTCAATTCATTTCACCTCCTTTTATTATCCGCCCGTCTCTCAGATTAACAATTCTCCGGGCGTACTTTGCCACATCTTCCTCATGAGTGACCATTACAATCGTTTCGCCTTCTTTGTGAAGTTTTTCAAAAAAATCCATGATTTCTCCGGCCGTCTTCGTGTCCACGTTCCCTGTGGGCTCGTCCGCCAGGATTATTGACGGGTTCGTGGAAAGAGCTCTGGCTATCGCTACCCTCTGTATCTCGCCGCCGGACAGCTGGGAAGGCAGGTGCTCGTGCCTGTTTTCCAGGCCCACCATTTTCAGCAACCCTGACACCCTGTTCCTTACCTCTTTCTCGCTGTAGTTGTGTATTCTCATGGGCAAGGACACGTTCTCCGTGACCGTAAGGGAGGGGTACAGGTTGAAAAACTGGAATATGAATCCAATCTTACTTCCTCTTATTCTCGCCAATCCGCTCTCTCTCAGCTCTGAAATGTCATGCCCCTCCAGAAACACGGTGCCGCTGGTGGGAACGTTCAGGCATCCTATCATGTCCATGAGTGTGGATTTCCCGGACCCGCTGGGGCCCATTATGGAAACGAATTCCCCTCTCCTAACTTTCATGCTCACTCCTCTGAGTGCATGGACTTCCACTTCTCCCATACGGTAAATCTTGCTCACGTTTTTTAATTCTATTATCGTTCTGGATTTCATTTCTTCATCTCCTGTGTAAGATTTTGCTTTTATATACCTGAAAAGGTAGATTAAGTTATAGTGAAACGGATTGAAACGGTATATAAGACCCTGAAGAAATCAAGTGAAACGTGATGCTTTATGAAAAAGAGGTACGTAACAGTAATGATTCTGTGTTTTGTTTTCGGGGGATATTTCCTGTTCTCTTCCCTGTACCAGATGCGCATCTTTTCTCTGGGGGAGGGAAGCGGCATTTTTCCTGAACCTCCCAATTTTTCCGATGACTTGAACGACAGCTTTAACAGAAGTAGAATAAGCAGGGGTTTCCAGCAAAACCCGTTTACGGCTTCAATACCGTTCCAGTTTGCGGGAGGCCTGGTGCTGATTATGGCCGGAATAACCGTATGGTATCTTACAAATGAAAAAGAACTGAAAAACGTAAAGGAAGGTGTGACCAATTCGCTCCTGCTTCCCGAGGAAAAGGTCATACTGGAGGAACTGAAGAAACACGCAGGCCAGCTCACACAGAAGAAGCTGGCGAGGGAAACCGGTCTGACCAGGGTGAAGATACACAGGGTCTTGAACAAGCTTGAGGAAAAGGGGCTGGTAAAAAGACACCCCTACGGCTCTACCAAGATGGTGGTTATAAAAAAGGATAGAATGTGATAATTTCCTGTTCTCTGAAAATCAGTCCATAAATTCCTTGCCCAGTATGTTTTCCCTGTAATCCCTGATTGCAAAGGGTTCCACTGAAATGCTTTCCTGCATGTAGTATATGTTCACCAGGGCATTGCTTTTTAATTTCTTTTCTTCGGGCGGTATGCTCATGGACCGGATTTTTTCCAAATCTCTGTTGAGTATCTCTTCCGGATATAATTCCATTGTATTCCCTTTAGTAGTTGGGAAGAAAAAGATTTAAACCCGTTCTGTATCAAAAGGGGTTATTTCTGGCTCCGTTAAAACTCGCTCCCGGAGCCTTATGGAGCCACTTGAATCCAGTCTGTCTGAAATATATCTTGCCGGAGAGATATCTTTATATCCCGAATTCTGCGATAGAGAATCGTCAAACTGGAACGGAGGTGGGGTGGGATGGCAATCAAGAAAAAGAAGAAGGTAAACAAAGAGATGGAAGAATAGACGGCAGATACTTTAGGCTTATTTTTTTCTTTTTTTTTATTTTAACATTTCATTTCCTTTACACGGCTTCTGATCCTGTCCATTCCAACGTAAACCCTGTCGGGAGCGTCGCAAAGCACCGGCTCTTCTCCGGACTCCCCGCCGTAATGGCAAGGCGCGTACCTGTTTATCTCCCTTAAAAGTCCCTTCATCTCCGGATTCATTTCCCCGAACAAAGTGAGCGCAGGGCCGGTTTTCCTGCCCATGAAAAATATTGGGTGAGGGAAAATTTAAATTTTTGGATTTAGCCGATGTAGCTGACGTCCCTGCGGGGAACCTTTTTCTTCTGTTTCTCCACGGCTTTCTGGAGCTTTTCTATGAGGGATTCCACCTGGGGCAGCCGCATGTGTATCTTGGTGAGCTTCTCCTTTCCCTTAGGGGTGGAGCCCAGAAGCTCTATGTAGAACATGTCCCTTTTCCATTTTATTGAAAATCCCTTTACAAGAACCATGGGTTATTATTCGGGGAAGAATTATTTAAATGCCTCCCGCAAAACCTGTTCGGGAAAGAAAGTTAGGGAAAAACCGAACAAAATAAGCAGTTTTTTATTTGTCCCTGTCCTAAAAATTAGCATGATAAGCGTTGCAAAAATCATAGGCGTTTTGTCCGTGGCTTTGGTGATTTTACTGGGTTTTGTTTATTTTTCCCCGGAATCCGTAACCTACGAGGAAGAGGAGGAATACAAGACTTTCTCTTCATGCGAGCAGATGGAATCTTTCATCAACGAGACCTCAGACTATTATAATTTTTACGGCCTGGATACGGGAATTATGAGAACGGCAGAAGCCCTGGAGTCCGCGCCGCAGGCTATGGGTGAGATGGCAGGCAAGGGAGCCGACGAATCCTACGGCACGCCGGAGTACTCCGAGACCAACGTGCAGGTTGAGGGGGTTGACGAGGCCGACATAGTAAAAACCGACGGCAACTACATCTATGTTCTGTCCCAGAATAAAGTTTCAATAATAGACGCTTATCCCGCAGAAGACGCGGAAATAGTGTCAACCATAGAGTTTGAAAGCGCCCCGCAGGAGCTTTTCATAAACGGGGACAGGCTCATAGTTTTCGGCCAGTCTTCCCGTTATTACGATTACTACCCGGAGCCTGTGAAAGGCTTGGCCGTGGACATGGAAATTGGGGAAGAACCCGTGACCAGAGGCTACAGGCACGTGCCCCATGCCTTCATGATGGTCTACGACGTGGAGGCCAGGGAAGACCCGGAGCTGGAGAAGAACGTCACGCTGGAAGGATACTACTACGACTCAAGGATGATAGGAGACTACGTCTACATGATAGCAAGCAAGGACGCGAACAGGAACGACCCGGCGATACCCGTGATATACGAGGACGGGGAATCTAGGTCAGCGTGCAGCTGCGGGGACGTGGGATATTTTGGGATAAAAGACAGCTCCTACAGGTTCACCACTATTCTCTCCCTTAACACACAGAGCGGGGAAATAAGCAGCGACGTTTACCTGATGGGATACGCCCAGAACCTTTACGTTTCGCGGGACAACATTTACATAACCTCCATGAAGAGAATGAGCTACACTAAGTACAGGGAAATGATGATAGAGCAGGTCATAAAATCCTTCGTGCCCCTGGACGTGGCCCTGAAACTGGACGAGGTCATGAACTCCGACATGAAGGATTACGAGAAGTGGCAGGAAGTGGAGGAAATCATGCAGGATTATTTCAACAGGCTTACCCCCGAAGAAAAGGAAATGCTGATGACCGAGGGGGAGGAAAAGATGGAGGAGTTTGAAAGGAAGATGGCAAAGGAAATGGAAAAAACAGTCATACACAAAATCGGAATAAAGGAATCAGAAATATCGTACAGGGGCAAGGGCGAGGTTCCCGGCTACGCGCTCAACCAGTTTTCCATGGACGAGCACGACGGCTACTTCAGGATAGCCACCACCACCGGAAGCTGGAGGTCCGAGAATTACAACCACCTTTACGTCCTGGATTCTGACCTGGAGATATCCGGGAAGCTGGAGGATTTGGCCGAAGGGGAAAGGATAAAGTCCGCCAGGTTCATAGGCGACCGCTGCTACCTGGTGACTTTCGTGCAGATAGACCCGCTGTTCGTGATAGACCTCTCGGACCCTGAGGACCCGGAAGTCCTGGGCGAGCTCAAGGTAAGCGGCTACTCAAGCTACCTTCACCCCTACGACGAGGACCACCTGATAGGCATAGGAAAAGAGACCGAGGAAGGCAAGTGGGGCCCCATAGAGACCGGGGTCAAGCTCGCGCTTTTTGACGTAAGCGATGTCTCCGAGCCCGAGGAGGTTTCCAAGTACGTGATAGGAGGAGGCTGGGCCTACACTCCCGTTATGGACGACCACAAGGCCTTCCTGTTTGACAGGGACAGGAACCTGCTCGTAATACCGGCGCAGATAAGCGGAAGAACCCTGGGATTTTACACGACCTGGCAGGGGGCGTACGTGTTTGACCTAACGCTTGAGGAAGGCTTTGAGCTCAGGGGAACCGTGAGCCACGAGGAAACCAAAGAGGAAAGCGAGGAAGAGGAGGATTACTATTACAAGTACAGGACCGGATGGGAAAACTACGTGAAAAGGAGCTTTTACATAGACGACGTGCTCTACACCGTGTCGCAGAGGCTTGTGAAGATGAACGAGCTGGATGACCTGGAGGAAGTTGGGGAAGTCAGCCTAGCATAAATATTTGTAAAACTCGTACTTCCAGTACCCCACTTTTTTCAGCACGTCATTAATGGAGGCGCCTTTCTTTATCACGTAGAAGTTTTCATTGTGGAACAATATGAACTCGTTTTTCATTACATCTGTTGGAATGTAAATTATTTAAACCTCCCGGGAAAAGAAATATTGTGGGGTTATGTACGAAAAAAAGCAGCCCATATCCTCCCTCAACGAGGGGGACAGGGTGGAAGACATATTCGTGGTCAAGATAAAAAAAGGTATGATGCCCTATAGGAACAAGGAGGGCTCCTACTTCAGGCTTCTTCTTTCAGACAAATCGGGAAAAACACTGGAATACAACTACTGGGGTTCCGAGGACACGGCGGCGGTAAAGAAAATCTACGACTCCGTAAAGCCGGACTCCGTGATACTGGTAAAGGGTGTCGTTTCAAGCTTCGGGGGAAAGCTCCAGCTCACATCAAACGAGCCCTCCGAACTAACAGTGCTTAAACCGGGTGAATACGACGAGAGGGAATTCATAAAGCCCCCGAAAAGGGACCCGAAAAAAATGTACGAAGAGCTTCTCAGGGAAATAGACTCGGTTAAAAACGCCCAAATAAAAAAGCTCCTGGAAAAGATTTTCAAGAACAAGGATACAGGTAAAAAGTTCATGAACTACCCCGGGGGGATAGAGATACACCACAATTGGACAGGCGGACTGCTCCAGCACACCCTTGAAGTTCTGGAATACTGCAAGCTCAGCAGGGAGCAGTTCCCGGAGCTTGACATGGATTTGCTGACAGCGGGAGCGCTTCTTCACGACATAGGGAAGCTGGAGGAGCTGGCAGTAACCTCAAGGATAAAGGGCACCAACAGGGGCCAGCTGGTCGGGCACATAGTTTTGGGGGCCACCTACGTTTCAAACAGGATGGACGAGACAGGGATGGATGAAGAGCTCAGGGACAAGATTCTCCACATGATGGTAAGCCACCACGGGAAGCTGGAGTACGGCTCGGCGAAGGAGCCCATGTTCCCGGAGGCCTTGGTTCTTTACTACGCGGACGAGATGAGCTCAAAGATAGCCGAGATAAGCGATTTCGTGAAGTCCTCCAGGGAGGATACCGAGGACGACTTCATGTACAACAGGAGAAAAAGAAGGAACATACTGCTGAAGTAGTCTCGGTTTTCTCATAAACATTAACTATTATTTCTTCCTGGCCTTTTTGGACTTGGGTTTTTTCTTTTTCCCAAGCCTGACCAGCTTCTTAAGCTTTTTCTTTTTCCTTTCCTTTCTTTTTTCCATTCTCATCTCCCTTACGACCCTGCTCCTCTCAAGAAGTATTATGGTCAGCCTGCTAATCTTGTAGCGGAAAAACAGGTATATTGAAAAATATAGTACAAGGAATCCTGCAAAAGAAAGCGCCATGTAGGAGTAGTTGAATTTCGTGACGAAGGTGAGAAATATGGCGCCCAGAGAATACACGGTCAGGGCTATGGCAATCGTGTTCCCCTTGTTCTCCAGGTACTCCTCCCTCAGCTCCCTGTACTCGTTTACCTGCTCCATTTTTCCCAGTTCCCTTGAGACTTCCTCGTTCGTGTGGAGAGGCTTGCCCCTTTTTACAAAGCCCGTAATGAGTATCTCCGCCAGAAGTACCACTACCGCGGTCTCTATGAAAGTCCAGCCGTTTGAATTCAGGAAAAGAACCACAAGGAAAACTGCGAGAACCATGTAGAAGACCAGAAAATTGAATATCTTCCTTTCCCTTGATACAAGCTCCTCTATTCTCCCTATCCCCACCATGAATAAAATAGGTTTTTTGGCTTTAAAAGCATTAGATTCTGTCAGCGAATATGTATTTTTTCTTTACCACAAAGGCCGCGAGCAGGCACAGAATAAACTGGGCCACGTAAAGCATAAAATTCTGCAGGTTGAATATCTGGGACTCCAAAAAAATGAAAAGCACGCCGTAATCCATGAGGATATGTATTATTATGAATACTATGCCGAAGGCCGGGCCCTCAAGCCACTCAAACCTCTTTATCTTTCTCATGTATACGAAGGCGGCCGCGAAAGTCCCTGCCGCCGCGAAAACCATGTAGTTGTGCATCCACAGCTCGGTGCTTCCCATCAGGGACAGGGTGAGAACCGCCTCCAGAAATATGAAGAGCCATACCAAAACCGCCAGAAGTATGGCAAGGCCCCAGTTGCTGAGGAATTTCCTCTCTTCTATCATATTGATATTATAGGGAGATAGACTTAAAAAGTTTTTAAATGTATTGTGCCATAACTATAGTTATGCGGGGGTGTCCGAGTAAGTTTTTAGAAAAAGCTTAAGCAAAAACTAAAAGCTTCGGGAATGGCCAAAACTGAAGTTTTGAACCCCGCCGGCAGACCGGCAAGGTGGCCAGAGGAGCAAGGTTGAGGGCCTTGTGGCTTAGTGCCTTCGCGAGTTCAAATCGGTCGACATGCACGAAGTGTATGTCCGTGCGTAGCACGTAAGGCGGAAGCCTACCGTGGAGTTCTCGTCCCCCGCACCACACTTTGAAATGACCCCTCTCTTTTCAGGTTTCCGCATTTTTCAAAGCATAAATGTTTGCGCGTAATTGACTTCCGTTGAAGGTATTATATGTTCTCTCCCCGGACTGTCCAGCAACCGGCCGCTGATTATCCCGATTTTACCATGTCCCCGCATCACGGATTGAGCTCCTCAAGCAGGCCCTCTATCTCTTCCAGCTTCCTCTCTATCTCCACTATGGTTTCTGTTGTATTCCGGGTTTCCTGTTCCTCCGCCTCTGTTTCGTTAACGGAGCCGATCTTTATGAAATCCTGGATTTCCCTGTCGGTCTTGAACTCCATAACCTCGTTTGTCCTGCTATTGACGAATGCCTGGTAGGCTATACCGGCCGCGTCGTTCGGCACCACCGCAACCTTCCAGTAAAGCGTGTCGTCGGTCACGAAGGGCAGGGACTCCACCATCCTGAACTTGCTCCAGTCAACCACCGGGTTCTCCCTCCTCACGAAATCCGTGGACTTCACCGGACCGGTGAGAGTCTCCTTCAGGGGAAGCTCGTACCTCTCTATGGAGCCGTCCGCGGCGTCAATAAGGAAAATCTTGAAAATCCCATGGCTTTCTCCGTAGGGCTCCGTGCTTATGAACCACTTAAGCCCTTCAGACGTGTTCATGAGGAAAGGCTGCCTGTTGCTTGAGTCTATGTCCTGTATGTCTATCTGGTCATCGTGTATGAACCACTTGTTTATCAGGCCCTTGTGGTACTCGTAGGCCCCTATGTAGTAGCGGGCAAGGTTCTCGGGGAATATCCTGTTGTTCTCCAGGACCGGGTTTTCCTGCGCCTCGTCCGGCTCAAGGAACTGCGTGTTTCCGGAGGAGTCTATTAGAAGAATGCCCTCAAACCTGGGCACTGTGTAAACCAGCCCGAACCAGTGGTGGAAAGAATAGGATATGGTTGGCACCACAGTGTAAAGCTCGCCGTCCTTCTCCAGGTAATACGGGTCGTCCAGGTCCACCCAGTACTTTTCCTTGTAGATGTTCCACTGCAAGTTGTCAAACACCTGCATGCTTTCCCCGACCGCCATGTCCTTCCACACTATGTTGGTGTTTTTTCTCTGCATGGTGGCGTCCACGAAAATCACTCCCTTGTTCTTTAGCATGAACTCCAGTATGAACCCGTCAGGCACCAGCGGGAACATCCATGTCAGGTTGCCGTTGACGTTGGCTATGTTTTCCGTTCCCAGCCTGTACTGGCTCAGCTGCAGCGAGTCCTTGCTGTACCTGTAGGCCACTTCAAAGGGCATGAGCCTTATGTTTTCCCTTGTTTCCGGCAGGCTGTCTATCGGCCTGTATTCAAGTTCTTCCACCAGGTGCAGTTGCGGGAGCAGGGACGAGAAAACCGGTGAAACCGCGAAAAGTACTATGAGAAGCGGCAGCAGTGAAAAGGCAAGATTGAACTCCCTGGAAGAGAATTTTCCGTTCTCAAATTTCTGCAGCCTGATTCTTTTCTTGAACACGAATTTAACCAGGACCAGGAGTACAACAAGAATCTCTATTATTATAGGAGACCTGTAAAAGAACATGAAAAATCCGTGGAACCAGGGCCTGAAGTACCACACGAAAACAAGTATTACGAGGGCTGGAATAATTTTCTTGAGAAGATTGCGGGAAATTTTCAGCTTTTTTTTCTTTGCCTGGGCCATAGACTATTATTGTGCGCGCTCCATATAAATGGTTCCAAGCCAGGCAATAGTTTAAATATGTCCGGGTTGAAATATTTTTGGTGATATTATGGAGACCTACAGAGGCTTGGAAATTCTTAAGCGGCCTGAAGTGTCTGCCAGGGATGTGGAGTACGTAAAGAAAACACTTGAATCCGGGAATTTCACGCAAGAGGTCAAGGACGGCGTGCTGCACATCTATCCCAGGGAGCAAACCAGCTTGGAAAAAGCTTAAACAGTTAACGGGCCTGATATTGGCTTCAGTTTATATTCTTTCCATTATTTCTATTCCTTGTATTTTATCTTCACAATCAGGGCCGCTATGAACCCCATGGCCAGGCCCAGGAAGGGTGCTATGTCCCACCTTCCGTAGAAAGCTCCCAGCGCCATCCCCAGGAAGAAAAATCCCACGAAAGCCGTTCCGAACAAGTCCTTATCCTTGAACTTCTTTGCCATACATATTTTAGAATTGGTTAAATAAAACATAATTCCGGGTTTTCAGGGAGATTTTTGCAAAATCGGCCTTATTGCCCTGTGGAAAGATATATAAAGGTTCGGTTATTAAGAATAATATCAATACCATAGAAGAGGGAACTTTTTCTCTTGTATGTTATTTGACTAAAAGGAGGTTTAGACAATGGGAGATTTTAGGAGAGGCGGCTTCAAGAAAAGCTTCGGCCCTAGGGAAATGCACAAGGCAGTTTGTTCTGACTGCGGCAAAGAGTGTGAAGTTCCGTTCAAGCCGACAGAAGGCAAGCCTGTTTACTGCAAAGATTGTTACATGAAAAAGAAGAAGTGGTAATTCTTTATAGGATTATTTTACATTTTTATTTTATTATTTTTCAATAAAAAGGGATTAATGCTTAATTTATTCTAACCAGGCCAAATACTACACATGGAAGTCTTCAAAGCTTTCTCCGAAGAGGTCAACGGCCCGGAAGGGAAAAAACTCGGGGAAAATATTTCAAAACTGACGGGAAAGCCGGACCTGGTTATATTGTATTTCACAATAGAGCATTCAGGGGAAGAGGACGTGAGGGCTTACCTGGAAAAAATCCGGGAAAGCCTTCCTGAAGGAACCGTGCTGGCGGGGGTTTCCGTTGCCGCCTTCAAGACCAACGAAAACAGGCTCATACGAACCCAAGGGGGAGTGGCCATAATTCTGAAGGGAATTCAAGTTAAAGCCAACCGGCTGGAGAAGAGTATATGGAACGCGAGCGTGGATGAGGTAAAAAAAGTGTACATGGAAAATTCAGGCAGTGGCTCTTTCAACTTCATCTTCTGCTGCGGGCCGCGGCAGAGCAGGAAGGAATCCGTTGTATGGAAGTACGCGCAAAAACAGGCAATCAAGGCCCTGAAAATACCCCTCTTAAGGGAAAAAATAATTAACATGACTCTGAAAAGGGCGTGGAAAGACAAGATAGGTTACCCTCCCGGATATTTCGGGCTCAATTCCCTTGCGTCCGGGGGCAGAAAATTCCTTTGGAACGACTCGGTTGACGGGGGCTCCTGGACGAAAGGTTACGAGATCCTGAACACGAAAATTTTCAATTCCGAAACACTCATAAATGTTTCCCTGAGCCCTGCTTCAAATATCAAGGTTTTGGAAACCCTCCCGCTGACAGACGAGAATATGAAAAAACTGGACGTGGTAAGGGAGTACAAAAAGGTGGATTATTACAAGAGTGTTATATACGGCCTTGACGGGAAATCAATCAGTAGCGTTAGGGAAGAGCTGCCGGTGGCTACAAGAAGGCTTGAAAGGGGCGGATTCGGTTACTACGGAATTTTTGTTTCAAAAAAAAGGAGAATACCGCTTACGTTCGGTAACATAGACGTGATTCCCCTGGAGTTCCTGGTGGAGGAGCCAGGGAAAGTGCTTATAGTAAGGGCCGAGGGCCTGGGGGACTACAAGGAAAAGCTGGAGAAAAAAGTTGAGAGCCTGGACAGAAACAAGCTGGTGCAGGTGAACATCCACAGCTCCGTTATAAATTTCTTCGGGGAAAAGATGGAAAAGGTAATGGACTCCCTGAACGGGAAACTAAATAACTGGGTGGTTATTATAGGGGACAATTTTTATTGTTCAAAAGGCAGCCAGAACTTTTTTTATCCCGTTATTGTTACTTACGGTTAATTTTTTTCTTCATTCGGGATTTCAAAGTCTTAAGACTTTGTCTTAAGTATTGAAAATTACCCTCCTTTATCGGGATTTTCAAAATCTTCCAGCGTGCGCTCCCCGAAGAACTTCCTCTTGGCCGCCTTCATGGTGCCGCTCACCCCGAGCGTGTAGGGTATAACCCTGGTGTCGCCTATCCTTTCTATAAGCGCAAGCGCGGCTCTCACGTACTCCACGTAGTTGTTGTCGCACCTTATGAGCCCTCTCTGGTTGGCCTCATCCCAGCTGTCGCTTACAAACCATATGTTGGCCTCCGAGGCCCCCAGCTCCCCGACCAAATTGAGCAGGGAATGCCAGAAGGCGTTTAGAATGTCGCCGAAATTGATTTTTTCCTGGCTTATTATCTCAAAGGCCAGGTACCTCTTCTTTTCCCTGAGAGTCGGGGGAAGGATTTTGGTCCGGTCAGCCACCCGCACCACCTGCAATCATTTTAGGCACGTCGGACACGGATTTCATTGACTCCTCAAGCCCCATGCCAAGCACCTGCCCCAAGGCCGCGAGCTCCCTCGGGTCCCTCATGTCCCATTTGCTTCTTGAAGCCGAGGTTATGACCACGGGAGCCCTGTATTTCCTGGCAAGCTCTATGTTGAGCCTCATGTGGCTCAGAACGAAGGACCTTACCTTTTTGAAAGTCTCAAGAACCTCGTGGAAGTTTATTTCTATCGCCACGTTGTTTTCCATGCAGAACCTTGCTATCACGTGGTCAACGCCCGAATCAGACCTCCTGTACTCCGGGTGCGAGAGAAGCGAAACGCGGGAATCCTCCGAGGCGGCACGGTTTATCTTGTATTCCCCGCCCGAAACTATTATAAATTTTGAATGCTTCCCGGCCTTGGTCAAGGACCTCTTCATCTCCTTGACCCCGTCGGCCTCAACCTCTATTCCCGGCACTATCTTCAGGTTCTTCACGGAACGGGCCATTTCGCTTATTTTCCTGAACCTGTCCAGGTTTGCGTATTTCTCTACAAGGCCTATTCCGGAATATCCGAGCCTCTTGGCGGTTTCCACTACCTCGTCAAACTCTTCCAGGTTGTCTAGATGTATGTTTAAATCGTAAAAGTCCATCAAACCCCCACCAAATAAATATAACAGGAAAGCATATTAAAAGCTTAAAAAACGGCAATTATCGGGCTTTCCCTTATTTTTTTGAGGATTTGGATTTTTCAAAGCCTTTTCCTCTGCCGTGGAGTCCCCTGCCTTCCTTTCCCGAGGAAGTCTTGCCCCTGAATACCCTTCCGCTTCCTGCCTTGCAAATCCAGTTTATCTTGTCATCCTTCTTTATGACAGGGTGGCTAGGATCCACCATTATTACCTCGTACCACTTGTGGACTCCGTCTTCGGCCACGTAGTAGGAATTCAGGACTTCCAGGTTGGAGAATTTTCTTCCGGCCCTTTCCTCGGCTATCCACTTGAGGCTCTTGGACGGGGAAAACCTGGTCATTCCGTACTTGCTGGGTTTCCTTCCTCCTTTCGGTCTGGGCCTCTTCCTTCCTCCTCTCTTGACCCTTACCCTGGCAAGAACATAGCCCTGCTTGGCCTTGTAGCCCAGGCTCCGGGCCCTGTCAATCCTGGTGGGCTTGTCTATCCTCTCTATCACGTTCTGCTTTCTCCAGTCAACAAGCCTCTGCTTCCACAAATCTCCGAGATTTTCCTTGGGCCTTTTCCACAGGTCCCTTACTCTTCCGTACATTCCCATGCTTTCACCTTTTTTTGAGGCGAAAATTGAAACTTCAGTTTCATTTTTTCACCTCTTAACCTTCACCAATCCTCCCTCAAGCCGGGAGGTATCGGAACCATGCTGAATGGTTCTGATGGCACATCGCAGGTTTACAGAAAAACTATGGAAGACACGTATTTAAATGTTTCACCTTTTCAAGAGCACTCTCAAATCGTTCAGGTTGGTTCCCGTGGGGCCCGTGACTATGAGGCAGTTCCTTTTCTTCAGGAAAGTGTAGGAATCGCTGCCCTTCAGGGCCTTTTCCACCTCGTTTTTTTCAAAGCCCCTGAAATCTCTCTCGTCCGCAACCGCCCCCGCGGCGCGCGAGTTGCCGTCTATCCCGTCCGAATCCATGGAGGCCGAGGTGCACGGAATTTTGCGGCAGTAAAGAACGAACTCCTGGTTGGGCCCGCCCCGGCCCCTTCCCCTTACCTTGGTGCTCAGCTCCCCGCCCGATATCAAGCAGGTCTTTCTTTTCAGCTTGGGGAGCGCGGAAAACTTGCGGGCAAGGGCTTCGGGACTTCCCTCGTATTCCGGAAACTTTACCATGGCTTTGTAGCCCAGCTTCCTTGCTTTCTCAGCAGCCTTTTTGAGAAGCATTGTGTTGTTCAGCAGTACAAAACTGTCCGCTTTCCTTTTTTTTCTTTTCTCCTTCTCCTTGATAGCCTTCAGGATTTTCAGGCTCAGCGGAATTTTGTGTTTTTTCAATATTTTGAGCACGCGACTGGAAGATGGGTTTGAATAAACCATTGGCCCGGAGCCCACATAATCCAGGGGGTCGCCCACAACGTCTGAAACCACCAGGTTCACGGCCTTGCCCCTGATGAAACTCAGAAGCCTGCCTGCCTTGACCCTGGAAATTTTTTTCCTTACGGTATTTATTTCCTTCACGGTCATTCCCGCCTCAATCATTCTCTTGTTCAGGACCCTGTATTCCCTCAGGCCCGTCCTGGGGCAGCAGAGGAGCGATGAAGTCCCGCCGGAAGTCAGGTAAATTATAAGGTCGTTCGCACCGGCCTTTTCAAGCATGCCGACCATTTTCCTGGTTGCCGCGAGGTTCTGCGCGGACGGAAGTGGATGCGTCCCCTTAACAACCCGTATCCTGCCAAGGTTCCTGTGCTTTTCCGTGTGGATCACGAGCCCGCCCGCTATTCTGTCCCCCAGAAGGGATTTTAGAAAGGAGGCCATCCCGTAGGAGGCCTTGCCCGACCCGAAAACGTAAATTTTTTCGTATTTGTCCAGCCTGTATTTCCTTTTCTTTACCTTCAACGCGTTTCCTTTAAGCTTTATGTTTTCCCTCATGGCTTTCTCTATGGATGTCTCTTTCAAAGCGTGCTTTAATATGGACAAAGCGTCTCTCCTGGTTTTAGAAAAAGTCTTATGCATATTACACACGGGTGTATTTTTCTAAAAATTCCTGCCTGTGGCTCTTGAAGGTCGAGTATATGCTCTCAACCTCGTCCTCGGATTCCCTGTGGCTCATGTCTTTTATTTTTTTCACGTGGTTGTAGTACCTGCCGTACCATAGGCTCAGCAGGGCCTCCAGAACTTTCTGGCTTTTTTTCTTTTTGTAATAGAATGCGGCGGCGTAAACGAATTTTATCCAGTCCTCCTTTTCAACCCCCTTTCCGTTGGCAATTATTCTGGAAACTTTTTGCGCCAGGCTTTCGTCGTAGTCCCTGGCTATCCTACCAATCATGGTCCTGTTTTTTCTTGTCCTGCCCTTGAAGGAGCCCTTTATTTTTTCCACGTCAATCTTGAGAGGTATCTGCTCCTTGTCTTTCGTACCTCCGGGTATTTCCCTGTAGTCCGGCTTCCTCCCGCCGGTCCATATACACTCGTGCTGCTCAAGCATCCTGAACATCTGCCCCACAACCTGGCAGAACATGGGATCTATGTGCTTTTTTGGTATCACATACTTCCTGGTGCTGCTGTGTATCTTACTTCCCAATATGGCCTCCCCTATCTTGTAGTTCTTCACCAGGGCAGTGGTGGTTATGAAAATGTCTATCCCGAAATCGTGCGGCACCTCCTCGGCCAGCAGGTCCTCAAGGAGCGGCCTTGATATTGAGAAGTCCCCGCCTATGGGCTGGCGCCTGTAGCCCCCGTATATAGCCTTGGTGAAAGGGTAAGCCAGCACATTGGTTATCATCCCGTCGTACTTGTGCCTGTGGTAAAACGGGGCAACCAGGCCGGCCCTTCCGTAAAGCGTTGGCTTTGCCAGAAGCTCTATCCAGCTGGGGGTTATGAAAACCAGGTCCGAGTCCACGATTGTAGTGGAGTAAGCCCCCACCTGCCTGCCTATTTCAAGCGTGGATTTCACCCCGGCCCCCTTTCCGTAGGGCTTTTCATCTTTTACCGAAACCAGGTCCACGCTTTTGGGAAGAGGAAGCATCTCGGCCAGGGCAAGGGTATTGTCTCTGGAGTGCCCGTCGGCTATCACTATAAGGCTTTTTTCGGAAAAATGCCTTGAAAGCCCCTCGGCCACGTTAGAAAGAACGTGAAGTATTGTTGACTCGGAATTCTTGGTGGGAATCCCCACAACAAGAGGATAATGACCCATTTTTTTGGCCTCATGCCTGCTTATGTTCCTCATGCTCGTTAATCCTCGCATTCATCTTTTAATTAAAATTGTTTTGGATATTAATAAATTTTATATTTGAAACCGAGTTTAAAGTTTATATATAAGAATTATTTAAATTGTAACACGCTATTATAAAAGGAGGTTTTCAAATGCATGCAGCAATAAAACTCGTATTTGGACTGATTTTAATTCTGCTGGGACTCTGGTTGCTTGTGCCCGTAGGCGCTCCCGTGCTTACCGCGGTGAAGCCTGCCAGCTGGGCGATGTTTGACTGGTGGTCGGAGTTCAAGACCGTGTTGAAGGGAATCATACCGCCGGTTGTAATAATACTGGGCCTGCTGATAGTATGGATTGAAAGCGAGGAGCTCAAGTCTCCGGTAGTGCCGGAACCCGAGGCAAAACCCGAGCCAGCCAAAAAGAAGAAGGCAGCCGGAAAGGCCCGGAAAAAGAAGTAAACCCTTTAAATTATTTATTGTTTCTTCGTTATTTTACTCTATATGGTTTCTACAGCCCAGCTCTGCATATACTGCAAGGGAGGAAAGAACCTGTGCGGGCTCGGGAAGTGCCCCCTTCTTGACAAAGTCAGGATGGAGCAGAAAATAACCGGGATAAAGGACGGGTTCTTCGGGCCGTCCCCGTCCATCTTTGTGGGCAGGTTCGGATATCCTGATGTTTTTGTGGGGCCCCTCGGGAATATCGCACCCTCTAACATGCCCGAGAATCCCGGCACTTGGTTCGGCCGAAGTTACGGGGAGATAGTAGAAAAGAGGTCCCTGATTCTCCGTTCCAAGCACAGGCAAAACATCTTCTCCAAGTCCGGCCTCGTGGAGGACAACAAGCTTCTTGCTATGGCCAAAAAACCGGCCGACGTGGAAATGGAGTTCAGGGGGAAGCCGGTGTACCGCATGAGCTTTTCCAGCGTCGTGCAACCCATGGGGCCCTCTGTTTCCGTGAACAAAGTCAGGATAGCTGAAAACGTGAAAGTCCCCAGGATAGTGGACAAGGTTGTCAACGACGAGCTCAGGGCGGCGGAGGCCTCCTTTATAATGTACAAAAAAAACGTGGACATTTACAAGCTTACCAACATACTTTCTTCGGGCGCCCTGGGCCTGGAGAAAAAGATGGTTCCAACCAGATGGAGCATAACCGCCATGGATGACATCATAGGCAAGAGCCTGATGAAACAGGTCAGGAACTTCCCCCAGGTGAACGAGTTCCGGGTTTACGAATCCAGTTTTCTCAACAATAAATTCGTGGTATTGATGATGCCGGGAAGCTGGGAGTTTGAGAACTTTGAGGCATGGAAGCCGGGCTCGTTCTGGAGCTTCAATCTCAAGAAGACGGAAATCGTTGAGGAGTACGAGCCGTTCCGCGGCAGGACCAGGTACGCGGACAAACAGGCAGGAGGGTATTATGCCGCAAGGCTGGGAGTTCTTGAGGAGCTACTCAGGATGGGCAGGCAGGCCCGCGTGGTGAGTTTCAGGGAGGTTTACGAGGGATACGTTGTTCCGGTGGGCGTGTGGCAGGTCCGCGAGAACGTAAGGAACGCCATGAAGTCCGGGTGCGAAAAGTTCGCGACCCTTGAGGAGGCGCTGGACTACATAAGGCCCAGACTGAAGATAAAACTCGGGGAATACAGGAAAAAAAGCGTTATGCTTAGGCAGAAAAGGCTCTCCGATTTCGCAACATAATTTATTTTTAACAGGTCCATTATTCTACATGCACCACTTCAACCGCGCTCATTTCTTCAGGAAAAAGGAAATCAACAGCATCTATGTTTCAATATTTTTAATGACGCTAGCCGAGTCCCTTATCTCCATATTCGTGCCCATATATCTCTACTCGCTGGGCTACTCCATACCGGCTGTAATTTTCTATTATTTTCTTATAAGCTTCTTTTTCGTCCTGCTGTCCACCCTGGGCGCAAGAGTGCTTTCAAGGGTGGGTATAAAGTACGCCATGCTTCTCTCAACTCCCCTTACAATCTTTTATTACATGGGGCTCAACTTCATCCAGTCCTCGGCCCTGGTCTTCCTGTTATTGCCCTCGCTCCTGGCTTCGGGTCTGATTCTGTTCAATTACGGGTTCCATATGAACTACATAGAGCACTCGGATATGAAAAAGGAAGGCCGACAGTACTCCTTCATAGGAATTCTTGTAACAGTTGCAACGGCTCTAGGCCCCCTGGTGGCGGGCTACGTGATACTGGTCCTGGGCTACAGCATTCTATTCGCTCTGGGCTCTCTTATTCTCGTGTCCGGAACATTGCCCCTGTTTTTCATAAAGGAAAGGCACGAGGAGGTCCCGATTGACTTCGGGCTTGTGAAAAAATACCTTTTTGACAGGAAGCACGCCAGAAACGTGGCGAGCTTCATGGGCTACGCGGTGGAGTCAATTATAGGAAGAACCATCTGGCCCGTGTTCCTGATTATTCTCCTGCTCAAAACCGAAACCGTGGGGCTGCTGGTTACGGCCACGCTCTTGGTTTCCATAATGACTTTCTATCTGATAGGAAATTTTACGGACAGGATAAAGGACAAAATGAAACTTGTAAGAACAGGCACCCTGCTCTACTTTTTCGGCTGGCTGGGCAGGCTGTTCGTGAACAGCCCCCTCAGCTTCATGATGGTGGACTCCTACAAGAATGTCACGGAAAAAGTCCTGCGCGTGCCTTTCTGGGTGAACTCCTACGACATAGCCAGGAAGGAGCAGTACTTTGTTTTCATAGTCATGAGGGAGATATCCTTCAACCTTGTGAGAATAATAGTGCTGCCCCTGCTTGCCCTGGTTTTCTGGGCGGGATTTTACCCGTTTGAGATTTCCTTCATCACAGCGGCCCTGTTTACCCTGCTATACCCTCTGCTGAAAAAGGCCTAGGTTAGAATCTTTATAACATCCCCGTCCTTCAGCTCGTGGTCGGCCCCGATTTTTCTCTTGGTCCTGGCGTCTATGGCCCCTATGAACTTATCCCCGATATCCGAGTGTATGCGGTAAGCCAGCTCCCTGGCCGTGATTCCCTTCGGCACCAGGTGGGCATCGGGGAGCACGTTACCCTTACGGTCCGACCAGTGCGTCTCGTCCTCAACCGGATAGACAACCATATAACCCATTAAGCCGAACACTGCCTTATTGAGACAATACTGCACTCCCGTGGAGCCGTATTTTTCCAGCAGTTTTTTTATTTTTTCCAGTGCATGTTCCTGGCTTTTATTCAGGTCCTTCAGCAGGTCAAAAGACCCGGCCCCGGGCACGTACTTTATGAGGCCGGATTCCGCGGCCTTGCGAAGAGCCAGCTCCGCGTCAGCGCAGCAGGGCACCATGTTTTCACTCTTCAGGCGCCCGTAGTTTTCCGTGCTGCCCGGCAGGTCCATCTTGTTTGCGGCAGTTATTATGGGCTTTGACTCCTGGCGGAGGCACTTTGCAAACCTGTAAACGTCTTCTTCAGACCATTCTGTGGGCCTTGTGGGGTCCACGTCCGCCTTTCTAACGGCCTCGTGCACTTGGTCTTTGTTTATACCCAGCCCGGAGAACCTGCCCAGTATCTGCTTCTCAAAGTCGCTTCTCTCTATCTCTGATTGCTTCGCCATCTGGTGCCACTCGCGTTTAAAGATGTTAGCATACCAGTAGTCCAGCTCCTCCTCAAAGAAAACCATGTCTTCCTTGGGGTCATGACCCCCAGAAGGGTTTCCCTCGGAATCGGTGGTCCCGGACATGTCCAGCACGTGAATCATTACCGGGGCGGGCCTGAGGTCGTCAAGGAACTGGTTTCCCAGGCCCCGGCCTTCGTGAGCTCCGGGAACTAGTCCGGCCACGTCCAGCAGTTTTACGGGTATCAGGCGCTTTCCCTCGTGGCACCTTGAATTTTTTGGAGAACAGGACTTTTCCAGCTCGGTGCAGGGGCATGAAGCAGAGACGTAAGCCACGCCCTCGTTCGGTTTTATGGTTGTGAAAATCCGGTTGGATATCTCCACATCCAACAGCGTGGCGGCCTTGAAGAAGGTGGATTTACCCACATTTGTCTTGCCCACGAGAGCTATCAGCATAAAACCCTGTAAAGAGATGGGGTCAGATTCTTAAATATCTTTTTAAGTTTTGTTCTCTTACTCTAATTATGACAAGAATCGCTGTTATAGACCTGGACAAGTGCAACCCGAAAAAATGCAACCTGGAATGCATGAGGTTCTGCCCCAGGAACAGGGCGGGAGACAAGTGCGTCCAGGAAGGCGAGAGCGGGAAGCCGGTTATAGACGAGAGCATTTGCATAGGGTGCGGCATCTGCGTCAAAAAATGCCCTTTCCATGCACTGCAGATAGTCAACACCCCGGAGGCCCTGAAGGAGGGACCCGTGCACAGGTTCGGCAAAAACGGATTTGTGCTCTACAGGCTGCCGGTGCCCGTTCCGGGAAAGGTTATAGGTCTGCTTGGCTCAAACGGGACAGGCAAATCCACAGCCATGAAAATCCTGTCCGGGAAGCTCAGCCCCAACATGGGAGCAGACGGGGATGTGTCAAAGCTTTTCAGGGGGAGCGAGCTCCAGGACTACTTCAAAAAACTTTCCTCGGGAACAAAGACCGTTTACAAGCCCCAGCAGGTGGATGAAATTGTTGAAGTGTACGAAGGCAGCGTGAAAAAAATAACCAGGGGCAAAACCATGGAGCTCCTGGAAAGGCTCAACCTGGGCTACATCACCGAAAGGGATGTTGACGAACTTTCAGGCGGCGAGCTGCAGCGCCTGGCCATAGCGATAGCGCTTTCAATGGAGGGGGACTTCTACTTCATAGACGAGCCTTCCTCTTACCTGGACGTGAGGGAAAGGCTTGAAGTCGGGAAGCTTATAAGGGAAAAAAGCCGGGAGAAAACAATCATTGTTGTGGAGCACGACCTGGCCACGCTGGATTTCATGGCGGACCAGATACACATATTCTACGGAGTGCCGGGGGCTTACGGGGTTGTGAGCAAGCCTTACGGAGTCAGGGTGGGGATAAACGCCTTCCTTGACGGGTACATAAAGGAGGACAACGTCAGGATAAGGCCGGATCCTGTAAGGTTTGACGTCATGTCGCCGGCCAAGGGGGAGAAGAAGCCCATGCTTACAAGGTTCACCGACGTAAAAAAGGCCTTGGAAAAATTCAGCCTGGAAGTGGAAGCCGGAGAAATCTTCATTGAGGATGTTTTGGGGGTATTCGGGGCGAACGCCCTGGGTAAGACGACTTTTGCCAAGATACTTGCCGGGGAGATGGAACCGGACTCGGGAACCATAAATCCCCGGGTAAGAATAAGCTACAAGCCCCAGTACATACACCCCACCTACGAGGGAACCCTCGGAGAGGCCTTGGGCAAAAACAGGAACTTTTCAAAATACAAGAATTACCTCGTGGCCCCGCTGGGGCTGGAAAGGCTCATGACTTCTTCCGTAAAGACTCTCAGCGGGGGGGAAGCCCAGAGGCTTGCGATAGCGCTTTCCCTTCTCCATGATGCCGATATGTACCTTTTTGACGAGCCATCCGCCTACCTTGACGTGGAGCAGAGGCTTGCGGCGGCGAGGGTAATACAGAACGTGATACAGATGAGAGAGGCCACCTGCATGGTGATAGACCACGACCTGCTTTTCCTGGACCTTATATCAAAAAGGGGCATGGTTTTCCTGGGCGAATCCGGTATCAAAGGTAAGGCGCTTGAAACTTCAGGGCTGGAGAAATCCTTTAACGTTTTCCTGAAAGACCTTGACGTGACTTTCAGGAGGGACCCGGAAAACGGCAGGCCGAGAGCAAACAAGCCTGGTTCCGTGAAAGACAGAGAACAGAAAGAAAAGGGAAATTACTACTACAGCTAGTATCTTCTGGGCTGTGGACCCGGCTGGGGTCGGTAGCCTTCAAGCCTGTCCAGCCTCCTTTCTATGTTATCAAGCCTGTAGAGTATCTGGTTAATCACGTTGTTGTTTTCTGGGATTCTGGGCTCGGCCATGTGGGGAGGCTCTTCTGCGGGGGGCGGCATCCGGGCAGGCCTTTCCGGCACCGGCGACCTGGGCTCCGGCGCGTAGCTTCTGGTTGGAGGACTCTGCATTCCCGGATTGGGAAGCCTCCTTATGTCCCGTGGCTCCGGTATCCTGTAGTCTTCCCGCGGCGCGTAATCCCTTTCAATCCGCGGGCTGTCCAAATCCGAGTCGTCTTTCTTACGGAGAATCATTTTTTTCAGCGTATCAAGCAAATTCTCACCTATTTTTTTGATTTTGATTTACTATAAAATATTAAAATAGCGCTATTTAAATAATTAAATGGTGTAAAAATGGGCGCTATAGGTGGAACCAACAGGAAGCTTAAGATAAAAGGAGTTGCTGGTTTCCCCACGGATGTGTACTTCAAAATAATCTCGCTTCTCAAGGACAAGTACAATTACGAGGTCAAAAAGTACAGGGACTGGCTGGAGATAAACCCCACCAGCCCGTACCAGCAGGACATACTCCAGAAAAAACAGGCCCTGGAGCAGAGCGTGGGAAGGATTCTTAGCAACATAAGCGATATGAGAAGGGACATAGAGCTTATAAACCACGACCTGAGAAAATTTGAGCAGGTGCTCAACCACTTCAGGGAAAACAAGTTTGATTCTCTCAAGTCGGATTTTGTGGACCTGGTGGACAGCCAGACTCCTTCGGGAATGCACAAGCTTGTTTCAAGCGGCAAGTTCCCTACCCTGGTGATAGACTTCTTCAAGATAGAAAAGAAGGAGGACATAGACAAGCTGAAGGTTTCAAACAGTGAAAAGGGTCTGCTGAAGACCAAGTGGATGCTTTACCAGGAATGGCTCAAGATGTACTCCAGGGGAGTTGAGGAAAGGGTAAGGATGCTCAGGGCGGAGCTTAACAACAGGCAGGCCGCCGTAGAAAACTACAAAAAATCCGTGGAGCCCTACCTGAAGGCCATACACAAGATAAAGATAGCGCAGGGAGGTCCGGAGGACTACACGGGCCTGGACGACCCAATGATGGTGGAGGGGTACAACACGAGCGTGTCCGGGGTGGAGCTTTTCTGCTGGAAGGAAATATCCGCGGAGACCGAGTACGAGTACAACAAGGAGAAGTACGCATTCTACTCATACATAGACATCAAAATACAGAAAAAAACCAGGATACTCAAGTCAGGGGAAAAGGAGGCGCTTGAGGTAAAACTTGAAGCCCATGTTAAAACCAGGAAAGACATAGACGAGCTCAAGAGGCTGCTCAAGGAAAAGGAAGAGATTATGTGGAGGGAAATAGAGCAGTTCAAGGGAGAAGTGGAGGAAGAGAAGAAGCCGGAACCCAAAGGAATCGAGAAAATAAGGGAATCCGTGAAAAAGTTCATGGGCGTGGCGGAGGAGAAGAAAGAGAAAAGCAGGACCTTTGAAGCGCTGGAGAAATCAGTCAGAAAAGTTATAGGGGCCCCGATTGAGGGGGAATTTCATATACCAAAAGGCATGGGCGGCAAGCTGGAAAAAATAGCCTACAGGGATTTTATAAATTTTTACGATGACATAAAAGACCTTTTCGGCGGCGTGAAGCTGAAGAGGCACTAAAACGGTTAGATTATGATAAAGAAAGTTATAAAAAAAATTTTCAGTTCTGAGGAAAACAACAGGTTTCTAGAGCCGAAGAAATACAAGGTGGGAATCACCACGGGCATACCCTCCTTTGACAAGGCCACGGTGGTGCAGCAGACCCAGATGGTTGTCTCAAAGGGCACCAAGGTGATACAGGTGGACCTTGAGTACCCCCAAAGCCCCACGCCCCACGACGTGGACGAGATAAAGAGAATCATAAAGGCCCAGAACGTGGATTTCACCATGCACGCCGCCACGAACATGACCCTGCCCACCACCTCCGCGGAGCAGACGGACTACCAGATGGTTGAAAGGGACATGAAGGAATACATAAAGCTCTCCAAGAAAATAGGGTTCAAGGCAATAAACATACACTCCTCTTACCTACCCAGCCCGTTTCTGATGAGGGAGTACAGGAGGCTTTCCTGGAACATGGTGGACGACGAGGGGAAGCCGGTCAAGGAAAAGTTCCTCAAGTCCAAGAAAGCCATAGAGTGGTATGCAAAGGAAAGGATGAAAAGGGAGGACTACACCACCAGGCTGTCCCTCATGAGGGATTATATTTCAAAAAAAGAAAAGCTTTCCGGGGAAGAGCTTGAGGCAAGGATAAAATCCATATCCCCCGAGGAGAAAGAAAAGAAGGTCATGGAGGCCTTAAAGGACTATTTCAGAAGCAACCCTCCCGAGGAACTGATGGAACATCAGGCATACATAATAATGGGGTGGTACATGTACGAGAGAGGGGACAAGCTCTGGAAAAACATAGTGGGCAAGGAAAGCCCGGAGAAGCTGATTGATAAGGGGGAGGAGAAAAAGCTCGTGGACGCAGTGGCCGGCAAGTACCTTGAGGGCCATATAAAAAACATGCTGAAGGATCTCAAGGGCGCCAACGTAATGCTGTTGATAGAGACCCCGGACTGCAGGCAGAAGGAATTCAGGGGCTACCACAGGCTGGAAAGGCCCAGGGACCTGTTCCAGGTCATAAGGATCGTGGACCACCCGCTAGTAAGGATGACAGTTGACTTTGAGCACGTGGCAACGCACGGGATGGATGTGATGGAGGAAATAAAAAACAGCCCGAGGGACATGGGCGAATACACCAAGATGCTTCACGTGGGCTCCTATCCCTCGCCGGCGCACCTGCACCATCCCGTGGAAAGGGACGATGTCTACCTTTACAAGCTTATCTGGTATCTCAGGGAAAGGGGCTTCAGGGACGGCTACATAATCTATGAATGGGGAGGCGGCAGAAAAGAGGAGGAAAGGTGGCTTGACAGCGTGAACGCCCTGAAGTGGATGTCAATGTGGCTTGAAAGGAACGTGGCTCCCGAAGACCTGCCGCCGGAATTTTTCGGCATAACGCCCGGGGAAATAGAAAGGGAGAGAAGGATAATAGAAAAAAACACATTCAAACCGCTTGAAGGAACCCTTGAGTCTCCCGAGCTTTCACACGGCTGGCTGAGAGGGGAAGTTATGAACAAGAAAAAGAAGCCGAGGGAAGTCTGGGACCAGGAAGAATATCGCTAACGTTTATATAGAAGCCTTTGTAATTATTATATAGTGATTACTTATGGTTAAAAAATCCAAAACCAAGGCCCGTGCAAGGAAAAAAACCGGAAAGAAGATAAGGGAATTCGCCAAGCAGAGAAGGGCCAGGGTGGTGAAGGAGTTCTCCAAAAAAATTCTTGACAAGTTCGGCCCGGCAATCAAGGCGATAATCGTCTGGGGCTCCACCGCAAGGGACCAGTTCAAGTGCGAAAGCGACATAGACGTGGTCGTGCTCGTGGACGACACCAAGAGGGGCTTTTCCAAGGAAATTAGGGAAAAGATAGACGAGTTCGTGAGGGACACGGCCTGCAAGATTGACGACAAGCTTTCTCCCCAGCCGGTGTGGACCATAACGGAGTTCATGAGGATGGCAAAGAATTACGCCCCACTTGCTTACGCGCTTCTCAAGGACGGTATACCTGTTTACGACACGGGATTCTTCATGACCAACAAGAAGCTCCTGGAGATGGGCGAAATGCCCGCAACCCCGGAAGCTTCCGAAAGGAGAATGGGCTCGGTTCCGAAAAGGCTGGTAAGGGCAAACCACGCCAAGCTGTGGATAATAGCCGAGGACCTGTACTACGCAATGATAGGAGCCGAGGAGGCAGTGATGATGTACCTGGGCAGGGGGCCGCCCGACCCGATAAACGCGGCCGAAGCCTGCAGGGAGTACCTGGTAAAAACAGGCATGCTTGAGGAAAAATACGCGGCCTTCCTTGACAAGGTTGTCAGGTTCAGGAAGGACGTGGAACACAGGAAAATAAACGAGATAAAGGGGGAGGAACTGGACAAGTACCTGAAGGAAGGGGAGGAATTCGTTGAGAGGTTCAAGAAGCTTCTATTTGAGCTCACCATAAGAAGAAAAAGGAGCGAGATACAGAAAAGCTACGAAATGATGGTCAAGGCCTCCGTCGCCGCCCTGAAGGCGCTGGACAAGCTCCCGGAAGACCCCAAGGAGCTTCCAAAGGCTTTCAAGAAATACCTTATAGACGACGGGAAGGTAAGCCCTGTCTACGAGGAGGTTTTCGGCAAAGTCCTTGAGATGAAGAAAAAGATGAACGACAAGAAAGTGGAGGACGTTCCCGAGAGGGAGATACACATAACCAAGGAGTACGTCAGGAGGTTCATAGGAAGCGTCAGGGAAATCTTCAAGGAGATAGAACTGGAAAGGGACGTGCCGGAAATACCGGTTGAAGAAAAGTCAGAGAAAGGGGCGAAAAAAAAGAAGCAGGAAAAGAGCAAGCCCGTAAGGCCGGGAACCGCCGAGGAATCCATGGGAGAACAGATAGAAACAATCAGGAAACACGAGGAGCCCGAGGAAAAGATCCTGAAGAAATCAAACTAAAGAAACGTTCACTTCTCCGTCATTCATTTCAAGGAGCACGGTTTTCATCGCGGCATTTATCACAGTGGTCTCGCCCAACCTTGCTATTCCCGCGGCCTCGTGTATGTGCCCGCACAGGAACACGGGAGGCCTGAATTCTTCTATTATTTTCATGAGCTCCTTTTTTCCCGCATTGACTCCCGTGTCGGTCATGTCCGCCACCCCTCTCGGAGGGTAGTGGCTTATCACTATTGTTTTCTCCGGAGACTTCTCCAGAAGGGACCTGAACATTTTCAGAGCGTAATCCGCTCCGGTGAAGGGGTAAAGGTAGTCGCCCAGGCCCACAACATAGTACTTCCCGAATTTTACCCTCCTGAGATGGACGAAATGCAGGTTGCCGTGTCGCTTTTCCGCATTTTCAAAAAAGGACATGTCAGGGTCAATGTTCCCGTTCACCAGAAAAAAGGGCAGCCCCAGGCCCAGCATGAACTCTAGGGGGGCCTCTGCGCTCTCACCCTCCCCTCCGAACCAGCCGTGGGGGGACAGGTCCCCGCCGTAAAGTATGGCGTCAATTTTTCTTTCCTTTACTATGCTTTTCATCTGCACCGGAACCACGCCGTGCAGGTCGCTTGAGCAGAGAAAATTCATAAATAAACTAATGGCGGCAAACTTAAATCTTTTATTTCTATCCCTGGAATATTATCTATGGAAGAAACAAAAGAAGGCTCCGTCTCCATAAAGGTTCCCCGGGCCGACATGCCCGAGCATGCGGAGGTTTTTTATAACCCGGTGATGGAAAGGGACAGGAACATATCCGTGTGCGTTTGCAAACTCATCCCGGAAATCCTAGGCAAGAAAATGGGGGAAATTGAAGCCCTGGACGCCCTCTCGGCCACCGGGGTAAGAGCCCTCAGATACAAGAAGGAGGCGGGACTGGAAGCGTGGGCCAACGACTGCAACCCCAAGGCCGTGCTGCTCATGAAGGAGAATGCCGAGAGGAACGGGGTAAAGCTGGAAATCAGTGAAAAGGATGCCAATCTGCTCCTGAGGGAGAAACACTTTGACTTCGTGGACATAGACCCCTTCGGGTCGCCTATCGGCTTCATTGACTCCGCTTCTGCAAGCCTTGGCGGGAAAGGCTTCCTGGCAATAACGGCCACAGACACCGCGCCCCTCTGCGGAAGCTATCCGAAAGTGGCGGAGAGACGGTACGGGATAAAATCCATGAAAACGGATTACTACAGCGAGCTGGGCCTGAGAATACTCATAACAGCCGTTATGAGAATTTTTGCAAGGTACGAAAGGGTTTTCATTCCGTATCTCAGCTACTCGCGGCTGCACTATTTTAGAGTTTACGGAAAGGTGGAGAAAGGCGTGAAGCGGGTCAACCGGGGGCTGAAGGATTTTTCTTACGTGAGCCACTGCTTCAAGTGCGGCTGGCGGGCAAATGTCCTGGAAAAAACATGTCCCCTGTGCGGCGAAGCCATCCGGTTCTGCAAAGTTTATCTCGGCCCTGTAAAGAACGAAGGGTTCCTGGAGAAATTGAAAAAGGGGCTAGAGAAAAACATGTTCGTGCAGGAGAGAAAGTTAGTTTCATTTGTAAAACAGGAAGAAAGCTTTCCGTTTTATTACGACCTGCACTACCTGTACAAGAAAACCGGGAAACGCCCGGACAAAATGGACAAAACCATGGAAAGGCTGAGAGAAAAGGGCTTCCGCGTCTCCAGAACCCATTTCTGCCCCACGGCCCTGAAGACGAACGCCTCCTTTGAGGAAATTAAAGAAATTATTTAGCCTTGTTGTTCTTCTCAAAGAACGGGCACTCGCCGTTCCTTGTCCAGAAGCATCTGGTTCCGAAGCACTGGCCTGTGGACTTGAAGAAGTTGCAGTCCTTTACAGTTCTACCGTCTCTGGAAACCACTGGCTTCCTTATCTTGACAAGGTCCTGCATGTCCCTAAAAGGAAACATATCCATGTCCATGGCCAAATCCGACCTGTACTTGTCCTGAATTCTGTTTTGCATTTCAACCCCCCGCTTTACATATAAAAAATTTGAATTTACTCTTCTTCTCTTACCTTCTTCTCAACTTCCTCTTCTATTCCAAGCTTGTCCACGATTTCCTTGTACCTGTTCCTTATCGTAACCTCGGTCACGCCTACCACGTCTGCGACCTCCCTCTGAGTCCTCTTCTCGTCGTTCAAAACCGCGGCTATGTACAGCGCCGCGGCCGCAACCCCCGTGGGGCCCTTTCCTGAAGTCACGTCATATTCCTTGGCTTTCTTTAGTATGTCTATCGCCTTCGCCTGGACCTTGTCTCCCAGCCCCAGCATTGTAGCGAATCTTGGTATATAGTCTTCGGGCTGTGACGGCAAAATCCTTATCCCGAGCTCGCGGCACGTGTAACGGTAGGTTCTTCCGATTTCTCTCTTGTCCACCCCCGACACGTCAGTGATTTCGTCCAGGGTTCTGGGCGACCTGAATTCCCTGCATACAGCGTAGAGCAGGGCGGCCACCACCGACTCCATTGACCTTCCCCTCACAAGGCCCTTGTCCACGGCCAGCTCGTAGAGCTTTGCCACTTCCTCGTGGATGTTTTTCGGTAAGCCTAAAAATGAAATAAGCCTCTGAAGCTCTGACAGAGCGAAGCTCAGGTTCCTGTCCTTGCTCTCCACAAGCCTTTTTTGCCATTTCCTGAGCCTGTAGTACTGAGCTCTCTTCTTCGGCGAGACCTTGAACAGCTCCCCGGGCCCCTTTCCTATCTCGGTTATCATGCCCTTGTCGTGCTTTGTCGGCGTGAGAGGGGCGCCTGTTCTTGCCCTCTTGGACCTCTGCTCCTGGTCAAAAGCCCTCCATTCCTGAGTCAGGTCCACAACGTTTTCCTCAAGAATAAGCCCGCAGCTCGCGCACACGACCTCCCCCCTTGAGGAGTCCTCTATAAGATGAGTGGATTTGCATTCGGGACAAACAGTTTTTGTTGTTGCTTTTTTCTGTCTTTTTGTGGTCATTAAACCGCCTTTATATGTTTTGCGCCATAAAGTATTTATTATTTATTGATGGTAACATGGTGACAAAGCATATTAATATTATTATCATAACTCCTATATAAAGTTAACTGTTTTTTTAATTACTTAATAGTAACATTATTTACTTAAGCTTAAGAATCTCTTTCTTGATTATGGCAACGGAAGAGGAAATTTACGAGTTCTGGAAAAGGATGTACAAATTTAACAACTATTCTATTGACATGGAGAAAATTATAGGCAACGAAATGAGCAAGGAAGAAAAAATAATTTTCAAATTTATACATGTTCAGGAAAAGAGAGGGAAAAATATTGAAAAGATAAAGGGTCACGTGAAGGACATAGCCGAAGGTAAACACAGTTTTGTTCCTGAAAAAGAGAAAATTTACTTCATAAAGTTCCATGAAGACGAAAAGTACAGAAACTGGGTTCTGGAAAAATACGGAAGGAAAAAAAGAGAGATAGAAGACGCTGTTGACAGGTCCTACCAGTAAACTAGGTGGAATATATCACCGGCTCCTCCTTTTCTTTTTTGGATTTTCGCAGGCCGAGCCCGTAGCCGTGGTCCGGAAAATTAACCTTAAAGCCGTAATTAAGCCCGTATTTCGGGGGTATGTGGTTCAATACTCCGTATCCCATGGCCACAAAACCCGCCCCAATTTCAAAGAGCCCCAGGGCCGGGTCTTCTTTCATTTCAAAAAGCCCGGTGGTTATTGAAAAAAGCCCTGCAAAAAAAGTTCCGTAATTCTTTGCAACATAGTTTATTTTTTTGTTTAATTTTGATTTACTTCCACCCGGGATTGTCTCAGCTTTTCCGTCATCAAAGTTTTTCATCACTATCTCCACGTCGTGCATGATTTCCCCCATTTCTTCCTGCATTATTTCATGCACTTCCTTTTTCAGCTCTTCCTCCAGTTCAGGAGCAAGTTTCTCTCCCTTGTAGTGAATGTGATGCTTCATCCTCTTCACCCGCGAAAGCCAGCCAACCCTAAACACGTCAGGGTGAAGTCAGAATTAACGTCATCCCTCTGCAGTCACTGGGATGGTTGCTTTCATTACTGTAAACATAACTGGTTTCTGAAAGTTAAATAGTTAACTCTAAAAAGTAGTGACAAAATCGACAATTGTTAAAAATTAGGAGCCTGGACAAGAATTTTTCCGGCCTCTTCGTTCAGGCCGTAAACCACGGGCCTGCCCATGTTCTTGGGTTCCACGAGAGGGGAATTAAACCCCTTGCTCTGGAGAAGCTTCTTGTCTGTCTTGAAGGAAAGCCTTGAAAGCTGCTTGGCCACGCTCGCCCTGGAAACATCCAGCCTTTCAGCTATCTGCTTTGTAGTAAGCTCCTCTTCCGAGAGTATTTTTATTATTTTTCTCTGGCTGGGTGAAAGGTTTCTTATGTCCGCAGAAGTGCCGGCTTCCTTTTTCACCGGAGCTTCCGGGGCCTTGAAGCCCCCCAGCGCCTCCTTTACCACTCCCTGGCCTATGTATTTCACGTTGTTTCTGAGAGCGTATATGCAGCATGCTTCGCAGTTTTCCAGAATTTTCCTGGGAGAGCACCCGGAACGGGCAAAAATCATCCCGAGAGCCTCCTCGGTAAACGGATTGCTTTTTCCCTTGCTGAAAATTCTCTGCTTCACCATCTTGAAGGCCTCCTCTTCGGTAAGGCTCCTCACCGTGACTATCCTCCCGCCGATTCTGTCAACGAAGGGCTCCTCAAGGTTGTGGAGCTCTTCCCTTATGGATGCCAGGACTATGGAAGATACCTTTCCGCTGTCGTACTTTCCCCTGAGCCATTTCATCAGTTCGGGAGACATTTCCTGGGCCTCGTCTATCAGGACCGTCTTTTTTGAGTCTGAAAAGAGCCTGAAAAGCTTTTCCAGAAAGCCCCCCTCCACTTTTTTCTTGAAATGCCTCTCTTTTATGTCATCAAGAAAATTGAAATAAAGTGCGTTGTTCTTTTGCTCCTCAATCCACCTGAGAAGTGTTGTTTTTCCGGCCCCCGTGGTTCCTGTCACTATAAAGGCGTCTTCGGAATTCATGTAAGTGAGCATGCGGGTTCTCATATCAATGAAGCCAACCATATTCCCGGGATCCGGCCTTATCTTAAAAGGATTGTCACTCCATTCAAAGAACTTAAACCACTCCACGCCTTCTGTTTCTTCCATTTTACCCCCTGTCTCTTTCTTGTCACTATAAGTATTGGAAAATCTAATATATAAAACTGAAACAAAAAATTAAGTGACAATATGACACGGAAAGTCTCGGTATATATGGAAACTTTCGGATGTAGCGCAAACCAGTCTCACTCGGAGGTTATGATGGGTTTGCTTGAGAAGGAGGGCTTCTCTATTGTAAAAGAACCCGAAGAAGCTGATGTTCTCATAGTTAACACATGCGCAGTCAAAGAACCTACTGAAAAGAGGATTTTATACAAAATAAGAGAACTCAGGAAAAAATTCCCTGAAAAGAAGATGATTATAGCAGGGTGCATGCCCGTGGCTGAATACGAAATTTTAAGGTCAAAGGAGCCTTTAGCAAGTCTTTTAGGGCCGAGAGACTGCCTTAAAATCGGTGAATGTGTGAAAAAGACTTTGAAAGGTCTCAGGGTAGACTATTTGGGAAATAAGAGAGAGAATAAGCTTTTTTGCGAGAGAAAGAGGCTCAACCCCCTTGTGGCAGTGGTGGAAATTTCGCAGGGCTGCCTTGGAGTCTGCTCATACTGCATAGTCAAAAAGGCCAAAGGCTGTCTCAGTTCTTACCCTGTGAGTGACATAATAAAGAGCATAGAAATGTCACTTAAGCAGGGATGCAGGGAGGTGTGGCTCACTTCACAGGATTGCGGATGTTATGGAAAAGATATAAACAGCTCTCTTGTAGAATTAATGAGACAAGTGACAGACACGGAGGGCGACTTCAGGGTGAGACTGGGAATGTCAAACCCCAATCACGTAAAACCTCTGGCGAGCGACCTGATTGAGCTTTACGGAGACAAAAAAATCTACAAATTCCTTCATTTGCCCCTTCAGAGCGGCTCTAACATAGTATTGAGAGACATGAAAAGACATTATGAGACAGAAGATTTTAAAGAATTGGTTAAAAAATTCAGGAAAGAGCTTCCCTTTGTCACTATCTGGACGGATGTGATAGTGGGTTTTCCGGGTGAGACAGAAAAAGATTTTAAAGAGACAATCAGCCTGCTTAAAGAGACAAAACCCGACTTTGTAAACGCCAGCAAGTACGGCAACAGGCCAGGCACCGAGGCCGAGAAAATGGAACAGGTTCCGGGAGAGGTAATAAAGTCAAGAAGCAGGGAATTGGGCTGTCTTGTTGAAAAGCTTAACATGGAAAGCAACAAAAGGTGGCTGGGAAAAGAGTGTCAGGTTCTTGTCACTGAAAGGGGACGCGGTAAAAACCAGTACACAGGCAGGAACGAGGCCTACAAGTCGGTTCTTATAGAGACAGAAAGAGACTTGCTGGGTAAGTTTGTCACTGTAAAGATAAACGATTCTGGCAAAAGGCACCTCAAGGGCTTCCTAAAATCCCGTAACCAGCCTGATTAGCCCGGGAATTCCTATTATTTCCAGGGCAAAGTTTATGCCGTAAGCCAGCATCCCTATTGTTATGGAGTGCTCCCATGATATTCTTAAAAAAAGCTTTATAAGAATCACCCAAACAAGCACACCAAGTATAATTGAAGAATAAGGCATCGGGATGTAAACCAAAGGAAGGAAGTAGTTGGCCATGGTGGCTAAAAAGGCTACGAGCAAAGACCTGGGATAGTTCGGACTTGACCTTAGCAGGCTTACGGACGCTATGAGAGCTATGGAAGACATTGCAAACGATATAATCAGGTAGAACAGGTCAATCATAAGTGCTCCCCTATTTTCTTTTTAAGCCTCTCCGCAACAAGGTTTCCGTCTATTTTTCCCCTTGCCTCGGCCATTACAGGCCCCATTAGCTTATTGAAAGATTTTAATCCTTCTTTTTTGATTAATTCCTTGTCCAAAACCTTTTCTATTATTTTATCCAGTTCCTGCACGCTTAAAGACTTTACAGAGCCTAAAGATTTCTTCAAGCTTTTTCCGCTTGACATGCTCTCCAAAACGTCTGGAATTAACTCCTTTGGGATTTCATCCATCTCTTTGAACATATTTTTCAATTCTGAGTTTTTTATTTTTTCTGTGTTTGCTCCCCTTCGCTTTAAATCCTTAATAACGTTTAAAAGTATGTCTGCCGCCCTTGCATGGTTTATTTTCATTTCAGCAAGCTCTTCAAACAGCGGCAGGAAGCGGGATTTTACCATTTGCCCTGCCAAATCCTGCGAAAGACCCATTTTCACGAACCTTTCTTTCCTTTCCTCAAGAGTTTCCGGTATTCGTATGCTGAGCATTTCTCCGGTAACGCGAATGGGCTTGACATCTGTCTCCGGGTACATCCTTGCCCTTCCCGGCAGGGGCCTCAGATAAGAGGTTGTGAGGTCCTGATTAGCCATTCTTGTCTCCTCCGGTACCCCTTCCAGGGTTTTCTCCGCCCTTTCCAGGACTGACATACAAGCTTTCTTTGCCCTTTCCTCTTCCTCTGCGATTATTCCTACAACGTCTCTGTCAGTGCAGTCAAAACTCTTCCTGAGCTTCAGGAACTCCCTTGTAAGGTTGTATTTTCCTATATCCTCATCTGAATGGATGAAGCCGCGCACCCCATATGGCTTCGCGTAATCGGAAAGCTCCCTACCGAAGGTTTTTTCCAGGCTTATGCTCCTCTTCAGAAGCCCCGCAAAACCCTTCAACTTAAAGGCAAAAACCTTTTTTTCCTCTTCAAGAAGCTTTGATATCATGGCGTTCCTGGTGTTGCCGAAAAGCAGCGTGACATCCAGTATCTCCTTGTCCACCATGGCTTGTCTCTCTGCCAGCTCGCTCCTTATTTCAATCAGGCCGGCCTGCCTCTCCACCTCGGCCTCTATGACCTTGTCCATGGTCCTCAGCTCCTGGAGGCCTTTAATCTCTATCCTTGCCCCATCCTTTATGGAGACGTTTACGTCCTGCCTTATGGTGCCTATTCCCCTCTTGACACTCCCTGTCGCTCTGAGAAGCATGCCTATTTTCTCCGCGGTCTCCTTTGCATGGGCCGGGCTCTTTATATCGGGCGCCGTGCCCACCTCAATAAGGGGGATGCCCAGCCTGTCAAGCCCGTAAACCACCTTGTCGCCTTTTCTTTCAATTATCCTGGCGGCCTCTTCCTCAAGGCACACGTTTGTCACGCCGACCCTTCCCAAGGTCGTGTCCAGGAAACCGTCCATGCCGACTACGGCAGTCCTCTGGAAACCGGAGGTATTGGAGCCGTCTATGACCGTTTTCCTCATGAAGTGGATTTCATCCGGTATGTCGCAGTTAAGCATCCTGGCCATCTGTATGGCAATCCTGAAGGCCTCCGGATTCACGCCGTGAGGAGGCTCCTCGTCCCCTTCCACCAGGCAGCTCTCCCTGTCGTAAACGTTGTAAAGGAAAGACTTCTTCCTGAGAGACTCAAAGGCAGCGGCCCTGTCTATTTCCCCTGTTTCCCCGGCAACAGGCCTGAGCCGCCTTTCTATGCGAAATACAGGACTTTCATCCGTCATTCTTGAAATGCATTTGCAGAAAAGCTTCTTTGTATCCAACTGCTGGTGTATTTCAACCCCGGCCTTGAAGCCGAGTTTTTCAAAATTCAGACCTGTCATTTATCTCTCCTCTCAAGTTCTCCCTTAAAAGCCTTTCCGCCTCCTCCCTTTTCTTGTAGTTGCCCAGAAGCCACGCAAGCTTTATGTAGGCTGTTTCTGCTGTCATATCTTCGCCCGGTATGACTCCCATCTCCTCAAGCTCCCTTCCCGTGGAATAAACGTTCATGTTTATCCTTCCGTTAAGGCACTGGGAAGTCATCACCACTATTCCTTTCTTCAAAAAAGCCTGAATTCCCTTGTAGAGCTCTTTGGGGACATGTCCTAGCCCGGTTCCCTCCAGAACCAGGCCTTTATACCCTTCCTTTACAAAAAAGTTCATTATCTTGGCTTCCATGTCAGGATAAGCCTTTAAAAGAGCTACATTGTCCTCAAAATTGGATTTTACGTTTAACTTACGCGAAGCGTCTCTTTTTCTATAATCCTCCCTGAAAAACCTTATATTCCCCTCGGGAGACACCAGAGCCCACGGGGTAGAATTAACGGACTTGAAAGCGTCCCTCCTGCTCGTGTGCATCTTCCTTGCCTTGCACGCGGGATATACAAGGCAAAAGTCATCGCTTTCCGTGGCATGCATGCACAACCCGACTTCCCCGAAATCGGTTTCTGTCAGGAACCTTACCGCGCATATAAGGTTAAACGGGCCGTCGGAAGAGGCGCGGTCGCTGGACCTCTGTGAACCAACGAGAACCACGGGCACGGGAAGCTCTTCCAACGCGAAAGCCAGGGCACAGGCCGTGTAATGGAGCGTGTCGGTGCCGTGGGTAACCAGGATGCCGTCGCATCCGCTTTCCACCTCTTTCTGTATTTCCTTGGCGAGTTTCTTGTAATCGGAGAATTTCATGTTTTCCGAAAGGATGTTCTCCACCTGCCTTCCGTGAATGTTGGCCATCTCGGCGAGTTCCGGCACGGAATCCACCAAATCCTCCGCCGTGAAGCTTGGTATAACTCCTCCTGTCTTGTAATCCACTCTGGAGGCTATTGTTCCCCCCATTGAAAGAATAGAAATTTTTGGCTTGCTTTTATCGTGAACTTGGGGTTTAAAAGGTTTTTTAGGTTCTTTCATGCCCTTTGAAACAAGGGTGACCCCTACTTCCTTTGAATAAGCCATGCCCACGTTATATCCGTTATCAAGCTTTATAACCAAAGCGTTTCGGTCTCCCATGTCTATCCTTGGCATGAGCGTGCCTGAATAAACGTTATCTTCTTTTTTCACCTCTACACTATCGCCGATTTCTATTTTCTTCTTTTTCAGCATGTTTTGTATTTCCCTGGAGTACATATCTGAAACCCTAATCATATATCATTTTCTTATTATAAATTTACGTGGTGGCCACACTGACCTTTGTTTTTTCTCCCGAGTATCCCTCGTTCTTTATGAAAAGGTCGTAGTATCCCCCGGCCCACCTCTCGTCGTTCACTATGTCTATTTTGTCAAAATTGAGTATTATGTTTATCACGTAGCTTATGGCCTCGTACGAGAAGGCGGGAAAAATCATGTCCCAGAAATCCCCGGAAGCTATGGAGTTTTCCTTTCCCTCCACGTTTGAGCACCCCTCCATACTGAAGGCAAGCAGGACGTCATAAAGGGAGGTAATGCTGGCGTTGTAGGAATTGCCGTCCCGGCTATAATTTGAGTAAAGCGGCTCCTGGCCCGCGAAAACCCAGGCCACGAAAAGGTTGTTGTCCGAATCCTCGGTGCATACCCACCTGTCGCTCTGGTTCGCAAACGAATTACCGGAAAGCGCGAAGTCAAGCCCGTGAGCGGCGTGGTAAAGAACGTGGCTGCAGTTTACCGTGTAGCTCTCAACCAGAGGATTATGGGAGCCGTTGAGCTCTATCCTTACCTTGAGGTTTTTTCCGGGATTGGTGAATACATGCTCCTCGCTTTTGTTCACCTCCTCCCAGTCCGTGCCGTTATTTGCGGAGAGGTAGTATCTTATGCCCTGGCCTGTGTCGCTTGCCCATAGAGTAGCTTTTGCTATGTTCTGGGTGGAAAAGGTACCGGAAACAGCGTAGCCAGGCCAATGCGTTTCCTCCTCCCCGATTGAATAGTCCGGGGGATTCCCGATTCCCTGCTCCCTGTAGGCGTCCCTGGAAACCTCTCCGTAGGAGGAGTTGCGGAAAAGGTACACGTAATAGGTTAGGTTCAACCCGGAAATGTCCGTGAAATGCCACCACTCGCTGATTCTGAAGCCGTTCCAGTTCTCATCCAGCATCCTGATTTTGTTGAAACTGCTCATCTGCGAGGTGTTGGGGAACATGACAGCAAAAGTGTTGTCCGAATTCATGTCCTCCTTGACGGCGTACCAGTAGCCCCCCAGTTCAGACTTCAGGTAATCCCTGCTGTAACCCGAGGGCAGGCCTGCCTGAGAAGCTCCGCACACGTTGGTTATGAGATGGGTGGTGTTTTCAAATGCTATACAGTGGTATCCGTTGCTGGGCCAGTCTACCAGCATGTACCACGAAACATTCACGGAGGGCGAATCCGTGTCAAACTCGTCCCTTACCTTGTAGTAGGGTTTGTCGTCAAAGAAAATAAAATACCTCGTGTCGCTCACCGAGTCTCCCTCTATAACGCCGCTCCAGTTTGACTTTATTACCGTGGCCAAGGGCCCCTCGTCCGTTACCTCGTAGCTGTAGGTGGACTGGCCCATTGTGTAGTTGTCCTTTCCAGTGGGGTTGTTGTTGTAAAGTATGTTTGAGGTCTTGGGAGGCACGTCCTGCCCGTTTGTCACCGAAAGAATATCAGTCGCCTGTGATAAGGGATAACCCACATCCGCCGAGGTCCCGCCTCCCGTGTATTCAACGTAATAATCGCCTGTTATCTGAAAATAACCGGAGCCCGCGGCCAGGCCCGGAGAGTCTTCGGGATAACCGGGGTACTGGGCATAGGAATTGTTGTAATAGACGTAATAGGTTTCCGTGGAGCCGTTTTCTATGCTTACCTCAAACAGCACCCTGGCTTCCTGGCACTTTTCCTGGTACACCTCCCCGAAAACCTGGGAAGGCATCTCGTTCCCCAGGGAATCCGTGACCCTTATCTCCCTGCTGCAGTTTTCCGCGGAATTCCCGAAATCCAGGGGCAAGTCCACGGTGTAGTTAGTGAGATTGGAATTCTGGCCGTTGGTTATGTTTATCTCCCTTCTCTTTCCCCAGCTGTAGTTCCACCAGTCAAGCACCAGGTTTCCGTCCTCTACCGTAGCGTTTACAAGCGTTTCAAAATCGGATTCCGAGTCTATCGGGTTGTAAATCACGGAATATGCCTGCTCGTTCAGGCTTATGTCGGCCTTTACAAAGTCTGATTTTGCGCTTAAAACGTAGGTTATGCTGTAATTGAATCCGGAATCCAGCGTAAGGCTCACCTTTATTCTTCCCATGCCAAGGTGGCTTCCTGAATCCAGAAGTTCGGTGTAGCCCGTGCCTGAAGACGAGTTCTCCATATCCAGTATGCTTACCTGCGAGCCGTTGGGCGTTACGTTGAAACCGGAATCCTTTATCCACAGCTTTTTGATTAGTTTCCCCGTGTCAAGGCTTTCCGGGCTTGTGATGTTGCCTGTCTTGTTTACTGCAAAAAGCACGCGGGAGTTTTCCAGGACAAGCTCCTTCTTTCCGTCGCCCGTGACATCGGCCTCGTAAGCCCTCACGTCTGCTCCCGTGGATATCACAATGTCTCCCTCTCTTTTCCACATGCCTTTGGAAAAAAGCTCGTGCTCGCTTTCCATTTCATAAATCACCGAGTTGTCCGCCGAGGAAACCTTGTATTCCCCCTTGCCCACGGTTATGCCTATTTTCCTGGAACTCCCGTTGCCCTCGTAAGAGACCTCTTTCACGGCGGAATTTATCCTGTGCATGGAATTTTTTGCCTCGGAAAAGCTTGAAAATTCCTCTGTTTTTTCCAGGAGCGGGCTGCCAACTCTCAGAACCAGAGCTATTGAAGCCATGGAAACAGCGACAATCAGAATCAGGGACATCATGGGGCTTATTCCTTTGCGCATGATAATAATTGGTGGCCAGATATTAAAAAATCAAAGAACGCTGAAAAGGATTTCCGGCCCGCCGCCTGAGGTGCCGTTGTTCTTTACAACGAAATTATGGTAACCCGAGGACCATCTTTCATCCGTTGCTATGTCAACGCTCGTGTAGTTAAGCTTTATTCTGACTGTGTGATTGTCAAAAAACTCCATGAAAAGGTCTCCTTCCGTTAAGGTGCCCGGGGAGAAAAGCTCCTGGTCACTGTTCATTACGAAAAAAACAGAATCCGAGGCCGACGAAATCCTGTACTCGCCCCCGCTCACGGAAAAGGAAAGCTTCCTTGAAGAGCCCTCGCCCTCAAAGGCCACCACTCTGATAGCCGAATTTATTGAGTTTAAAACGCCTTTAGCCTCCGTCACCATGGCATACCCCTCCACCTTCTCGTAAGAGCCGCTCCAGGACCTGAAAACCAGGACGGTTGCCGCCACGGAAATTGCCACAACAAGCATGAAGGCTATGAAGGGGCTTATGCCTTTGCTGAACATGGAATTACCTCAACAGTCATCTATATCCGTGCCCTGAATTTCGTCCCTTGCATCAGTGGGGCAGGTGCCGGAATAGAATATCACCCTGCTTATCTCGCTGCAGTTTCCAACGTGGGTTTCGTTGTAAAAAACCTCAACGTCCCCGGGAGCCAGCGTGGTGCTGGGGGCCACCCTGAGAGTTGAAGCGGTGTTGTTGGCGTATATCACGACAACCCTGAAATCCGAAAGGTCTTCGCTGTCTGTGTTTTCCACGATAAAAGAAAGCTTGGTGCCGGATTCGTTCCAGTCCGCGTCGCTTATCCTCAGGTTGGCATAGGAACACCTTATATCCTCCTCGCCCTTCTGCCTTATTTCCTCGGTCCTTTCCTTGGAAAAGGATACGAGCCACCCGGATAGAATACCGCCCACTGCTATTACAAAGGCTATGAGAAGTATGGTTGCTATAAGGGGTGATATTCCTTTGGGGGCCATGAATAATATTTGTAATCCAATAAATAAATTAGCAATTGAACTTTCCCGAAGAGTAAATGCAGGTAAAAATTGACTCCCTGGGGCAGTAAAGGCTCCTTACCTGCAGCTTTTCCGGGGTGTCCGTGACGTTATAGGCCGTGAAAGTGTGGAAATCCCCTGTCTTGAGGGTTATATTGGCCTCCTCCGGATTCAGAGTGCTTATGTTTACATCCGAATAGTAAACCAGGAACTGGAACTCGGAAAGGTCCACTTTTCCCATGTTCCACAGCACTGCGACTATCTTCTCATCACTCTCGTCGTAAACCGCGGTTTCCACCTGCAGGTTCGCATTCTGGCAGTTTGAAGCTATTTCCTCCCCGGCCCTCGTGAACTCCTCGGTCTGCTCCTTGGCAAAGGAGGTGGACCAGGAGGCCAGGAAAGTGGCCACTGTTATCGTGAAAGCTATCAAAAGAATGGCTGCTATAAGGGGACTTATACCTTTTCTTGACATAAACATTTAGTTTTCTCCACCTTTATTTAAATAGGTTTCAAAAAACCTAACCCTTGCCCGAAATCTGGAACCTGTCGCTTATGTAAGAGCCGTCATACTTCATTCTGAAGTCGTAAAAAACCGTAACGTATCTTGAAGGACCGGCCCTGGCGCTGAAGGTCCTGTTTGCATCCCCGGACTCGGAGCCGGTGTAGCTTACGTTTATTTCAAACATTTCTTCCGCGCCGGGGGAATGGGTGAAATTGACGTAACCGCTTTCCCCCTCGCCCAGTGAACCCGGGGAATCGGTTTCATCGGTAAGGTTCTGGCTCACCTGCACGTTTTCCATACTCTCGTTAAGGAGGTTTACCAGGGTTATGTTGAGGCTGGTTCCCTTGAAATCCGATATTGAGTAGAAGATATCCACGTCCCTGTCGCTCTTCAGGAATTCTGAAAACCTGTAAACCGCGCTGTAGTTGTCCTTCCATATCGCTATTTCCCCGGACCTCCTTAGCTCGTTCCTGATGTTGTCAAAAATGTTTATGTTGGAAGTATCGGAAAACTCGTAGCTTCCCGTGTAGGACATTTCAACCTTGATAAGGAACAAAACCAAGACCATTATAATCGCCGTTATTATCAGAACCTGACCTTTCATTGCAACCACATGCTTAACTTGACCTTTAGCGGGTCCGGGTTCACGTCCCCGGCTATAAAATAGCTTGAAACTATCACAGTTCGGTTTTCCGGAAGTGACGCCGGCGTGCAGGATGCCCTGCATACCTGGACCGTGTAGTTCATGCCGGCCAGGCACTCCGACAAACCCGCCTCTATTCCCGAGCTGTCATCACCTAAGGCCATGGGCCTCAAAACCGCGTTTTCATCCAGGGATTTCAGGCAGTAATAACCCCTTTCCGATACGCCTATGCTGTAAGTGTCATCTGCAGGCGCCCTGAAGAAAAAAAGCAGGGCCGTGACTACAAGAAGCCCTGCTATAACCGCTTCCAGGGTGAAAGACATTCCCTTATTTCCATACATAAGTTACCGCGCTCACGCTCTCTACATGGCCTGTTGAATTCTGAAGAAGCACTTTCTTCCTGTTTACCCCCGTGTTCCTGTCCGTGAGTTCGTAGCCGTAGTGCCAGGCTCCCCCGGTTTTTTCCACCGCCAGCCTAAAGGGACAGTCAACCCCGAACTTTTCCCTGGCCTCCTTCAGTTCCATGTCGGCCAGCGCGTTCATCTTTGATGTGGTCAGGCCCGTGTATCTCTGCGGGCTTATCTGGGTTACGTTCAATGTGTTGTTGGTTTCAGGAAGGGATCCGTAGCCGAAATTTGTCTCGTTGTCCCTTGAATAGAATATGTGAATTATTTTTTCCCCGTAAGAAGGCACGGAAACGTTGAAAGTCACGTTAACTTCATCCAGAAAACCGTCCCCGTCCGAGTCCGTCACGTCTTTCAGCTCCGCCTCAAGGGTCTGGTTTCCGTCGTAAACCACTATTGAGCCGTTGTAGGCATTCTCGCCGGTTTCTATGTAGGCGAATCCCGTGACCCCGCTGTTGTCGGTGCCGTTCCACTCCTCCAGATGGAGGTCAACCCTGTATATACAGGAGCCCAGGCTGGGCTTCACGGAATTTCCGGACCACTGCCACTCTTCCGGAATGCCCTGGTCGTTGAAAACCGTGTCGCTGAGCCCCTTTGCCAGGTGCTTGATTTCAAGGGACATACCCGTGTTCAACACTGGCTGGAGGAAATGGGACGAGTACAGCACGCTCAGGAAAACCACGAACATGGTTATGACCACGGCGAAAACAAGGTCTATCTGGTTGAAACCTTTCCTCATAAGAACCTCTCCATTTTTACGTAATCCCTTACATCCCCGTTTTCCATGCCCCTCAGGTAGGAAAGCTTTATCTTGGTGGCCCTTCTCACGGAACCGCCTGCCTCAACGGAGACCACGTTATAAATCGGGTAAACGAAAACCGCCGAGGGCTTTCCCTCAGTTTCTATCCTTACGCGGGTGTAGGGCCTGTCATCCTGGTAGCTTTCCTCGTCCCCCAGGCTTCCATCTATCCAGAGGTCGCCGTGGTTTTCCAGGCTAATGATGTAGTTGTTTCCGGATATGCTTTCCGGTATGTTCAGGTAAACCTCGGAAAGGGTTGTATTTTTACCTTCTTCCGGCTCGTAATCCGACTGCCTGTAGTTGTCGTAAAGCCTGATAACGCTGTCCGCCACCCTCTGGGATAGGATTCTGGCTTGGGACTGCTGGGATTCCTCTTTTACGGAAAAATAGTAGTTGTACATCTCAACCGAAACCCCTATCATCACCACGAAGAGTATGGCTATCGCTATGACATGGGAAATGAAAACCGAAACTCCCTTTGACGAACATTCCTTCATTTTTACAACCTGAAATAATGTTTTAGGTAGGAATTATAAGAGCCTTTCGCGGCCGTTATGTTGGCCAGGTATCTCCTGTTTTTCTCCAAATCCGCCTGCAGAATTATAAAATAGGAACCGGAAGAGTCAGTTGTGTTTGACTGCTCCCCGACCAATTTCTCCCCGTCGTAAATCCTTGCAGTTACCGTGGCCCCAGAAACAGGGGTGGCGTTGTCCCAGAAAAGAATTTTTCCTGTCAGGTTGTGCAGGATTGACCCGTTGACCGTAACGAAAACGTAGGTGCCGGAAACATTCCAGTTGCCTGACGTGTCGTTGGCGTAGAATTTCCAGGCAACCGTAGCCCCCACGGTGCTGTTCACGGTCTTGGTAATGTTGGACCAGTCCTCCGTTCCCCCGGAGGGGAAGGCTGACCAGCTGTCGTTCTGCCACCCCCCGGTGCCAGAAAAAACACTGAAGTTAAGGTCATCGTTGTCGTCGTACGTCCCCGAGCAGCATGTCTGGGCCCCCTCGCATCCGGTCCAGGACTCAATGCACCTGACCGAATGGTTGCCTTCAATGCTGTCCACGGCAAAGGTTGCACTCTTGTTCTCAAAGCCCGTGCATGTCTGGCTGCCCGAACCGGAGTTGCAGTTGCCGTAGGCTATGTTCACCCACCCCGTTCCGTTGCTGTAGGCTATGGAATATTCCGTTCCGGGAGAGTAGCAGCACACATTGCATTTCACTTCCACGACATCTCCGAAGACGAACGAAGTGCCGTTTATGTAAATATCCTCCAGGTGCATCCAGTCGTTGCTTGTGCCGTCCTGGCATCCGTCCGCGGTAGCGTCCGTTCCGTTCTCGTTCTTTCCGCTGCACGCGACCCCGGAGGAGCTTCCCGAGCCGTCCGCGTTGCACGACTTGCTGGTGTAATCTTCATTCCCGGAGGCGCAATGCGTCCCGTTCCATGTGCCGTTGCACAGGCTGAACACGTAGCCGTCCAGTCCGCCGTCGGTCCATCTTAAACTAAAAAGCACGGGCTCCCCAGCGTAGGTGGAATTGGTGGAATGCTCCCAGTACTTCGGAGGCGTGACATCGTAAGTAAAATAAACCGAGGCGTTGAAGCCCATGTCTCCAGAAGAATCGTTGCAGTAAACGTAAAGGCGGTGGGTTCCCTGAGGAATTGAATCTATGGAGTACCACCAGACTGTTCCTGAGCCGGACATGGTTGTGTTTGAGCCTGTATCGTTTAGGTTCCAACCGCACCACACCGCGGTTTCATTCGTGGTTATGTTAAGGTCTATGGGCAACGAGTTGTACGTTACGTTCTGCGGGTTCACCACGGTTATTCCCGGTGGAGCCAGGTTTGCCGTGACGAAGGTGAAATTTTCCGAGGCGTTCCAGTTGTCGCTTGTATCGTTGGCGTAAACTTTCCACCACACGGTGGCCCCGACTTCCCCAGTCACTTCCCTGGTGACGTTGGACCAGTCCTCCATGCCTCCTGACGGGAAAGAACTCCACGAGTCGTTAACCCAGGCACCTCCCAAGCAGTCCTGCTCCTCCCCGAGGGATACGGACTCGGATGAATTGTATTTTGAGACGAAAACCCAGTAAACGTGAAACTCCTGCCAGGAATCGTCGCAACCGTAGTTGCTTCCCTCCGAGTACAGCTTAAGGTAGCTGGGGCTCCCGCTTACCCAGGCAAACTCGTTCTGCCCGTTGCAGTTGTGTCCCCCAAGCCTGAAAGCCTGGTAGCGCACGCCCAGTGGGTTTACGTAAAGGTTTGATGATTTCACCAGGCTCCCGTCTGACGCGTCCCACACCCTCAGCCCGGTCTGGGTGGAATTGAAAAACTGCTCCATGTTGTAAGTTTCGCTCTCAGTTATCCAGAATCCGGTCCCGTCAACGGCGCTTCCCGTGTCGTTCCTGGCGTAGAACTTGCATTCCGGGTGGGTCTGATCGGCCCCCCCGTCCGTGTTGGTCCTTGTCCAGTGATTCAGGCTGTTGTTCACATACATGTCCGGCCCGGAGTTGTTGCTCAGCCCCATTGATATGGTGTTGTGTGCCCAGTTTCTCGAGTATATGTCATTTATCTTGACTTCCATTATTAGCCTTGCGCTGCCCATTTCCAGCCCCATGTCCCTTGAATAGAAATCATCGTTCCCGCTCGCCTCGTAATCCCACTCCCCGTCGGTGTCCGCGGAGAAATCGTCAAAAAGTTCAAAAACCTCGGTGCCGTTGCTTTTTGGCTCCGCATCCGTGTAGTTGTAGTAAACGGAATAAACCTGTGTGGAGGAGTTGTCCCCCCGGAACCAGACCACGGACTCGCTCGTTTCGTTCCATTCCTCTATCCAGTAAGGCATTTCCTGGCCGCCCCCGGCGCAGGAGGAGTTCACTATCCTCACGTCAGAGCCGTCGTCGTTTGAAAGGGAGTAGTTGAAGCTGGTCGTGTTAAGCACGAGCCTGTGCTGGTAGTCGTTCATGGGATTTACCGTTATATTCCTGCACTTCCGGAAAGAGGAGTTCCACCAGCCCTGTGACAGGTATGTCTCGTTGTACATGCTGAAAACATAGCCGCTCAGTCCGCCGTCAGTCCACCTTAGCCTGAACTCAACAGGCTCTCCCGCGAGCGTGGAGTTGGTTGAGTTGTCCCAGTACTTCGGAGGCTCTTCGTCCTTTTCCACCTTTATCTCGTGCTCCGAACCCAGGAGTACGGTAAACTGGGAAAGGGTTCCGTTTTCATCCGTTTCCAGTCCGTAAGTCAGCACGGAATTGTTGTAAACATTGTAATACGTATCGGGGAGCAGCCCGCTGATGTTGTACGTGGCAACAACGCCCTTGCCGCTGATGTTGGTTTCGTTCCACTGGACAAGAGTCTGGTTTATGTTCAAAAAATCTCTTTCAAGGATGGATGGCTTGTTTACTGTCGTGTTCAGCCAAATTCCGCCCGAGGTCTCGTTGTTGTAGCTGAACCACCCGGAAGAATCGGAAAAAAGTACCTGCCTTGATGTGAAGTTGGTGTTCCTGAATGAATTGCCGTGACCGTACTTAACGTTGTAATCGGAATCGGGATTGAAAAACCTGTCCATCACGGTTCCCCCGCTTACAGAATTGTCTGTGCTGTTTTCAAGGGCAAAAATACTGTTGCCTCCTGTTATGTTATTGTCTGAAAGTGTGTTGTTGTGAGACTTGAATAACTGGAGACAGCCCTGGTTGTAAACAAAAAAATCGTTGCCCGTTACTTCACTGTTGTTTACGTTGTTAAGTCTCAGTGCATCTCTTGAGCCGAATTTTACGGTGTTGTTCTCAAACTTGCAGCCTGTTGAGTTAACAAGGGAAATGCCTCCGTAAAAGAAAGCAACCGTGTTGTTTCTTACCGTAAGATTGAAAACGTTCTGAAAAACCATCGTAGTGGAAAATCCTGTACCAATATAGCCATTGTCCAAAATTCCACCGTCTGATGTATTGGAGTAATATATGGCGTAACTGCTGCCAAAGCTGCTCATGTTCACCTCGCAGTTCCTTATCGTGACGTTGTTGAAGCCGGTGTTGTTTATCCCGTAGGAGCCGTTGCTTTCCAGCTGGTGGCCTGCGCAATCCAGTGTTACGCTAGAGGCATTTATGTAAAGGATTGTTCCGGTGCACCCGGTTATGTTGTAGCTGAGAACTGTGCTCTCATTCACGTAGCCACCGCAGGCCAAATCCGCCCTTACCAGGCCCGGAAGCAGGGCTATCACAGCCAGCGCCGCAAGAACGCAAGTTTTCCCAGACACCATGATTAAATTTTGTATTCAAACAATAAAATCGTTTCTAAAGCATTATGGTGAACGCAGTGAAGCCTATCGCAACGAACACTATCAGGTGCTTTAGCCCCGCCAGCACCGAGCCTTCGGACATCTTGCCTATGGCCAGCCCCGAGAAAAAGCCCTGTATTATTATCAGGTTCTGGAACACGTCCTTGTAGGCAAGCTCCTCCTCCCCCGCTCCTATGCCGAACTCGGTTGCCCCGCCGAAAACCAGGGACGGCATGAGGAATTTCTGCAGGCCTATTATCACGGCAAGGAAAACGAAGTATATCACGTAACCGGTGAGTATCTGTGAGTAGACGTGCGATTTCCTTTCTTCCCTTATTTTCTCTATCTCCCTTATGCTCTCCCCAACAGACTTGAGCACGTCAGCTATGTTCCCCCCGCTCCTGTGGGTCTCTATTATGGTGGACACGGTCCTCTTGAGCACGCGGCTCCCGGTGTCCTTCGCAAGCGTCCTGAGAACCTGGTCAAAAGGTATGCCCCAGTCTATCTGCCCGGACATCTTCCTGACGTACGGGGAGAGAGCGCCGTAATCATTCTTGGAGGCCGACTCTATGGCCTGGGGAAGCGTCATTCCGGCCTCCACGCCCCCCACCACGTCGTTGAGGAAATCCGGGAATCTTGACTCTATCTCCTTGGTGCCCGTGTACTCCCTGTACTTTATGAGCGTGGCCGGCCCCAGCACCAGGGAGGCCCCTACCAGGTTCAGCACCGTGAAAATCTGGACAAGCTCCTGGAAAAAGAAGAAGTTCACCGAGATTATACTGACCCCTATCACAAGGGAGCCCAGAACGAAGTACTCCCTCTTTCTGGACACCGCCAGCCAGCTTTCCAGTCTCTTTCCAAGGTTTTTGAAATTCATGGTATCACATGTGCTCCGGTTGCGTGAAGTGTATGAACATTATGAAGGCTATGTTGGTGGCCGGTATAACCAAATATATTCCCAGGCTCATTATGTCCCCTATGGTCATGCCCTCTATCGTGCCGCCGACCACGTTCATTATGGCCAGTATTGAAATAAGGAAAAGCGGCGCCGCTATCATCACCGCGGTGTAGAAATCGGCGTAGGTTGAAAGGGCCTGAAGGTGCTCCTCCCTCCTTATCCTGTAAATGAAAAGAGCCTCCCTTGCCTTTATCTGGAGATAATTCTTCAGGTTTCCCCCGGTCTTTATCGTGGAAAGTATGCCGTAAAGCAGCTCCCTGAAATCGGTTGAGGGTGTATTGGCGGCCACGTTCTGTATTGCGGTGGTTATGTCCTGGCCGAAACCCTCCACGTTCCTTATTATCTTGGCGGCTTCCCTGCTTATCTCCCCGTACTCACCGAACTCGGAAAGCAGCTTGAACAGTATCTTGGGCGGCACGCCGGAGGTGGCTATGGCCGACATGTGGTTTATGGCGAAGGGCAGGTTGAAATCAAGGTTCCTTTTCCTGCTGAAGGCCTTCTGGTAAGGGTAATAATACAAAAGAGCGAACACGGCTCCCGCGACACCCAGGGAAATAAGGGGAGTCAGGTAAACCAGTATTCCTGGATATATAACGAGGGTTATAAAAAAAATCACAGGAAGCGAAGCCACGTAAGAGAGCACGGTAGCCAGGAATATGACGGACACGTAGGTTCTTGAAAGCATTTTCAGTCCGGACTCCCTCATTTTTTTCTTGAGGGGCTCAAAATTTTTTGAATATTTGTCAACGAGCCTGCCGAAAATAATCACGGATATTTTTTTAAAGTTCAAATACGCCAACGAATCACCTATACGAAGGACTTGGTCTCTTCCTTCGGATACACCACTATCCCTTTCTCCGTTATGGAGTAGGGGTGTATGTTCTCCGAGTGCGCGGAGCCCCTCATTTTCCACACGTGTATGGCCCTGGCAAAGCTGGTTTCCCTCGGTATCCTGTATAAAACTATTACGTCATCAGCAACGTGCTCCTCAACCCCGAAAGTGCTCAGGAGCCTCGGGTTTCCCGTGGGTATTTCCGATGTGAGCACCGAAGTGCAGCCCGACCTCTTGAGCATCCTGCCCACGTTGAATATGGCGGACCTGAGGTCGGACTGGTTCCTTATGTTCAGACCTAGCCCGGTTATGCTGTCTATGACGACCCGCTCGGCCCCTATCTCATGTATGTTATTTTCTATCAGGCCGTATATGTCCTCTATGTGGAGCGGGTCGTACTTCACGAAGGTAATCATGCCCTCCTGCTCGTACTTGTCAAAGTGCCACCCGAAGTTTTTCATGTTCCTCTTCACGTCCTCGGTCCTCTCCTCAAAGGACACGAAAATTCCCGGGGAATTGAAAAACCTGGCTGAGTTGTAAAGGTACTGGCAGGCCATTATGGTTTTGCCGGTCCCTGCCATTCCCGTTATCAGGACCAGGTCCGAAGGCAGGAAACCTCCACCCAGTATCTCGTCCAGTCCCGGTATGTTTGTCCTTACTCTCTCCATAAAACTAACCTTTCTTCTTTTTCAGCCCGTCGAGCATCTTGCTGACCGCGGGTATGTCCTTCATGACCTCTTTGGGGCTTATGTGGTACTGGGAAACTATCCTACTTACCTCTTTCCAGTGCACGACATTTTTGTCAACCATCCACCTGAGTATTTTTTCCCTGTTTTTTATCTCCTTTCTTACTTCCTCCAGCGTCATGCCCCTGAAGCTGGCTATCTTGTTCAGGACGTAGCTTCCCTCTCCCTTGTCAAAGCTGTCCCTGGAGGAAATCCACCTGAAAACAGAGCCCGACCTCACCGAGCCGCTGGATTCCACGGACTCTATCTCGTCAATGCTCTTTATCCTTCTTGCGGACTTGCCTTTCTCCTTCGCGTGGGTGAGCGTGACCACCAGGTCCAGTATCTCCACCAGGCTGGGCGAAAGCTCTATCGGAGGAGACTGTAGCCTCTTTATCACCGTGGAAACCCCCGCGGCGTGCATGGTGCCTATGGATGGGTGGCCCGAAGCCATTCCCTGGAACATCACCGAGGCCTCCTTGCCTCTTATCTCCCCGACTATCACGTAATCCGGGTTTTGCCTGAAGCTTTCCTTCAGCAGGTCAAACATGCTCACCTCCCCGTACCTCTCCCCAGTGGGCTCCATGGCACCGAATCCCATCCTTGTTACGGAGGGAATCCAGTTCTCGTGCGGAAGCTGCAGCTCCCTTGTGTCCTCTATTGAGACTATCTTGAACTCGGGAGGTATGAAAAGGCTTATGGCGTTAAGCATGGTGGTCTTTCCCGTGGCCGTGCCCCCGCATATCAGCATGGAGATCCCGGACTCAATGCAGAACCACAGGTATGCCATGGCCTCCACGGAGGAGGTTTCCAGGTTTATCAGGTCTATGGGGGACATGGGCTCGGAGCTGAATTTCCTTATGGAGAACGTGGGGCCCTTTGTGGTGACATCCTCTGCCAGGGAAGCCTGCACTCTGCTCCCGTCAGGCAGGGCCCCGTCCAGGAGCGGCTCGGCGTAGCTTATGTACCGGCCGCACCTCTCTGAAAGCTTTACCACGAAGTTCTTTAGCCTGTCATTGTCCTTGAACATAATATTGGTCTCTATGGAGCCCAGTTTCTTGTGAACCACGTAGATGGGAATGTTAAGCCCGTCGCAGGAAATGTCCTCTATGTAGGGGTCGTGCATGAGCGGCTCTATATCGTTGAGCCCCACGAAGTCCCTGTAGATGTAGTACATTATCTTGTTGTAGGAAACGTTGTCCAGCTCTATCTCTATCTCGTCCAGTATCTTCCTTACCTTGTCCTCCAGGTACTCAAACGCCTTGTCCGCGTTCTTCACGGAGGAAAGGTGTATATCCACAACCTCCACCAGGCTCTCCTTTATCTTTGCGTAAACATCCTGCTCTTTCTTGCCCAATTTGGGCTCCTTCAGCCTGTAGAGCAGCCCCCCTTCAACGTCGCTCCACTTTATGTGGACGTAAGAAAAAGGCTCCAGAAGGGGGTACGTTGTCCTGAATTTCTTTATCTCCTTTATCTTTGGAAAAACTATGAGCTTGTCGGGAACTTTCATTATGAACTTAAGGCCCTCGCTCTTTCCGGGTTTCTCCCTCAAAGCTCCCCTGAGGCTTTTTATCTTCTCTACAAAATCCATCTTAACCCCTATCTGCTGCTTCTTTTTACCACGCTGTGAAACCTAGCGCATTTGGGGCATATGTACTGCTTCTGCTGTATGGTGTGTATGCTCTGCCTGTCCAGCTCCTTCCTCAGCACGGGGTCGGTAATCCTGAACCCCCTTCTCCTGGTTATGCACTTCCACCTGGGAACTTTGGAGCCGCAGAGGCTGCACCTTACGGTGGATTCCCTTCCTCTTTCCCTTCCGTGGTCGTAACCTCTCTTGTATGGCGCTTTTGCTTTTGGAATAAATATCCCCTCCTTTATAATTAGATAGGGTTATTAAATAAATTATTAGAAAGCATATATACTTTACAAGGCCCGTTTTTCATGGGTGTTTTTATGTACGAATTCATAGAAGACCTGACCTCAGACGTGATGTTCGTGGCCGAGGCCCCGGACCTAGCTTCGCTTCTAGAGGAGTCCGCCAGGGCCCTTTTTGACGTGGTTTGCAACCGCAAGGCCGTAGAACCAAAAGAGAATGTACGGATTGTAGTAGAAGCCGAAACTCCTGAAAAACTCCTGTACGAATGGTTGTCACGGCTGCTCACCGAGTCTGATTCCAACGAGCTTTTCTTTTCAGAATTTCAAGTCTCTGTTTCGGAGCAGGATGGCAAGCTCGTGGCCAGGGGCGAGGCTTTGGGAGAACCTTACTCACAAGAGAAAAGCGGAACAGTGGTCAAGGGCATAACCCTGTACGGCTTTGAGGTGGAAAAAACAGAAAAGGGCTACAGGGCAAGGGTGGCCTGCGATATCTGATGTTAATTCAAATCACACCGCTTTCATCAATCGAGAACAGGTTATGTTCCGAATCCAGTGAGGCTTCGACGCACAAAGGAACTGTTATCATCGGGTCAGTATGACCGATATCCACTTCAGTTAGTACAGGAATGTCAATATTTTTCACGTGTTTGGTAATTATTTTCCGAAGTTTTATCCTTTCTTCTCTGCTGTATCCGTACCCTCTTCCAACTACAAGCCCCTTTATTACGTCAAAAACACCGTGATTTATCAAGTCCGTTATCTCAGAATCAACGTACTCCAAAGGCTCTCCTTTCGTGAAATCCTGACCCTCCGGTATATCCAGAAAGAGTATTTTGTTTTTGTAATTAAGTTCAAATTTTGTTCCATTTAATTTAATGATGGACGGTAGGCATCCTCCGACTATCTGACCTTTGACCGAACCGGGATTGACCCATACGAATCCGTTATTTGTATTCATTTTTCTTGGCCTCTTGGTATCTTCTTTTCTGGACCAATCTAAGTTCTCGTCTGTCCACTCCCTTGAAGGTTCTATCCTCCCGACTTCCTGTGAAAGACATCTCAAAAAGTATTTCATTGTATAATCAATCGGTCTCGGGAATTCTCCGAACTGGGTCATTGCCGCCGGACCGTAAAATGTCACAAGACCTGCCATTTTATTGAAAGCGTGATGAAGTATTGTTATATCAGAATATCCGCAAAATATTTTTGGGTTCTTTCTGATAATACCGTAATCTATACGATTGACAAGCTCATTGGAGGAAAGTCCTCCTATATTACATACTATAGCTTTGACTTCGGTATCCGAGAAACAATCATGGATATCATCCAGTCTGTTCTGAATTGTCCCTGCTCTTCCGTCTAGAAACGTTCTTGTAGTTTTAAATTCCCTCGTCTTAAAGCCAAATTCCTTGATAGCTTTTTCGGCATTGTCGATTCTATGCTGAAAAAGTCCGCCCAAGCCACTGGAAGGTGCTATAAAAGCAACAGTATCTCCTTTTTCAAGTTTTTTTGCCTTTAAAATTCAAACCACCTCCATAGATAAATAGAATAAACAAATTAATAACATTATTTTTTACCGATTACAAACAAATTGTTTCCTCTTCCAGAGGCATCCTCATTTAAAATCAATTCCTTCTCTATTGAAAAAATTTTTAGGTAGTTTTTGTTTGAAAGCAGGGTATCTATTTTTTTCGTGGAACCCTTCAATCTGGTCTCTTCGTATCCGGGATATAAAGACACAGGAAACCCGTACACTGATACGTTTTTTAACCCGTTCTTTCTATAAATCTCTTTAATTCCGCTTGGTGTAAAAAATTTTATTTCAGGCATATCGTCGCAGAAAACTCCTGTCGATGTTTTAGATATTTTATCTGAAGCGGAAATATTACCCTGAGTAAGATTAAAAAAAACTCCATGATACTTGTTAGGTACAACAGATATCAAGTAGCCTCCTTTCTTTAGAACTCTATACATCTCCGAGACAGCCTTCTCTGGGTTACATAAGAATCCCAAAACATTGTATAAATTTATCACGAGATCATATTCGCAATTTCTCTGGTCTATCATATTTTCAATATTTCCTATCACAATATCTGACCTTTCGTCCAATTTATTATGTTTTATCTTATCTTTTGCCACTCCTGTCATATCTTCCGAAATATCGTATAGAATACCTTCGGAATTTTTAAAATTCTCCAAAATTTTAATAAACCACCTTCCCGTCCCGCCACCAGCGTCCAAAAATTTAAATTTTGATGTTTTTCTCATATCTTCTAAAGCAAATCTATTTAGCAGGTACCATAGAAGTTTATCAGAAAGATTCCAATATATCTGTTTTTCCACTAGGTCATATTCAGTACACTTTTTTTTAAAATATTCTATAACATTTTTTTCTGAATACATAAACCGGTTACACCCCCAATTCTTTATGTCCTCTTGGAAATGATGAAACAGACCATATAAAATTAAGTTTGAGCAAACCATGTATCAGTCTTTCCCAACCCATACCGAATCCTGAAGTTGTTTCGTAGTTGGGCAAAGTTCTGGATATCAAATAGGGTTCATAATCTTTTCTAGGTAGATTGAAAATTTCAGCTTTATACTCCAGCTCATTTACGGTTCTTACCCTCCGGCCACTGCCAATTATTTCCCTGTATCCCGGCCATATAACATCCGCATTCTGGGAAGTTTTTGGGTCTGAACCGTCTACAACAGCGTGATAAAATGAAACCTCTAGTAAAGGGAACTCCTTAATGGCTACGATAGACCCTAAAATTTCTGTAATCTTTACTTCTTCCCACGGACCAAAATATTTTAAAGTGAATTTTCTGTATTTTTCGTTTCCCGTATGAGTATACAATAAATCCAATGCTTCCTTGAAAGTTATTTCCTTTATTTTATTCTTCTTCGACATTGACTTCAATTCAAGCAAATCTTCGTCTGTAATGAAATACAAAAGATCGGGAGAATTTTTCTTTATACAGTCCTTTAGAAATTTAGACAAGAGACCCCACAGAATATCCATATTCTGGGACTGATTTACATTGCCTTCATATTCTATGTGATGGAATTCAGACAAATGCGTGGAATCTGCCCTTTCCTTTCTAAATGAATTGTAGATGGAAAAAACGTGGCTCAAATTTTTCTGAAGAAGAGTCAGCTCTAGATAAATTTGGGAAGATTCGGAAAGAAATACCTTATCGGGCAAGTCGAACCAGTTGAGAGTTATTGGGCAAGTGTCTGTAGTATAATCTATTTTCTCCTTACCATAAACAGCGCCTGGAGACGATATCATTCTGGTTGTCAGCGGAAGTGGTACAAATGTAGCACCCATTCCATCGAAATACTCTACCGACGAGATGAACAATCTACTGTTTATTCTGGATAAGTGTGACCACACCCCATTTTCTGGAAAATCTTTTACTCTTTTCAGAACTTCGCTTGAGGCCGGATACGAGTAATTTGAAACATTCTTTAGAGAATTAAAGATTTTATTTCCCCTGTAAGATATGGTACCGTCATTGTTTGCGGTGTACGGGCCTAACATACAATGTGTTAATTTTTATACTATAAATTTTCAATTTCAGATATTATGGCGCTTTCTGGAATAGTCTTGCTACTGTTTCCTTTTCTAAAAACGACAGAATTAGTCTCCAATTCCTTATCGCCAACTATAATCATTCTGGGAACTCCTATATCATCATATGTCTTGATTTTTTCTCCCATAGTTTTTTTTCTGTCTTCCCAAACGACATCAAATCCGTTGTTTTTCATTTCTTGGTGTATCTCTCCGCATTTTTTTTCCTGGGCAATTGTATTGTTGACGGAAAACACTACAACGTCATAAGGCACTAATTCATTTGGCCATTTTATACCAAATCCGCTTCTGTTTTGTTCAGCAACTGAATGTAATATTCTTGAGACACCTAAAGCATAAGTTCCGAGATGAAAGTAATTTTTGTTGAAATTGCTATCTTGAAACTGCGCGTTAAATTTAAGGGAATACCTGTCGTTCTCTTTCATTATACATCCAAGTTCTATTCCCTGAGATATGATAAATTTTTCGTTGCATCCATCACAAAAGTTTTCGTCCCTGTAAATAATTTTCTTGCCGCAGTCGCAAGAACCTATTTTAGTATCTCCCTCGTCAGAAATCGATAGGAATGTTGTATAACCATCCCTTTTTTCAAGTGCTATTGTCTCCAAATCCAGACGAGAGAAAATTCTGTCGAATGTTTCAAAAAATAACGAAGAACTTTCGTCCAAACCTTCCTTACTTGAATCTATACTATAAGATTCCAGCATTCTAAAAACATTTGTCCTAACTATACCATGCTTCGCCCCCTTATCATCTCTAAATTTGTCGGCAATCTGATAAAAACGGGTCGGCAACTGTTTATAAGAATGTATTAAATTTTTAGCAATCGTCGTGGCAACTTCTTCGTTTGTGGGAGATAGCACATATCTGGAATCTCCTATGCCATATCTACCTTTAGTAAAAATCATCGATTTATTGAATTGTTCGTCTCTGCCGCTTTTTTCCCAGTAGAAATAAGGTTGCAAAGGCGGTAAATATATTTCCTGTATATCACTCTTTCCCATCTCTTCCCTCATGATTTTTTCCAGTTTGTTGATTATTTTTTGCCCGATTGGAAAATACGAATACATTTTATGGTCATCGAACGGGTAATTTATAATTGAAATTTTTTCTAAAAGTTCGTATGTAGACGGCTCTTTGATATCGTTTATTTTCTTCTCTGACCAGAGCATTCTCGATGCCCTCATATTTACCATATAAAAATGATTACAAAATCTATTTATTCTTTAGAAATACTTTATTAGTATCGCGTGTGCCCGGCATTGAGATGCAAACGGGCGCAGGCTTTTTTCTGCGCTTAGTTTCATGTAGGTGATGTTTATGAAAGACAAGATGGAAAAAATCAGCGAAGTCAAGTGGAGAATCCCCAAGAGCTTCAGGAAGGAAATGCGGACCGACTGCATGGTTTACGGGAACGAATACGTAATAAAGCAGGTGGAGGAGGACGCGCTCCGCCAGCTGACAAACGTGGCCTGCCTTCCCGGGGTAGTTGAGCCCGTGATAGGTGCCCCGGACATACACTTCGGCTACGGCCTTCCCATGGGGGCCGTGGGGGCCTTTGACAAGGACGAGGGAGTTATATCTGCCGGATGCACGGGGTTTGACATAAACTGCGGCATTCGCATGATTAAAACAAACCTCACCAAAGATGAGGTCCGGAAAAGGATACGCATACTTATAGACGTCCTGTTCCGCAACGTGCCATGCGGAGTCGGGGCAAAGGGAAAGCTCCGCCTCAATTACGACCAGCTGGAAGAGGTGCTTACCCGGGGTGCCGGGTGGGCCCTGGACAACGGCTACGCGGTAGAGGAGGACCTGGAGCACATGGAGGAGAACGGGTGCATGGAAGGGGCCGACCCGGAGAAGGTAAGCGACTCCGCCATGAAAAGGGGGCTACCGCAACTGGGAACCTTGGGCGCGGGAAACCACTTCCTTGAGGTACAGGCCGTGGACGAAATCTTCGACGAAGAGACTGCCAGGGCCTTCGGCCTGGAAAATCCCGGGCAAGTCGTTATTATGCTCCACTGCGGCTCGCGCGGCTTCGGCCACCAGGTGGCCTCGGACTACCTGAAGGTTCACGAGAAGGCCGCCAAAAAGTACAAAATCTGGCTGCCGGACCCCCAGCTCGTGTGCGCCCCCACCACCTCAGAGGAGGGCCAGGACTACTATTCCGCTATGAAATGCGCCGTGAACTACGCCTTCACCAACAGGACCGTGATGACCAAGTGGATAAGGGACTCATTTGAGGAGGTTTTTGACCGGGAGTGGGAGGACATGGACATGCGCACGATTTACGACGTGTGCCACAATATATGCAAGAAAGAGAAGCACAAAATTGAGGGCAAGGAAAAGGAGCTTTACGTTCACAGGAAGGGTTCAACCCGCGCACTTCCTCCGGGCCACCCGCTGAACCCGAAGTCCTACGCAAAAACGGGACACCCGGTGCTTATAGCGGGCTCAATGGGCACCGCATCCTACATACTCGTGGGAAGCAACAAGTCCGAGGAAAGTTTTTACAGCACGTGCCACGGCGCGGGCCGCGTCATGTCAAGGCACCAGGCCCTCAAAACGTTTTTCGGGGAAAAGGTAAAGCAGGAGCTCATGGACAAGCAGAAGATTTACGCAAAGGCCACCCACGGCAAGGTCCTCTCCGAGGAGGCCCCCGGCGTTTACAAGAACATAGACCAGGTGATAGAGTCTGTGCACCAAGCCGGAATCTCCCTGAAGGTGGCCAGGATGGTACCCTTGGGAGTGGCCAAGGGATAAATAAGAAACGTGTTTAAACTTACTTAAATAAAAGATTAATAGAAACGAACAATTATTTAAGTTTTATAATTTATTATTAAACGAGGTGGTTTTATTAACGACCCGAGTTATTCATATCAGTTAAATAAAAGAAATGGAAAAGACGTAATGAAAATTTACGGCTCCTTTGAGGGGGGATTTGACGGTTGTGGAAGCCATACACATGGATTTAGTTAGTTATTTTAAAGTGAACTTATGAATAGTCCGTGGTTTGAAAAAAAATATTCCAAATTAGTTGAAAATGTAATTCCATTAATATTAAAAGTGAAAAATAAAGATTATAGAGTTTTTTTGGATTCAAGTACAGGAGCTTGGGTTTATTCCTCTTTGAATAAAAATAAAGACAATTTTACTGAAGCTGAAAAGGAATTTTTGTATAAAAGAGGTATGGTAAAAGATAAAGAAGGTAATTATGTAGAAATAGAAAGACCTAAAATACAAAAATGCTCTCCTTCCAGCTTTGTACTGAACCTTACTTTAAATTGTAACTTAAGTTGCAAATATTGTTTTGCTGAAGCTTCAACCGATTTTAAAAAACCGAATATTATTAAAGAAGATGTAATAAAAAGAACCGTGGATGAGATTTCAAAGGTACCGCATAAAAGAGTTAGGTTAGAATTTCAAGGAGGGGAGCCGCTAATCGCAAAGGATAGTCTCTTTTTTGCATTAAATTACGCAAAAGAAAAAATAAAAAGCAAATCTATAACGTTCGGAATGGAAACTAATGGTACATTAATTGATGAAGAAACTGTTAAATTATTAGAAAAATTTAATTTTACAATTGGTATAAGTATAGATGGTCCTGAGAAAATTCATGACCTAGCCCGTGTATACCCCAACGGAAAGGGTAGCTTTCAAGAAACAGAAGCTGGATTAGATTTACTTATAAAATCAAAAAAACTCAAAGAAAAACTAGGTTCTATAGTAGTAGTAGGTAAACATAATTGTAATAGACCAAAGGAAGTTGTTGAATATTTTAATAAAAAAAATATTACATTTAAACCCATACCCGCTAATCCTGCCGGTAGAGCAACAGAAAATATTGTAGCTACTTCAGAAGAATATTATAACTTTTTTATAAAAGCGTATGAATATAGTGAAAAATTAAAATTAAAAAATATAATGTCTTATGTTTTCAATATGAATGTTTATACTCCCTTAAGGGACTATATATGCCTAAGGTCTCCTTGTGGTATGGGTAATGAGATAATATCAATAAATCCCGATGGTTCTGTAAGACCTTGTGATGGATTTAAATCAAACCCTGAATTTGAAATTGGTAATATTTTAAATGAAGACCTCTCTGATATATACTCTAAAGAAAAAACCAAAAAATTATCTTCTAGAAGTTTTAAAGATATAGAAAAATGCTCAAAATGTAATTTCAAAGGAATGTGTGGTCCTTGTGCGTATGCTTCTTATGGTCTTTTTGGAAGTATATACAGAGAAGATCCAAAATGTCTAGCCAAAAGAAAAATTTTCATATATTTAATGAAAAGATATATAGAAAGGTCAGAAAATAAAAAACGTGATTAAATGAAGAACACTATTATTTTTGATATGAACTCTACACTTGATAATGATTCAGAAATGGAGATAAATATAATATCAGAAATCATAAAAAATAAAAATCCAATGAAAATATATGTTGAATTGGTTAGGAACGATTTAAAGCATCCCGACTGGGACTACAAGGAAATAGTTGAAAAAACCTTTGAAAAATACGTTGAAGACCCTCAAAAATCCGCTGAATTTTTCATAAAAAACAAGAAAGTGCGTGTGAGAAAATTCTTTGTTGACTTTATTAATGAAAATTTTAAAAAATACAGATTTTTTGTGGTGTCAAAAGAAAACGAGGAATTGGTGAAAGCAAAGCTTAAAGAGGCCGATTTACTGGACAAATTTGAGGGTGTATTTAGAATACAGAAGCCTTCTGTGGAAGGACTTGAAAAAATACTTTTGAAAAACAATATAAAACCAAGTGAATGTACGTTCGTTGGGGATGACCCGCTGTTGGATTTATTGCCTGCCAAAGCCCTCGGGATGAAAACCGTTCTCGTAAATTCTTTCGTTGATGAAACATGGAAAATAGAAAAATAATAATTGAAAAAATCTATACTAATAAATTAAATACATTTATTAAAGGAGATATTTTTTCTGGAAAAACTTATTTTTTATCTGAAATACTAGATTATATTCAAGATAAAAAAGAAAGGGTTTTTTATATTGATACTACAACGGAGGAAAATGAAAAATCTCTGATTAACCAGAGGGAATTAAAATCCTTAAAAATAACTGATAAAATAAAAGAAAGTGAAATTCTCAACAACATTAACTCAAACTTTATAGACATTTCATATAATCTAGAAAGAAATTTGGAGTTTTTAGAAAAGGGTGATAATGAAAATGCAGAAAAATATAGAAAAAAACAAAAAACTATTTTAAACAATTTAATTTCAATTTTTAATAATCAAGAAAATTTATTTCTATTGTTTGATGAAGTAGATATATCACCATATGATTTATCAAATAAAAATGTGTATATCGCTACTGGGCATAAGGAAACGGAAAATGAAAAATTTGATATAACATTGGAGCTAGAAAAAACGAAAATAGTTAATGTAAACCAAAATGGTTTGAAGAATCTCGCCTGAAGTCCTCATCCGTTGCCGGCCTCATCACTAATCAGATGGTCTTTTGCACGTAGAACCAGTTTTGGCGTCCCCCTAAACCACGATGCCTCTAGATAAAATCAGTTTCTGCTAAGGTTTAGAGTCTTAAAATCAATTTAGAACTATATCTCTATTTCCAAACCGTCATAAGCCACTTCAAAATTGCCCATTTTCCTGACTTTCTTTCGCAAATCCGCGTGCCTTTGGTGGTGATTCAAGTGGGTGAGATATGTTTTCCCGGCCCCTATTTCCTTCGCGAATTTAACAGAATTTTTCACCGAGAAATGCCCTTTTGAATTTCCTTTGTAAAAATCCTTTGTGGAATCTATTATCAGTATGTCCGATTTTTCTATCTTATTCCTTTGCTTCACGCCGCAACAATCTGGGGCGTAGACAACTTTCTTTCCTTTCACCTTGAATATGAAACCCAATGTAAAAATTGAATGCTCCGCGGCAAAATAATCTATTTCCAGACCGCCTATCCTCAGGTTTCTCCTGATGGGCTTGAACTTCAAGACTTTGTCAAACGTCCAGGGATATTTCCCCTTCACCACCCGGAATATCCTTCTCTTTGTATACAAATCAATCCTTTTTTTTGTTTATTTTATATATCTCATTAAGGTCGTCCAGCCCTCCTATGTGGTCTTCGTGTGCATGCGTTATAAGAATGGCGTCTATCCTGGTCAGGTTTTCCTTGAGGGCCTGCTGGTGAAAATCCGGAGAAACGTCAACCAGTATGTTCTTTCCTTTGTTCTTTATCAGCAGGGAAGGCCGGGTTCTTGTGTCTTTTCTGTCCTTGCTTTTGCAAACCCTGCATTTGCACCCTATTCTTGGCAACGGCCATGCAGAACTTGTTCCCAGGAATTTTATTTTGGCCATATTCAATTATTTTATACCAATAGTATAAAAACAGTCTCTTCAACGGAAAATTAGTATATTTTCTCAATTCTACAATTACCAAGATAACTCATCAAACCAGAATAATTATCAGTATAGACATATGATTGTGGCGGAGTAAAATTAAATTCCGACTTTAATTTGCTCAAGGGTATTCCCTGCTCTAATTTATAAAGGTGATTTATTGGAAAAGCGTATTTAGATACTTTTAAACCATTATTAAATTCATAATTTCCTATTCCATTTTCTGGAATCTTTCCCGGATATTTAATTGGGTTTCCAATCTCAATAATATATTGTAATTCACATATCGGTTGTGTAACGTATATTAAAATTTGTTTTATCGGGTCTTTGGGTACATACTTTCTAAATTCATATGTTTTTTTTCTTGTTGATATTAAATTTGCAAACTTGGGTTTCAAACTTAAAATTATTTTCCTTCTTTTTTGTTCAATCATTTTCAAGAACCTCCATAAGGTAATATATTGAATAACTTCTAAAAAGTTTATATGACTCTTCCAACCATGAAATGGTTTCCATAAAAATTTTCTTCAACCCGTCCTCCCCAAATTTCTTTTTAAACTCACTATAATTAACTAAATATTGTGGGAGATACTTATATGCATTCTTTTTAACATACAAAGATTTAGATAGTTTAGCACCAGACCAATCTAGAATTAGAGGTGCGTAAACTATTTGAGGTAACTTATAGGCAGGTATTCCTAAAAGTGATGCTGACCTATAAAGTAGCTGTTCCTGATAGTAACCTGAAAAATCACTTCCAGTTACCCTTATCCACTCAAAAGATTTTTTTGAATTTTGATTATCTTTACTATAAACAATAGCTCTTATAAGATTTCTCAAAGGAGTATTATATTCAAACCTCTCTGAATTCTTGTCGAAAAAAGTTTCAAAAAAACCATGCTTAGGACAATAAGATCTTATTTTATTCTCAAAATATTTGTTTTTAATTCCTCTTTTATCTGTTAAACCACACTTCGGACAAGCTACTCTCATTCTTAGTAAACCAGTTTGGGGTTGAAGGATCGGGCCAATAGTTTCTCTATGTTTAACTATATTTTTTAAAATCCCAGGTATCTCTGATTGAGAATTAAATTTACTTTGTCTTCTAATAGAATAATCAATTCCGGTAAAACCTTTTAACAGCTTTAATAACTCAAAGTATTCTTCAAGATAAATATCTACAACTTTATCTCCTCTTAGACTAACTTGATAATACATTCCGTTAACTTTCTTTAATTTGGAGGGAGCCGTGTCTACAATCTCAAAAAATATTTCAGGTTCAATTTTTGTATCTTCTAAAAATTTCTTTCCTAGAGCGTATGCTAAGCAAAACACTATTAAAGTCCCGAAGTGAGGGGAAGAATTTGGTTGAGCACCTATACTTATTCTTACTCTTTTTTTAGAAATATTTTTAGCTAAATACTTTACATAATCTTTCTTAAAAACATATGAACCTGCACCAAGAGGATGATGAACTACTCCGTCATGTAATATTTTTTTTTAATTTTTTACCTTTGTTCTCTGACACAATAATTATATAAAAAATTAAACTTATAAAATTAAAAATTACTACATTACCTTTCTAAAGTAAAGAATTTGTTTAATCCTTCAGCACGAACTTGTCCAGCTTCTTCCTTGCCTTCTCCCTCTTTTCCTGGTGGCCCTTAAGGAAGGCGTTTATCCTTTCCGTGAGCTCCTTCTTGCAGTCCCCGCAAACCCTTTTGCCTGACCTGCACTCTTTCCGTATCTCTTCAAGCTTTTCATCGTCCTGCTCAAAAAAGAAGTAGAAATACTTGTAAATGGAGCAAACCTCGTAGTTGCCTCCCTTTTCCTTCTGCTCCTTGAGGCTTCCCCTGCCTCCCGTGAAGGCGTTCCACACCTTGCTTTTCACGACATCGGGCTTGTCCGTGGTGAAAATGCAGGAGCCGGGCTCCGAGGCCGACATCTTACCTTCCCCGGAAAGGCTTGGTATGAACTTGGAGTGTATTATTGAGGGCTTGTAGTACCCGAGCTTCGGCAGGACATCCCTGGCCACCCTGAAGTGCGGGTCCTGGTCTATTGCTAGCGGTATTAAACAGGGCACGTTTTTGCCTTTCTTAACAGAGGGTAGGAAAGCGGGAACCGCCTGCATGCTGGTGAAGAATATCTGTCCCACGTTTGACTCGTTTTTGAAGCCAAATACAGCCTTGGCCGTGGAAAAGGTTATTTTCTTGGCCACGCGAACAGCCTGTGGGTATAGCTCCCCGCAGTAGTCCATATCGGAAAATATGAAAGTCTTCCCCTCTTTGAAGCCCAGAGCTATCAGGTCCAGGGCGTTCTCGTAAGCAAACCTATTGGCCTCTTCCGGCTCCAGCTTGTCGTTGAACAGGAACTTCTCGTCGTCCGTAAGCTGGAACCACAGCTCCGTGTCAAACTTGTCCTGAAGCCATTTTGTGAAAATCCAGGGCATTAGATGGCCCAGATGCGTGTGCCCGGAAGGCCCGCGGCCAGTGTAAAGGTAGAATTCCTTTCCCTTCTCGTGCTGGTCAAGAATCCAGTCAAAATCCCTGTGGCAGAAGAAAATACCCCTTCTCAGGAAAGGGTGAAGTTCGCCTGTGTGCTTTTCAAGCCTCTGAAGAAGCTTCTTTGAAATGGGTTTGGTGCCAAACTCCTTTATAAGCCTGTCATAATCCAGCTTCCCCGAGACTTTCCACGGGGTGACTTTCATTTTGCTAGCTTCCGTGCTCATAAGAAAAATAAGGTGAGAAGAAAATATAAAACGTTATCTGGAGTCACATCCTGAATAAATTCAATGTTGGTCTATTTTTTTAATTTCTTCTTTACTCATTTCATAGAATTTGTTTTTAAATCTTTCAAGCCTCTCGTCTTCAAATTCAAAGCTATCCAATTCATCCAGATAATCGTTTGCCATTTTTTTCGCATATCCCTTTATATCCTTTCCCTTCTGTTTTAGTATCGTAAGGGGCGTAGATGTTCCATTCTTCATGTCGTCCTTTATATCATCCATATCTTTCCTGATTGTACCTATTGCCCTGTTTTTCCTTCCAACCTCAACTATGTCTTTGCTCTCCTTTCTCTTCATGTCATAACCCAGGTCAATAAGAGGCAACGTGACAAACGGGTCCATTACTATTGACCTTGTGTCATAAAATTTTTTGGAGTAGCTAAGAATTTCCTCATCGTTTTTCGCTGTAGTGAGTTTGTGGGACAAGTCAACTTCGGTGCCCCCTATAGTAACCATTTTATCATAGAAATATTTTCCAATTACATCTCTCTGTTTATCGGACAATTTAAGGTATTTCCCCATTCCCAGTCCAATAGAACAAACTAGAGTTGACATAAAGCCAAATCTGTTTAACTTACTTAGTTCTTCGTCCAAAAGCTCGTCTATACTCCCAACCATTGAATCGACGACCACAGAAGTCTTTGCAACAGAATCAGGGTACTCGTTTCCCATGGCTTTTCTGACGTCATCGGTTCTGGATGTCTTTTCACCGTTATTCCATCTATACCAAATGTCTCCGGCAATATCGTAAGTTTTATAAACAGTATCAATAGAGTCTTCAACACCCAAGTTTTTGGTTATTTTCAAGGCGCCGGTTCTGTCATCCAAAACTTCTTTATAAATTTGCTGCGAGTTTTTCATATAAAACTATAGGTTGTGAAACTATTTAAAATCATACTATTTTTACTACTGTTTAGTTATTTTTTTACTTACTTTTGAAATATTCACAAATACACGACTTTTGTCGTAGAAAGCCATTTTTAGACTATAAAATTTATATCATAATCTCTTAATTATCAAGGTATGGAAAGGTTCTTCTCTAATATTATGAGGAAATATGGAACCAGACTAACTTTTTTAGAAATAACGAGGCCTTGGAATGCAGTTGCTCCGGGGCTTTTAGGATTTTTGGGTTATTTGCTTGGCGGGGGGAACAATCCTTTTGAAATTGCAATGATTTTCTCTTTGTTTTTTTTCGCTTACATGGCGGCATCAACCGTGAATGACATATATGATGAATTTATAGACAAAATAAACATGCCTTACCGCCCGCTACAAGAAGGTAGAATCAAAAGAAAATCCGCATTCAACTTGTCGTTGGCACTTCATATAATAACCCTTATCATGGGATTTACCTTGGGGTGGAGGGCTTTTTTATTGTCTATATTGGTTCTTTTACTTAGTTTCATATATTCGGCGCCTCCCATTGCTTTCAGCAGAAGGGGTGTTGCCAGCCAGATAGAACTTTCAATAACCATGTGTTTTATACCTTTATTGACCGGTGTAATACTTTCGCTGAATAGCTTTCTTGTACCGCTAAATGTTTTATTTTTCATAGCTTCTTTGACTTCAATTTTTGTTTTTATTTTTATAATAAAGGATTTTAAGGATGTATTCGGGGATAAAACATATAATAAAAAAACACTATTATTGCAGATAGGGAAGAAAAAAACGAAAATAATTTCCTTAACTGGAAGCTTTATAAGTTTTATTTTAATCTTATATTTCTTTTACGAAATTTTTACGTTTAGCTTTATACAATCCTTAATTCTTCTTGTGATATTATCAGGCATACTATATCAAGAAATTAACGTGGAAAAGGACCCTGAGAAAACCTTTGGCTTGGCAAGGTTATTTGTAATGTTGATGCTACTCTCTCTTATGGCCACTCCATTGGGATTTTTCTAAATCATTCAGGATATTTCAAATATTTTTTAGGGTTGTCACCATAATCCTTTATTATTTTTACCTGTTTTTCTTTCAGTTTTTCCAAATCAAACAACTGCTCTTCCGTGATTTTGCTAAATTGCGGGTCTTCTCTAAGAATTTTGTTAGAAACGTTCATGAAAAGGCAGTGGTTTCCGTTTTGTGCGGTGCATTCCAGTTCAATGCCATTCATTAGAACTTCATGAAGCGCTGTACCCCCTCCGGCATTCATTCCCCTTACAAAATGGCAGACTCTAACCTTAGACGGGTAATAGAGCTTTGCAAGAGGGTTTTCTATATTCTTGAATTTAGAGAATTTCTTCTGTTTGAAACCCAGGGTCTTATAGTCACCGTAACCTATCATCTCGGCAACATCCATTATCAGCTTATAGGTTTCTTCAAATTTTTTCAATTTCAAATCTTTCATATAATCCTTTGTGAAACAAAAACCTTCGTGCCACCCGTACATATAAACCCTTAGAATGCCATTTATGCCTTCCTTTAAGGCATCATCTGTAATGTCTTTCATTGTATGCATGGATATTATAGTTACGTTTTCCCTGGCGAATTTTATTTCACCCAATTCAAACTTCAGTTTACCTGACAGCAAAAGTTTGGTTAAAAAACCGTACATTTACCTCACTTCATTAAAACTGACATGCCCTCTTTCCCTAGTTTAAGACCTTTATCAGTAAACAAAAGTGGATAAAATTCTTTGTTTATTTTTGTTCTTCTCATCTTGCGAATCTGGAGATGGCTTCCTTCCTGCCCTCCTATTCCCGTGTAATGCAGGCAGACCACGCCGTCAACCACGAACTCCTCCACGCCGAACCTGGAAATGCCGTTATTCTCGGGGGCCTCGGCCGTGAGCAGGGACGTGGCACCGCTGGCCTTGAGGGCGTTTATCAGCTTGTAGAGCTCCCTCCTTATCTCGTGCGGATCCTTGAAGTACAGGCCCAGAAGCGAGGTGGAGTCTATGACTACCCGGCTTATCCCGGCCTGCCTTATCTCGTTCTCCAGGCGCGTGGTTATGTCGGTGGCCTGGAACGGGTCCTTGAAAGTGATTATGAGCTTGTTTTTTTCCTCGTATTCCTCCAGGTTCCAGCCAAAGACCTTGGCATCCGCCTTTATCTCCTCGGGCAGTTCCTCAAAAGTAATGTACATGCATTTTTCCCCGTTCTGCAGGCCCTCCCAGAGGAACTGGCAGCAGAAAATAGTCTTGCCAGTGCCGGTGGAACCCGTGATGAGAACTGAGCTTCCCTTGACGAAACCTCCCTCTATGAGGCCGTCAAGCCCCGGTACGCCTGTCTTCACCCTATCTGAGGAGGGTGTCACTTTTCTGGGCTTCTGCATGTTACTTATTTCGTGTCCCTTCTTTAAATATTTGATAAAGTTGTTTTATAAAAACCGGAGAGAAAAAATAAGTATGAAGCTTGCCCTGGCACTGGTTTTTATACTTGTTCTTGCCGGCCCGGCCCTGGCCCAGACCATGGAGGAGTACATGGAGGGCGAGGAGGTGGAGAGCAGCTACAACATACAGACTGTTGTCACCAGGGAGAACGCCTACATAATACTTGTCACGGAGAAGCCCGGGAGCTGCGAGTACGGACTTGAGGAGTTTGATTTCGGGGAGGGAACAAATTTTGAGGAGATAAACGGCACGCTCCACAGGGCAAAGATAGGTATGGAGGAGGGGAAAAGCTACACCTTCAAGATAAAGTGCCGGGTTGAGGGAAACACGGCAGAGGAAAACATAATATTTTCCGTGTCCCACATATCCTTCTTCCTGCTGGAAAAACTTGAAGGGCTGAGGCTGGACCTGAGGGATTTCAGGCTGGAAACCGTGGAATACGCGAAAAAGGTTAACGTGGACAGCCTAAACGCAAGGTTGGTGGAGCTGGAAGAGACAATAAAGGAGGCAGAGAAGTCCATAACCGCGAATGACATAGACGAGCTGAGGCAGGACATATCGGAAGGCCTGAGGAAAAAAGACGAGATAGAGGGCCTGCTGGCCGTGAAGTCCCTCCAGGTATCCATCCTGGAAAGCTCCAAGTACATCGTAATCCTGATAATAGTTGTTTTCCTCATCCTCTACTTTGTCACAAGCCTTGTAGTTCCCTACTTCAGCCTGGAAAACAACATAAAGAGCCTGGAGAGAAAGGAAAAGGACATGACCAGGCTCAGGCAGAACACCGAGACGCTCTATTTCCGCAGGAAGATAGACGAGGACACTTTCAACAAGATGGTCGTGAAGGAGCAGGAGGAAGTGATGAGACTCAGGGCAAAGATAGCCAACATGAAGGACAGGAAAAAGACTCTCATGAAGGAGGCGTTCAGCGTGCAGAACGCCATAGACTGGTCTCTTAAGGAGAAAATACACCTGAGGGACTGGCTAAGGAAAAAATGGGAAAGAATAAAAGGCATGAAGTACAAAATAAATAACAAGTAAGGAGGTATGGAAAATGAGGATAAACACAGGCTTGATAAACTTTGACGACAAGATGGAAGGAGGATTTGTTGAGGGAAGCGTGAACCTTATAGTGGGCAAGACAGGCACGGGAAAAACCACTTTTTGCTGCTCTTTCATGTACAGGGGCGCCAAGTCAAACGAGCCCGTGGTTTACCTTACGACCGAGGAAAGGGTGGAGGACATAAAGAAGGATATAGACTCCATGTTCAAGTGGGACATAGACTTACTTGAAAAAAGCGGTATGATAAATTTCCTTTCCATAAAGCCCATGGTGCCCTCGGTGGACATAGAGCACACCAACAGGCTGGCCAAGTCCTACGTGTCCGAGCTTCTCAGGAAAATAACCGATTCGCTGGAGAAAACCAAAGCCAAGCGGCTTGTCATAGATTCCGTGTCCATAATACAGCTGTTCATAAACGACCAGTACCTTTCCCGGGTTATACTTGCCTCACTTATGGACAAGCTGAGGGAGATGGGCGTGACCACGGTTATTTCGGGGACCATAACCGAGTCCGAGGGAGGGATAGTCGGGGCGGAACTCCTGGAGTCCACTGTGGACTCGGTGATAAAGCTGGATTTCGTTCCGGTCTCGGAGGACTACAAGAGGACTGTGACAATAAGGAAGATGAGAAGAACCAACCACAGCACGCTTATTTACCCGTTTGAGATAACTCCGAAAGGAATGAAGGTAATAAACGTTGACTAGATTTCTGACTTGTGTATTACCAGGCCCCTGTCAGCGATTTCAAAGGGATGAGTATTCGTCGAGTGCTTCGTGTTTCTCATTTTTCTCACCTGCATTGACCTGAAGCCGCTTTCTCCTATTCCGGTGAAGAAGAGTATTATTGAGGCGTCGGCCACGTACTCCTCCACGCCGAACCTGGGCGCAAATTCCAGGTCTTCCTTGGTTTCGGAGGTAAGCACGGAAGTGGCGTTCGTGGCCTTCAGGGCGCATATAAGCTTGTAGAGCTCGCGCCTTATGTCATGCGACTCCTTGAAGTAAAGCCCGAGAAGGGAAACCGAGTCCACCACCACGCGTGTTATTTTCTGCCGGATTATCTCGTTCTCCAGGCGCGTGGTTATGTCCGTGGTCTGGAACGGGTCCTTGTGTGTTATTATGAGCTTGCCTTTTTTCTCGTATTTTTCAAAGTCCCAGCCAAAGGCCAGGGCATCGTGCTTTATCTCCTCCGGTATCTCCTCAAAGGTTATGTACATGCAGTTCTCTCCCTTCTGGAGACCCTCCCAGATGAACTGGCAGGAGAAAATGGTCTTGCCCGCCCCGGCGGGGCCGGTAACAAGAATAGTGTGGCCCTTCAGGAACCCCCCGCCCAGAAGGCTGTCCAGCCCGGGTATCCCTGTCTTTATCCTTTCCGAGTACATCTTTCTGGAATTTTTCCGGGGAGCATTTGCCATGTTACTTATTTGCAATCAATAACTTAAAAAACTATCATAACTCCAGTTCCGGCCTTTCAAGAATTATCCTGAACCACGGGGTATACTTTTCCGGGTTCTCTTCCACATCCTTCCTCAGTTCTTCCGGGCTTATCCACATGTAGTCCCCAATCTCCTCTGGGTTGGGGTCCGGCTTTCCGTCATAAGTTCCCACGAAAACATGGTCAAACTCCCACTCCGTGAGCCCGTTGTCAAATCCGGCCCTGTATATGAAGGTGAAAAGCTCCTTAAATTCCGTGTCAAAGCCGAACTCCTCTTTCAGCCTCCTGTGAGCGGCCTCCCCCGTAACCTCGCCAGGCCTCGGGTGGCTGCAACAGGTGTTGGTCCACAAGCCCCCGCAGTGGTACTTGGAAAGAGCTCTCTGCTGGAGCAGGAGCTCGCCTTTGGAATTGAAAACGAGTATGGAGAAGCACCGGTGGAGTTTCCCCCCGTTCTGGTGGGCCTTTAGCTTTTCCTCCGCTCCGATTTGGTTATCGTTTTCATCGACAAGTATCACTTGCTCCATGTATTTTCTTGTGTACTTGTATTTAAATTTGTTAAAAGGAAAATACGGGGTTTGTCGTAGTTTTCAAGTATTTAAGCCTTGAAAAAGTTAATATGCAGGTGAAACATGGTACAAACTATTGGAATTGTCGAAGTCACATTTAAATGTAATCCAGCCAAAATCTTTGCATTTGAGGTGATTAATTGTCCGAGATTGATATCATAAAGGAGCTGGAAAGCAAGAAAGCTCTGATAAACAAGATAATTGAGAAATACGTTCCCAGAAAATACGACAGGGAATCCCTGGTATTCACGCTGGGCAAACCCAGGTTTGAGTACGACGAGGAGGCTTCCACAAAGGCCATAGCCGAGCCCATCTGGGAGTTCCTGGACAGGGGAGGAAAAAGGTGGAGACCGGCCCTGTTCCTGCTAGTGGTTGAGGCGCTCGGGGGAGACCCGGAAAAGGTTTACGATTTTGTTCTTATACCGGAGCTTGTGCACAACGGCACGCTCTTCGTGGACGACATAGAGGACAACTCCGAGATGAGGAGGGGGAGACCGTGCAGTCATCTTGTATTTGGAACGGACGTGGCAATAAACTGCGGCAACGCCCTGTACTTCATTCCCCTGATTTCTCTGATAAAAAACGGGAAGGAATTTGACGACACCATCATAAAGAAAGTTTACGAAATCTACATACAGGAAATGATAAACCTGTCTTTCGGCCAGGCCATGGACATATCATGGCACAAGGGTTTGGCCAACGCCAACGACCTCACCGAAAAGCAGTACCTGCAGATGTGCGCGTACAAGACGGGCACGCTGGCAAGGATGTCCGCCAAGATGGCGGCCCTGCTTTCCGGGGCAAGCAACGAGCAGATTGAAACCATGGGCAAGTTCGCGGAGTCCATAGGGGTGGCCTTCCAGATAAAGGATGACGTCATGAACATAGAAGGCGGGCTTGGTAAGGAGCACGGAGATGACATAAACGAGGGAAAAAGGACGCTCCTGGTGGTTCATACCCTGCGCGTGGCTTCTCAAGAGGACAGGAACAGACTCATAGAGATACTTGGCATGCACACGAAAGACAAGAAGCTGATAGATGAGGCCATAAAAATACTCAAAAAGTACGACTCGGTGGAATACGCGAAGAACTTTGCGGTAAAAATGATGAAAGACACGTGGGCCGAGGTGGACGAGGCGCTGCCCGATTCTGATGCCAAGAAGAAGCTGGAGGCCTTCGTGCACTACCTGGCCGCGGGAAGAAAAAATTAAAGAGGTGAAAAAATATGGGAAGGATTGGACTTTCAGGCATTGACTATTATAAATCTGACCAGGATTCAGAGATTATAGGTAAAAAATTAGAAACGTATGAAAACGGCGTCTCATACAGGTTGCCGGTAAACCACAACGGACGTGATACTCTTTAGTGAAAAGTGTTTCATAACGGACGTGGACGGGGCAATAGGAGACTGTACCAGGGCCGCGGCCGAGATTAAGCTGGAAAAAGCCTATGAGAGGTACAAGAACAGCCCGGCCAGGATAGTGCTGGAAGAACTGCCGGAGATGGGCATGGGGCTCATGAGGACCATGAACTACCTTGCACGAAATTTTGACGTTTATCCCGGGGTAAAGGAAACCCTGGAAACCTTCGGGGACAGGGGATACGAGCTCTGCTTCTGCACCGACAATCCCATATTCAGCGTTGAGGAAAACAAGGACGTGCTGCTGGAAAAGGTTCTGGGAAGGAAAGTGGATGAGTACGCCAACGAGGTTTTTACCAGTCTCATCGCGGAAAAAGGCCCGGAACCTAAAATAAAAATGAACGGAAGCAAGGTTGAGTATATAGAGAAAAAGCTCAGGAAGGCTAAAAAGGGCATTCTCGTGGTGGATGACAAGAATGATTTTGAGTCGGCCGCTTACGCGAAGGGCCTCCACAACGTCATGAATATCAAAGTGAAGAGGAACTGCGCCAGGCTTTTCAACGGCTGCGTTGACCTTTACCTGGATAACTTCTCTGACATAACCAAAAACGAGATTGTAAGCGAAAGATTCCTGAACTAGCTACATGAAATCCAATTCTTCTATTCCCATAAGTTCCAGGCAGTTTCTCATGACAAGAATAAAAGCCTGTACAAGGGCAAGCCTCTCCTTTTCTTTTTCGGCCCCCACAACAGGGCAGGACTCGTAGAATTTTGAGAAAAGCGAGGCCAGCTCATAGGCGTAGTTTGCAACAAAGTGGGGTTTGTAGTTTTCCGCAGCTCTTTTCACGACCTCCGGGAACTTGGCCAGTTTTTTCGCCAGTTCAAACTCTTCGGCCCCGTCTAGTTTTCCAATTTTCGGGGCCTGTTTAGCTTTTTCCAGAATTTTTTTGGCACGGACCAGCGAGTACTGTAGATAAGGCCCTGTCTCCCCCTCCAGGGAAAGTGACTCCTCCGGCCTGAATACAAAATCCTTGTACTCGTCATACTTCAAAAGGAAGAATTTTATCGCGGCCAGGGAAATCTTCTCCGCAAGCTCCTTGTCTGCGTTGCCTCTTTTCTTTAACTCCTTTTCAGCCATTCTCTTTACCTCGTCCATCAGGTCATCCGCATCAACCACGGTTCCCTCCCTTGACTTCATTTTACCGGATGGCAGGCTTATGTAGCCATAGTTTAGATGCACATTTTCCTTGGCAAAGCTAAAGCCAAGCTTTCTCAACTCATCAAGAAGCTTGAAAAGCACGTCAAAATGGTAGTTCTGCTCGTTGGAGACCACGTAAACAGACTTGTCCATCCCGAAATCTTTGTACTTGAGCGCGGCCAGATACAAATCCTGAGTTACGTAAAGCGTGGTTCCGTCCGCCCGGACAAGGAATTTCTTGTCCAGACCATGCTTGCTGAGGTCAAAGAAAATTGCCCCGGTATCGTCCTTATGGAAAATCCCCTTCTCCAGTCCGTTCATGACCATGTCCTTTCCCATCTTGTACATCTGACTTTCCCTGTAAACCTTGTCGAAGCGTACGCCAAACCTTTTGAAAGTCTCCTCCATGCCAGACTCTGCCCACTGGTTCATTTTCTTCCAAATACCCAGGACTTCCTTGTCTCCCCTTTCCCATTTCCTTAGCATTTCCTGGGCTTCCTTCTCAAGCTCCGGATTTTCCTTTGCCTTCTTTGCAAAAAGAACGTAAAAATCCCCCACAAAATGGTCACTCTTTCCTTCCGGCACCCTTTCCTCCCCCCATTTCTGGTAGGCCAGCATTGACTTGCAGATGTGTATGCCACGGTCATTCAGCAGATTGGCCCGGATTACTTTGGAACCGTTCTTTTCAAAAATCCTTGAAATAGACTCCCCGATGGCCATGTTCCTCATGTGCCCGACATGCAGAGGCTTGTTCGTATTGGGAGCCGGGTATTCCACCATTATTTTGCCTCCAGCCCTACCGGAGCCGTAATCATTCTTCCTGGCCTCCTTTACCACGGCCTCGGAGAACTTGTCCCTGTCAAAAAAGAAGTTAACGTAAGGCCCCACAAACTTTACGTCCGTGAAAACAGAGCCCTTCAGGTCCAACTTGGTCGCGATTTCCTTGGCCACCTCTACCGGGCTTTTTCCCTCCTTTTTGGCCAGCAAGAAGCAGGGAAATGCGAGGTCCCCCATTTCCGGGTCCGGCGGCTCCTCCATCGCCCCGGCGAATCCGGCCTCCTTTAAAATCCGCTGGGCCTCCTTCCTGAAATCATCAAACATAAGAAGTATTGGTGAAACGAATAGTTAAAACTTGTGGCCCATGTTCTCAAAAACTTGCCTCATTTTTAGCGAGTCTTTTTCCAGAACCGGGCTCTCCGAGATTATGGTTATGTCCTGCTCTGAGGCCAGGATGGCTTTGCAGACTGTTTCCACCGGAGGGTTTTCCATGGTGTCCTTGAATGTAAGGTGCCGGCGCTCCCCCTTGTCCGTGTACTCTATCTGGGAGAAATGGGAGTGAAGGTGTTTCAGTTTTTTCACCTTGTTCATAATCTCCCCGTAATCCACGTTGCCCTGATAGCGGGCCCAAATGTGCGCGAAATCCAGGCACAGGGTACAGTTTTTATCCCTGATTTCCTTCAGAAGCATTCCAAGCTCGTCCAGGGAACCGAACTGGGAGGCTTTTCCGGTGGTTTCGGGGGCTATCTGCACCTTCCAGCCCCTTTCACGTATTTTGTCCGTAATCTCCAGAACGCCTGATTTCACGAATTCATAGGTTTCCTGCGGTGTATAACGGCCGTAGAAGCCCGGGTGGAAAACAACAGGGCCCGCCCCCATGTAGCTGGCAAGCTCGCATGACCGCAAAATGCGGGACTTGGAGGCTCCTATTTTATCGGGCTCCGCGGAGGCAAGGTTTACAAAATAAGGGGCGTGAACCGAAAGCCTTACCCCTGTTTCCTTTGCAACCTCCCCCACTTCCCTGGCTTTCTCCTTTTTTATCTGGATTCCATGAGTGAATTCCACTTCCATGGCATCCAGGCCAGTTTCCCTTACTTTTCTTACCCCTGCAGGCGTTCCCTCTCCTTTTGAGCTCAGGGGAATACCCGCGGGTCCCAGAAGTATTTTCATGATAAGAATATTCAGCGGATTCAATAAATAGCTTAGAGGTAAACGTAAAGAAGTATCTCCAGTATTACCAGGCCGGTTATAAGGCCCACTACGTGCTCCGGTTTGAGCCTCACGGCTTCCGGGCTTTCGTCAAAATACCTTGTCAGTCCCGCAGTGCTCATGGGCATGCTTTGTTTGTCTTTGGCCATTGTTAAAACTAGCACGCATAAATATAAAAAGTTTATATTTAGGTTTTCCGTAATTAGTCTAGAGGTGAATTAATGCCAAAAAAGAAGGGTGTTAAGAAAAAAACCGCGGAAAATAAAATAAAAGACGCTCCGGAAGACAAGAGATTCTGGCTTTGTGACGGAAGAGTTCTTAAGAACTGCAGGGATTTGGAGCAGGCCTTGAGGACCATGAGTGACGGTACATATAACTATCATGTAAACGGAAACAAGAACGACTTTCACAACTGGATAAAGTATGTTTTCAAGGATACAAAGCTTGCCAACGACGTCAAAAAGTCAAGAAACAGGGTAACCGCGGCCAACAAGCTAAAGAAAAAGCTCCATTTATAGTTTTGTCTCTTCGCCTCTGATGGAGGAGACTTTATGGGTTTAAACAAAGTTCTGAAACTTATTGATGTATTATACGAAGTTTCCTACGAGGCGGGAAACCGCATAGGGGGCATACACACAGTCCTGGCTTCCAAGGCCAAGTACCTCAAGAAAATTTACGGCAACAACTACGTGACGATAGGCTTCTACAACAAGAAAAACGCCGCCATGGAAGTCATAGAGAAGGAGCCCCCTTCCCACATGAAAAAGGCTTTCGGCGAGCTGGAAAAGGAGGGCATCCGGTGCGTTTACGGCCTCTGGGCTGATGCCCACGATGTGCCCATAATACTGGTGGACTCCTTGGTGTTCCAGCGGGACAACATAGACACCATAAACAGGATTCTCTGGGAGAAGTACAAAATAGACTCGCTGAATACGTGGAACGACTACAGGGAGCCTGTGGCCTGGTCTTATGCCGTGGGAAAGCTCCTTGAAAAGCTTGCGAAAAGCCAGCCGAAGAAAAAGGCAGTCGCGCACTTCCACGAATGGCTTTCCGGTGCCGGGATACTGTATATGAAGATGAAAAAAGTCGGCATGCCCACAGTTTTCACGACCCATGCCACCACGCTGGGCAGAACCATGGCCTCCATGAACGATATGTCTTTCATGAGCGGAAAGATAAGCCCCGAGGAGAAAGCCTACCAGTACGGAGTGGCGTCCAAGCACCTCATGGAAAAGGTATCGGCGGCGGAAGCCGATGTTTTCACCACGGTAAGCGATGTGGTGGGAGAGGAAGTAAAGCTTGTTCTGGAAAAGGAAGCGGATATAATAACCGTTAACGCCCTGGATTTTGAGGAAATCCCCTCGCAGAACGAGCTCTCCGTTGAGAAAGCCAAGTACAGGAAAAGGATGAACGAGTTCATAAGGGCTTACTTTGCCCCGTACTACCCATTTGACATCCAGAACTACCCGGTTATGTTTACCGCGGGGAGGTACGAATTTGAGAACAAGGGCTACGATGTTTTCATAGACGCCCTGGGCGAGCTTAACAAAAGGCTTAAGAACACAAAAAGTTATGTGATAGTTTTCATATGGGTTCCGCGCGGTACCATAGCGCCTAAAGACGAAGTTATAAGCAACCTGCTTCTCTACGACAGGCTGAAAGAAATACTGGACTCGGACTGGGAGGACATAAAGGAAAGTATAATTTCAAAGCTGTCCCACGGGGAAGCCATAGAAAAAACCGACATAATATCCAACAAGATTCTTGCCGACATAAAAACCAGCTTCAACAAGATAAGGAGCCGGAAGGGTCTCAATCCCCCCGTGAACGCCTTTGAGCTTTCCTCAAGCGAGAATGAAGACCCCATAATCAAAAGGCTTAAGGAAAACGGGCTTGAAAACAGGGAAAGTGACCGGGTGAAGATTATCTTCTACCCGGTTTATTTGAACAGGGAGGACGAGCTCCTGGGGCTTGACTACAAGGAAGCCCTTATATCGTCGGACATCGGGGTAATGCTTTCGCGCTACGAGCCCTGGGGCTACATGGGTCACGAAACCGCGGTTTACGGAAACATCTCCCTCACCACGGACTACACGGGCTTCGGCAGGTTCGTCCAGAACAACTACAAGAACGGGGACGTGATAAATCCCGTGGAAGTTGTTGAAGCGGTGGGCAGGCCCAGGGAAGATGTGGTAAAAAGGGTGGCGAACCTGCTGGAAATCTACATAAGGATGAAAAAGGACGCCAGGAAAAAGATGCAGCTAAAGGCTTACGATGTAGCGAAGCTGGCATGCTGGGAAGAGCAGATAAAGAACTACATAAACTCATACATTCTTGCCCTGGAGAGGGCTATTCAGGCCTAGTTCCAGCTTAAGATTTTTTAGAATGTTGATGTAATTTGAGTACGCCTCGTAGGGATTGACATATATGTTGAAATACTTGTGTATGTCCCCATCGGCAAACCACTTGGTGCACATATAGTAGAAGTGGTCCGAAGTCTGCAGCTTTCTCCAGATGTCTATAAGCTCCCTGTTCCCGGAGCCTGATATGAGGAGGCCGATTTCCTTCATTCTCTTGAACGCGCTGTCCTGCATCTTGTTGCCAAGCCAGGCGGAAAGGTCCCTGTCTATGTCCGCCCAGGAGAGTATTTGCGGTATGTCAATCCTGTCCTTCGCCTCCATTTCAACCAGCTCGCTTATCTTTGCCCACTCCAGGTGCGGGTACTTGGCCACTTCCTTCGGCAAGTATTCCAAAAAGTCAAAAATCCCCGTCTCCTTCCACTGGTGCTCCCCGAAGGTCTCGTAATCCAGGAAAAGGTTTATTGTCTGGCCCTGGGTTGAGGCAAGCCATGAAGCGTATTTGTCCGCGGTCAGGGGGTATTCCTTCCAGTCTGCTGTGGAAAAGCGGAAACCTATGTCATCGCTTAGCCTGTAATTCCTCAGGAGGAGCTTTATGTTGGAAGTTCTGGGCTGGTATATGTAGTTGGGCGACCTCCAGCCGAGAATCTTGTCCCAGCCCTCGCCCACTATTCCTTTGTATCCCATCCTGCCAACCTTCTCGGCCATTTCATTGGAAAGCATGGCCTCCGTGTTCCTGAAGACCGAGGCATTGTGCCCGAATATGTCCCTTATGAGCTTGGTATGCATTCTCACCTGTTCCGTGAATTCCTCCTCGGATATGAGGTAAGCAAGGGAATGGTAGTAAGTTTCGTTGAGAATGTCCATGTTTCCTGTCCTGTAAAGCTCCTGGTACATGTCTATAACCTCCGGCTTGTAACGGAGGGCCTGCTCAATAAAAACTCCGGAAAACGAGAAGCTTACCTTGAAATCCGGGTGGTTTTTTACTATCTCTATGAGCTTCCTTGTGGTCGGTATGTAGCATTTGTTGGCCACTTTTTCAAAAATCTCCCTGTTCTTCCTGTCGTCAAAGTAATCCGAGCCCCTGGAGAAATAATTGAAGCTGTTGAGTCTGAAGGGCTGGTGTACCTGAAAGTACATGCATATTTTTGTCATCTTCTCCCCGGTTTATATTATTGTTTTATCAAGGATTTATAGAAATCCCTTGTCTGCAGGGCTATATCGTCCCAGGTTATCCTTTTTGCCTCCTCCTTACAGTTGCTTGACATCTCGTCAAACAGGTCCCTGTAATTCAGAATCTCAAGAATCCTGCTCGCCATCTTCTCGGTGTCCCAGAAGTCCACCTTGAACACGTTGTTGATTACCTCTGCCACCCCGGAGGTCTTTGATATTATGGTAGGGGTCCCCGCCGCCATCGCCTCCAGGGCCGTTATCCCGAAAGGCTCAAAAACAGAGGGCATCACGAAAACGTCGGCCCTTGCGTAAAGCCTTTTCATGTCCTCGTCCGAAACATAGCCCAGAAAAAAAACGTTGTTCTCTATGCCCAGGTCTATGGCCAGCTCCAGCAGCTCTCTGAACTTGTCTCCCTTGCCTGCTATGACAAACCTGGCATCCGGATGGTGTTCTACGACTATTTTTGCCGCCCTGAGGAGGTGGTCAACTCCCTTGTGGAGCGTCAGCCTGCCCAGGTAAAGTATCATGTCTTCCCCCGGCTTTAGCTTGACACCGCAGTCAAAGCCTGAGGCGTCTATCGCGTTGTATATTACCCTTATTTTTTTCGGGTCGGCCCCGTATTTTTCTATAATCTGGTTTCTTATCCTGTTGCTTACCGCTATTATCCCGTCGGCCTCCTGTATGCCGTACCTCTCTATGTCCATTACCCAGGGGCACGGGTTGCCTATGGACCTGTCGTATTCCGTGGAATGAATCGTGAAAACAAGGGGTTTCCCGCTTTCCCTCTTGGCGCATATGCCTCCCAGCACCGTCAGCCAGTCGTGCGCGTGTATCAGGTCAAAATCGGTCTGCTTCGCCATCTTGCAGACCTCCCTTGCGTAGTTCTCCACGCTCTTTATGATTGAATCCGATATGACGGAGCTGGTGAAGGTGGTGTAGGGGCCGAAGCCAATGGAAACCCTTATTCTCTTTATGTTCATCCACGGGACTCCCAGCTCCCCCCTGTCGGGCATGAAAAAAACGACCTTAACGTCTTCAGGCAGTTTTCTGGTTAGTTCGTACGTGTGCGTTCCCAGGCCTCCCGACATATAAGGAGGGAATTCCCACCCTATCATCAAGATTTTCATTTTATCACTGACTAACTACTTATTTAGGTCATAGAAAAATCCCTAAAACATATTAGTAATTGTATCCCGAATTTAAATCTTTTCCCCGGTCGTTTAAACGTTTCACAGCTCCATGAGAAGGGTGTAAGTTTTCTTGGGCTGCAAAACTATAACCCTGTCCTTCTTCTGCCTCCTGTTCAGGAAACATTTTTTGTAAATGTTGGGTATCTTGGCCTTCACCGGAAGGTTCTTTACCTTCAGCTCAATCTTGTTGTCTTTTCTGGCGTAGGACAGGCTCACCCTCTTGTTTCCTATCTTTATTTTCCTGTCAAATTTTTTCAGATAGAACTTTGAAGGATCCAGTATGATTATTTTTTCGGTGAGCTTCGGCCTTATGCCCAGTACGTAGCTGTCCAGAATGGCCAGCATTCCTGCCATGGACCAGGCCTGGGAGGTGCACCCCCTTGGCCTGAGGTTGTCGGCATTGAATATCTCGTTTATCCCGTTCACGCACTGTCTGCCGAAATTTGACATGTTTATTCTCAACAGCCTCTTCACGTTTTCAGTTTTTTCGTAGTTGCACTGGGCCAGGGCGGCAATCATGGTAAGGAACGGCCAGACGCAACCGGTGTGGTAGCCTCTGGGGTCGTGGCCCGCGTCTGAAGACGGGCGGGACATTATTCCCGCAGGAGTAAGGTAATCAGAACTGAGTATGTCAAAGAGGTGCTTTGAAACGTCCCTGGACACGTGCATCAGGGCGAGCTGGAAAAGGAAGTTGGGAGAGGCGAAGTTTTTGCCCAGGTTATCCTTGGGCACCGGACCCCAGTATTTCTTTTCTATCTCCTCAAGCATTCGGGAGCTTGTTCTGAAATACTCGCCGGCGTTCTCGTTGTTCGTATGAAGCATCATCCCCCCGCAATAGAAAGCCCTGCACCACAGGGCCTGGAGGTCTATGGCCTTGTCCCTCTTCACGCTGTCCATCCATGTGTGGCCCTGGTCCGTGACCAGGTTGTCCTGCAACCTTGACTTGCCGTAATTCAGAACCTCCTTAACCTTTTCAAGCATCTCTTTCCCGAATTTTTCGTCCCCTGTGAAGTCCAGATAATCGTAAAGCGATATTATCCACAGGGGGGAAGCGTCCGCGGAATCGTAAAAATAGGCCTTTGAGTTTATAAGTCCCGGAGCCTTTCCCTCCTCTATCTTTTTTCCCACCTCGCGGAGGAATTTTTTAACATGGCCGAACATGCCCAGGTAAAGGTAGGCAGGGACACACCAGCATGCGTCCCTTACCCAAACCTCGTTGAAAAAGGGGTAACCTGCTATAAATCCTTTTTCGGATTCAAAAGTCATGAGGCAGCTTATCATCCTGTCAAGGCTTTCCGAGTAACGGGAATCCCTGTACTGGCTCCTGAGCCTCTTGAAGTCCCTCTCAGATTTTTTCACCCATTCCGTGTATTTCCTGTAGCCCTTTATCTTTTTTTCCGAAAAAAAGAAGGGAACCTCCTTTTCCTCGCCGGGCTTCAAATCTATTTCCACCCAGTACTCCCCGGGCACGTATTTTGACTGCATTTCCTCGTTCCAGCTCCCCTTGAGGCCGGGTTTGGTCAGGTAGCCGCAGCTTTCGGCGTAAATCCCTGGGTTGTGCTCCCCGTAACATTCTTTCTTAGCGAATTCCCCTTTTGGAGCCAGGAAGTACAGGCTCCCTATCTCGTTCTCTATCTCAACCATGCTTCTGTGCGTCTTTACCGAGTATTCGTAACCGTGCCTGTTGGTGTCCCTGTGCCTTATGTTCACCCCCACTTCCAGGTCTATCCTTGCGCGGGTCCGGGACTGCGAGTTGTTCCTTACCTTCAGGAGGCTGACGAATATGTCCTTACACGGCACGACTTCCTCCGTTATCACAAGGTCTCCCGTCCTGTGCCTGTGGTTGGCGCACCAGAGCTTGTGCTCAAACTCAAAGCAGTTGTGCATAGAGAGCCACTCCCCGTTTATCCTGTAGGCCCAGTAGTCCAGAAGCTTCCTGTCAAAGTTCCAGAGACCTGCCCATTTTGACCCGAAGTTCGTGTTAACGAACCTGAAGAGATGCAGGCCTCCGTTGCAAAGAACGTAATTCTTGAAAAAGTTTTTCTTCGGGTTCACAATCATGGTTAAGTTTAAGAGAAGGGAATATAAATTAATTCCACTTATAAGCGGGCCGCCCCGTAAAGCTCCGCGTCCTCTTCCGCGACAAGTATTTTCGGGGGCCTGACTATCACCCTTGACTTCATCTCGTCCCGCGCGGGCCTTGTCAGAAGTGAGCCGCTCCTGCTTATCTTACCGGAAAGGAATATCGCATCGGGGTCCAGAATGTTTGATATGCTGGCCAGCCCGGTTCCTAGGTATGACCCCGCCTCCCGGTAAACTCTTATTGCCTTTTTGTTTCCCTTCCTTGCCATGGCCTCTGTTTCTTTGGGGCCCAGCCTTTTCCCGAGATATTTTTTTGCAAGCCTTTCAAATCCTCTTGAAGAGACGTACTCCTCCAGGCAACCCCTGTTTCCGCAATGGCACCTGAAGCCGTTTTTTTCTATAACTACGTGGCCCATTTCCCCCGCGTTTCCCTTTCCCCGGTAAATTTTTCCGTCTGTTACCACGGCCCCGCCCACCCCGGTTCCCAGGGTGAGCAGAACGAAATTTTTGAACTCTGAATTCCTTGCGACATCCAGGGCGGCGCAGTTGGCGTCGTTTTCCAGGCAAACTTCTGTCCTGAACTCCTTTTCCAGTATTCTTTTCAGCGGCAGGTTCTTCCAAGGCACGTTGGGAGGGTTCAAAACAATTCCCTTTTTCCTGTCAACAGGTCCCGGAACCCCCACGCCTATCTTGCCTATTTTTTTGTCCGAATAAACCTCGCTTACAATCCGGATTATGTTGTCCAGCATGAATTTTTTGCCTTTCCCGGCACAGGTCGGCACCTCTGTCCTTCTGGCAATCCTGTTATCCCTGAAAAGGGCGCACTTGGTGTTCGTGCCGCCGATAACGAGTGCTATCCTCATTCGTTCACTTTCCGCGCTTAAGGCCGTCCTTTATTATTCTTATGTTCTTGGTTTCCGCGGGGTCAACCGCCCTCATATTGGCCAGGTAATAGCTTACAATATCCCCCAGGTAGATTACATAGAAAAGCCTTGCAAGCAGGCCCCTGCCCCTTGCCTTCACTTCCATAAGCTCTATTTCCCTGGAGAGGATTTTCCTTGCAAGCTTCATATGAAGCTTTATTCTGGGGTGAACCCTGTTGTCCGTAACTATTACAGCGAATATGTCCTTGTTGTCGCGGAAGTCGCTGACTATCTCGTTGTGGTTCATCTCGGTGAAGCAGTTGTAGTGAGCGAACTTCTTGCTGTTCTCGTTCAGCTGGGTCTGCCACCTGTAGAGAGAGCACCTGTACTTTTCCGGGCCGTAAAGCACGGGAGTCCTCCTGAAGAACTTTTTCGCGATTTCCCGGGCCAGGGCGGAATCAAAGGACTTTATGATGCGGGAAACTTCCCTTACCTCACTTTCCTTGTTTTTCACTATGCCGTTGTCCTGAAGTACCTTCAGTATCGGGAAAAAAAGGTACGGAAGGGCCACCCTTGGAAGAATTCCCTCGGGTACCTTTATTACGGGGAGTTTTTTCCTGGAAAATTTCCCGCCCGAGGTGACAAGCACCACCTGGCACCCTCTTTTCCTTGCGTCACCGAGCATGTGCAGGCTCTCCTCCGTGTTGCCCGAGTAGGAAATCATGAAAACAAGCGTTTTTTTGTCCACGAAGCAGGGCATCTTGAAATCCCTTACCACGAACACGGGCATTTTTATCTCGTCTTCCAGGTAATTGCGCAGTATGTCGCCGGATATAGCGGAGCCCCCCATTCCGCCCACGACTATCCTGTTTATCCCTTTTTTAAGTTTTATCTTCGGGGCAAGAGCAAACGCTTTTTTCACGTGGTCCGGATATTCCTTTACAAAATCCAGCATTTTTTAGCCTCAATTTTATATACTAACTTCTATATTAAAAAAACTATGGAGTATTTTAACCTTAAAGGCAAGTTGGCTATCGTCACCGGAGGCAGCAGGGGACTGGGAAAAGCGATGGCTATGGGACTCGCCGAATGCGGAGCCAGCATAGTCATAGCCGATGTCATTGAGCAGGAATCGCGGCAGGCAGTTGATGAAATAAAGAAGCTCCAGGCAGACGCCATTTTTGTGAAAACGGACGTGTCCAGGAAAGAAGAGGTTGACAACCTGGTGCAAAAGGCAATGGAGGCCTACGGCAAGATAGACATTCTCGTGAACAACGCGGGGATACTGAGAACAAGCCCCGCCGAGGAAACAGGAGAGAAGGAATGGGACCTTGTAATCGGCGTTAACCTCAAGGGGCAATTCCTCTGCGCCCAGGCTGTGGGAAAAGAAATGATAAAGAAGGGTTCCGGAAAAATAATAAACATCGCGTCCATAGCGGGCAAGTCGGCTTTCAACCAGAGTCTTTGTTACAACGTAAGCAAGGCCGGAGTGATAATGCTCACCAAAACCCTTGCCTTTGAATGGGGAAAGTACAAGGTGCAGGTGAACGCAATCGCTCCGGGCGTATTCAAAACGCCGATGACGAAGGGCATGCTTGAAAGCGATACAATGCAGCAAATGATAAAGGGCTTGGTGCCCCTGGGAAGGTACGGCGAGCCAAAAGAGCTCGTAAGCACCGTGCTTTACCTGGCTTCCGACGCCTCCAGTTACATTACGGGGGAAACAATAACCGTGGACGGTGGCTGGACTTGTCATCTGTGATAACAAGGGACATCCTGAAGAAAGTTTACCCGCAAAGGAAAGTGGATGCCCACAAGTACCAGTTCGGCTCGCTCCTTGTGATAGGGGGAAGCAGGCTTTACCACGGCTCCCCGCTTTTCAATTCTTTAGGCGCATACAAATCCGGGGTGGATCTGGTGATAACGCTTGCACCGGAAAGGGTGGCCAACCTCGTGGCGTCTTACGGCCCTGACCTCATTGCCTACCCGCTGCCCGGGGATTATATTGAGGAAAAACATCTGAAGGTAATGGAAGAATTCTTGGAAAAATGCACGGCGGTGGTGATAGGAGGGGGGCTGTGCAGGGAGAAGAAAACACTGGAAGCGGTCAGAAAATTTCTCGGCAAAACAAAAAAGCCCGCTGTAATAGACGCCGACGCGCTTCATGCGTTAAGGCCGTCCGGCATAAAAAGCAACTTCGTGCTTACCCCTCACGCGGGGGAGTTTAGTAAACTTTTCGGCAAGGAGGCCACAAGGAAAAACGTGGAAAAAATGGCCAAGAAACACAAGTGCGTGATACTTCTTACCCATTCAAAGGACGTAATATCTGACGGAAAGGAGACGCTGGAAAACTGGACTGGAAACCCCTACATGACCGTCGGGGGAACCGGGGACATACTGGCGGGAATATGCGGCTCTCTCCTGGCCCAGGGCGTTCCTCCCATGGAAGCGGCCTGCGCGGCGGCCTACATAAACGGCAGGGCGGGCGACCTGGCAGCCCGCGTGAAAAGGCACGCACTCATGGCTTCCGACGTCCTGGGCTACATAGAAAAAGTTATCTAAACGCTTGCCAGCTGGTTTATTATTTTCTCCGGGTTCTTGGACTTAACTATGGACGAGGACACCACCACTCCCTCGGCTCCGAGCTCTTTGGCCATGGCCACGTCCTCTTTTTTGGAAATACCCGCGCCACAAAGAAGCTTTATGCCCGAGCCCTTCATTCTTTTCACGAAGTCCCTCAGCTCGTCAGGCTTTTCCCTGGATATGGGCTTGCCCGTGCCTATCAGCTCCGGTATCTCGTAAGCGATGTAATCCGGCCTGTAGTTTTTCAGGTCCACGGCCTCCGAAATTTCCGAGACGAACACCAGAGTCTTAAGACCCGCCATCTTGCACAGGTTTACCGCGTTCTCCACTTCCCATGATTTCATCGGGTGCTCGGAATGGTTGAGCATCACTCCGGAAGCCCCGGCGGCCCTGACGCTCTCCGGGGTTATGAAGCCCGTGTTCCTTCCCGCCTCCACGGGGTCAGCGTGCTGCGCGAAAACAGGCACATCCAGGGAAGAAACTTTTCTTATGTCCGCGGACTGCACGGCTATGACTATGTCTTTTCCGGACTTTCTTGCCTTTTCGTGAATCTCGGCCAGCTTAAGCGCCCTGGCCCCGGTCGCCTCGGGGTATGTCTTGAAATTTGTCACGAGAATCATAATTCCTTCACCGCCTCCCCATAGGTGGCCCCCCTGAATATTACTTTTTTCAGGGCCCTGGCCAGTTTTAAAGGGTTTTTGCTCTGCCATACGTTCCTTCCTATGGCAAGCCCGGCGCACCCGCACTTCATTATATCGCACGTATCCTTAAGCAGCTTTTTCTGGTCCTTCTTCATGCCTCCCGCAATCACGACCTTTGCCTTTCCCGCAGACCTGACCACCCACTTCAAGTCTGTGGGGTTTCCGTTGTACTTGATTTTTATTATATCCGCCCCCAGCTCCAGCCCAACCCTTGACGCATAGGCTAGACTTTCCCGGGACAGCTCGTTCTTCACGGCCTTCCCCCTGGGGTACATCCAAGCTACTACCGGAAGGCCTCTGGCGTGGGCCTCCTCCTCTATCCTGCCGAACTCCCTGAACATTTTCTGCTCGTGCTGGGAGCCCACGTATATTGTATAGCCTACCGCTGCTGCGCCAAGTTTTATTGCCTCCCTGACGGAGCATACCTGGGAAGAAAGCGGGTCGCCTTTTACGAGGTTTGTTCTTCCGTTAAGCTTGGCTATCAGGGGCACGCCTTTTCTGTAATACTTCTCCGCCACGCCCTTCTGGAATATCACTCCTGAAAAACTTCCTTTTTTCGCCAAATCCATTATATAGGCAGGGTCCACGTTCCTGTCGTTGAAGTCCGCGGGGCCGTGCTCCATTCCCTGGTCGTATGCCAGGAAGATCGCCTTGCCTTTGGTCATTATCTTTCCCAGTTCTGTCATAAGAACGCCTCCACCTTTACTTTGGCGGGCCTTGTTTTTATTTTTTTCAGGGCCTCCCTGTAAGTCAGGAGCTTGTTTTTTGCCCCGTGATGCATGACAACGGACTCCGCGTTGGCCAGGGCAACTTTCATCGCAAACTCAACGTCATTCTTCTTCATCAGCCCAGCCAGGAAAGCCGAGGCAAAGGCGTCGCCCGCCCCTGTCCTTTCCTTTATCCTTATTCTGTGGGGCTTCATGGAATAGAATTTTTCCCCGTCGCAGGCGTAATCCCCGTGAGGCCCGTCCGTGATGCATACCAGCGAAGGCCCCATTTTTCTCACTTCTTTGGCCTGCCTCCTTACGTCCAATTTTCCCGTGAGAAGCCGGGCCTCCCTCCTGTTGAAGACAAGAACGTCAGTCCTCCCGAGTATGTAACCTATGTCGCTCCTTTTTATCTGGTACTCACTGGGATTGTAGGCCAGCTTTATCCTTTTTTTCCTTGCGTGCTCCGCGAGTTTTTTCTGTGCCTGGAAGGACCTGTCCATAAGGGAGGAGAAATAAAGCCACTTTGTCCTGATTTTATTCTTTTTTATCTCCTTGAAATCAAGGTGATTGCTCACGCCCTTGTAAGTGAGTATTGTCCTGTCATGACCCCTGCTGTCCAGAACCACTGAATAAGCCGTGAAGTCCTCCTTTCCCCTAGCTCCTATGAAGTCCACTTTCTCCCTTTTCAGGGACTCCAGTATCCTTCTGGCGCTGTCGTCCGTGCCCATCTTCCCCAGATAGGCGGTTTTCAGTCCCAGCCTGGAAAATGAAACGGCTGTGTTGGTGCCTCCGCCTCCCGTCATGAAATCAAGCTTCTTTATGAGTATTTTGGAACCTGCCGGGTACGATATAAGTTTTTTCGTTCCGTCCACATCCGGCAGTTCCGTGTAAACGAAAACGTCCAGGGTGGCGGAGCCCAGTGTTATCACGTCATACATTTTTACACCTTCAAAACCTCAAGTCCGGGAAGCTTTTCCCCTGCAAGGTACGCTATCAGCGCCCCTCCGGCAAGGCTTATATGAGAAAATTTGTCTTTTTTCAAAGAAAAAGATTCTATCACGTGGGAGGAGTGCCCTCCGCCTATCAGAGAGAAACAACCGCTTTCTTCTATGGCCCTGAGCAGTCCCAGCGTGCCTTTTGAAAAATTCTTTTCCTCAAACTTTCCCGCGGGACCTTTGAAGAAGACTGCCTCGGTCTTTTTTATAAACCCGGTGTATTTTTTCACGGTCTTTTTTCCTATATCCAGTATTTCCTTTTCCACGGGCAATTCCTCTATTCCTATCTCTTTTCTCCCTTTGTCATCAATCGCAAGGTCAACCGGTGTCTCTATCCTTTCCGCGCGCTTCGCTATTTCATCTACAAGGCTTTCCTTATCTTTCAGCAGTTTGTCTTCCAGCCCCAGGATGTAGCCCCTGGCCTTCAGGCAGAGCAGGGAAAAAATCCCGGTGGACAGGACTTTCTCCGCCCTCCCGCTCTCAAGGAGAAGCAGGTTGTCCTCGGGCTTGGCCCCTCCAAGAATGTAAACCATTTTCCTGCTCCGCAGGTTTTCCAAGGCGGAAATCTCCCTTTCCATCAGCCTGCCTAAGCAGGAAGGCAGAACCAGGGGGAATCCCGTCACCGATGCATGGTCCCTGTGCGCCACGGAAAAAGCGTCGTTCACGAACAAATCAAAAAGAGGGGAAAGGGTTCTGACTATAAGGTTGCTGGGGGAAGACTCAAACTCCTCCTCCATTGACCTCACATTCTTGAGCAGGATAACCTGTCCGGGCTTCATATTTCCTATTTCCTGGAGGGCTCTGTCTCCTGTTAAATCATCCACGTAACCGGTTTTCACGATTTTGGAAAGAAGCTTTGCATGCTGCTCCATGCTCTCAAGAAAATCGGATCCGGGCCTTCCCTGGTGGGCAACTGCAACCACTTTCGCTCCTTTCTCTGAAATTTTCTTCAGCGTCAGCGCATGTTGTTTTATCCTTTCGTTCATCTGCACCTTTCCGCCTGACAGCGGGGAATTGAGGTCAACCCTCACAAGAACTCTCTTTCCTTTAAGTTCAAAATCTTCCAGGGTGAGGAAGTTTCCTGTTTCGCTTTCAAGCATACAAAATAGAATTAGTCCGGGTCTAATTTAAAGATTCCTGGCCATTTTTTTCACAATATCAATCATCCTGTTTGAGTAGCCGTACTCGTTGTCGTACCAGCCCAGAATCTTGGCCATTTTTCCGCTGGCCGTCGTGCTCAGCCCGTCTATCACGCACGAATGCGGGTTGCCTATTATGTCCGCCGATACCAGCTCCTCCTCTGTATACTCCATTACCCCTTTCATTTTTCCTTTTGAGGCCTTTCTGAAGGCTGTGTTCACCTGCTCCGCTGTCACGCTTTTCTTCAGGTTTACCGTAAAGTCAACCACGGAGCCGTCCGCCACCGGGACCCTCATTGCCATCGCATCCAGCCTGCCCTTCATTTTGGGCAGCACCTCGCACGTGGCCTTCGCGGCCCCCGTGGTGGTGGGGACCACGGACATGGCAGCCGCCCGGCCCCTTCTCCATTTTTTGCTGGGGCCGTCCAGTATCCTCTGGTTGCTTGTGTAAGCGTGAATCGTGGTCATCAGTCCCCTGTCTACACCGAAGGCCTCGTCCAAGACCTTCACTATGGGAGCGAAGCAGTTCGTGGTGCAGGAGGCGTTGCTCACTATTTTCTGGTTTTTCAGCCTACTGTCATTAACACCTTTGACCACTGTTATGTCCGGGTTTTTCGCGGGAGCGGAAATGAGAACGCGCCTGGCCCCGGCCTTCAGGTGCTTTGAAGCCCCGGCCCTGTCCGTAAAGAAGCCCGTGCACTCCACAACTATGCCCGCCTTCATTTTTTTCCAGGGTAGCTTTTCCGGGTCCTTCTCGCTGTAAACAGGATAGCTCCTGCCATCAACCACAAGCCTTTTGCTCCTAGTGGAAACTCTCCTTCCGTAACGGCCGTAGACCGTGTCATATTTCAGCAAATAGGCCAGGTTCTCCACTCCGGTCAAGTCGTTTATGGCCACCACTTTTACTCCCTTCTCAAGAGCCAGCTTGAACACGGCGCGGCCAATCCTCCCGAAGCCGTTTATGGCAATCCTCACCATTAGAACCAATAATAGTTGGTCAGGGCTATATAAAAATTATTTCCTTATTGAAGGCTTCTTGAAAGCATCCCTGAAAAACCTTTTTACGTATCTTGCATCCTTTCCTGTGAAGGGATAAAATTTCTCTCCCTCTATTTCATGTACAGCTTCTATAAGACGGTAGTCATCGTCAACCTTGTGTACATCTACTCTGGAACCCTGCCTTACGTGAAAAACATCAAACTCGTAGTCGCTTCCTATGTAGAATATCACGTTTTCGCCTACAAGCCTGTTTATTTCTTTCAGCGTTTTCTTGCGGACCTCTCTCACCTTTAACAATGAAGAATCCATTAGTTCCTCGCTTATATACTTGTCTATCTCCTTTCCGGACCTGTCCTCCTCCCTGATTAGGCATAGAGAAAGCTTGCTCGGCATAAGATGGATATGATAAACCTTCTCAATCCCTTCCATGTGGTCTCCGCTCATGCAAACACCCTAATTTATATAATACGAAATGTTAAATGCTTAAAAATAGCGGTGTGTTGGGTTAGCCCGTCTTCTGTAAGCCCATCACCATCCGAGATGGCTCACCTGAAGGCTTTTTGGCATTCGTCTGCGCCCCGGCGCTCGGCCGGTTTAGCGACCTACCCGCCTCTCTCTCATCATCAAGGCCTACTTGGTCTTGCACCACACGGGCCGGTCCGTTTCACCCGCCGCGCCAAACATCAATTAGTATCATCTTTTAACAGCGAAGCGGTACCGTTTCTGATACCGACCTGAGCATCTCTGCCCAGGAGCTTGCGCCCCCGTGATTCGTCGGTGGACGGAGCTTCCTCGGTTTTTAGAAAACCCCATGCTTTGAACAAAAGGTTTTCATCCGTATAACCGGTAGCCAATTCTCCAACACACCAATAAAACTATGAATAAGCGAGGTATTTAAAAGTTTTCAAAGCGCTTCAGATTCCAAGCAATCCGAAATAGTACGCCGCGGCCGCGAGTATTGCTATTATTATCAAACCTACCACAAGCCTTGATTTTTTCATAATAATTCTTGGTGAGATTCAATTAAAAGCTTAACTAAAGATAGTTCTGGACTGCGTAGTGTCTCAACACGGTGTAAAGCCCTTTCATGACCGGAATAACCCAGAAGTAAGGAACGTGTAATCCTGTTAGAATAATTATTCCCGTGACCATATCGACTGCTCCCATCCAGTCAAGCCAGTAGTTGTTTAGGACAGAAGAACCGAAAGAATAAAATCCCTTGATTAAAACCGCTATTGCTATGTAAAAGAGTATGGAAAAAAACATTCCCGGGTAAAGCAGTGAAATACCTGCAATTACATCCAGCAAACCAAGCAAAAGCAAAATCATTCATACACCTATACTGAAGACTGTTTGAAAATATTTAAAGAAATGGAAAGACCGTCACAAGCCGAGAAAACTCTAGATTTAAACCGAAACCTCACGGTCCCGGTCCTTGAAACCTGGATACAGGAACCCCAAAAATGGCGGTTAGTACTCGTGGACTGAACTGGTCGCCGAAGCTTCCGGCTTACATCCCGAGCCTATCAAACCCGTCGTGTACGGGAACCTAGGTTGTCTCTTTTTGGGAGCCGCTTCGAGCTTAGATGCCTTCAGCTCTTATCGGCGTAGGGCGTAGCTACTCGGCAGTGCCCTGCCGGACAACCGATACACCAGAGGCCCCAGGAGGATGTTCCTTTCGTACTGATCCTCCTTTCCCCTCAGACAACCAACACTCCTAGTAGATATTGACCAAACTGGCTCACGCCGTTCTGAACCCAGCTAACGTACCTTTTTGATGAGTGAACACCTCTACCCTTGGCCGCTTCCAGAACCCCCTCCCGCTTTAAGCGGAAGATGATTTTTCGTAAACGTTTTGCACGTTTACCTGTGCAAAAGGTTTTGCTGCACAGCCAGGAGAAGGTGAGCCGACAACGATGTAACAACACGCGGCGTCAATAGGGGCTTTCGGCCGCTACGATCCGGTTATCCCTGAGGTAGCTTTTCTGACATCCCTGAGCCTTAAATCGACCGACGCAACGCATTGCGTCAAGTTATCAATAAGCTTCAGGATTTCGCTAGGTCAGGCTTTCGCCTCTGAATCCCTCGATGTTCAGGATTCAGTCAAGCTAGCTTTTGCCCTTACACTCTATTTCGGATTTCTGACCCGAATGAGCTAACCTTTGAGCGCCTTTGATACCATTTCAAAGGCGTACCGCCCCAGTCAAACTGTCCACCTGATGTTGTCCAGGTTTCCCTGTAAGCAATACGTTTTCGAAAGAGTAGTGTTACATTGGCGACTACACACAAACTTGCGTCTGTGCTTTAACGTCTCCTACTTACGCTATACAATCAAAACCATATCACAGCATCAAGCTACAGTAAAGCTAACCGCTGAAAGAAAGAGCAATCCTCATCCTTTCTTTTGTAGTAAGATGAGGCGGACAATAACCAAGATTTTTGAAAAGCATAATTTTAGACAAATGTTTTTCATTTAAAAAACCTATTTTTTCCATCCATTTATTCAACATTTCCTTGCCGTAAATCCTTATTCTATAGTCTCTGAAACCTCTTTGATAGGCTTCTTCGCTGGAAACTTTGAAGCCAAGGTAATTTAACTTTTTCAAGGCAAAATCATGGATTATTTCATTGCTTGTGAAGAATTCAATTCTTGGCTCATTGTGAATTCCTTTTCTGTTTTTCTTAAAGGTGACCGTAAAATCAGCATCTGCCAGACCTCTTAAAAAGTGATTTCTTTTAGTTTTGATTTACTTCCTACCGGCAAACCTAAACCGATTTTCCTTTCCACCGCATCTTTAGAATTCAAATGAACTACTATTGTGTTTTCGTTTTTTCTGAAATAGACACATGGGTCCCTTCTGTAAAGTTTCTTCAATATTTGAGGTACCAAAATTCCATAGAATTTTTTGTCATCAATTGAATGCCCAGAGTATATTACTCTGTACACATTGTTTTTCCTGTCCAATTGCAAGGATCCGTCTCCTAAATGGAGTCCCGTCTCGTACGCTAAAAGTTCTTTTTAATTTTCATGGTTTTATTGTTCGTGAAGCGGACTTATCTAACTTTCGTCCCGCAAGGCGAAAGGGAGAATATGTCCGCTGAACAATAAGCATGTCGTATCCTTCTTCCATCTACGGGGACTCTACTTCCCACTAGGAGTCTCAGGCCCATTCCCCTGAATAGCAAGTTCGCTGAACTCCAACTTGGGACAGCAGGGACCTCGTTAAGCCCTTCATGCAGGTCGACATTCAATCGACAAGGGATTGCGCGAGCCTTTCTTTCTTGGAAGAAAGAAACCCTCGGGAAAAAAAGAACCTTAAGTTAAACTCAAAAGTTTTTCTTTTCCACAAGTGCTTTTCTTTTTCTAAAAGAAAAGGCCTTTTACGCTACCTTAAGACGATCAGAGTTATCGCCGCCGTTTACCGGTGCTTAGCCCCGTTGAAACGAGGTTTAACATACCGGCACTGGGCAGACCTCACCGGCTATACGCAAGATTTCTCTCTAGCAGCCGGCTATGTTTTTGTTAAACAGTCGGGCCCCCTTTGTCACTGCGACCTGCGCTTCCCAGTAAAGAGAGCGCAGGCATCCCTCCTACCAAGGATACGGGACTAGATTGCCGAATTCCCTAAGTTGGGTTGTTTCAACACCTTCGCCTTCTAAGCGAGAGTACCTGTGTCGGTTTTGAGTACGGACACCAAAGGATAGTTCAGCAGCCTTTTCTTGGGATCCAGGAATGAACCAAACTTCCCATACAGGAAGCCTTGTAAGGTTCGCCTCCTTCTATTCCTTACGAATTTCCGAAGGCTTCTCTTACTTGATGAGGCGACGGCCTCACTTGGCCTATCCCGAACCGTCAGCCGCTGATAGTGGCCTCTGGTGGCACAGGAATATTAACCTATTTCCCTTTCGCCAAGCTAGGTTAGCGCTTGGCTTAGGACCGGCTTACCCCCGGCTGATAATCATGGCCGGGGAACCCTTACTCTTCCGGTGGTCGGGAATCTCACCCGACTTTGCTGCTACTAATAACAGGATATTCATTTCCATGCGGTCCACAGGACCTTACAGCCCTGCTTCTGCCCTCACGGAACGCCTTCCTACTATCTTTCAATCCGGGGTATCGGTAGTTGACTTACTCCCGTCCATTTTCAGCGCCTTCAACCTAGACGGGTGAGCTTTTACGCTTTCTTTGAAGGATGGCTGCTTCTAAGCCAACCTCCCCGCTGTTTATGGTTGGAGACAACCTTTGTGACTTAGTCAACATTTGGGGACCTTAACCCCGGTCTGGGTTGTTCCCCTTTCGGATACAGAACTTAATCCATGCACCCGCACTCCGGCCTTCTACGGCGATGACAGATTATGAGTTTGACAGCGAAGCTGGGGCTTTCGCCCCTTGACTCCCCAATCAGTGCTTTACCCTGTCATCTGCCTCAGGTCGGGCTGAACTGAGATTCATTTCGGAAGGAACCGGCTATCACCCAACTCGATTGGTTTTTCGCCCCTATACCCGGGTCACCCGAGCGCGTTGGAACAGCTCCGGTAACAGGCCTCCATCGGGGTTTCCCCCGACTTCACCTTACCCAGGAATAGATCGTCGGGCTTCCGGTCTTATCCCCATGACTTCCCGCACTTTCGTACGGCGCCCCTCCACAAGAGTGTGTGGGCTTGTTGCTTTCGCTGTGGCTACGGCATTACTGCCTTAACCTCGCCATGAAGATAAACTCCCTGTCTCGTTCTTCGAAACGAACAGCACGACACTAGTCCACCTCCCTCGTACTAATGCGTCACCGCATATTCCTTCGGGAGGGTTCCTTCCTTCCATGCCGTGCCTGACTGTAACCGACTAGATTCAAGCTCTTTTCAATCCCTGTTACGGGTTCTTTTCAGCTTTCTGTCACCATACTAGTTCGCTATCGGACTTTGGTAATATTTAGAGTTGGGAGTGGATACCTCCCACATTCCTGCCCCATATCCGAGGGACAGTACTCTCCTGCCTGGAAACTACCTTCCTGTTTTCTTTTACGGGACTTTCACCCTCTGCGGTGCTCCGTTCCAGGAGACTTCAAATCGGCTGGTTAGGCATTACCAGACACCACATCTACCCTGCGTTTCCGCAGGGAATTCGGTTTGCTCTGTGCCGCTTTCGATCGCCTTTACTCACGGCATCGCGGTTGCTTTCTTTTCCTCCGCCTACTAAGATGCTTCAATTCAGCGGGTTGTGCTTCCTAAAAAGGAATGTCTTCCGAAGAAGACGCGAAGTCGCATTGAGCAATCCCGGGTTCTACGGCTGCATGCACCTCGCCCGGGCTTATCGTAGCTTGCCACGACCTTCTTCCTTACCAAAGCCAAGCTATCCCCTAGCCGGCTTATGCGAATGGTGTTCCTGACTCCAGTTGGTCAGGCCTGAGTTTTCTCGGCTTGTGACGGTCTCATAATCAAAAGGTCTCAGTGATTACATTTCATCATAGCGCGCCAGCGCTCAAATGGTGTTCACTTAATCATTGCCTTTTGCTTGACCACGGTCCCCTACCCCCTATGATAGAGAACCGCATATACGCGTGTCTTGGAAAAATTTCAGGGCAGAAACATCTGTTTATTTCCTTTCAAAAGCCCTGCGTTAATTCATAATAGACACCTAATAAAGCAGTATATAATAGGCAGAATCATGTATTTAAAGGTTTCTACATAAGCACAACGTATGAATTCACATGAATTCTGCTCAGTTTTACATGAGGAAATAAAGAGCGGGGAGCCTGATATAGAAAAAATATACGACTGCCTGGAAGCCTACGGAAAAACAAAGGACAGGAGATATTTCAAGTCTTTCCTGGGGGAAATGAATGTCCCGGACGAGTGGGAAATAATAGTAAGAAAACCCCACCCGAATTACGGAGACTGCGTGGACTTTATCTACAGCAAAGACGAGGAGGAGGGTAGCAAGAGATTCCCCTGCCTTATGAACGAGAACTCGCTTTACGACATGATACGAAACGTGCAATGCAACAGGGAAAAGGTATACGGGGAGCGTGGCTGGATTTCCCCGGCAATACTCGTGAAAGGGAAGGGAGAAATTTCCAAAGCCTGCTTTGAGCTTGTTGTAGACAATTACATGCACACGCTGTCGCTTAATTTAACGGATGTGGACGTGAACAAAAAGAAGATTGAAACGTTCCCCGCCTATATGCACAAATGGGACAAAGAAATGGAAAATGTCTCAGAGAACCTGGGGAACAACTTGTATGAAGTGGGGGACCTAGAAGTGATTCGCGCCATGGTCGCGGATTTGGACGAGAGGATAAAGAATCGCTGAAAACATTTATATTCCTGTAACAATCATTTAACTTAAAATGGGCCGGTAGATCAGTGGAAGATCGCCTGCTTTGCAATACGAAATAAGAATTTCGATGTTTCGTTTCGTAACGAAACAGCAGGAGGCCATGGGTTCAAATCCCATCCGGTCCACCACTAAAGCTTAAATATCTTTTGCCACTAATTAGTGGTATGTTTACGTCCGGAACGTATCCTTTAAACATAGGCTGGCTGGAGGAAGACGACTCCGGTGACTCCGATATAGCATGGTATAAGGCCTTGAACTCCTTCTTTTGCCCAATCTGTGAAAAAAGTTCCCAGCTGTCTGATGAAACGCACAGGAAAGAGTACAGCAAGGAAAGCGAGCTCAACGACGGCAACTGGAAGGTTTATTTGCTTACAAAGTGCCCCGTCTGCGAAGGGGAATTGAAAAACATAACATACCTGAAATCAGACAGGACCGAAACAAGGTTCTCCGAAACCCTGGGCAAAAGCGTTGAAATAGAATTTTTTCCCCAAAGGCACTTGAATGATGAAAGGTTTTTTGAAGATACGCTCTGGACGGAAAGGGCCAAAAAACTGCTTAAAAAACTGGACTTGGAACCTGGGCAGGCGTATCTCAATTTCTTTATCAGGCACGGCACTGTAAACATTAAGTCCGGTGGGGATGTTAAGCGCGATGAATCTTTTTTTGTGGATAAAAGAGGTGCCGGGCATTTGAACCTGCTGGATAAACTTGCGTGGAAGAGATTCGTGAAGTTTAATTACAGGCATGGCGAAAGCTATTTCGGAAACATGTGGAAAGATTGCATGTAAGACGGGTCTAAACCCAGATTTAATTCTTTGTTTTTAAAAAAATCAGCCCCTCACGAATATGAAGAATATGTAAATTATGTAGAAAATCACGAACACCACCCCGCCCCACCTGTCAAGCTCGTGCTTGTTTCCTATGAACATGAAAAGGAAAAGTGAGAGCGCGGCGAATAACAGGAACAGTATGTCAAAGTTCACGAAGGCCGGCAGGGCTATGGGTGTTATGACCGAGGTCAGGCCGAGTATCCAGAATATATTGAAAATGTTTGAGCCCACCGCGCCCCCTACCGCAAGGTCCACGTCCTTCTTCAGGGCGGCCGTTACCGAGGTCACGAGCTCCGGCATGGAGGTCCCGAAGGCCACCACTGTAGCTGAGATAAGGAATTCGCTCAGGCCCGCCTGCCTTGCTATGAAGATTGCCCCGTCAACTACCCACTTCCCGCCAATGAAAAGACCCGCCACCCCCAGCAGGAGCATGAGGGAAATCTTGTAGTAGTTGTACTCCTTTATCTCAAGCTTCCTGTCCTGGAGCTTGTTCCTCCTGTCCTTTGCCATCTCGTAGACATAGTAAAGGAATATCCCGAAAAAACAAAGCAATACTATACCGTCTATGCGCGTCAGCATGGAAAAGCTTATCCTGTCTATCATAAGGTCGTTTGCCGCTATGAAAAGAACGAAAGCCCCCAGGATGCTGAAGGGTATTTCCTTCCACACGGTGGAATGGTGAACCTTCAGGGGGTACAGGGTGGCCGTTAGGCCCAGTATAAGAAGAATGTTAGATATGTTGCTTCCCACTACGTTTCCTATTGCCACGTCCGTGGATCCCTCAAACGCGGAGAACATGTTTACCACGAGCTCCGGCATGGAGGTCCCGAAGGCCACCACGGTAAGGCCCACCACGAGAGAGGGGACTCCAAGCTTCTTTGCAAGCGAGCTGGAGCCCTTAACCAGGAAGTCCGCTCCCTTTAGCAGGAAAGCGAAACCCAGGATGAAAAGCGCATACTGGAGCATAAATCAATTTTATTTTCAACAATTATAAATCTTCTGGAAAAATTCTATCTGATTAGAGTAATGGCGTCCTGATGATTATATTAGGAGGTGATCCAGCCGCACGTTCCCGTACGGCTACCTTGTTACAACTTAGCCCGCCTTGTAAAACCTTGATTCGAATCTCCCAAAGAGGAAATCCTCACCAAGACTTCACTCGGATGGCTTGATGGGCGGTGTGTGCAAGGAGCAGGGTCGTATTCAGCGAAAGATTCCACGCTCCTTTCCTTTTGATAGCAAAAGGGCTTAGTGACTTTCGCTTACTAGGGATTCCGGCGTCACGAGGGTGAGTTTCAACCCTCGATCTGAACTAAGACCAGGTTTCGGGGATTAGCTCCACCTTTCGGTGTTGCAACCTATTGTCCTGGCCATTGTTGCCCGCGTGTAGCCCAGAGAATTCGGGCCATACGGACCTACCGTCGCCCACTCCTTCCTCTGATTTATCACCAGCGGTCTCCTTAGAGTGCCGCTACTCCGAGGAATAGCGTAGCAACTAAGGACGTGGGTCTCGCTCGTTAACAGACTTAACTGCACGCCTCACGGCACGAGCTGACGATGGCCATGCAACTCCTCTCAGCTCGTCAGGTAACCCCTTCAGAGTGACCATCAAACTGCTGTCTTCTCTGGTGAGATGTCTGGCGTTGAATCCAATTAAACCGCAGGCCGCACCCCTTGAGGTGCTCCCCCGCCAATTCCCTTAAGTATACTGCGTCCTTCTCTTTTTTCACACACTTCAAGGAAGTTTCTTTTCCCTGAAGGCTTTTCTTTGTGAAAGAAAAGGCTTCGTTTCAGTCTTGCGACCGTACTCCCCAGGTGGCCCGCTTAACACTTGCGTGCCTAACCCAGCCACTTTCCGCGAGCGCTTTACGCTGAGTAAAGGGCTCTACGCTACGGCACATCATCTCCCCGAAGGAAATGATACACCAAGCGGGCATCGTTTACGGCCTGGACTACCGGGGTATTTAGCAAAACGAAGTTTTTTTTCGTCACTACGTTCAGTATCTAATCCCGTTCGCTCCCCAGGCTTTCGTCCCTCACCGTCGGAGCCGTTCCAGCTGAGCGCCTTTTGTGGAAAATTTTTGATTAAACTTTTTTTCAAAAAGTTTACGCCACAGGTGGTCCTTCAGGGATTACAGGATTGTTAAACCGGAAGGTTTAAACCTAAAACGGTATTTAACCCCTACCCCTGAAGTACCCTCAGCTTTTCCCGGTCCCTAGTCTGGTAGTGTTCCTGGCACGCCCTATGTTTAACACAGGATTTCACCAAAAATTTACCAAACCGGCTACGAACGCTTTAGACCCAATAAACGCGATCACCACTTGCAGTGCGGGTATTACCGTGGCTTCCAGTTTGCACGCCTTTAGAATCCAAAAAGAATCTTGTAAGTCATGCAAATGGCTGGCACCCGTCTTGCCCACTGCTTATTCATCCACCCTTTTGGAGTGAATAAAAGCCCTAGCAGTGCTAGGGCACTCAGGATCCCCCTATCGCCCGTGAAGGCATTGTAAAGGTTTCGCGACTGCTGCACCCCGTAGGGTCTGTATTCTTGTCTCAGAACACATCTCCGGGCTACGTCTCTCAACGCCCGTATGGATTATAGGTTTGTTGGTCCATTACACCAACAACAGCCTAATCCACCGCAGTCTCATCCTCAGGCGCCGGAGCTTTGGGTTTTGGGACATTCCAGTATCCAAAACCTATCGGGTATTAGGCCCAGTTTCCCGGGATTATCCCCAACCTGAGGGCAGATTAACTACGTGTTACTGAGCTGTTCGGCATGTGAACGAATCACATTCACCTAGCATGTCTTAATCGGATCCCGATAGCGGTAATCTCCGGCAGGATCAACCGGAGTTAGTCGCAATTAGAGAATTGCTCGCACACTATCAATCAACAGGATTTCGCCTACTCTAATCAGATATTATAAAAATATCCAACCATTTCCCATACCAGGAATGTAGTTTTTCACAGTATAGGCATATAGAACTCTCTGCAAATGAGAGACGTAGCCTACCTCCAACCTCGCCAGTTGGTATGGTGTTAATATAATGATACAACACGCTTAAATACTTTTCTCCTGTTTTAACAGAAAATTGTCGCCATACCTAGTCGAAGATCCTTCACAGCCGGACTAGCCAGCCCATCTCAGGCCTCGCTGGCGGGTATGGCCTTTATAGTGGGAAAGCAAGAAATAAAAAGATGAATGGGGCCGCGGCCGGGATTCGAACCCGGGCCAGAAGCTTTCTGTCAATTCGCGCTTTTGCGCGTTTTGCTCAAGCTTTTTCCAAAAGCTTGTCCACAGGCTCCTATGCTTTTTGGTTCTGAAACCGCTTTCGGAAACGATTTCATGAATAACCACTACACCACCGCAGCCATATTTACAAAGATGCACACCGGAGGTGTGCATCGGCCTACTAATTTATATTTTTTTTGGTTTTTTCAGGTTTTTGATTTCATTTTTAAGCACGTCAAAGCTTATTAAAGTTTCCTTTCCGGTCCCCATGTCCCTGAGTTTAACTACTTTTTTCATCAGTTCCTCCTGTCCCGCTATTATACAGTAGGGGATTCCCTGGGAGTTGGCGTAGCTCAGGTTCTTGCTTATCCCCCTGTCCATCATGTCCATGTCCGCGTTTATTCCTATCTCCCTGAGATCCTTAACCAGGCCCATGCAGTACTTCGTGGTATTTATGGGTATGACGAATACGTCGGTCACGTTCTTTTTCTTTTCCATTTTTCCCTCAAGCAACATGGCATCGTAAATAGTGTCCAAGCCGAAGGAGGTTCCCGTGGCAGGAATTTTACCAGAGCCGGTAAAGTCCCCTATCATGTTGTCCCACCTTCCACCTCCCGCCAGAGAGGAGGAGAGGGCACCGCTTTTCAGGAAAACCTCAAATACGGGGCCGGTGTAGTAGGTGAGACCCCTGGTAAGCGTGGGAACGAACTTCAGGTCTTTTGCCCCCATCTGCTCCGCCAAGTCTTTCAGTTCCCTTATCTCCAAGAGGGCCTTTGCTATGTTTTTATCTTCAATTCCCGGGCTGTCCGTTTTCATGACCTTGACTAGGTTGTACACTTCTCTTACTTCCTGCTCGCTGATTCCCCTTTCCTTCGCGTCCTCAATTACCCCGTCCAAGCCTATCTTCTCCAGCTTGTCTATTGACACGAGAAGGCCTTTCCTCTTTTCCTCCGGTATGCCTGCATAGGAAAGCACGGCGTCAAGGAGCTTCCTGCTGTTGAGCTTTATCACGACCTTGAGCGCCAGTTTTTCAAAAACCCTTGTATACATGGCAAGCATCTCCGCGTCCGCCGCCAGAGAATCGGAGCCCAAGGTATCCACGTCGCACTGCCAGAATTCCCTGTAGCGGCCTGCCTTGACCGGCCCGTCCCTCCAGACTCTGCCTATCTGGTAGCGCTTGAAGGGTTTTGGTATCTGTGGATTCGCCGCAATCACCCTGGCCAGAGGGAAAGTAAGTTCGTACCGGAGCGTAAGCTCCCGGTCGCCCTGGTCCCTGAACCTGTATACTTCCTTGTAAACGTCCGTTGTCTCGTCAGAGCTCCCCTTCATGGTGGCGATTTTCCATGTCTCTATGGCCGGGGTCTCGAGAGGAGAGAATCCGAACTCCTCAAAAACCTGCCTCAGAACGTCCGTTATTCTTTGCCGAAGAATCTTCTCCTCCGGTAGGAAATCCCTTGTTCCTTTCAGGGGCTGGAACTTTTCAGTCATTTATACCCACCTTTAATTTGTTTTGCTGGGATAAAAAAAGAACTAGGCAAAACTTCAGCAAAAATGAACTAATTCACCGTTCATTTTGTTCACCAGTTAGTAATGGATCCCGGACTTATTTAAGCTTTACCATGGCCAGTATGTTCCTTCCGTCTGATTTTATTTCAATTATTTCCAGTCCGGCCTCCCCCAGGTCCCTCCTGAGACCGCCTATATTATATAGGTAATATCTCCTGGAAAGCTTCCGTCCCCTGTGGCTCCATCCCCTGTCCAGGAACTCGCTGTCCGGGAGGTCATGGTTTTCCCTGTCCCACACTGCTATGAAGGCCTCCTTACGGAGCACGCGCCCAATTTCCTTCAGGGCCTTTACTCTGTCTTCCCTGGTAAGGAGGTGGTGCAGGGCGGCCGCGCAAATTACGTAGTCAAAACTTTTGCTTTTGTAGGGAAGAACGCGGAAGTCGGCCGCGCAGACGCGGAAAGCCAGGCAGTTCTTTTTTGCGTATTTTCTTGAGAGCAGAACCAGCTCCTTGGACGAGTCCGCGCCGAAGAAAATGAATTTTTCGGGAGAAAACGGAATGAAGTCCGCTCCGTGAGCGCACCCCAGGTTAAGCAGAGAGCCGCCTTCCCATGATTCGCTTAGTCCGGATAGTTCCCTCCGGAAAATGGTGCGGTGGCGCACGTTGTACCAGCTCTCTGCAATACGGTCGTAAAACTCCATGAATAGTTTTGCAGGGGAGGTCATTTATACCTGATTTTTAGCGCAATTACTACAAGGGCCAGGAGCAGGGAAACTGCGTTGGCGGTTATCACGGGCAGGGAATCTATCATAAAACCGTAAACCATCCAGAGGAACATTCCCGTGAAAAGAATAAGGAACATGCCCATGGACACGTCCTTTGTGGACTTTGTTTTCCATGCCTTTATAACCTGCGGGAAAAAAGACAGAGTTGTCAAAAATCCTGCCAGAAGCCCTGTCATGGTTATGTAATCCATTTGAATTCTTTATGTTTTCAGATTTATAACCTTGCCGCCGGAATTTTAATCATGAAGGAAAGGCTTGCCCGGGAGGTCCTGGAGAAGATTGAGGAAAGGGATTTGTCCAAGAAGGAAATCCAGAAACTTAAAACCAAACTGGCCTCCAGGTACGGTATAGAGATACCAGGGAACGAGTTCATTCTTGCCCGGGCCGCGGACCGCGAAGCCGTTCTGGAAAAGCTCAGGAGGAAGCCGGGACGCACCCTTTCCGGGGTAAGCATAGTTGCTGTTATGACCTCGCCGAAGGAGTGCCCGCACGGCACTTGCGTTTACTGCCCAAAGAATTCGGAAGTTCCCCAGAGCTACGCGGACAACGAGCCCGCCGTGATGCGGGGGCTTGCGCTCGGCTTTGACCCTTACGAACAGACTGTCGCTCGCTTGCGGCAGCTGGAGATAATAGGGCACCCAACCGAAAAGGTTGAGCTTATAATAATGGGCGGGACCTTCACCGGCCGCGACTCCGGCTACCAGGATTTTTTCGTCAGGAGATGCTTTGACGCCCTCAACGATTTCCGGTCAAAAACTCTGGAGGAGGCCAAAAAAAAGAATGAAACCACTTCCCATAGATGCGTGGGGCTAACTGTGGAGACCAGGCCCGACTTCATGAAGGAAAGGGAGATAAACAGAATTCTAGGTTTCGGCGCCACCCGTGTTGAGCTGGGAGTGCAGAATCCGGATGACGGGATTTACAAAGAAATGAAAAGGGGGCACGTGGTAAGGGATGTCGTTGAATCCACAAGGCTGCTAAAGGACTCCGGATTTAAAATATGCTACCACCTGATGCCCAACCTTCCGGGCTCCTCCCCCGAGAAGGATCTGGAGATGTTCAGGGAAGTTTTTGAAAACAGGGATTACAGGCCGGACATGCTCAAGATTTACCCCACGCTCGTGCTTAAGAACTCGGGGCTGGAGAAAATATGGAGAAAAGGAGAGTACGAACCTTACCCGGACCGAGAACTGGTAGATTTGCTGTGCAGGATAAAAAAGGAACTGCCGGGTTACGCCAGGGTTATGAGGCTCCAGAGGGATGTTCCAAAGGCAGAGATACTGGCGGGCTGCAAGAATTCCAACCTGCGTCAGATTGTCCATGAAGAAATGAAAAGAAGAAATTGTGAATGCGAGTGCATAAGGTGCAGGGAGGCCGGGCGCAGGAAACAGGAGGGGAGTTTTATTTTCCGGAAAGTGGAGTACGAGGCCTCCGGGGGAAGGGAGTTTTTCCTTAGCTACGAGGACAAGAAAGGGACCGTGGCAGGGATACTCAGGCTAAGGTTTCCTGGAAACCCATTCAGGCCGGAGCTGAAGGGGGCCTCGGTGGTGAGGGAGCTTCACGTTTACGGGGCCGAGACTACCATGGGCAAGAAAGGCCCTGTCCAGCACATGGGCTACGGCTCTCTTCTTCTTGAAAAGGCCGAGGAAATATCCAGGGAGAACGGCTTCGCCAAAATGGCGGTTATTTCCGGCGTGGGAGTCCGCGAGTACTACAGGAAAAGGGGGTACAGGCTGGAGGGACCTTACATGTGCAAAAGGTTTTCCTTATAAACTAAAGCTTTAAAAATAACTAATCCGAAAAAATAAGTGGAGCACCCTCACTGAAAAGTGGTTATATGACTGAAGAAAAAAAGATGTTTAAGTGCAAGTACTGCGGGCTGGATTTCTACACCGAGAAGGACCTGGGCGAGCACGTGAAGGACGAATGCATAGGAAAAATAATCCGCCAGAGGACTTCCATAATAGGCAAGCTGGAAAAATTCGTGGAGGGCCTTTCAAACGGCGGCAAGGAGGTATTTGACATAAAGGAGGGTATAAAAATCCTGCAGAAGATGGAGGGTGTCAGGAAGAAAGGCAACGTCCCGGTAATAAAAATCAGCAGCGTCAAACAGGCCAAGGATTTGAAGAAGGTTATAGACTTCCGTGGGGAGATAATTTACGCGGGAGACAACGACAGGAGCTTTCTCAACTTTATTATAAGCCTTAATCCCAGGCTTGTTATAGGAAAATTCTCCGAGACCGACGAGAAAATATTTGACATGAACAAGATAGGCCATATACAGAACAAGGACATAAAGGTTGAGATAAAGGACACCTGCGGAGAGATAAAACCCGAACAGCTTTCCAAGACTTTCAGCAACGGGGAGATAAAAAACATAAGGAAAGGTTCGGAGCTCAAGCTGGTCCTGGACCTGTCCCTCGTGGACGAAACTGAGGGAAAGAAAAGAATTCTCCAGAGCGGCAAGATGGCCGTGCCCCTGATAGAAAAGAAGCTTGAGGAACTGGAAAGGGGGGCGGAGAAGCCAAAAAAGAGCCTTGAGGAAAGGCTTGAAGACCTGGAAAGCAAGATGGACTCGGCTGAAAAAACCGGGAAGGAACAAAAGAAAGAGGTTCCGGAAGAGGAAATCGGGCTGAAAAAAGAGGAGAGCAGGGAGATAAAGAAGGAGAAAAACCTCGCCGAGGAGCTGAACCTCATAAACCTCAAGGGGGAATACCTCAAGGTAAAGGAAAAGAAAGGGGAGGAGGAAAAGAAGCCGGGATTGTTTTCATCCCTCAAAAAGAAAGACGTTAAGCCGAAGAAGGCCAAGGCAACCCTCAAGGAGGCTGCGCTGGAAAACCTTTCAAAGAGCAAAGAAATTGAGGATTTTGACAAGGCGGCGATAATAGTCGCACACGTTCTCAAGCAGTTTCTTGAGATAAAGATAGAGTGCAACAAGGAGCTTACTTACCTGGAGCTGATAGAAAAATTGAAGAGCGTGCACCTGCCTCTTGACTACGTTGACAGGATAATAAAATTCTACAAGGACATGCACATACAGGAGTACAAGGACGAAGTTAGGGTAAATTTCCAGGAGACATACGAGCTGGCCGAGAGGGTAATAAACGACCTTGCCTAAAAAGGCCGTGGTAAACATGTTCACCATACCGTTTTCAGACATCACTTTTTACGACGCCGCTATTTCCTACAAGAACCTGAACCTCCTGCTGGTCGTAATAGGCCTGGCAATACTCATACACATACTTACCATAAAGAGGAGCGAGAAAAGGGCAATAAAATTCTCCAACTACGACATTCTGGAAAAGCTTTTGGGCAAGGGGGCCGCCAGGGAAAGGAACCTGCTTCCCCTGATACTCAGAGTTCTTGTTTTGTGCATGATTGTTTTCGCGATTTCCGACTTCACTGTAACCTTTAAGGGATATAAGAGCGACATGGATTTTCTCATTGCAATGGATTCCTCCTCAAGCATGCTCAACCCCGACGTGGAACCCACCAGGCTTGAGGCGGCGAAGGAGGCCGGGCTTGACCTTCTGGAGAAGCTTCCCGAAAACACCAAGATGGGCGTGCTTACCTTTTCCGGGGAGGCCGGCATGGAATGCGCGCTAACCACGGACAAGGAAATCCTGGCCGGGTGCATAAGCAACATTACATACGGAGGGAAGGGAGGAACTGCAATGGGGGACGCCATAATACTGGGGGGCACGGAACTCAAGGAAGTGGAAGGCAAAGGAAGAGGGCTCGTGATTCTGACGGACGGCAAGAACAACGCCGGCGTGGAGATAAACGAATCGCTTGAGTTCGCCCTGGAGAAAAACGTGACCATCTACACCATAGGCATAGGCACCAGGAATAACCAGACGGACTTTGACATACCAGAGGAGTACAGGAACATAGAAGGCACCGTGACCATAACTACTGAGGAAAGCTATGACGAAGAAATGATGTGGTACCTGGCCAACTCCACTGGAGGTAGGTTTTACGAGGCAAGCGACAGGGAAACCCTAGAAAAGATATACCACGAAGTCGTGCTGGAGGAAAGCGCGATAAAGATACAGCCCACTTTTTACCTGCTGGCCGTGTCGGCGATACTTCTTCTTCTGGAATGGGGGCTTGGCGCGACCAAGTACAAGACCCTGCCCTAATCCCACTCGCGAGTGCTCTTCTTAACCTGGTATAGCGTGGGAACCACGGATTCTCTCGGAGCTTTCTTAGAGTAGCTCTTGAACGGGGCCGAATTTATGGGGGTGCTGTAGCCCTTCTTGAAGAAAGTCGGTGCCTTCAAGGTGCCACCGCTGAAAGACTTTTTTCCGTAATCGTAACGCCGCCCCAGGCTGGGCAGCTTTATTCCCTTGTTTTTTGAGAAGAAAATGAAGAGGAAGGCAATTACTATGAAAATTATTACCGCAACGTAGGGGTTTGATATGCTTTCAATCACGTTGCCTGTTGGCAGCGAGGGCAGGGAAAATCCCGGTGAAACTATTTCCGTGACGTTCTCGTCTATCTGGAAGGTGAAGGATTTTACCTCTTCCAGTCCCCCGTCCGACCTGGCTGTTATGTCAACAAAATGGTATATCTGGCACTCTTCCTTGCAGTACTCGGAAGGCACGCGGAAGTTCAAGGTAACGGTCTTTTCGGAGCCTATTGTCAGGTTGTTTATGGTCATTGGGACCATGCTGTACCAGTCCGTGGAAATGCCCCTTACGCTCAGGCTTATTGAGTTGAAGTCTCTCTGGCCCGTGTTTATGATGGATATTTTGGTTTGCATGCTCTCGTCAAGGTTTACCTTCACTTCCTCGGGCACCACCAGGGTGAACTCCCTTTTCTTTTCTATCTTCACTGGGTGCGTCGTGGTGAAGCTCTTGAAGGGATTTTTTTCCACGGTTATCTCCATTATGTAGCTTCCCTCGGCCTCCGGGGCCACCAGGTCGCTGGCTATGAAGTAGCCCCTCTCGTCCGTGTAGGTGGAGCCCGTGAGCTCCGTGTCCTCTATTCTGTAGCTAACCTTTGCGTTTTCTATGGGGCTTGCTTCCCCGTCTATCACGTTTCCCGTAAAGGTTACGCGCTCCCTTGAATAGTAGGAGTCCTTGTCCATCTCAACCTCAAGGCCTATTGATTTCTTGTTGCCCAGAATGAAGGCAGAGAAATCGGTGACGTTGAAGTGTATCATGTTGGTAACCATGTTTATGGAAAAGTCAAGAGTCTCCCACTCCCCGTTGCACTGCCTCTTGCCGTAGTTCCAGTCATGGCAGGAGTAAAGCTCCAGGTCCTCCTCGCTTCCCGTGACGTCCACGTCCTTATACTTTATCCATATTTCCGATTCTTCAAAATCCAGCGCGAACTGGAACACAACGAGCTTGACGGAGTTTATTCCTAGTATGCTGCCGCCTCCGGAAAAGCTGTCAACCGACATGGGACTGTTGGCGGTAACCATCTCGCTGTTCTCGTTTATGTTTATCCCGCTGATTTCTATGTTCTCTATCTCCGGCGAGGTGAGCTTCATGTTGTACTCTCCCGGGAGGAGCTCCAGCGAGTACTTTCCTGTTCCCCCGTTCACCGTGGTTGAATACCATTTCCCGGTGTCAAGGTTCTGCATCTGTATCGTGGCGTCAACAACCTGGCCCGAGGCGTATGTAAGCTCCCCCTTGAAAGGTATGGTGAAGTATATCTCCTTGATTATGGTATCGTAGTAGGACTGGAAGTGTCCCTCTATCTCAAGCTGGTAGCTTCCCGCGGACTTGTCGGGTATGGAAACCGGCAGGACGCACCTGAAAAGTCCCTGGCCGGCCTGGGAGCAGGGAGGTATTTCGCTGCCTGTAAGTGTCTCGTGGGAGCCGTCTATGTCTATGTCAAAGTAAAGGTTGTGCAGGTCTCCCGACTCTATCACCGGAGAACTCACGAAGACAGGCACGTCAAGGCTTCCCCCGCTGCTCATCTGCACGGGATATGAGTCCTCAAAATAAATCTCAAAAGCCTTCTTCAGGTCCACCACGTTGTCGGCCACGTCCTTTATGCTGGTCTTGGTGCTGTACTCCACGACCAGGTCGTTAAGCCCGTAGAAATCGTCATTGGGAACGTAAGAAATAAGGGACGTCACCTCAAGTCCCTCGCTTCCCTGGTCCGGAGACTTGCTGTTCGCGACCACGAACTCCTGCCCGTCCGTTGAAAGCACCACGTTGAACTTGGCGCCGGGAACATCCTGCTTGGAAGTTCCGACAACCTTCTTGAAAGTGAAAACCGTGGTGAAGTAATCCCCCTGAACCAGCTCTATGGTGGAGGTGGGGGCTATGATCTCCAGCTCGTAGTCATAAATGCTGAAACCCTGCGAGGCGGTGTCGCTTCCGTTTCCCATGCACCTGGCCCTGAAGGTGTAGGCTCCGGTACCGTCAAGCCCGTCCGGGTTTATGTTGTACTGGATTTGCGTGGTATTGCCGCCCAGCGGGGTTTCCGTGAATCCCGAAGGAGCATACCACCACCCGTCCTTCGTTATGTTTATGCCTGCCCCGGTGTAGTCCGGGCCCACGCACTTGAAAGAGCCCTGGAACGAGGAGTCCCCGATGTACCTCTCGCTGTATTCAAGGTTGAGGTCGGTTACTTCCACCGCCAGGACGCTTCCGGTGATTAAGAGCACCGCGAGTAAAGCCAGTGTAAAAAGTTTCAGTTTCATTCTACCTGCCTCTTATCTTTCCAAACATCCTTAGTATGGGAGCGTATCTTGGCGGCTCGTAGCTCTGGTTTATGAGCCAAGCGGCCAGCTTTCTGTATTCAATCGCAGAGCTTGAATATGGATTGAAACGGACGACCGGAACTCTTTCAAATATGCTTCTCTTCAGCTCCTTGTCGTATGGTATTCTGGAAACTATGGGAATCTCAAGGGCCATTTCTATCTCCCCCTCATTGAGCTGGTGTTTTACCTCGTCAGCCTTTGCCAGCACGCACCAGCAGTTTTCTGAGCTTCCTTTTTTCTTCTTGACTACCTCCACTATCTTTATCGCATCGGCCACGGCGGGTATTTCCGGGTTCGTCACCACTATGACCTCGTCCGAAAGCTCTATTATCGTGTGGAGGTTCTCGTTCAGCCCCGGCGGAGCGTCTATAAGCACCACACCCTCAAGCCTTTCCAGAATTTTCTTGAACTTCCTGGAATCTATGCTGTCTTCCTTTATCGCATGGGTGGATGGCATTACCATGAGTCCTGTCTTATGCAGGGTTATGGCCTCTATGGCATTCTTCCTTCCCTCAAGCGCGCTCTGCAAGCTCCTTTCGGGATTTGGATGAAGGTCTAAATGGAGGGCCAGGTTGGAGCCCGCTATATCGCAGTCTATTGCTATGACTTTTTCCCCAAATTCCTGCAAAGCAAGAGCCAGGTTAGAAGTTGTGGCTGTTTTGCCCACTCCCCCCTTTCCAGAAACCACGCTAATTACTTTTCTCATTGAGCCCCACAATTAAATTATTAATATCTTAATATATAAGTATATTTATATATCCATATAAAATATTTTCTTTTAAAAACGGGGTTGTGGATGAATAGAAAAAACGTGCTTTTGGTGTCGCTTTTGCTTGCCCTGCCCCTGCTGGCGGGCGCCGCAAAGGCCGTGTCCCTGGGGGCCGCCCCGGGAGTCATGGAAATAGGCGAGCTTGAGAAGGGAAAGGAATACGCGATTGATTTTTACCTGCTCACGAACTCCCGGCAAGACCTGCTCACCACCCTGAGCTATATGGAGGGCAAGAAGTCCATGTTTGACCGCAACGTCTCGGGCCGGTACACGTTTGTACCGGATGAAACCTCGGAAGAGGACACCTCGGAGTGGATAAGGTTCCTCAGGAACAAGATTGTGGTGTCGGACAAGGAGTCGTTTCCCGTAAGGTTTCCGGACGGCACCGTGGTCAACGCCAACGAGAAGGCCACCTTCATCCTCAAGGTGCCGGGAGATTCAGAACCCGGATACCACACCTTTGAGGTGGTGCTGAGCCCGAAGATGTCCGGCGGGGCCACCGGGTTCGGAGTGTCCACCATAGGCGTGACCAGGCCGGTTTTTATATTCAAGGTTCCCGGCAAGGCCGAAAGGTCCGGAGTGATAGAGGGAGTCGCGGGCTCCAGGTCCGGGAACAAGGCGGTTATTGACGTGCTTTTCAGGAACTCCGGCACCGTGACCATGAGCGCCAAGGTAAGCTCGATGAACATATACAACGAGACAGGATACTACATAGACACTCTGAGCGGCGGGTTCGTCAAGATTCCCCCGAAAAGCACCGGCATACTCAGGGTTTACTGGATTGACCAGAACCAGGACAAGCAGAAAACTATAAGAGTTGACGCTACAGTAGACTACCTAACAGGGCAGGTGTCAAAGGAGGCCATGGTAACTATACCCAGAGCCGGGATTACCAGCAAGGTAACGGAAAAGGCCGAGGAGTTTCCATGGTGGATTTTGATTCTTGTAATAGGTCTTGTGCTGCTGTACGTCTACTGGAGAAGGAGGTAAATGAAAAAAATTCACCTGTTAATTATTCCGGCGGCAGTTCTGCTGGCCGCGGGACTGGCCTTGCCCGCGCTGTCCCTTCACGAAGTTGAGGTAAGACCGGCGGATAACCTTACCTTTGAGTTCCACGAAAACCTGATGTTCAGGGACGAACGAACAAGCTATCCCATGAAGGGGCGGGTCGTGGAGATGAAAAATGAAACAATACCCCTTGGGATAGCCGGACAGACCAACGAGCTTGACTTCGGGAGGATAATACTCAACTCCACTTCAAGGAAAGTCATTAACATGAATTCAGCCGAGACAGTCAAGGTGGAATTCTACTCAGCAGGAAACATATCCGATTACATCGTTATGCCGGAAGACTTTTTCATGAGAGGCGGGAACGAAGTAAAGGTTACTTTCAACGGAACCTCCCTGGGAAACTTCACGGGAACCCTGATGGTGAGAAGCGTGATACCCAAGAACTTTCTGGCGGAAAAAATGATGGGGCTGGTGTGATGAAAAAGATGCTTCCCCTTTTTCTGTGCATATTGCTTTTGCCTTCATTGGCGCTTGCCCCGAGAATAGACGTGGTTATAAAAGGGAACATAGGCGGCAGTGTTGAATACTTTGAAATGGAAAGTGAAGTGAACTCGGTACAGGAGTTCCTGCTCCAGTGGTACAACAGCGAATCCGTGAGCTGCAAAAGCAGGATGGAATTTGAAATATATAGCGGGGAATATGTGGAATCCGTGTGGTCCGAATCCAGAGACATGCTCCCGGGCGTCAGCGACTCCTTCAGGGCCTACTGGGTTCCCGCGGAGCCAGGCAACTATTCCGTGAAGATAGTGGTTCATCACTGCCAGGACGAGATAGAAAGCGGTATGATGAACTTTTCCGTGAATTCGGTTCCGGAGCCGGAAGAGAGCATAAACATGAGAATGGAGAACGAGCCGGGAAGAAAGATAAAAGTTTACCTGGAATCTGAAAAAGACCTGGAAAACGTTCTGGTTGTCCCGAGCGACTACCCCATGGGGTGGATATTCAGCGGGGTGAAAACCGACCTCAAGGACGGGGAAGAGAAAGCATTGGAAATGGGTTACGAGGCCTCCGTGTGGAGAGAGGAGCTAGTCACGCTCCAGGCCCTGACCTCCAACGGTCTCTATTCATCTGAAAAAACCCGCTTCCTTTTGAAAGAGGAAATAAGTTTCTGGGATGCTCACGGAGTTGGTATGCTGGTTCTCGCGACAGCATTGCTGGCCTTTTCGCTGGCCCTGAACGTTTTCCTGTTTTTAAAACAAAAGAAGCGGTGAAATTCAGATAACTTTAAATATAAGATTTCACCTTATTTTTTTAGGAACATCCCCCTAGGTGTGAAAATGAAAGTAGACCAGAAATTAGCCTATACTTTAATCTTGAGCATATTGCTAGTATTCACATTTACACTTGGGCTGAATGTCACAGAAGTAGAGGCTGCTGAAAACAACGCTACCGACGTGATAGACGTCGCGGTGTGGATAAACGAGATATGCATTGTGGACATATCCCCGGCGTCACTTAACTGGAGCACTCCCTTGGACCCGGGTTCGGAGGGGGCTTACAAGAGAGTTCAAATAGAAAACATGGGCTCCGTTAACCTAACGCACGTCTGGTTCAACAACAGCTATCCTTCCTCAAGGCCTTTCGGGACCGGCCTTTCAACCGCTTACGACTCCGGAAACTTCATGGCCATATCAAACGACTCGGACAGCCAGACTTACTACTTCCCGAACAGGGTTGACTACAACGAGAGCAGCGACATCATATACCTGATGGGGCCTGACAGCAACATGCCCCCGCAGGTGCCTTACGGGAGGTTCAGGAACGCCTCAAGGGAATACTTCTGGGCAGTAGAACTGGATGGTGGAACGAACTACACGGACGGAAACATTTACATATCGGACACGCCCCACACGCAATCCCAGACAGGAGACTGGGATCTCAGCGACAACATTGAGATAGACCTCACAACGGTTACCAGCGGAAGCGAAGCGGGAGACTGGGGAGTCGCGTCCGTGAGCGTGGCCGGGACTCTTGACATCTGCACGGCGGTTTACCATGACGGAAGCAAGGTAATGTTCTACAAGTACAACATGGATGCCCCGGGAGCGGAGAGCGGACCAGGATGCGCTAACGCGGATTATTTCATCAACGGAACCACGGACGGAAACATAGTGCCCGGAGCGTCGGGCTATGCGAGAATAGCTCCTTACGTCCCCTACGGAGTAGTCTACAACGAAACCAATCCAGAAATCACCGGAACTCTCACGGTGCTTGTGAATACTATATAACCTCCCCCTTTCTTTTGATTTCATCCGAACCAGCCAAAGCTTCGCAAAAGCGGGACAATGTCTTTGGTTTAAAAACGAAATCTTTAAATATACCTGAATTCTAAAAAATGTTAGGAACACCCTCAGGTGAAAATATAATGAAATATTCAGCACTAGGAATTGGATTAGGGATAATAGCAGTTAGCGTGCTTGTGTTGGGTTCCTTCTTCGTGGGATTCATACCAAGCGCAAAGGCAGTTAATGTCACCGACACGGCAACGATAGACATAGAAATCGCGGGCCTGACACTAATAGACATGAACCCGGCAGAATTCGCATGGAACGCCATAGACCCGGGAACGGAAGGTGAAAGGAAACAGGCCCAGGTGGAGAACATCGGCTCAACCAACTTCACCTATGTCTGGTTCAACGTGACGCAGCCTACTGACAGGCCGTTCGGCACGGGTTCAAACGACAGCTATGACGCAGCAAACATGGTTTGGATATCAACAGAAGACGATGACGACTACTACGCGGTTGACAGGCTGGAATTCAACGAGACCAGGAGCCTTGTGTATCTGACGGACCCGGACGGAAGCATACCCCCGAACGGAACAAACTACACTTACGGGAGGTTCAGGAACACGTCATACGAATACTTCTGGTTTTACGACAAGACGAACGGTGACTGTGACGGAGCAACCTTCTATGTGGGTGACGTGGCACACAGCCAGGGAATTACCGGTTCAATAGACTTCTCAAGCTGTTCCGGAGCCCTTACAGACGACCCGGGAACAACATGCAGGTCAGGAGCCCTTACCGCATCCGCGGTTAGCGACTGGTGCTACTCCGACATCAACGTAGGCGGAAGGAACTACACCCTGGCCGTGCAGAACAGCACGAACGCTTACAGGGTAAGATGGTTCCACTGGAATATAGAAGCTCCGGGTGGCGTAGACTGGGGAGAAGGCGACGAGCTGCACAACGACAGGTTCTCGGAAATAGTCGTCTATCCAGGAAACTCCACCGTAGCGGACCTCGTGGTTTACGTGCCCTACGGGGTAGCCAAAGGTCAGCTGACACAGGGAACGCTAACAGTAATTGCAAGAAGCGATCCGGAAGCCCGCTAATCCCCCCATCCTTTTATATATTTTTAACTTTTTTTATACTTTTCTTTATAATTATTATTATGGCCAAGCTTCTCCTGACAATAAACCTAATACTCATACTTGTAATAATGGTTACAGCCCCGATGTTTTTTGAAAACATAGTGGAGTCATGGAGCGTTGTGGAGGTTCTGGAAAAAAACCCCGAGGCGGAGTATTTTCTTAACAAGTACCCAAGGGCAAGGATTCAGGGCTACATACTTTCCAAGAACAAGATTGAGGAGCAGATTGAGGAGATAAGGAAAGACTGCGGCCCTGATTTTGAGGAACAGATATACTGGAAATTTGAGTACACGGAGCGCATGGAGAACAAAAGCATGACCGTGTGGGTGGACCCCACTACCAGGGAGACAGTGTGCATAATACAGGAAATGCTGAGCCAGGACGTGGAGATTCCCCTGGGCATGAAGCAGGACAGGAAGGAGATTTCGGTCAGGAGGGGACAGGCTGTTTCGGAAACCCTGCACTTCTTCAACATAAACGGAAACCAGACCTATTATATAGAACTCAAACCCGTGGAAAAGCCCCCATGGGAGCTCAAGATAGAGCCCCAGGCCCGCTTCTACAAGCCTCTTGAAAAAGACCAGGTGGTGATGAACGTCAGGGTGGAGCCGGAAGAGCTGCAACTGGTGAAGCCGGACAAGTACCCCGGGGACATATCCTACATAGAGCTGGAGGGAATAGAAGGCTACGTGAAATCAAAGCCCGTTACTTTCACACTGGAAACCCCGGATCCCGCGCCCTTCATGGAATACGAGGAAGAGAGACACAGGCTCGCTTTCAACATGACCTCCTACTACTATTTCGGAAGGCGGCCTCTCTATTACGACAGCCAGTTTATAAACTACACGATTATTCTGAAATAAAAAATAAAGGTGGGGGGTTGGAACACCCTCTAATTAAGAATTAGAGGAAACGATGACACGTTTGTACCCCACCAATTATTTTTTATGTACACGATAGTATATAAAGTTATCTCAATATATCGTTACATTTATATATAAGGATAATTATATTAATCATAGACTCAAGCATCCCCATTTTTTCAGCGGGAAGTTTGGGAAAGGGTGTGTAGAGAATGACATACAGGAAAGAGATATTGATTTCTGTAGTGATATGTGCACTGGTGCTCGCTTTCAGCCAGTTGTCCTTCGCAGAAGAAGACGCGGAAGGCTCAACCATAATACTGGAAGTGGGACAGCAGACCCTGATAGACCTTACCCCGGCTTCATTTAGCTGGGGCGCGCTGAACCCCGGTACTCAGGGAACGACCGAGCAGGCACAGATAGAGAACATAGGCTCAACGAACCTGACGGAAATATGGTTCAACGTGACGCAACCAAGCAGCAGGCCGTTCGGCACGGGTTCAAACGACAGCTACAATGCAGGAAACATGGTATACATAGCAAGGGAAACAGGAAGCTACTACGCGGTTGACAGGCTGGAATTCAACGAGACCAGGAGCCTTGTGTATCTGACGGACCCGGACGGAAACCAGCCCCCGAATTCAAGCAAGTTTGCTTACGGAAGGTTCAGGAACGCGAGCGGGGAATACTTCTGGATGTTTGACAAGTCAAACCCCGTATGCGGACAGGTAACGTTCTACGTCGGTGACGTGGCGCACACGAAGACCGCAACAGGTAGCGTGGACTTTTCCGGCTGTGACGCGGGCCTTAACAACGCTCCCGGCTCCAACTGCAGACAGGGCTCGCTTTCAGCAGCTTCATCCAGTTACTGCTACGCAGACGTGAACATAGGCGGAGAGACTTACGTGATAGCGGTGGACAACAGCACGCTGGACAGGGTAAGGTGGTCGCACTGGAATCAGGACCTGCCAGGGGCAGGCTCTGCAAGCAACGACGAATCCTTCTACTCGGGAACTTTGTATCCGGGAAACTCAACAGTGGCCAACATAACAGTAAGAGTGCCCTTCGGAGTAGCAATGGGTTACCTGGAGCAGGGAACGCTGTACGTGGTAGGAAGCAACGCGCTGTAAAACTACAGAAACCCCTTTTATTTTATTTTTATATTCCTTATTTTGAAGAAAGGATATATCAATACATTTATATATTAATATATACAAAATTTAAGCATGGACACCCCCAAAGTTTCTGAGATGGACCAAAGCATTCTGAAGATTCTTAGAGAAAGCAAGGAACCGCTTTCTACTTACGAAGTGGCCAAGGAAATGAACGTGGCCTGGTCCACCGCCAACATCCACCTGAAGGATCTGCAGCTCCGGGGCATGGTAAAAAACCGGGAAGACCTTGTCAAGAGCAAGAGGAGAATAGTTTGGTGGGTGGAGCAGAGAACCATTGAAAAATTTTTAAAAAGTTAAAAGAGGTGGGGAGGCTTAAAAAAGCCACTCAGAACACCCCCATATTCTGAGAATAAGAGATTTTTTTACCCCCACCAATAAGATATATTGTAATTCCAACTATTTAAAGTTTTCTTGACATCAAGCTTTGTCGGTAAACTCACCGTTTAAACCCACTTTATACACAGGATTTCAAGGAGAATGTTTTGTAAAAACAGTTTAAATCACCTTGTTCTTGCAGAAAATTTTAATTTCAACGAAGGGTAAAACTTATATATTGATATAGTGATATATTAAGATAGGTTGGGTGTCGTGTGGGGAGTTAATCCTAAAGCCAGAGGCATGTTTATAGTTGTGCTCCTAGTTTCTCTCTTGTTCTCCTCCTCAGTGAATTCACTGGAGGATTTTCAAATTTTGGTAACAGATTCGGATGGATACGCGACCATAGAAATAAGCGGCCCGCCCGAAACGCCCTTCTCCCTGACAATTCTTGACGGGCTGGAGCAGGAGATTCTCACCAGGACCAGCTCCACAAGTTCTTCCGGCTCTTACTTTATCTCTGTTCCCATGGAGAAGGGCTCCTACGTGGCCATACTCAGGTCCGGCCAGGTAGTCAAAACAAGCGAGTTTGCAGTGGGGAACTCCCAAGACACCCAACCTGTCCAAGACTCACCCACTGCGCCAAATATCACTACCAATGAAACGACTCCACGGGGTATGGAAAACGAAACCCAAAACACTCCCGTCCAGATGGAGGCCGAGATAGGTAAGCCGGTCAGGTGGGTAAAATTTGTAGAAAGCCTGGACTCGGCCGGCCTGCCCGAGGAGGCAGAGAACATACTGAGGAGGCAGGTTCCCGGAGGCTATGAAATAGAGTACGAGACTCCGGGCCCCGAGAAGAAGGAAAGGTTTATCAGCGAGCACAAGAAGGAAGTCACCGTAAGTTCCGGCTTCCATTACAAAAACGTGAAGAGCTACACGAGCCTTCCGGAAATTGTTCCCGAAGGGAAGGAGGAGTTGATAAAAATCACGTGGGTCGGGAACGGCCCTGTCAAAAACGCGGGGTATCTGGATGAAAACTCAAACGGCCTGATAGACAGGGTTGAGTGGGTCGTGCCCCACCTTTCCAACCAGACCTTTGAAATAGAGATAACCGTGCTAAACGTTCAGAGCTATCCCACGGTGGGGGGGAACTGGACCGTAATGTTTGAAACTTTGGGAACCGCAAACCTTACCGTAACGGCGGTGAACGGGACAACCTGGAGCGATTCCAGGGAAAACGGGGACCTTAGGTTTTTGGAACTGAAGTGCGGCGGGGAGCCAAAAAATTACGAGTGGAAAAACGGCTCCGTTTTCATAGAGGACTACAGCTGCGGGGAGACCGGCCACGAGACAAGCAAGGTCCTTACGTCAGGGAAGCATTACCTGGAGTTTGACTTCGGCGGCCGGAAGGCCTATGCAAGCAACGACGCCGACATGTACGAAACCGGATTCGTTGAAACAAGCGGGTGGACTCTTGTGAGCACCAAAAGAATCTATTCAGACCCTGTGGTAGTGGCTGCCCCAAAGGAGGGCGGGGAAATAGACATGGACCACGAGGTTGCCACCGCCATAGTGAGGAGCCTTGACGGGGACAGCTTTGAAGTCATAATTATGAACGACACCGGGCACACCGTCAACGGAAACGTGAGCTACATAGTGGTGGAAGAAGGCTCGCACGTGCTGTCAAACGGGATGCTTCTGCAGGCAGGAAGGTACGAGCCCGTGGACTACTACGACTGCGAGGGGGAAAACCCCAGCAACTGGATGCCCATAACCTTCCACGAGTCATACGGGGCGAACCCCGTCGTGGTGGCCAGCCCGAACAACAATTCCGCGAATGACTGGATGGCGGTCAGGTACGATTCCGGCTCGCTCTCAACTTCCGGCGTTAGTCTCTCACTTGAAAGGGACGAGGGGGAGGGGAGCGCGCCGCTCACCGCAAGCCCCGTGAACTCAATAGGCTGGATTGCGATGAATGCCACGGGTGCAACGGACATGGAAGCTGCCCTGGAATCTGGCGTGGACGAAGACCCGAATACCGGCGACTGGAGAACCCTGACTTTCAGCAATTCCTATACCACGCCGCTCTTTTTCGCGATACTGGAGGAGGCAAGCGGCACGGACCCCTGCGTGGTGGGAAAAAGGAACCTTGCCTCCGGAGGGGTTGACATCAGACTCACGGAATCCAGAACCGACAGCGGCAGCCCCGAGCAACAGCACGCCATAGAAGACGTCCTTTGGATGGCTTTTGAAAACGACCTGGGAAACGCTCCGCCGACCGACCCACAGGATATAGAGTGCAACGGCTCCACTGACTGCAACATAAAGGTTAACAAGCTCGTTGAGCTGAACGCAAGCGGTTCCACGGATTCCGACGGCGACAACATAACGTATTTCATAGAGGCCAACCTGTCCAACACCCTGGAAACGGGGGACCAGGAAGCCGGAACCGTGCAAATCCTTGGGGAGGATGCCGAGGCCATAGGGGAGTGGGGAAAGGACACGCTCTCGGACAGCTGGAAATGGATAAGCTTTGAGAACACCTACAGCGACCCTGTGGTCATAGTGAAGAGGCATTTCCCTGCCGCATCCACAGGCGACCCCTCCGTCTCGGTCAGGATGAAAGACGCGGGCCCCACCGGTTTCAACGTCACTTTGCAGCTGGCCTGCGACAGCGGGACCGTCGGGACTTACGACATCTACTGGCTAGCAATAGAAGAGGGAAACCACACACTCTCCAACAACATGACCGTAGAGGCTTGGAAGTACGAGACAAGCACGGTGGGCGAAAACAGCAACTGGGTCGCGGACTCCAAGAGCTACAACTTCACATACTCCACCATGCCCCTGGTTTTCCACCAGGTTATGACATACGATGACCCGACCTGGATTTCCACGTGGGTTTCCAGTGTTGGGAACAAGAACAATCCCCCCACAGCTTCGGGCTTCCAGATAGGCCTGAACGGAGCGGAGTGCGTGGACAGCCACGGAACCGAAACAATCGGCTACATCGTGGTGGAGAACACAGGCTCCGGCACGATGAACGGCATGAACATGGAGGCCAACGACTGCCCGGAGGACTCGCCGGACGGGTACAGGGAGTGGTCCCTGGATGACAAGTTCACACTCACCAATTCCTATTCAGGCAGCATCTGGGTGCTGGCAGACCAGGTGGAGATGGACGGTGGCAACGGCGGGTGGGGTGTCATATCAAGCGTGTCCACGACCCAGATAGGGATGGGCGACTTGGAGGACAGGGCGGACAGCGAAAGAACCCACATATCGGAAACTTTCGTGCTTATGGCTTTTGACGACACCAGCGGAAACTTTTATTCAAACGAGACCTCAAACGACGAGGAGGCCACCAAGGATTGGGAAACCTACGGCAGCGTGTCATCGGAAACATGGCTGGAGCTAAACGAGCTGGAAGTCACGGTCTATATAACAAAGTACAGCGACCTGGGCTCCTCCAGCAACGGGAACAAGGACCCCACGCTACAGCTGGAGATGTACAACGGGAGCGGCTGGGAGGAGGTGGGCAACTTCACCATTTCCGGGCTTTACGGCACGAGCCTTTCCACGACGGATTCATCCATACTCAACGCCTGGCTCACGCAGGAAAACACGGACCTGAGGATGAGGGGAGTGAACTTTGACTACTACAGCCCGGGGGCCTACGACGAGATAGAATACAGCGGCGTGTGGGTAAGCTTTGAAGGAACAAGGTGGGTTGAGCTCGGGAACCACACGAACGAAACCCTGCTGCAGTGGAACACCACCGACCTGCCGGAACAGAGCTGCGTAAACCTCAGGGCAAAGGCCCTGGACCAGGCAGGGGGAGGCTCCGACTACTACTACGAGGGATGCTGCCTGGAGATAAACCACCAGGATTTCATGCCGCCGGAATGGAGCAACAACCAGACAGACCCCGCATCCGGCTCCGCGTACTCCCCGGGAGCCGCGTACCAGTTCAACGTAACATGGGTTGACGAAGAAACAGACGTAGACACCGTGGTAATAGAGCACAACTTCACCGGAGGCTCCGCCGCCCACAACGACACGGTGAGCACGAATGACGGGGATGTTTACTATTTTGACGCAAGCGACCTGGCGGTGGGAACCTATGTCTGGAGGGAACACGCAAGCAACACTGACGGCTACTGGAACGTCACCAACGGCGGCAGCTACTGGGTCTACACCGTGACCAAGGCCACCCCTTCCCTTTCATTTCCCATCAAGCCTTCAAGCCAGGTTCAGTACGAGACTGAAACCAACGTGACCTGCTCCATATCCTCCGGAGACGCGGGCACCACGCTCACCTTGCACAGGAACGGCTCCATGGTGGACCAGGGCAGCGGATTCGCCTCGGAGTCCGGGGTTTTCGGGGTTGGAATATACAACTACTCGTGCGATTACGCAGGTTCGGAGAACTACACACCCCTGTCCGTTATAAACAACTATCTCAACGTCACGAAAAGGGTGACGCAGACCTACCTGTGGATAAACGGCACCAGGGCCGATTCCGGGTTCGTCCAGAACGATTACGCCAATTTCACCGCGGAGCTGGTTGGCTACACCCAGAGGGATTCCGGCAACTGGACGAACTACACTACAAGGACATGCACCGACACATGGGGAAGCAGCTGCGATTCTGACACCTACGACAACGCCTTCGGCTCCTGCGACGGCACCCAGTTCGGGCTGGCTAACGTGCATGAAGTTTACGTGAACGGCACCAACTTCACCTCAGGCGATGCAGTGGAAGTCAATTGTTACCTCTATGATGCGGGAAGGACTGACGTGGAGATTTATTTTTACTACAGCAACGGCACGGGATGGGTCCAGAAAAGCAGCCAGACATCCGTGGGGTGCACCGACTGCAACTACTCAGCCTCCTTTGAGCTGGACGACGTGGAAGGCACTCACTACGTGAGGTGCATAGAGGACCTTGACGGGGAAAACGATGAATGCGCGGACGCGGGAAGCCATTACGACAACGACGACGTGAACCTGACCGTGTGGAAAAACGACCCCGGGTCAAAACTGGAGATATGGACGAACTACTCGGACGGAAGCTGGAAGCTGTGGGACACCGGGAGCAGCCCGCTGGAGAACTTGACCCAGCTGACCACCACGGGGAACTTCACCTTTCTGGCAAACTACTCCGGGAGCGGTAACTACACCTACAGCGAGGAATCATGGGACGTGCTTGTTTCGTCCGTGAGCTTGGAATCGCATCTGGTTTCCCTCTCGCCGGCGAGCATAAACCAAACACAGAACGCAACGGTAGTGGGCAACTGCACGTGCGTGGGGGGAATCTGCAACAACGTTTTCATGGAAGTGCTGGCCGACAACGTGAAAATATCAAACACCAGCGGCAGCGACCTGCAGGCAAACGGAAGCAACCCCATGTACATAGGTACCCTGAACGACGATTTTGCGGTGCGGGCTTGGAACATTACCGGCTGGGAATCGGGCCAGTACTCAATAAAAATAAAATGCAACTCCTCCGAGACCGGAAACAAGTTCTCTGGCGCGTCAAGCCTGGAGGTAAACGACACGACCTACCCGAAATGGTCTTTAAATTCCACCAGTCCCGCCTCCGGCTCACAGTACGTTTACGGCAGGAACTACCAGTTCAACATAACCTGGGAGGACAACGAAAACGTGGGCACGGTTCTTATAGAACACAACCTGACGGGAAGTTCCACGCCGCACAACGATACCGTTTCCACAAGCCAGGGAAGCGAATGGTATTTTGAAGCGAGTGACCTGCCCGCGGGCACTTACGTGTACAGGTGGCACGCCAACGACACCAGCGGGAACATGAATTCCACCCCCCAGAATATTTACGCTGTGAGCAAGGGAACGCCCGGCGGCAGCCTGACTAACACCAAACCTTGGACCGTGACTTACCCGACCGAAGTAACAATCGGCTATTCGGAATCCAACCAGGGCGACGGGGACTGCTCCTACGTGGTGTGGAGAAACGGGACCGGCGCGGGGAGCGGGGAAACCTGGACGCCCGCGGCTGACACATACTGGTACAAGCTCAACGTAACCGGCTGCGGCAACTACACGGACAGCGAGCTGGATGAAGAAACCCTGACTGTGCAGAAAAACTCCTCAAACACCTGCTCACTGACTTCCTCAAACGGGTGGTCTTACTTCTACGGGGGCTCAACCAACCTCACCTGCACTTGCACGGGCGACGGCACGGCGCACCTTTATTTTGATAACGTGGAACGGGACGAGTACAACAACACGCTGAGGGTTTTCTCAGCCAATGAGGCAGGCCACGGCGTGGCGTGCAACATAACGTCCGGGGAAAACTACACCCCGGCTTCCAATTCCAGCTCACTGGTCATATACAGGGCGTCAACAATAACGCGGCTTTTCATGAACGGCACAGAGGGGGACAGGGATTACAACTACACCTCGCTGGCCAACCTGACCGCCCGGAGCAGCCAGACTTTCCTGACAGTGTCCCTTTACGGAAATTTCTCCGGGTATTACGAGCTTCTTAACAGCTCCGTGGGAACCACGATGAACATAACCGACACCACAAACCTGGATTACGGCGACTATGAAATAAAGGCAAACACGAGCGAGAACGAAAACTATTCCAGCTCCCAGGTAACCTACACCATGGGCGTGGTGGACTACAGCCCGCCTACCTATTCTCTGAACTCAACCAACTCAACCCGCGGGGGGGAGCCGGTTGAAATGAGACTGAGATGGAAAGACAGCGAATTGGGCGGCTACGCCTTTTCTTTCTGCAACGGCTCTTGGAACGGGCTTTACTGCGTGAGGAACCAGAGCAGTCTTTACGAAACCGGGATTGTTGAGAACTTGAAAGGCTGGACGCTGGTAAACTTCACCAACACCTACACGGACCCCGTGGTAATAGTCACCGGGCAGCAGGGCGCGGACCTGTCTTTCAACGTGGAATCCTCAAGGCCTGTGATAAGGAACGTTACCTCAAAAAGCTTTGAAGTGAGGGTGCTCAATCACATGTTGAATGAGGTAACGGAAGACATGGGATTCATAGCGATGGAAAAGGGGCACCACACGATAGACGGGGTGGAGGTGGAGGCAGGCACATACAGCGTGACCGGAACAAGCGCCCAGGCCGTTTCCTTTGCCCAGGCCTTCCCCGGCAGCACCGTTGTGGTAGACACGGCCCAGAACGAGACATTCGGCGGGGGAGACCCTCAGGCGGCATCCTCAAGATTCACTTCTGGCAGCATGACTTCAACCGGCTACACGGTTTACTGGGAGGGCTTTGACACCGACGACGACATATCCCCGTTTACCGCTGGTTACATAGCCGTGGAATCGGGCAGCTCTTCAGGCTGGTTTGAGAGCGGAATTTACCCGAGCTGCGATGCGGACCCCGCGGACGGGCAGTGGTGCGACGTGAGCTTCGGCAACACGTACGACAAGACTCCCTTGATTTTCCTGAACCCTGTGAGCGAGAGCGGGGGCGACCCGTGCGTTGCCGGAAGAAGGAACCTGAACTCCTCCGGGCTTCAGGTCAGGATAACGGAGGGGCTTTACGGGGACTCCGATTTGACCCACAACGCGGTTGACGTGCCCTGGATAGCGTGGTTTGACACGAACGACAACTGGGAGGAAGACGGGTGGCAGGCCTTCCCGACCGGTGGCACGAAGGACTGGTCCAACGTGACCAAAGTCACAAATGATACGTGGGGCTCGTGGATTTCCTGGAAAGTCGCCGCCAACGACAGCGAAGACACTTGGGGATACTCTGACGTGTACGATTTCAAAATCCTGCCGGAAATTTCAATAGTTGTTAACACCACCGCCGGGCCCAGCGGCGGAACCAACGTAAGCTTGTACAACTCAACCGGTCACCTTGTTGCCGAAGGCCAGGGCAACCTGACGGCAAGCGTGGACCACAACAAGCTTTACGACGTGATGATGGAAACGGACCTGGCAGCGGGCGGGCAGAAAACCGTTCTGGAGAACATCAACGCGTCGGACCACCTGGAAATAAATTCCCAGATTGTGGAAAGCTATGCCGGAACGCTGCCGGAAAGTATAGGGAGCATAACACCTGTTTACGCGCAGGATGAACTGAGCTTGGGCTACGATTACGCCACAGTCTACCTCCCTAAGGGAGGGGTGAACGTTTCGCACATACTCCACTGCACGGACTGGGACTACTCCATAGCAAACTGCTCATCATGGGAGGTGAACGAAACTTCTGATTACAACTTCCAGGAAAATACGACCCACATATGGTTCAACGTCACGGAGTTTGACGGCTACGGGGGCGGGGAGGAAGTGTGGCTTGAGGCCAACCTTAACAGGCCGCTTGACAACACCGTGGTTCCCTGGCTGAGAAACTTCACGGTTAACGCGACCGTGTTTTGCAGGAACGGCACGTGCGGAACAGTCAACGGAACCGTCAGGTACAATGCCAGCGGGACCTACCCGGACACCAACGTCAGCACCAATCCGGGGGATCCCCCCTTCTACACTTTTGACCCAAACCCACAGACCTGCGGGAGCATGAGCCAGAACGAGAACTGCACGCTGACCTGGAAGATAAACTCAACAGGAAGCCTGGGGGGCTTCCATGAGATAGGGGTTCTCTTCTTCATACCCGGTTACCAGGTTGAGAACCACACCCAGAACAGCACCGTGGAGACAGGAAAAATCTTAATAATGAACCTTACTTTTGATACGGTGGACTTCGGGCTCCTGGACCCCGGGGACACGGAACAGCCCGGGCTCAACAACTCCGACAATTACTACAACGTGTCAATAGACCCCAACAGCAACGACCTTGACAACCTGTGGATAAACGGAAGCGACCTGACGGGCCAGGCCTGGCCCAACTATTTTATAAAGCCGCAGAATATCTCATGGAGCTTCACCGACAATCCCTCAACTGGGTCGCCCCTTGCCTATTCATACTCGCTCATGGACACGGATGTCAAATCTGGGCAGAACCTTACCACGTATTACTGGATTAATGTTCCTTACGGCATAATGACGCAGAACTATGCCGGTCAGATAACGATAAAGGCGAACGCATCATGGTAAAAAAGAATGTGGCCGGGGAGTTTGAGAGAATCAGGATACCTTCTGGTTCCCCCATCTCTAATACCCAACCTAAAACTCCCCGGCCACGCCAAAACCAGAGGAGGTAAAAGAATGAAAACATTGAAAAAAAACCTGCCCTCAGTCGCTCTCCTTGCGGCAGGGGTAATGGTGGTAGCCGCAGTTGCGGGATTCGGGGTTTTAAGGCCCTCGGTGGAGGCCGAGTTCAGCCTCAGGAATCTGGAAACATCAGGAGACGGCTTCATAATGTCAATAGGGGAAGAGACCCTTCTTGAATGGAACGTGAGCCCTCCCGTTGAAGGGGTAAAACTGGAACTGCCAAAAGGCCTGGAGCACCTCGGCGGAGAGCTTGAATACAAAAGAGGGAACACAGGCGTCAGGATAAGGGCGGTGAAAGTCGGAAAGTGGCCCCTTGTTATAAGCTCGGAGAGAGCGGACTACGAGCCGAATAGGGAATATTTCGTTTGCATAGGCATCATGGACGAGGATGCAAGAAAATACTGTGAGTAAAATGAATCTGGGGCTAAAGAGAAAACTGGAGAAAGGAATTGTCTTGGCTAGAAGCAACTATGTAGCCGTGTCTTTAGTCCTTTGCATGTTCCTGCTGACCGTGACCAGCTCCACGACCCTGTCCTACCAGCAGTTCTCGCTTGAGCTGGAATACAGCCAGGGCTCCATAAGCTTCATGGTGGAAGGCCCCCGGGACACCCCCTTCATTCTCAAGATTCTGGATTCGGGGCAGGAATTGGTGTTTGAGCGGGCCGCGACAACCAATTCGCACGGAAGCTACAATCTTTTCCTTCCTGCATTTGAGGACGGGTGCTACGCGGCCGTTCTTAAGTCCGGGACGCAGACTGCGGTAAGGGAATTTGAGCTGTCCGGCGGGAGCCTGCTGACAACAACCACCACTTTCACTTCCACGTCTCTGTTAAACACCACGACAACCGCTAACACAACCACGACCCAGGAAACAACCACTTCTACGCAGGACAATGTCACCGCCTGGAACAGCACCGCGAATACCTCTACCACGGCAAGCACCACAACTGCAGTTCCCGGACAGCCCCTGTTCGTGCCCGAGAAGGTTCGCGTGATAGAAGGGATTGGGGGAACAAATTTCCTCGGCCTGCCGCAGACGGAGACCGTGAAAACAAAACTTTACAACCTGTCGTCTTACGACACGAGAATGGAGCTGCTGGATTACCATAACTCTCCTGTTTCACAAAGGATAACATACAGGGTATTCAACAAGAGGGACAAAGGATACAGTTACGTGGCAGTCGCCACTTCAGGCGAGCTTAAGGGAATAAAGGCATGGCACCTTGAGAACATAACCGAAAGAAAAAATGTTGTGAACTACACAAGATACCCGGGCAAAGTAAGCGGGGGAGAATACGCGGACTGCGATAACACGACTGACTGCAACTACACGGTTTTCAGGGAGAAGCATCAACAGGGCTATTTAAGAGAAAAAAAAGTTTACGATGAACCGCAGCTTGTCTTATCCACCTTCAATTTCATGGAAAAATGGAACGGCCCCGAGCTTGAGAACATAAGGGAGGAGCTTGAATCTTTCGGAGTGAGCACCGACCTGGCGGGAATACTTGACCCTTCGGTGATTCCGGAGCCGGGGCAGGAGGTTTACGTTTACAGAGTAAATCATGCTCCAGGAACATGGGAATATTTTGAGTACGAGACAGGCAACAGGCCCAGCAAGTTCCTTGCGCTGGATCCCGGAGGGGGAAGCTGGTGGAACACCACGTGGAGGTACACCAAAAACTTCACCATAAACTCCTCCCTTATAGACGAGAACCTCACGGACTTCCCGGTCCTTGTGAAACTTACCCAGTCAAACTTCAACTACTCCCGGGCGCAGGCAAACGGGGAGGACATAAGATTTGTTAACAACACGCAGGATTTGGAGCTTAGCTATGAGATAGAGAAATGGAACGAGTCCGGCGAGTCTTTCATCTGGGTTCGCTTGCCCTCCGTACTCAGCTCTTCCGACACCACGATTTGGATGTACTACGGGAACGGGGATGTGGAGGACGGGCAGGACGAGGCCGCGGTCTGGGACTCAAACTACGTTCTGGTTCAGCACTTGGAGGAAAGTGCGGGAGACCGGTACGACTCCACCCGATACGGTAACAACGGGAGCACGAGCGGTTATGACGGGGACGAGGACGTGAAAGGACCCGTGGACGGGGCGGACGAGCTGGACGGGGCGGACGATGACATAGACTGCGGCAACGACCCCAGCCTGCAGGTCAACGGGAGCATGACCATATGCTTCTGGGTGGAGCCTCATGACGTCCCGGACAGCAGGCAGAACCCGCTGGGAAAGGACTACGGGGACGAGTTCGTTTTCACCCAGGAGACTTCAGGTTCCCTGAGCTATTACCACGGCACCACGAGGTCCAACTATTACGCGTGGGGCGCCTTGGCCGGGGGAACTCTCGTGGACGACGAGCTGTATCACGTATGCGTGACCAGAAACATTACAGACAGGGGTATGAAATCCTTCGTCAACGGGAGCCTGAACAGGACAGATACTTATCCGGTGGACAGATATCCAACACAAGGCTCTTATCCCTTCATGATAGGGGACGCATACGAGCACAACTACAACGGAACCATGGATGAAATATGGTACTCCAACGTGACCAGGAGCGAGGCCTGGGTCAAAGCTTCTTTCTACTCCCAGTCAGGACAGCTCATTAGCACGGGAAGCGAGTACGAGCTGCCGGACCTTGCCGTAGGAAGCAGCGGCATCGTTTTCAGCAACAGCAGTCCCGACGAAGGGGACGTCATCCAGATAAACGCCACCATAACAAACCGGGGCGAGGCCGTGACAGAGAACGTGACGGTTCAGTTCTTCCTGGAATACCCTTCCCTCGGAATCCAGATAGGAGAAAACCAGACAATAGAAGGCCTGGGAAGCGGGGCAAGCTCCACGGTCAACGTGACATGGGACACCAGCGGGAATTCGGGGCTCAATTACATATACGTGAGCGTGGACCCCGACGACAACGTAACGGAGTACAACGAAAGCAACAATCTGGCTGACAAGCCCATACCTGTTTATCCGGGCATATCCGACTGGTGGAACGGGGGATGGAAATACAGGATGAACATAACCATACCTGCTGACAAGACATCGGAGGAACTTGTTGACTTTCCGGCTCTCGTTATCCTAAATTCAACCAGCTTCAACTTCTCCCGGGCGCAGGCAAACGGGGAGGACATAAGATTTGTTAACAACACGCAGGATTTGGAGCTTAGCTATGAGATAGAGAAATGGAACTACAGCCAGGAAGAGGCCTACGTTTGGGTCCGCGTTCCTTTGGTATCCAACACGTCAGACACGGTGTTCTGGATGTACTACGGGAACGGCACCGCGGAAGACGGGCAGAACAAAACGGACGTGTGGGACCCCAACTTCATGATGGTGCACCACCTGCACGACACCCCCAGCGGGAGCGACGGCGTGCATAGCGACTCCACGCGATACGGAAAGGATGCCGTGACCAAGAACGGGGTGGACACCAGCACCGAGGGCCGGATAGACGGGGCGGACGAATTTGACGGGCTCAGCAACTATATTGAAATAACGGACTCGCAGACCTGGGCCAAGAGCGAATCAAACCTCACGATTTCAATATGGATAAACAGCTCGGATTCATCAGGCTCAAACCAGGCTTTCGTCGGAAACTATTACGGCGGAGGCGGCCAGACTCCTTTCTTCATGCTGGGATTTGACGGAAGTGATGCATGGTTCTGGCTGAGAGACACCGGAGGCCAGTCATCCCAGCCCTCAACTCCCAGAGCAGACGTGGTTGACGGGACCTGGCATCACATGGTGGGTGTAAGGGACCAGGAAACTGATGAAGTCAGGCTTTATGTGGACGGCAACCTGGAAGACAGCGACCCTGACAACGATGACGACTGCAGCTACGGTTCCGGTTTCGCCTACATGGACCATTACGCAAGGTACACGGAGGGGGTTCTGGACGAGGTGCGCATATCCAACATCTCAAGAAGCGGTTCATGGATAAGGGCCTCATTTTACGGGGGCGCAAACAATCTCACCACCCAAGGCAGCGAGGAGTCAATGGGGGACCTGAGCATAGAAAGTGACGACATAGAATTCAGCAACAGCACGCCGAACGCGGGTGACCCGATTGTGATAAACGCGACCGTGCACAACCTTGGCGGGAAAAACATAACTGTCGCGGCAGTGCGTTTCTTCAGGGACGCTCCCGGACAGGGGGAGCAGATAGGCTCCGACCAGATGATAGGCGAACTGGAAGGCGGGGGAAACGCCACGGTGAACGTGACATGGGACACTACAGGAAAGGCAGGCTCCAGCGACATATTCGTGTCCCTGGACCCGGATGGAAAGGTGTCGGAATCAAACGAAAACAACAACCTTGCCTACAAAAACATAGACGTTGGGGCGGACCTGGACCTGATTCCCTCCCTGATACATTTCAACGACACGGTGCCTGACTCTGGAGATTTTCTAAACATAACGGTTACGGTCAACAACACGGGCGTTTCCAGCACGGCCAACAGCGTGAGAGTCAAGATATTTGACGGAGACCCGGGGAACGACGCTCAGAATCCCGACTCGCCGCAGATAGGAAGCGACAAGATCATAAGCTCACTGGGCCCGCAGTCTTCAGCGAACGTTTCGGTGGAATGGGACACCACCGGGGAATCCGGAAGCCATGAAATTTACGCTTGGGTGGACCCCTTCGGAGTCATCAGCGAGGATAACGAAAACAACAACAAACTTTCAGAAAACATAACCGTGGACCCGCCGGAACTGTCCATAAGCTCTGACGGCATAGGGTTCAACACCACAAGCCCCACCGAGGGCGAAACCGTGGCAATAAATGCCACGGTAAGCAACACGGGACTGAACAACGCCAGTAGCGTGCTGGTTAGTTTCTACGACGGGGAAATGGGAAGCGGAACGAACATAGACAACGAAACTATAAGCTTGCTGGAAGCTTCGGACACCGAGACCGTGAGCGTGGAATGGGACACCGCAAACCTTGCGGGAAACCACGATATTTTCGTTTACGTTGACCCGGACAATACCATAACGGAACAGAACGAGAACGACAACAACGCCAGCAAGGCCATAACCGTTTACCCAAGCACCTACGCCTGGTGGGACAACGGGTGGAGCTACAGGAAAATGCTAACGGTGAATTACAGCAGAATATGCGAGGACCTGTCCGGCTTTCCCGTGCTGGTCAACCTTACATCAGGCAACTTCAATTTCTCCAAGTCTCAGGCGAACGGAGAGGACATAAGGTTCGTCAGCGCCAACCAGTCTCTTCTTCTGGCCCATGAGATAGAGAAATGGAACTACAGCCAGGAAGAGGCAAGTATTTGGGTCAGGATTCCCAACGTTTCAAGCACGTCAGAAACAAGGTTCTGGATGTACTACGGGAACAGTACCGTGGGGGACGGTCAGAACGCCTCGGAAGTCTGGAACCAGGACTTCGTTATGGTCCAGCATTTGGAAGAAAATCCCTTGAACGGTGGAACGCACTACGACTCCACGCGATACGGAAACAACGGGACCTGGTACGACACAAACGGCAACGGGAACACAAGCGCGAGGGGGAAGATAGACGGGGCTGACGAGTTTGCAGGAGACGATGACTACATAGAGGCCAGCGGGCTTGACAGCAGGGACAGCGTGACTGTTTCTATGTGGGCAAGATACCAGACCCTGCCTGACAGCAATGCAGGCCTGATTCACGCGCACCCTCCCGGCTCATGCTGCGGGGCCCCCACGAAAAGCATAGGAATATGGGTAACCAGTTCTAACGGCAACCTATGGGGCAGGCTTATTGAAGGGGATGGGGGAACGCAGAATTTTCCGGCAAACAAACAGCTTAATTCGGGGGAGTGGTATCATATAGTGGTCACGGCAAACGAGAGTTCAGGCTATGGAAGGCAGTACGTAAACGGGGACGAAGTCGGGTTTGTAAATTATGACGGCACGCTTCAGGACTGGTCCGTCCCGATGATAGGAATACAAGGAACGGAAAACTGGGACGGCTTCATAGACGAGGTTCGTTTTTCCAACGTCACGAGAAGCGAGTGCTGGATAAAGGCAGTCTATTATTCGGAATCGGACCAGCTGCTCAATGTCTCCTCTGAAGAGAGCTACCTGCCCATGGAAATAAACATAACAGGAGGTCCTTCCGGTACAATTACTAGAAGCAACACGCAAAGCCTTGAGGGTTACGTGAAAAACACGGTGGGAAGGAAGATAGCGAACGTGTGGATTAACTGGTCCCTGCCGCAGGGTTGGTCAGCCGTGTCCGGAACGCAGAACAAGAAAATATCGCTTCTGGATGCGGGAGAGACCGGGTGGAACAACGCAACAGTCTCTCTTTACGGCTCTCCCCTGGGAGAAGTCACGGTTTCCCTGCTTTCTGTCTCGGACGGCTCCTCGCTTGCCGAAGACAACATCACTTTCAACGTGAGCGCGAACACTTACGTGTACGGACTGGAATCCAACGACACCACGCCGAACCAGGGAGAAACAATACTTCTCCAGGCCTCTCTCATGTTTGACAACGGCACCCAGATGTCGGGCTACAACGTGACTTTCTGGGACGAGACCGAGGGAATTTACATAGGCTCCGGGCTGACCGGCTCGCCCGCCTACGTGTACTACAACATACCGGGAGGGGCCCAGCTCGGCACACACCTTATAAATGCCTCATTCGCAGGCAACTCAAGCATGTGGCTTAACCCCTCATACAACACCATGGAAATAAACGTCAACTCCGCCCCGCAGTTCACGGACATAAACGCCACCCCGCAGCCGGTGGGATACGGCCACAACATCACGATAGAAGCCAACGTCACGGATGAGGTTGGGCTGGACATGATTTGGGCCGACGTATACAACCCGGAGGGCTCCTTTTACCAGATTGTGCTCACCAACTCCACTCCCGACATATACACGGGAAACTTCACCCAAACCTGGGGATACGGAACCTACAACTACACGGTATGGGCAAACAACACCGAGGGCGTCAGCAGTGAGAGCGAACTCCAGCAGTTTGAAGTCATGCCGGATTTGAGCATAGATGTGGAAGCTTTGCAAAGCCAGTACGGGCCGAACACCATGGTTTACCTCACGGGACTGGGGCCCAGCGGCTGGTGGAACCAGTCATGGAACTACAGGGCAAAGGTTGAAATCAACCCGGTGGTCAGCCGCAACGACACCATAGTGGTGCAGGAAATAAACTTCACCGAAAAGCTGGCGGAAGCCGGGGAAAGCGGAACCTTTGACA
>CAZXFI010000002.1:0-57198 GCA_964640225.1 uncultured archaeon
CTACAAGAGGGTCTGCTTTTCCCATATCATATTTCTTCCAGACATTATCGATTTTTATTATTCTTTCTTGTTTCATTCTTTAAGACTTCCTTTTTGGAATTCAATTTCCGAAAAAATTTTATTAACTCATTATGAACATCTTTATTTATACAAAAAAATAAAAAAAGATTTATTCTGTTGCTACTCTGTGACATCCTTCTTTGAATCCATCTTTCATCTTAGGACACCCTTCAGAGCCATGACAACCGCCCATTCTTTTATGATACTTTTGCATGCTCCTCTCCTTGTCCTGGTGCATTGGGCAGTCTCCAGCGTAGTCACATTCGCCGTCACCATCAGCATCTGCAAATCCTTCTCTTTGGCCTTTGTTGTCACAGACTCCATCGCCATCGCCATCTACAAAATTGTCGCATACATCATCACTGTCTTCATCTACAAATCCTGTGGCTGGTGCGTTTTCTGTTTCTTGAGCAAAAGCAAAACCCATTGTCGCAAACAGCCCGACAACAAACATTGCTCCAATGCCGATTACCGCTATTTTTCGATCCATTAAGTTTTCACCTCCTAAATTTTTATATATTTCATATGTTTGAAACCGTATATAAAAGTTTGCTGAAACCAATATTTTTGGTTTCATAATAATGAAATTTGGTTTCTAAATAATGAAACCAATAGCAACTTTTATATATTACCCCCATTTACAATAAACAATGAAAGTCAAGAATAAAACATTTTGGTTGCCCATTTCAATAATTGCTTTGGTGGGGGTTGTTTTCATATTTTGGCAAAGCATTTTTACAGGCACACCCATGAACGGGCACGGTATGTGTCCCAGAATGATACCCAATTATCTGTTGTGGCTTTCCATGGTTTTGATGGTAATAGTGGTTGTGCCGATATCATATCACTTTGTTTCTAAAAAATTGGAAGAAAAGATGGAGAAAAATCTTAATATGATTACTAAATTAATGAATCATAAAATCGCATCAGAAAATAATGACGAAAAGATTAGATTAACCAGCAATGGAAATATTTTGAAATTATTAAATCCGAATGAAAGGAAAGTTATTGAAAAAATAATTGAGAACAAGGGAAATGCATTACAGTCTGAAATTAGCAGGATGGAAGGCATGACCAAGCTTAAAGCACACAGAGCAGTAAAGGAGCTGGCGAGTAAAGGAATTATCAAAGTTGAGCAATACGGCAAAACAAACCAACTTATTCTGATTGAAGATTTTAAAGACATAATACAAAAATAGGATTACTAATGCGAATCTATAACATGTATCTTAATCTTTCAAATAACAGGTTATCAGAACTAAAATTGTAAATAATTTTTAATTACAAATAATTTTTTATTCACAATCCCTTTACCATGTTTCTTTTATGAAAATGGATTGATATCAACAAGAAAACGACCGTGAAAAAAATCAAAGCAAAGAAATCCACCACCAAAGGAAACACAGACGCACCACCCAACCCAGCATGAAACAAATCAACAAGATACGTAAGCGGGGAAACATACGATAAAAACTGTCCAACTCCCTGAAGATCCTGCAATGGAATAAAGATACCGCTAATGAAAATCAACGGAAACCGTATCAAACTGGAAAACATCATAATGTGAGATGGCGAGCGAACAGAGGGGGAAGCCAAGGCCACACCCAGCGACGCAAAACAAAGCGTGCCTAGGACCAGTGCAATGGCCAGTATCAGCAAGTTCATGAGAGGAAACTGCAGGAAAAAAAGAGCAGCTACCGTGACCAGTGAAGTGATTATCAACCCATAGACCGCACCGGCCAGCACGTCGCCTAAAATGATAGTATGAATGCTCACAGGGAAGGAGAGCAACCGCTCGTATGTCCCCGCCTGCTTCTCCCACGGAGTGATTAGCGGACCGACGGATGACGAGGTAAAAAACAAGGCCATCGCAAGAAAACCCGGGAAAAAGAGCGATATGTCGACCGTCCTGCCCATTTGAAATGATACGAACATAAACAGCGGAAACAAAAGCCCGAATATGATTACGGGCGCTTTCCTGTAGTAAATTTTGATGTTCTTTTCAGTGGTGACCAGGACACCCCGCAGAAAAATCGGCAGGTTCATTTTCCCCCCTCCGTCAACCTGACGAAAGCTTCTTCAAGGCGGGGGCCGGCTGTCGCCAGGGAGATTATCTTCAAATCGTTCTTTTCCGCAATGGTCACCACATGTTTGACCGCAGTATCAGGATTTGTTGTATAAAGCACCAATTTATCGCCCTGCCGGTCAATTTTAGAAATGACATCGGATTGAAATAATTCTGTCCCCACTTTTTCATTAAAGGAAACTTCAATGGATTGTGTTTTGTCAAAAGTGAACTTTAATTTCTCGGGCCGGTCTATCGCAGCGATTTTTCCCTTGTTGATAATACACACCCGCTTACAGAGTTTATTGGCCTCTTCAATGTTGTGAGTAGTCAAAAAAATAGTGCACCCCCTTTCGTTCATGGTTCGGATGGTTTTAATTACCAGCCTTCTGCTCTGGACATCGAGGCCCTCCGTCGGCTCGTCCAAAAAAAGAATCTGTGGGTCATGAACTATGGCACAAGCAATGCTGACACGCTGTTTCATTCCCTTGGAAAAAGTCCTGACGGGGTCATCTTTTCGTTCATAAAGTCCGAGCACAGAAAGGATATCTTCGGATTTATTTTTAAGTTCATCCTTTGTCAGGCCGTAATATTTGCCCGCTAGGAGAACGTTCTGCTCCGCTGTCAGGTCAACATACACATTTCCCATCTCTGGAATGACTCCCATAATCGCCTTTGCTTCCATCGCTTTGTGCCTCATGTTGATTCCCTTGATGGTTACATCTCCAGCATCAGGTGTCAATATGCCTGTTAGCAGCCGTATGGTCGTGGTTTTTCCAGCCCCGTTAGGCCCGAGGAAACCAAAAATCTCTCCCGACTCGACGTCAAAGTTTACGCCATCAACGGCGACAGCACTGCCAAACCTCTTTTTCAGCCGCTCTGCCCTTATTGCGAATTGTTCGTCGTCCATCCTCTGCCTCCTTTACCTTCTTTTAACCTGGATGCCCATAATCTTCACGCCGGTTTCGGTCCTCATTGACAGCGTCGCCGGCTCGGTGATAAGGCATTGGCCTTCCCCGATGGCGGCCTTTTCGCCGTTGACTTCCACCACAGTTTGCCCCTCAACCACGTAGAAAATTACATGGTCCGCCATCTCGCAGGGCGGCATTTCATCCCCCGGAGAAAGTTCTATGATTCTTGTTTTAAAATCACTGCCCTCGTAAAGGATGTCCTTATCCCGCTCGGCATGCGAATGCCCGCTTATTTCATGAAAATCAAGCACCCTCATCGGTTCTCCCTCTTTTTTAACAGGTCAATTTCAATTTTTGTTTTTTTCAGTTTCCATATCTTTTCGGGCGCACCGCCGCCTTCCTCCTTATATTCGGCTACATTGATTATACCCGCTTTTTTCAGCTCTGACAAATGAAAGTATAATCCTGACAAAGTGATTCCTTCGCCATCTTTACGTAAAAAATCGTGGATTTGCTTTGTGCTTTTGCTACCTTTCCCGATAAAATGAATTATTTCCCATCGGGTGGGGCAGTGAAGGGCACGTATGTATTTTCTTAGCGGGTTGAAATGACCATTGCAATCACACATTTTATCACCATGATATTACTGTATAATACTATAATATCACAGTGATATTTAAAGCTTTGTTTAAAGCTAATTTATTTCTTAAAAAACATATAACGGTGTTATATTCCTGCACTTTGAAATTTAGTTCAACAAAATAATTATTACAGAACGAGTTATGTTATTTGCAACGCACTGTGTGTAAACATGGGATGCCAAAATAGAGGGATGCTGACTCCGAAGGCTTCCTCAACAAATCCCTTTCTTTTCAAAAAAGAAAGGTTTTTGTATTATTTGAAAATCAAAGATTTTCAAAATTGAAAACAGAAGTTTTCAAATCCCAAAGAAAATATACTTAGTCCATAATCTCAGGTTTTTAAACATTGGCGAGAAATAATATCATGATGGAGATTTCAATTTTTTTCGCGAGGCTATGGGGAAGTTTTTTCCTTATTTTCGGTTTTCTTTTTATCGTGGCAAGGCAGCTGGGCAAGACCATAGAAATGACCGATGACAAGGCCTTCGTAATTTCCACCGGCTACGTAACAATGCTTATGGGGCTGGTCACGGTTATTCTGCACAACGTCTGGACGGCCGACTGGAGAGTTGTCATAACCATTCTGGGCTGGTCCACCCTAATCAAGGGAATTATGAAAATCGGATTCCCGGAATACATTCACAAGCAGGCCCAAAAGTTCAAAAAGAAGCAGGTAATCAGCACCATCATTCTGGCCCTCCTGGGTGCGTGGCTTCTTTGGATGAGTTTTGCCTAGCCTGCCGATTATTCAGGCTTTTAAATTCTGGAACTCTAATAATAGTGTGGTAATATGGCTAAGAAAAAAACGGTCAAGAAAAAAACCGCCAAAAAAAGAACAACCAAGAAAACGGAAAAGGAGCCTTCCTGGGATGAGATTGGGGAATCCATCGGGAAAAAGATTGAAAAGGCCTCAAAAGAAGGCAAATTTAATTGCAAGTCCTGGGACTTCAGGCACAAGGTGCACTGCCACGGAACCGGGGGATGCTTTTATTTCCTGGGGTTCGTAGGCGCGCTTGTGTACTACGTGACCACCGCCCCGACATTCTGGGACGCGTTCCTGGGATTCTTCAAGGCGCTGCTCTGGCCGGCTTTCCTGGTTTTCGGGATTCTCCATTTAATTGGAGCTTAACAAAAGCGCGCAAGGTTTTCTCTGTTTCATGTTTTTAAACCACGGGCACCAAATCTAATTGTATGTTTTACACGGACAGGAGGTTCTTGGCCGGAATAATCGCGGTGCTGTCGGCGCTTTCAGTCCTGTATTTCTTTCTTGCACCGGACCTGCCTTCGGAAATTGTGGAAACCCTTTCCGGAAGGGACGCCTCTCTTGGTGAGGAGGAAGAGGAAACCGGACCGGAGGAGTGCCCCACGTGCGGAAGCGGGGAAACCGCGGAAGGAGACTGGGAGGAAAAAGAAGACTCCGGAGAAGGAGGAGGCGGCGGGGGCGGAGGCTCGGGAGGCTCTGAACTAGGTCCGCAGGGATGCGAGGCCCACACCGGGAACAAGAGGGACTGGTGCTACAGGGACCTGGCCCTTGAACAGGGAGACCACACGATATGCCTGAACATAGTGGACGACTACAACAGGGACAGCTGCTACAGGTACCTGGCCATGGACCTGGACGACCCCTCCCTCTGCGACTACATAGAAGACGAGTTCAGAAGGGAATGGTGCCACGAGCTCCTGGACTAGAGCTTTTTCTGTTCTTCCTTCTTCTTACCAAACTGCTCCATTACTTTCTGCGCAATCTTCGGGCCGAGAAGGTCTCCGAGCCTTTCCTTCGGGGCCTTTCTAAGCGAGGAGACCGTGCGGTAGCCGGAATTGTAGAGTATCCTTGCCCTGGCTCTTCCTATTTCCCTTAGCTTGACGAGGCTCACCAGCTCCTCTTTTATCCCGTATTTCATCCTAGTCCTGATTTTTCTTATTTTCTTTGACTCCTCCCTGAGCCTGAGCAGGTTGGAAAGCTCCTGGCAGGAGTAAAGGAGCCAGTCTGCTATATCAACCTTTGACCTGAGGCCTCCGGGCGTGACGCCGTAGTTGTCCATGAGGAAATCCTCCCCTCTTTCGTTCATCCACTCCTCCAGGGCGAGCGCTGTCTTGAAATAACAGAGAAAATTGTCATACTCCAGGTCCCAGTTGCCCGGTATCTCTATACCAATATCTTCCCTTAAGGCGAGCTTCTCTTCCAGTTTCTCCAACTCGCTTTTTCTTATTCTGAAAGGGCCCATTTCGCTGGTGGAGCTTATCAGGAGAAGGTAGTCAAAGCTCTCCAACCCGTGCCTCATTCCGCATATCAGCCTGTGCGCGGTTTCCGGGTCCAGGTAAAGCTCCGCCACCCTCTTGCCCATTCTTGTCACCTCAAACCCCCGGTCCCTTTTTATGAAATTTTGCTCCTCCAGCTTTTCCACTATGCCGCAAAGCATGTTTTTTATCCTGGATATGTCCCCGTACTGGTGGGCAAACAGGGTATCGGAGAAAAAATCCATCAGCTGTTCCTCGTTCCTTACCGTGGTCGCTATGAGAGAAAGCACGTGTGTTCTTAAAACCGGCTCCACCGAAAGCTTTGAGTATATGTTCTCGGCCTCGCCCATGAGGAACCTTTCCGCAAGCTCCTCGGCATCCCTTTCGTTCCTTCCTATAAGTATGGATTCGCCCTCCCTGTCGTACCTGGGCCTCCCTGCCCTTCCGGACATCTGTTGGTACTCAAGAACAGGGATGTAGACAGAGCCGTAGCCGGACTGGTATCTCTTGGCGTCCCTTATTATAACTCTCCACGCCGGAAGGTTCACGCCGGCCGCAAGGGTGGGCGTGGCTGACACGATTTTGATTAGGTTCTGCCTGAAGTAGTCCTCTATGATTGTGCGCTGGCCGTTCTGCAGGCCCGCGTGGTGGAAGGCGGTGCCGTTTTTCACGCACTCGGCAAGCCTTCTGCACTGCCTGGTTGGGTGGGAGGGCACGGACAGTATTTTCTCCGAAATGTCTTGCAACAAAACCTTTTCCTCTTCCGTTAGGAATTTTTTGACAAACTTCCCCGTTTCCTCCGCGGTCTTTTCCGCGTTCCTCCTGCTGGACAGGAAAATGAGAGCTTGTTTGTCCCTGGACACGGTCTCTTCCGTGAGCAGAATTTCCCCGGGGTGCCTGCCCCCGATTCCCACGTCCTTCTTCCCGAGAAACCTGATCTTCTCCCCGTCGTAAACCCCCTCATGAAGCTTTACGGGCCTGTAATCGGACTTCACCAGTCCGGCACCCAGCCACTCCGCTATGTCAATAGCGTTGCTTATGGTGGCGGAGAGCCCCAGAATCTGGGCCCTGGTGTCCCTCTTTAGTTTCGTGAGAACCACTTCCAGCGTGGGCCCCCTGCTCCCGTCATTGAGCAGGTGTATCTCGTCTGCCACTATGAGGCCTATTTCCCTTACCCATACGGGATTGTGCCTCAAAAGGGAATCCAGCTTTTCCACGGTGACTATAATCAGGTCGGAATTGGCCAGCCAGTTGTCCGAAGAGTCGTAGTCGCCCACCGAGAGCCCGACTTTTACGCCCAGACTGCGGTACTTTTTGAAATCCTTGTATTTCTCGTAGGCCAGCGCGCGGAGCGGGACGATGTAAACAGCCTTTCCTTTCCTTTCCATTATTGTTTTTAGGAAGGCAAGCTCGGCTATTAAGGTTTTTCCAGAGGCGGTTGGCGACGCGACCACGAGATTCTTGTAATCAAGAAGCCCCTTTTCCACCGACATTTTCTGAGGAGGGTTTAGTTTCGTGATTCCCTCCAGAACAAGCATCTCCTTCGCCTTTTCCGGCATTTTCAGTTCCTTGGTCAGCATGTAGATTATTGGAGGATGAGCTATAAAAGGGTTCGTCCGTTTCAAAGGCGGCTATGTTGAAGCTTTCGTGCTTGTGCCTGCACCCCTGCTCCGGGGTGTAAGTGAACTCCGCTCCGGAAAACAGGAGCAGGTATGGGGCGTTGCCCAAATATTTTTCTATCCTTTTCTTCTCCTTGAACACGTTTCCTCCAAGGGCCTCCTGCCTCGCGGCGCACTCCGCAATAAGGCCCAGCGCGGGCTTTTTGGAAAACCCTTTCAGCGCCTCGTCCACAGCCCCTATCATTGACTCGCCGGAGGCGGTGAGCATCGTCATTTCCGGGTTGTCTATCCGCCTTCCCATTATTATATAGTCTCCGTAAAACATGGTTGTTATCTCCGGGTAAAGTGCCCCGTCCTTCTCAAAGGAGGGCAGGACAAAGAAGGCCCTTTTGGTGATTTGCTCGTTTATGACTCCGGGCCTCCAGCCCAGGATTCTCAGGTACTCCTGCCTGGCGGGCTTCCCGTTTATCTCCTTTATAATCAGTCCGGTTCTGTCCTTTTTGGTCACGGTGAATTTCTTGTCCGTTTTCCTGAATCCGAAGCCTGTGTCCACGTAAACGTCAAAGTCGGATTTGAGGCCCACGGCAACTATGGAGTTGTTCAGCACTTCCTTTCCGTAAAACTGCCTGTGGCAGGAAAAGTGGATATCGGCCCAGGTGGAGGCGCCAAGGCCCTTGAAATCCGGCAGAACCTCCATCATGCCTTCCCTGACTTCCTCTTCCCTGCCCATTCCCCAGCCGAATATTCCCATTATGGGAAGCATGAGCGAGACAAATCTTCCTATTATCTTGCTGTCGCTTGTTTTCCTGTAGCCGAGAACAGGCATTTTCTTCAGGATTGCCCCGGAAGTTATGTCAAAAACAAACCCGTTTTTGCAGGGGGATGCCGCGAGCTGCCTCCTGATTTCCTCCCCTGTTTTCCTCCCGGCCTTTTTGGGATTGCCTTTCGTGCCTTTACCGAATGCCGAGGCCACGTCCATCCGGTCGCACGCCACCGCAAGCATCACTGCGCCCCAGCTGAAACATCCCCGGGGAATCATGAAGCCGGACGTGGTGCCGCCTATAAGGTGTGTTCCCTCCGGCAGGACCTCCCAGACTCCGTCCAGAAGTTTTTGGTAACCGCCGTTCCTGTAGTACTCGTAGGTGCAGGATAGAATAACGAACCTGGGTTTGCCCCCGAGCCTGTCCAGCGCGTCCCGCGCAACCTCCCTTCCCGCTTCCTTCGGGTCCCAGTTTCTTGACAACCCTATACCTACTTTTAAGCTAGTCATTGAATCAGCTTTTTTTATGTCCCATTATCGCGGTGTTGTAGGACATGTTTGCGTAAGTGAACCCTCTTTCCGGGGAATAGGTGCCTTCCCCGGTGGAGAAAAACAAAAGGAAGGGCTTGTCCCTCATATATTTCCTTATTGTTTTTCTTATCTCCGCCACGTTGTTGCCCAGAGTCTGTAGTATGGTTATGCATACAGAGAACAGTCCGAACTCCGGTTTCATGCCCTTGAAGGAGGCCATGTTAGTTTCCATGGAGTCTATCAGGCTCTTCCCGCTCATGTTCATTATCCAGGCATCTCCCTTATCCACCTTGCACGGCGTGACAATATAATCCTTGAGTACAAGGGCCATAACCGCGGGAACCTCCCGGTCGTGCCTTTTCATGGAGAGGGGATAATAGAAAATCTTTAAAAGAAGCGTTTCATCATTCAGGAAACCCCGGGGCCAGTTCAGCAGCCTGCTTAATTCGGGAACGGCCGGCCTGCCGTTTATCTCCTGGATTATGTGGCCGTCCTTGCTTAACTTCGTTATCTTTAGCTTTACGTTGCTTTTCTTCATTCCGTGGTTTGTAAACACGTCAAAGTCAAGGTCCGTGGCTATGCCCAGTCCCACGACGCTGTTTTCCAGAACCCTGTTGCCGAAAAACTGGCAGTTGTACATTCCCTTGAAATTGTCCGTGGAGGAGCCCAGAATCATGCCGTAATCGGGAAGTTTTTTTGCGATTTCCTCAAAAATTTCGTCCTCTCTTCCGAGGCCTTTCTGCATTAGAATCTGGGAAACGGAAAAAAACTTGGTTATGGACTTGCTGAGGAACTCGGAGTCTATGACCTTCCTGTAGCCGTATCCCGGTATCTTCAGCACAACAGAACCGGAAACAAAATCAAAGACAAACCTGTTTCTATACAAGGAATTCTCAAAATCCTCCTCAATCATCCCGATGAATTTTTTCGCGGCTTTTTCCGGGTTTCTCTTGGTCTGCATCCCGTAGCCCATGGCCACATCCATGTTCGGGTAGGAGACGGCAAGGGCCGTTGCCCCGCGGGTGAAGCATCCGTCCTGGCTTATGAAACCCGGAACAGTCCCCCCTATCAGCGGCGTTCCCTTCGGCAAAACTTCCCAGACTCCCTCCAGGAACTTCTCAAAGCCTCCGTTATCTTTGTAGTGCACCGTGGAAAACAGAAGAAAGAAATCTGGCTTAGCACCCAGCCTGTCAAGTGCGTCCTTGGTCACTTCCCTGCCGGCCTCTTTTGCGTCCCACTTCCTAGAGAGCCCCACTGCCGCCTTTGGTTGAACCGTCTAACTCACCTGTTTTGTCGTTTTTGAACACCGCCACGTTGAAGCTCTCGTACTTGTTCCTGCATCCCTGCTCCGGCGTGTAGGTACATTCCCCTCCGCTGAAAAGAAGGAAGTACGGCGCGTCGCCCAGATAATTTTCTATCCTATCCTTTTCCTTGAACATGCTCGTGCCCAGGGCCTCCTGCCTCGCGGCGCACTCAGGAATTATGGCAAGCAGGGGCCGGCCGGAAAACCCTTCAAATGCCTCGTCCACCGCCCCTAGCAAAGATTTACCGGAAGCCTTTATTATGGTCATTTCAGGGTTGTCTATGGTCTTGGCCACTATTATGTAGTCGCCGTAAAACATTCCAAGTACTTCAGGATAGAGGGCTCCGTCCTTCTCAAAGGAGGGCAGGACGAATAAGGTTCTTTTCAGGTGTTGCTCGTTTATGACTCCGGGCCTCCAGCCCAGGATTCTCAGGTACTCCTGCCTGGCGGGCTTCCCGTTTATCTCCTTTATAATCAGTCCGGTTCTGTCCTTTTTGGTCACGGTGAATTTCTTGTCCGTTTTCCTGAATCCGAAGCCTGCATTGACGTAAGATTCAAGCTCCGACTTGAAGCCCAGGGCGACTATGGAGTTTTTGTAAACTTCCTTTCCCAGGAACTGCCTGTGGTAGGCGAACCTGCTGTCATCCCAGGTGGAGATACCCACGCCCTTGAAATCCGAAAGCGCTTTGGTAAGCTCCTCCCTCACGGGGTCGTTGCGTCCCATACCCCAGCCGAAAAGCCCCATGAGAGGCATCGCGAAGGAGACAGCCTTGGCTATGAATTTGCTTTCTATCACCTTTCTTTTTCCCACCACCGGTATTTTCGGAAGTAGCGCGGAAGAAGTAAAGTCAATAAAAAACCCGTTTTTGCAGGGGGATGCCGCGAGCTGCCTCCTGATTTCCTCCCCTGTTTTCCTCCCGGCCTTTTTGGGATTGCCTTTCGTGCCTTTACCGAATGCCGAGGCCACGTCCATCCGGTCGCACGCCACCGCAAGCATCACTGCGCCCCAGCTGAAACATCCCCGGGGAATCATGAAGCCGGACGTGGTGCCGCCTATAAGGTGTGTTCCCTCCGGCAGGACCTCCCAGACTCCGTCCAGAAGTTTTTGGTAACCGCCGTTCCTGTAGTACTCGTAGGTGCAGGATAGAATAACGAACCTGGGTTTGCCCCCGAGCCTGTCCAGCGCGTCCCGCGCAACCTCCCTTCCCGCTTCCTTCGGGTCCCATTTACGGGACATACCCACAACTGCCTTGAATCCTGATAAATTGCTCATCATAAGGTATTGCCCTTTTCCAGAAGCTCTATTATACTTTCTCTTGTGTTTTCAAGCTCCACTTCAAGCAGTCCGCGATTTGCCAGGGCCGGTATGAGGGCAACAAGGGCGGTGTCGGTCTCAGGTAGAATGAAGAAAATAACGTCGTATTTCCCAAGCTCAAAGTAGATCTTGTTGAGCCCGTATGCCGAGTACTCCTTGATTATGCTAAAGAACTGGTTCATTGTCTTCTCCAGAGAGCCCCATACTCCCTTGAGCTCGGGATCCCTGGATTCCTCTATCAACACGACTCCGTCAAGCTCCCTCCTGGCCACCATGCAGGCGTAAACGTCTTCAAGCTTGAGCAAATTATTCCTTAATATAGCTTCTATCTCCGTGTTTAAAGACATGCTTTTAACCCGTTACTTCTATGCCCTTGGGACCGAATTTCATTTCCAAAGCCTTCAGCGTGTGGTAAGTTCCGCGCATTTTTCTTATCTTAACCTTTCTGGTGTCCAAGGCCTCGTGTATGGTCAGTATTATGACCCCATCCACAATGTACGATTCAACCTCTTCAGAAATGTCAACCTCGTCCGACCTTGACTCCGCCATTATCAGCGTGGTTAGTCCTGCCCTCTTCAGCGCATCGCAAGTGGAGCTCACCGTGAACTTTATGTTGGTTCCTATGAGGTATTCAAGGGTCTGCATGCTGTCTATCACTATTCTCTTGGCGTTTATCTCGTCCGCTCTCTCTATTATGAAGGATATAAGGTCTCTTTTCCCTTCCTCAGCGGAGGACTTGTCGTATATTCTTACAAGGTTCTGCTCTTCCAACTTCTGCAGGTCAAAGCCGAAATTGGCCATGTCCTGCTTCAGTTGGGCAATGTCCTGCTCAAAATTTATGAGAACGCCGGGTTCTCCGTGTTCCAAAGCTCCCTTGTAAAGAAACTGGACGCCAAAAGTAGTTTTTCCCGTTCCGCAGCCGCCTGCCACAAGCACTGTCCTGGGTCCCGGAGGCAGTCCGCCTCCCATCTTCTCGTCTAATCCGGGTATACCTATTGGTCTCCTTTCTTCTGCCATACTTATTATTTCCATATTCTTTAAATATAAACCTTTGTCTTTTGTTTTAAGTATTATGGATTTAATTTATTATTTCATGGAAAAAAGATTCATAGTTTTTGAGGGTATAGACGGCTCCGGCAAGTCCACGCAGTTCAGGCTCTTCTGCGACAGGCTGAATAAGGAGGGCTGCCGGGTCTGGGAGACGCTGGAGCCCACCAAAAGAAACATAGGAAACGTGATAAGGGAAAGGCTTCATGCTGGGGCAGGGATGCCCGGAGACTGGGAGGGCCTCGTTTACGGCATGCTGTTCTACGCGGACAGGGTGGAGCACAACTTTGACATAAAAAGGGAGCTGGATGCCGGAAAAACCGTGGTCTCCGACCGGTACTACCATTCAACTCTGGCCTACCAGAGGACCCAGGGGCTTGACATGGATTTCCTTCTGGACCTGCACGGTAAGCTCCAGCAAAGGGGCTATGTAAGGAAGCCGGATGTAACTTTCTTTGTGGACGTGCCCGCGGAAGAGGCCATGAAAAGGATAGACGCGAGGCCGAGGGACAAGGTGGATATATTTGAGCGGACCAGGTTCCTGAAGGAGTTGAGGGAGAACTATCTCACACTCAAAGGCGCACTTGACGAAAGGATAGATTTAATAGACGGAACCGGTCCGGTGGACGAAGTACACGAGAGGTTATGGTCCGTCTACGAACAGATATAAATCTTTTTCCGCCCCATTATTAGAAAGGGTGTGGAAATGGAATATTGTGGCGAATCCAGGGTAAAACTTATTGCTGTCACAGGGGGCTTGCATGACGAGCTTCTGGGCCCCGATGAAATATGCGCTATAGGCGCGCTGGGATGTTTTGAGAAGAAGAGTTCCCAGCAGATATGGGAGGAATTGAAAGAAATGACTCCCAAAGGTTATGAAAAAAACTTGGAAGCGGTAACAGGCCACAGTGACGACAGGGGCCACGAGGCGTTTTCTGACCAGAGTTATTTCGTGTTCTCCATAGAAGATGCCACAAGGGCCACAACCCTTTCCCTCTGCGAGCCCGAATACCTTTCCCATCTCCAGCAGTCCTTGAGAAGGGCCACTGCTGACAGGGGGTTTTATATACCGGACGAGATAGCAGAATCTTCTCGGCTTGGGGAGACGGAAAAAATCCTGGCCGAGTCATTCTCTTTTTACCAGAGGGCCAGTGAAGCGGGAGTTCCCAAGGAGGACGCGAGGAACACCCTTCCGCTGTACGCCAAGACCAACATACAGACCGCGGGAACCGCCAGGGAACTCAGGCACCTGAAAAGCGTAAGCTTGGACGGCGGTGTGCCCTCCACGGTGGCTTTCACGGTGGAGGAAATGATGATGCAGGCGGAAGAGATAGCGCCAAGGCTTTTCAGGGACAGGGGAGAAAAATACATGACGCTTTCAAAGAGACCATCTGCCCATCTTTTTGCGGAGACCAACGTGAGCATGAGCAAACTTATAAGGGACAAGGGGCATACTGACCGGCCGGCTCTTGTTTATTACTCGGGTATAGAAACTAACCGGGAGCAGGTGAGGGATGCCGTTGAAAACGGGAACCTGGCCGAGCTCGCGAACCTGAAGCACGTGCATTTCGGTTTTCTGGCTCCCATGTCGCTGTCGTGTTTTCACCAGGCCATAAGGCAGAGAACCTGGAACCATTCAATAGAGTCAATATACGACGCGGCCAAGAGGAGGCGGGCCGTGACCCCGCCGAAAATCGCGGATTTAGGATTTTCAGATGAATATGACCACCAGAACGAAATGATGTTTGACCTTTACGAAAGCCTTGTTGAGGACGGGGTTTCTGCGAGAGAGGCCGTCGGGGTTCTTCCCCATTCTCTTCAGGTTTACGACCTGGTTCACGTGGACGGCTGGAACGCTGTCCATTCCATAGGCAAAAGGACATGCACGAAAGCCCAGTGGGAGATAAGGGGGATAGCGAAGGAAATGGCCCGCCTGATAAAAGAGAAGAATCCTCCCGTGGGTGTGTACGCGGAGCCTCAATGTATAACGTACGATAGGTGCCCTGAGAGCGACCCCTGCGGATATTTCAAATCTCGTAGACCCTGAACTTCCAGACTTCTTCCAGGGATTTCCTGAGGGAATCAAGCTTCATATGCCTTATGTTCAGGACTCTCTCCATGACGCAGAACTTGTCAAGGTAGTTGCAGAACCCGCAGAACTTCTTGACTGTCTGCGAATCGCCGCCGAAGAAAACGTAGTCTATCTTGCTCTGGTAGGGGCCGAACTTCTCCCTCACCTGGGAGCATACCGACTTGAAGAAGTCGTTTATCTGCCCCTCCCTTATCCTTGAGTAGCGCGCAGCGCTCTGCCCCCCGGCCCTGGTCTGCCCGCTCACGAACTGGGTTCCGGTCTTGTGGGTGACCAGGTTTTTCCCCTCAAAAACACCCAATGAGTATTCGCCCAGCCTCAGCAGGATTACGCCCAGCGTGAATTTTCTTTCCATCTGAAGGTGAAGCAGGTTCAGGCCGTCTTCAAAAGTCTTTACTATGGGGAAAGGAGGTATTATTATGTAGGATTTCTCCCCACTGAGAAGGATTGCGCCTGTCTCGCTTTTGCCTATCTTGTAGGCGGTTTCCTGTATTTTTTCGTCAAGCCCCTCCGAAAAATCGGGAAAGTCTTCAGGGTTTATGTAGCAGATTTCCCCGGTAAAGCTTTTTACGAGCTCCAGCATCCCCTCTTTGTTTTTCGTTTTCATCTAACTCCTCTTCTTGTCAAACTTTTCAAAGAAGGCGGCGAAGTCCGAGAGGTATATGTCCTTGAGCTCCTTTCTTCCGGTCTTCATCTTGAACCTGTCAAGCAGTTCCTGCCTGCTGCTAACGCCGAAGTATCTCATAAACTCGTCGGTGAGAATAAGCATCTTGGTCCTACCGACCTTCTCGGTCTTTATCAGCCCCCGGAGCTCCAAATCCTTCACGTAGTCATAGGCCCGGTTGCCTATCGTCTTCACAATCTCGCTCTGGGTTATTCCTTTCTTGTACACTGCCAGGGAAAGAACTTTCAGCATGGCCCTGGAAAGGTCCGCGTAAGGAGTAAGGTGGGATACAAGGTCCAGGTATTTTTCCTTCACTTTTATGTGATAATTATTGTCTATGGAAAGGAGCTCCACTCCCCTGTGCTCCTGCTCCATTTCCGAACCTATCTGGCTGACCAGCCTGTTTATGTCAGGCTCCTTCAGGCCTGTTATTTTGGATAGCTCGGTTATGTTCAGGGGCTTGTCGGATATGAAGAGAGCCGCCTCCAGAAGAGCCTTTTTTTCATTCATCGGTATCTCCCTTTAGTTTTATGTATATGTCCTTAAAAACTTCCTTCTGCTCGCAGGAAACTTTTCCCCCCTGGGAAAGATGAAGCAGTGGAAGGAACTTGTCCACGATTTCCTTTCTCTCCCACTTGGGCACAAGCTTGTCAAAAGTTATCTCGCCGGCTCTGAGCTCGTCAAGTATTCCGTTTATGCTCTGGTAAAGGTTTTCTATCCTTTCGTCTATGTCCTCCTCGTCCTCTATCAGTTCCTCAACCCTTCTCCTGGCCCTGATTCTCTTGTCCTCCCTTATCTCCTTTGTGCGGAAAGCCTTGTCCAGGGCGGAAACCAGCTCCTCCAATGTGACTTTTCTTCTCGGGATTCTCTTTATCGGAGTTTCAAGGTCAGGGACCTGGGACAGGTCTATCAGTTCCTCCTCCTCCTCTTTCTCCTCCTGTTTTTGTTCCTCCTCTTCCAGGAGAAGCACCACCTTCATCCTGAGAAGTATGGCGGATATTATGATTATTCTTGAGGGCACCTTGAAATCCAGAATTTCCATTTTCTTTACGTAATCAAGAAGGGCGTTCGCCAGCTTGACTATGTCTATGTCCCAGGGGTCCATGCCTTCCTCCGTGATTATGTACTCCAGGACTTCCTCCCAGTTGGACTCGGTGGAGGCCATTTTGACTATATCCTTTTCTTCCATGAGACTCCCTGCCGTATTCAAGAGATAAAAGCACAAACTCGCTAAAACTTTATATATTATGATTGAGAAAGTTAAATAGATTAACACCCCCGAGGTAAAATTTATGTTGGGAAACAAAGGTATATCTCCGCTAATAGCCGCGGTAATCCTCATAGCGTTCGTGATAGCAGTTGCAGGGATAGCGTCAACTTTCTTCACGGGATTCACCAAGGAGCAGAAGGCAGGAGTGGAATCCAAGGCAGGGACTATAGTGGACTGCTCTGTGGCGACGCTGGAGCTGGACGATGATGCAGTCAGCATAAACATGAACTCCACCAGCCCCGGAAACTTCAGCCTCGTGGTATCAAACACGGGGAGCGAAGACCTGAGCGGGCTTAAGGTGATAGTTTTCAACAGCACCTACGCCGGAACGTGCGTGCCAACCACCCAGAGCGTAAACATAGGACAGACTGTAACGCTGATAAACAGCTCATGCGCCGAGATGCCAAGCGGAACCGCGACAAAAGTGCAGGTAACAACGGAGTCGTGCGCCGGAGTGAAATCCGAGCTCACGAACGTAACCGGAGAATGGAGAGTAACTGCCTGAATTTTATTTTTTTAAATTTCGGCTAGAATCAGCTCTATTCTCGCTCCGGTTTTTTTTTAGTTTTCATGCATTTTTAACTTGCTTAAAAATATGAAAACCTCAGTTTTCAGGCATTTTTATTGCCATGACTTTTGACACGCCGTCCTCCATTGATATCCCGTAGACCTGGTCGGCCATTTTTATGGTCACGTCATTGTGGGTTATTACAATAAACTGCGCCCTTTCGGACTGCTTCTTAATGAGCATACCTATCTTCTTTGAGTTAATCTTGTCCAGCGCCGCATCCACCTCGTCCAGGACATAAAACGGGGCTGGCTTGTACATCTGCACCGCGAAAAGGAACGCCAGCGCGGTTAGTGTCTTTTCCCCGCCCGACATGGAGTCTATGCTAAGCATCTTCTTTCCCTTGGGCCTTGCTTTTATTATAAGCCCGGACCTTATGTCTTCAGGCTCCTCAAGCTCCAGGCTTGCGGTGCCCTCTCCTATTTCCTGGAAAAGCTCCCCGAAGTTCTCGTTTACCGCGTCAAATGCCTTCATAAAGACTTCCCTTCTCCTTGATTCTACCCTTTCAACGGTTTTCAGTATGGCCTCTTTTTCCTTCACTATTCTCTGGGTTTTTTCGTTCAGGTCGTCGTAAAGCATCTTCATGCTCTCGTAGTCCTCTATGGCCTTCATGTTCACCGCGCCTATTCTCCTTAGCTTTTCCACCACGGATTTCTTCTGGCTCTGCATTGATTCAATGTCCTGCTCAAGGAAAGTTTCCATGTCCCTGTACTCCTCAAACTCCAGCTCAAGGTTCTCTATCTGGGTTTCCAGCCTGGTTTTCTTAATCCTCAGGTCTCCCACCTTTGACTGGTAGGTGAGCTTCTTCTCGTATAGCTTCTGTCTCTTGCCCCTTATTTCCTCAAGCTCCTCTCCTATCCTGTTTATCTCTCCCTCATACTCCGTGGACTTTATCTCTTTTTCCTCTTCCTGTCTGAGCTTGCTTATCTTCTCTTCCGCCACGGCAATAAGGTCTTTCAGGTACTCGTTCTCCCCCTCAAGCGCCTTCCTGTCCTCCCTGTACTTGGAGACCTCCTGCATCCTTGACTTTTCCTTCCTGTAGCCTCCCGTCATTGCGCCCGATTTCAGTATGAGCTCCCCGTCCAGAGTAACCATCCTGTACCTTCCCATGAGCCTCCTTGCGTTTTCCAGCCTGTCAACCACGAGCGTGTTGGCGAACACATATTTCATTGCCGGCCCGTAAAGCGGCTCGTATTCAATCAGGTTTACGGCAAAGTCTATCACCCCAGGCGCCTCCTTGAGTTTTTCCTGGTGGTGTTTTATTTTGTTGAGCGGAAGGAAAGTTGCCCTGCCGATTCTGTCTTTCTTGAGAAAATCTATGCACTCCGCCGCCACACTATCGTCTTTAACCACAATGTCTTTCATGCGACCTCCCGCGGCCACCTCCAGTGCAGTCTGGTATTTCGTGTCAGCGGTGAACAAATCAGCCACGCACCCGTAAACCCCGGCCCTCTTTTTCAGCAGGGCGCTTACCTGGTCGTGCTGGGAAAGTCTTTTTATCATTTCCCCAAGCCTCTGTATCTCCCTGAGGTTGCTCTCTATCTTGTTCCTGTGCTTGCTTATTTCAGTGTCCAGCCTGTTGTAAGCCTCTGTGTCCCTGTTCCTCTTAAGGGCCTTTGAGGTGAGTTCTTTCATCTTTTTCTGCCTTTCCTCCATGGAAGAGTCGTAGCCGCCGAATTCATTGTCCGTTTCCCGGAACTCCTTTTCCGTTTTTTCCAGCGCTTCCTTCACTGTCTTCAAATTTTCCTGTGCCATTGAAAGCTTCTTGTATATAATGGAGCCTGACAGGGCTTTCATCTGCTCGTCCAGAGTTTTGTACTCCCTGGCAAGTTTCTCCTCCCTTTCCAACTTTTTCAGCACGTTCCTCTTCTCGTTGAGCCTTATGTCCGCCTCCTTCAGCTTGGCGTCAACCTTGGCCAGTTCGTTCTCCGCCTTAGTTTTCTTGTCCTCAAACTCCGCTATGCCCGATATCTCATCTATTATCTCCTTTCTCTGAAGGGGGGTCATCTCTATCAGGTTCGTGACGTCTCCCTGCATTATTATGTTGTGCCCGTCGGCGTATATCCCCGAGCTGGCAAGTATGTCCACTATTTTTCTCCTGTTCACGGTGCTGCCGTTCAGCTTGTATATACAGACGCCGTTCTTGTTGACCTTCCTGGTTATTTTTAAAAAATCCTCGCCTGCTATGTCACCCTGCTCGTTGTTAAGGTAAAGATTCACCACGCCATACTTGGCGCCCGCCCTTTTCTTCCCACCGTTGAAAATAAGATGCTCCAGCCTTTCGGCCCTTATGGTCTTGGCGGACCTTATTCCCAGAACGAAGCAGAGAGAATCAACTACGTTTGACTTCCCGGAGCCGTTGGCCCCGCATATTACGTTAAAGCCTGAAGGAAAGGGCATTGCTGTCTTGTTTGCAAAGGACTTGAATCCCTGCATTGATAGTTTTTCTATCCTTACCATAATTATACCTCACCGGCACCCCCTTTATATATGGAGCCGAGAACTTTAAATTTTTTCAGCACTTTTCAAGGCTCTCCAGAAGTTTCTTCCTAATTTTTCTTCCTATTTTCTGAGCTCCAGGCCAATCGGGCGCGTGCTGCTTCCCGTAATGGTTGCAGTAAGTGAACTGGGAGATGTTATCCCTGTCCGGAACGCGCGGCTCTTCCCTCGGGTATCCCACGGTTATGAGCGCCACGGGCCTTATTATATCCAGGCATTTTAGTATTTTCCTGACCTCGCCTTCCTCAAAGGCACCCACGCAGCAGGAGCCGAGACCCAGAGAGTGCGCGGCCAGCATTATGTTCTCCGCTGCCATACCCATGGTCTGCAGGGCGTAAAGTTCGCCCCTTTCGCCGTAAGTTCCTTTTGCTATGTTCTCGTTAAGGCACATCGCAAGTATCAGAGGGGCGGTTTTCATCCACATCTGGTCCAGGGACGCGCAGGCAAGCTTTTCTATGATTTCGGGGTTGTCCACAATCACGATTTCCCATGGCTGGCGGTTGCCGGCGGAGGGGGACCATCTGCAGGCCTCAAGTAGCATACCCACCTTTTCCTGCTCCACGGGCCTGTTCTCGTACTTCCTCACGCTCCTTCTTCCCTGTATTGCCTCAAAAATATCCATATTATCACTAAGTCCTTGAAAGTTATAAATAGTTTTTTTTATTTCTTAAAAGTTTAATATTTCTTATGAAGTATTCCGAGCTGACCCGGACCTACGAGAGGCTGGAGAGCACCCAGTCAAAGCTGGAAAAAGCGGACATACTCGCAGAACTTTTCAGGAAGGCCAACGACCGGGACTTGCCGAAGCTAGTTCTCCTGGCTTCGGGCCGCGTGTTCCCGTCCTATTCCAAGGAGGTTATAGGAATAGCCTCAAAGCTTATGGTAAAGGCCATAGCAAAGGCCGCTGGGTTCTCGCTGAAAGAGGTTGAGGGCAAGTTCAAGGAAACAGGGGACCTCGGGCTTACGGCGGCTTATTTCGTTGGCTCAAGGAAACAGCAGACGCTTTTCAAAAAGGACCTTGACACGGACAAGGTTTTTGAAAACCTTAGAAAACTGCCGGGCATAACCGGTTTGCGCTCGCAGGAAAAGAAGATGAACCTGATAGCGGAGCTTTTCGCCTCCGCCGGCCCGAAAGAATCCGTTTACATAACACGCACCATTCTGGAGGAGATGAGGGTGGGAGTTGCAAGGGGCATAATAAGGGATTCAATTGTCAAAGCTTTCCTTGAGCCGGAGGACAAGGAGAAAAAGAAAGAGCTTACGGAGGCGGTGGAGTACGCCTTCAACATCACGTCCGATTTCAGCAGGGTAATTGTTATAGCCAAGGAGAAAGGAGAAAAAGGCCTGAAGAGCGTCAAGGTGCATCCCGGCCGGCCCCACCACCTGATGCTCGGGGAAAAGGCCGAATCCATAAAGGAGATAACGGACAAGTTCGGAAAGGTTGCCGTTGAGTACAAGTACGATGGCATGAGATGCGTTTCAGGTTTCACCTACATATATGTGAAGAATAAAGGCATGTTCCCGGTCAGGGATGTTAAAGTTGGTGATGAGGTTCTGACACATAAAGGAAGGTTCAGGAAAGTTATTGCTAAAAACAAGAGAAAATTGGACAAAGGAGAAAAAATATTTAGATTTTCTACATATCTTGGCAATGAATTTAAAATTACGGAAGGACACGAAATTTTAGTAAATACAAAAAGTAAAATTAAATGGGTTCCAGTAGAAAAGGTTCCCAAAGGAGCCGAAGCGGTATTTTCCATACCGCGGATTAAAAACAAAGAAAAAGTTCCAAACAAAATGGTGCTCAGTACCATAGGCAATTACAAAAAAGAAATTAAATTAAATGAAGATTTTTTCCGTTTCATGGGCTGTTGGGTAGGCGATGGGTATTCCAACGAATATAACAATACACACAGGCTGGGAATAGTTTTCAACCAAAACAAAAGAAAAAAAATAGAGTATTACAAGAACATAATCATAAAAAAATTGGGTATATTAAAAGACAAAGTTTCTGAACATACGCATAACGGTGGCACGAGCGTTTACTGGACAGACACGCCTTTACTTAAATGGATTTCAGCTAATTTCAGAAAAGAAGGCGGAAAAGGATGTAGAGACAAAAAACTGCCCTCTTGGTTTTGGAATATCTCTGAAAACCAATTTAAGGCCTTTTTAAAGGGATGGAAAGATGCCGATGGATATGAAGATAAAACAGGAATAGCTTCCATAATGACCAAAGAAAAGCAATTGGCTTCTCTCACCCAACTAATAGCCCTGAAATTTGGCATAATACTGGGCGTTAGAAAGGTTAGGGTAAATGATAAAAACTATTATAAAATCATTTTTACCAAATCAAGCAAACATGCCCGCATAAAAAATAATACACTTTTTGTCAGAATCCTGAAAAAGGAGAAAATAAAATATCCTGACCCGAGAACAATAGTTTATAATCTTCAGGTTAAAGACGATGAAAGTTATTGTACAACCATAGCTTCCTTGCATAATTGCGAAATTCACAAGAAGAACGACAAAATATGGGTTTTCACAAGAAGGCTGGACGACGTTAGCAGGCAGTTTCCGGACCTTGTGGAGCTGTGCAAAAAGGGGCTTAAGCCAGCAGAGTGCGTGGTGGAAGGCGAAGTGCTGTCCGTGGACGAAAAAGGCTACCCCAAGCCCTTCCAGAGCCTGTCGCAGAGAATACAGAGAAAATACGACATAAAGGAGATAGTAAAGAAAATACCCATACAGATAAACCTTTTTGACATAACCTACCTTAACGGGAAAATGCTTTTTGACAAGACCTTCAGCGAAAGGAGAAGGTTGCTGGAAAAATCCGTCAAATCCCGGGAAGGGAAACTGCAGCTGGCCAGGCAGATAGTCACCGATGACCCGAAAAAAGCGGGCAAATTCTACAAGGAGGCCCTCAAGGCAAGGCAGGAGGGGGTTTTTCTCAAGGTTCCCGGTTCAAAATACGTTTTCGGCAGGCACGTCAACGGCTGGTACAAGATAAAGCCCATAATGGAGACTCTTGACCTGGTTATCGTGGCGGCCACATGGGGCGAGGGCAAGCGCTCAAAGTGGTTGAGCTCCTACGTGCTGGCCTGCAGGGACCCCGATACAGACGAGTTCCTCCCCTGCGGCATGATGGGCACGGGTCTCACGGAGGAGATGTTCCAGACCATGACGGACACTCTAGAACCCATGGTAACGGAGGAAAAAGGCAAGAACGTGAAGGTAAGGCCGAAAGTAGTCGTGGAGGTGGCCTACCAGGAGATACAGAAGTCCCCAACCTACAGGGCAGGCTACGCCCTGCGGTTCCCGAGGCTCCTTAAAATCAGGGAAGACAAGGGTCCCGAGGAGGCGGACACCCTGGAAAGGCTTGAAAAGCTTTACAAGACCCAGGGAAGAGGGGGCTGATTTTACGCTTGTAAAACCTCCAAAATTAAGAAAAAGTTTAAATACTTAAGAATCTCACTTTAGGTAAAGTTTAGCACTTATCAGTGACACAACACCAATAACTATATAAATATAGAATTGAAATATTTTTTCAGGTAGATAAAAAATGGTAGAAGCTTTGGTAAACCAGGAAGTAATGGACACGCTAAAATCTTTGGGGCTTAACTCTTACGAAAGAAAGCTCTACGTGACCTTGATAGGAAAGGGAACTTCAAACGCAGGGACTTTGTCTGAATTATCGGGGGTGCCCAGGTCAAGGACTTACGACGTTCTGGAAAGCCTGGCCGACAAGGGTTTCGTGGTGATACAGTCCAGCAAGCCCTTGAAGTATGTGGCAATAGATCCAAAGGAGGCTCTGGAAAGGCTGAAAACAAACCACGAAAGCAATTACAAGGACATGGTAAAGAGAATAGAAAATGTAAAGAAAGGCAGGCATCTTGACGAGCTGCAGAAGCTTTTCAAGAACGGCCTAAAGACGGTGGATCCAACCGAGCTTACAGGCGCCCTGAAAGGAAGAAGTTCCATGAATCAGCAGATGCAGGCTCTTTTAAGGAGTTCGGAAAAAAGCTTTTCTCTCCTGACATCATATGAAGGACTGAATGAGTTTTTTGAAAACCATTCAAAACTTGTGGAAAGCGCCGCTAAGAGGGGGGTGAAAATAAGGATTGCCGCTCCCTTTGAAAAGGCTCCCGACGACATGGTGAAAGGCCTGAGATCTTTCGCGGACTTGAGGGACACCAAGGAAATGGATATATCGGGAAGAGTTGCCCTGGCAGACGGAAAGGAGCTTATACTCGCCCTTACAAGAGACAGCGACACGCACCCGACCCAGGATCTGCATTTTTGGTCTCACAGCAGCCACGCCACGGGGGAGGTTCTGGAGCCCCTGTTTGAAATAGTATGGAAGAATTCTTCCAAAATATAAGCTATTCCAACCTGTTTTCAGGTATTTTTATATTTCTTTTTAGAAAATAGTCTTTATGATTGTTCCTGAGATTAACCAGATACTTGTCCTGGGGTTGATAACCATAGTTCCCTGGATAGAGCTCAGGGGATCCATCCCCTACGGTATAGGAATGGGCCTGGATTCCTGGTTCGTTTTTCTTTTTACTCTTGCCCTAAATATAGCAATAATACCCCTGATATACTGGGGTCTTGAGATTTTCTACAATAGGGTTTTCTCCAGATTCAGGGTTTGCAGGACTCTGGTGGAGAGAGTGAGGAACAGGGGGGAGAAATACATAAAGAAATACGGGATGCCCGGGCTGATAATATTCGTGGGAATACCTCTGCCGGGTACAGGAGCCTACTCAGGGGCCATCCTGGCATGGCTTCTGGGAATGAGAAAGCGCAGGGCTTTTGTATCCATAGCTCTGGGAGTTGGCATAGCGGCTCTTGTGGTTACCCTTTTCTCTGTGGGCCTGTTCAGCTCAGTTTTCTCCTTATAAGCTTTCCCAGCCTCCTTATACCCTCTTCTATTCTTGATTCGTTTTCGTAGCTGAAGTTAAGCCTCATGGAATTGCGCCCCGAGCCGTCCACGCAGAAGGCGGCGCCGTGTACGTAACATATCTTGTACTTCTTCACGGCATCCGCAAACATTTCCTTGGTGTCAATCTTATCCGGGACCGTGGCCCACAGAAACATGCCACCCTCAGGCTTTGTCCAGGTGCAGCCTCCGGGAAGGTACCTCTCCAGGGCGTCCAGCATGACATCCCGCCTCTTCCTGTATAATTTTCTTGTCTTGGGAAGCTGCCTATCCATCCATCCCGATTCAATGTATTCGCTGGCCATGTACTGCGAGAAAACATTGGTGCAAAGGTCCGTTCCCTGTTTCGCAATCGTTATTTTCCTTGCCAGCTCTTTTTCCGCCACAATCCATCCCAGCCTGAACCCGGGCGCAAATATCTTTGAGAAGGAGCTTATGTACATGACAAGTCCCTGGCTGTCCAGGCTTTTTATGCTTTTCAAGGCCTTCCCTGAATACCTGAGTTCCGCGTAGGGGTCGTCCTCCATTACAGGTATGCTGTATTTTTCCGCGATTTCAGCCAGATGCTTTCTCCTTTTCCTGGACATTGACACGCCGGCGGGGTTGTGGAAATTCGGTATGGCGTAAATAAGCTTGACCCTTTCCCTTTTCTTGCCCATCTTCCTGAGTTTTTCTTCAAGTTCCCCTGTTTTCATGCCGTGCTGGTCCATTCCCACGGTCAGGAAGCGGGACTGGTAGTTCCGGAAACTGCATATACCGCCAAGGTAACTGGGAACCTCCAGGGCAACAAAGTCCCTGGGGTTGACGAATATCTTGGTCACGAGGTCCAGTGCCTCCTGGGCCCCGTTGGTCATTATAACGTTTTCCTTCCTGCACTTGACCCCGAATTTTTTCATTCTCTTGGCAAGCGTTTCCCTCGCTTCGTTAATCCCCTCCGTGGCTCCGTACTGAAGCGGGGAAGTGGAGTACTTCTTGAGAATCTTGGAGCAAAGCTTCTTTATCCTGCTGACAGGAAAGGTCTTGGAGCTGGGCAGACCGCCCGCAAAGGAAATTATTTCCGGGTCCTTCCCCAGCTTGAGAAGCTCTCTTATTTCCGAGGCTCTCATGTCATCGGTCCTTTCTGCAAACCTCATCGTTATCACTTCCTTTTGCGGCCTTTAAAAATCTCAGCCTCCAGCTCTCGTTCCACCTTGCCAAATCTCAGTATAAAGAAAGACAAAAGAGCGGCCGCGGAAGAGAGAGCGTAGCCTCCCATTCCCGTAATCAGGCCTATCGCAGCCACAATCCAGAGGCTTGCGGCGGTCGTGACCCCGCTAACGTGGCCCCTGTTAGCTATAATCGCGCCGGCCCCTATGAATCCTATACCCGTGACTATTCCCGCGGCTATCCTTGAATAGTCCGCATTGAGAAGAACCGAGCCCTCTGGTACCATGTAGAAAGAGGCTATGGCGAAGAGGCAGGCCCCCATGGAAACAAGCGCGTGGGTTCTCAGCCCGGCTGGTTTTTTTGTTATTTCCCTCTCAAACCCCACAAGCGCGCCCAGAATTACCGAGAAAACAAGCCTTAAAAAAATTTCCACCATCATGGGGTCCAGATTAGTCATGATAATAATAAAGAAGCGTGATTTAAAAAGATTTTTTGAACAGGAAACATCCACCGAAAGCTTTAAATAGTATTATGAATATATATTCAATATTAGTAATGAATTCATATTCAAAAAGGTTCTTGAGACTGAAGTCTCAAACTTTTTTGTAAAAACAAAAAAGAGGTGAAAAAAATGCCAAGAGGAGACGAAACAGGCCCTGACGGGGCAGGCCCCATGACCGGAAGAGGAGCGGGCTACTGCGCTGGTTATGAGAGCCCTGGATTCACGAGGGGGGTGCCGGGAGGCGGTGCCGGTTTTGGCAGGGGCTTCGGAAGAGGCTTCAGGTTCAGGAGACTCTGGAGAGCGGCTCCCGCATACCCCGCGCAACCTCTGACCAAAGAGGAGCAGAAAAAAGCGCTGGAGCAGGAAAGGAAGATAATAGAGGAAGAACTGAAGGCCGTTAACGAAAAAATAGAAGAGCTGAGCAAATGAGCAGGCTGAAGGAAAGCATAACCAAATCGGCCATGGCTCTGTGGAACGTAACGCCCGTGCTGGCCGGAGTTGTTTTGCTTGTCGGCCTGGCCAACACCCTAATTCCCAAATCCGCTTACTCATCGGTTTTCACCGGAAGTTTTTTGGACCCTGTAATAGGGGGAGCGCTGGGCAGCATTCTTGCCGGGAATCCGGCCACCAGTTACGTGCTGGGTGGGGAGTTCCTGGTACAGGGAGTCAGCCTTGTTGCTGTCACAGCCTTTCTGGTGGCTTGGGTGACCGTGGGCCTGGTTCAGCTGCCCGCAGAGTCAATAATCCTGGGAAGGAAGTTCGCCCTGACAAGAAACTTGCTAAGCTTCATTTTTTCCATAATGGTGGCCTTAACAACGGTCTTTTTGATGGGGTTTATATGAAGAAAAACAAAATTCCTGCTGCATGGTATTTTCTCGCAGTTGTTACTATTTTTTATATTTCTGTGTGGATTACTACACCGGGAGCGGTTCCTGTTGCCCTGGATTTCAGTCTGGGAATATTCTGGGGCATAATTCCTGTGTTCATATTCGTATTCCTTTTCATGATTCTTCTAAACCTTTACATAAAACCCAAGTCCGTGGCCAGGCATCTGGGACAGGCATCCGGCTTCAAAAAATGGTTCTTTGCCGTGGTTGGAGGCATAATTTCCAGCGGGCCTGCATATATGTGGTATCCGGTGCTCAAGGAACTGAAGAAAAAGGGAGTAAATTACGGATTCATTGCCACCTTCCTCTACAACCGGGCCATCAAGCTGCCTTTAATCCCACTTGTAATATTTTATTTCGGACTCAAGTTTACCATAATACTAACCGTAATTATGATTTTATTTTCCGTTTTTCAGGGCGTTGTTATTGAAAAAATAATGGAATTAAAGGATGAAAATTAAGGTTTATAAAAAAGAGGTGATGTTCAAATGAAAATAGCAGTAAGCTCAAAAGGAAAGGAAATTGACAGCGGGTTAGACCCGAGATTCGGCAGATGCGCCTATTTCCTGGTCTTGGACAAGGACACCCTGGATTTTGAGGTTGTACCAAATGAAAGCGCGAACGCTTTTGGAGGGGCAGGAATACAGGCAGCTCAAAACCTGGCAAAAACAGGCGCCAAAGTTGTTCTTACCGGAAACATAGGTCCCAACGCCTTTCAGACACTAAAGGCGGGCGGAATAAAAGTCATTACAGGAATGGGAGGCACGGTAAGGGAGGCTGTTGAAAAATACAAAAAAGCGGGAGCAGAAGAGACGAAAGCGCCAACCGTGGGCAGCCACTTTGGGGCCAAGGGAAATGCAGAAAACCCGGGCAAAAAAAAATCACGGAAAGTCTGCATACCCACGGAAGGTGAAGGAGGATTGGAGGGCTTGGTTGGCGAGCATTTCGGTAGGGTACCAACCTATACGATAGTGGACCTTGATACTAACGAAACAAAGGCTGTTCCTAACGTAAGCCACCATGCGGGCGGTCAAGGCTATCCCCCGGAAATTATGAAAAGAGAGGGAGTGAGTGTTATGTTATGCAAAGGGATAGGCATGCGGGCAATAGGAATGTTTGAGGAATTGGGAATAGAAGTATACACAGGCGCAAAAGGAACTGTAAGCGATACGATTGAATCTTTCAAAAAAAGACTTTTGAAAAAAGCCGGCCGGGATGATGCGTGCATCAAACACGAATTCAGGGGCCTGGATTAAAGATAAAAGAATGGTGATAAAATGATTGTTTCAGTTGCAAGCGGGAAAGGAGGAACGGGAAAGACACTGATTGCAACTAACCTGGCCCTGAGTTTGAACAATTCACAGCTAATAGACTGCGACGTTGAAGAGCCAAACTCCAACATATTCGTAAAAGCGAAAATGGAAGAGATTGAGGAAGTAAAAACAAGCGTCCCGGAAATAGACAAGGAAAAATGTGATTTTTGCGGAAAGTGCGCAGATTTCTGCGCATACAATGCCCTTGCTGTAGTTCCAAATGACATTCTTGTCTTTCCCGGGCTGTGCCACTCCTGCGGGGGCTGCGAGCTTGTCTGCCCGAAAGGCGCGATAAGCTGGAAAAAAAGGACCGTGGGAAAAATTGAGCACGGTTTTTCAAAAGGTTTGGATTTCTATCAGGGAGTATTGAATGTGGGAGAAAACATGACAATCCCCGTAATAAAGGCCCTGAAAAGAAAAATTGACAAAAACAAGGATGTTATTCTGGATTCCCCTCCGGGAACTTCCTGCCCTGTCATAGAAGCGGTTTCCGGCTCGGATTTTTGCATACTGGTGACCGAACCCACGCCCTTCGGACTTTACGACCTTAAGCTGGCCGTGGAGGTAGTGAGGCACCTTAAAATACCTTTCGGAGTGATTATCAACCGCGAGGGAATCGGGGATGAGGGAGTGGAATCGTACTGCAGGGAAGAGGGAATAGAGGTTCTTATGAAAATACCACAAAGCAAGGAAATTGCAGAGCTCTATTCCAGGGGGATTCCTTTCATGGATGAAATGACGGAATGGAAAGACAAGTTTGTCAAAATTTTCAAAAGATTAGGGAAAGAGTTATGAAACAGCTTACAGTAATCAGCGGAAAAGGAGGCACGGGCAAGACCTCCGTTACGGCGGCCTTCGCCTCTCTCGCAAAAAATTCAGTTTTTTCAGACTGCGATGTGGATGCCGCCGACTTGCATCTTATACTTAAGCCCAAAATCAAAAAAACCATTGATTTTCACGGGCTGAAGATACCAGAAATAGACAAAGGAAAATGCATTCTTTGCGGCAAATGCCGTGAATATTGCAAGTTTGACGCAATTAGCGAGAAGATAGAAATAAAAAAAGACGCGTGCGAGGGCTGCGGGGTTTGCAAACACGTCTGTCCGGTCGGAGCGATTCAAATGGTGGAAAGGAATTCAGGCCACGCTTACATTTCCGACACGCGTTTTGGTCCCATGTCACACGCCAAACTGAACACGGCCGAAGAGGCATCAGGCAAGCTGGTCACGCTGGTCAGGGAAAATGCAAAAACCCTTGCAGAAGAAAAGGATTTGATTGTCATAGACGGCCCTCCTGGAATAGGATGCCCTGTTATAGCTTCAATAACCGGCGCGGACCTTTTGCTGGTCGTGACAGAACCCACTATTTCCGCAATTCATGATTTGGAAAGAATAATCGGGGTTGCAAAACATTTCGGCATTCCCGCGGTGGTTTGCATAAACAAGCACGATATAAACCCGGAGAACACGAAGAAAATAGAGATTTATTGCCGAAAAAACAAATTGGAAATCGTAGGAAAGCTTCCGTACGACACAATCGTAACGGAGGCCATGATTCAGGGAAAAAACGTGATTGAATTTTCAAACGGGAATTTTTCAGATAAGGTCAGGGTCATGTGGGAGAAAATAGAAAATCTGCTGGGGGGCGAGAAAAATGCCTAGGCCCAGGAGGTGCAGGAAAATAGGCTTTATGCCCGGCTTCACCCAGTTCGGCCCGAGCGGCATAGCAAAACCCGAAGTTTCTGTGCTGACAATGGGAGAGTTTGAGTCAATAAGACTCAAAGACCACGAGGGAATGGACCAGTCCAAGGCGGCCAAAAAGATGAACGTCTCGCAGCCCACGTTCAACCGCATACTCAAGTCGGCCAGAAAGAAAATCGCGGATGCTCTGGTTTCAGGCAAACTTATAAAAATAGAAGGGGGTGAATACAAGATGGTTATGCCCAGGGGAAGAATGGGCGGTTTCGGCGCAGGCCCTTCCGGGGATTGCTTGTGCCCGAAGTGCGGTTTCAGGAGCGCCCACCAGAGAGGCGTTCCCTGCTACAACCAGAAATGCCCGAAGTGCGGCAGCGTGATGACGCGCGGGTAGAGAAGTACAAAAGTATAAATAAGGAGGTGAAAACATGCCAGGCGGAGACAGGACAGGCCCTGAAGGAAGAGGTTCCAAGACAGGAAGGGCCCTTGGTTACTGCACGGGAAACGACGAGCCGGGTTATGCCAGCAACCTTCCCGGGATGGGAATGGGCAGAGGCCCGAGGAACGGAGACGGTCCCGGACGCGGAAGAGGGTTCGGCCCCGGAAGAGGCCGGGGAAGAGGATACAGAAGGTAGAATTTTTGACAGAGGAACTTTGAATGGAAAGAGAAGAATTGGTAAGGCAATTTCTGGACAAAAGTAATATTTTTGCGGTTGTCGGAGCCTCTAAAAATCCGGAAAAATACGGGCATAAAGTTTACAAGGACCTGAAGGAATCGGGCTACCGTGTTTACCCGATAAACCCCAACACGGACAAAGTCCTCGGGGAAAGGTGCTACCCCTCCCTGAAAGACTTGCCCGAAAAGCCCGATGTAGTTGATATGGTGGTAAAGCCAGAGGTAACGGAAAAAATAGCAAAGGAATGCAAAAGCTTGGGAATAAACAAAGTCTGGTTTCAGCCAGGGTCGGAATCCCGGAAAGCCATAGAATTTTGCAAGGAAAACGGAATCCGGGTTCTGCACGGGATATGCGTGATAGTCAAAAGGGCAGAGTCGGAGAAGAAGTGAAAAATTCACCACCATTTAAGTATTATATTTTACCGCATACATGTCTTTATAAAGTATTTTAACTAGTTTTTCAACAGAGCTACAGTACCGCATTCAGTGATTTACATGATGGAAATTTTCTTGAGTTTTGGAATATGTTTTAATTTCCTTTAGTCTTTAGAATTATTTCTGTAGCCATATAAGGTATTTGAAATGTTCGTTGGAATAAAAAAGCGTAACGGAAAAGTCGTTAAGTTTAATCCAAATAAGATTACCGATGCAATAGCCAAAGCAGGTGAATCCACAGGAGAATTTGACAGAGGAGTTGCCGAAAAATTAGCCTTAAGAGTTCTTAGTATGTCTCAGCAGATTTTTCAGGACAAGATGCCTACCGTGGAGGAAATACAGGACATTGTGGAAGAAGTTCTTCTATCTTCCACATACAGAAAAACAGCAAAGGCCTACATAATCTACAGGGAACAACACGCCAAGATGAGGGAGATTTCCGAAAATGCAAGCGTTGACCTGGTAAACCAGTACCTGAAAAAAGTGGACTGGCAGGTGAACGAGAACAGCAACATGACTTTCTCGTTGCAGGGGCTTAACAACTACGTTTCATCAGAGATAAGCAAGATATACTGGCTTAACGAGATTTACCCTCCGGAAGTAAGGGAAGCCGCTAAAAACGAAGATTTTCACATACATGATTTAAATCTCTTGGCAGTTTACTGCGTGGGATGGGACCTTTACGATCTGCTGACCCAGGGATTCAGGGGGGTGGACGGCAAGATAGAGAGCAGGCCCGCAAAGCACTTCAGGAGCGCACTAGGGCAGGTTGTAAATTTTTTCTACACACTCCAGGGAGAGGCGGCCGGGGCTCAGGCCTTTTCCAACTTTGATACGTTGCTGGCCCCGTTCATAAGGTACGACAACCTTAACTATACTCAGGTAAAGCAGGCCCTTCAGGAGTTTCTTTTCAACATAAACGTTCCCACTAGGGTGGGATTCCAGACTCCCTTCACCAACGTAACCTTGGACCTGAATCCTCCGAGTTACTACAGAGATCAGGGGGTCATCGTAGGCGGGGAACAAAAGAAAGAGACCTACGGGGATTTCCAGAAAGAAATGGACATGTTCAACAAAGCTTTTTTTGAAGTGATGACAGAGGGCGACGCCAAGGGAAGAGTGTTCACCTTTCCCATACCCACATATAATATAACAAAGGACTTTGACTGGGAAAACGAGAATTTGGAGGGCCTGTGGAGCATGTCCGCTAAATACGGGATACCTTACTTTTCCAACTTCGTAAATTCTGACATGAAACCTGAAGATGCCCGTTCCATGTGCTGCCGGCTGCGCCTGGATAAACGCGAACTTGAAAAGAGGGGAGGCGGGCTTTTCGGCTCAAGCCCGCTCACCGGATCCGTGGGCGTGGTAACCATAAACATGCCCAGGCTGGGTATTTTATCCAAAGGTGAAGAGGAATTTATAGAAAACTTGGATAAACTTATGGTAAAGGCCAAGGAAAGTCTGGAAATAAAAAGAAAAATTCTGGAGAAATTCACTGAAAAAAATCTCTATCCTTACTCAAAATTTTACCTGAGAAACATGAAAGAGAGGTTCGGGGAGTACTGGAAAAATCATTTCTCCACCATAGGGCTTATAGGCATGAACGAGGCATGTCTTAACCTTATAGGGGAAGACATAGGGAGCGATAAAGGAAAGAAATTCTCGCTGAAAGTTTTGGATTTTATGAGAAAAAGGCTGATTGATTTTCAGAAGGAAACCGGCAACAACTACAATCTGGAGGCAACCCCCGCGGAGGGAACTTCTTATAGGCAGGCAAAGCTGGACAAAAAAATTCACCCCAATATAAAATGCGCGAACGAAGAAGAATACAAAGAAGGTGCAGAGCCCTATTATACCAACTCCACACAGCTTCCCGTGAACTACACGGACGATGTGTTTGAGGCGCTTGACCTTCAGGACGAGCTTCAGTCCAGATATACAGGGGGAACAGTCCTTCACATATTTGCCGGCGAAAGAATAAGGGACTCCGAAGCTTTAAAGGATTTGGTGAAAAAAATTTGCCAAAATTATCACCTACCCTACTTTACCTTCACCCCGACGTTCAGTATTTGCCCGACACACGGATATCTGGAAGGCGAAAAAAAGACATGTCCAAATTGCGGGGAAAATTGCGAGATATACTCAAGGGTAGTGGGCTACCTGCGTCCGGTCAAGCAGTGGAACAAGGGCAAGCAGGAGGAGTTCAGGGAAAGGAAAAATTTCAAGGCGAAAAAATGAGGATAGGCGGTTTCCAGAGATTTTCTCTGATAGATTATCCCGGAAAAATATGCGCAATAGTTTTCGCCCAGGGTTGCAACTTCAGTTGCCCTTACTGCCATAATCCGGAACTTGTAAACCCGGAAATTTTTTCTCCTACAATTTCCGAGAAAGACGTTTTTTCTTTTCTCAAAGAAAGGAAAGGCAAACTGGATGCCGTTTCCATAACCGGCGGCGAGCCGACTCTACAGAAAGACCTAACGGGATTCATAAATAAAATAAAAAAAATGGGATTTTTGGTGAAGATGGATTCCAATGGAACCAACCCCGATATTGTTGAAAATATAATCAGCAGAGGAATTGTGGATTATCTGGCCATGGACGTAAAGGCTCCGCTAGAAAAGTACGAAGATGTTGCAAGAGTTAAGGTAGACACAGAAAAAATAAAAAGAAGCATAGAGTTGATAAAGAAATCCGGAATTGAACACGAGTTTCGCACAACAGTCGTAAAGTCCCAATTATCGGAAAAAGACATTACCGGCATATTAAAATTGATAAAAGGCGCAAATCTTTACATAATCCAGAAATTTGTTCCTTCCAAGACACTTGACTCAGCCTTTGCCGAAGAAGAGACATATACTGATGAAGAGTTCAGGTATTTAAAAAATAAGGCAGAAAAATACGTGAGAGAGTGTGAGTTAAGATGAACAAAGAGGAAAAAATGAAGATTTTGGAAAAGGAAGTGAAAAAGTGCCAAAGGTGCTCCCTGCACGAAACCAGGAACAATCCCGTGCCCGGGGAAGGCTTTCTGGACGCAAAAATCATGTTCATCGGCGAAGGTCCGGGTTACTGGGAAGACAAAGAAGGAAAGCCTTTTGTGGGAAAGGCAGGCAGGGTTCTGGACGAGCTTCTCGGCTCAGCAGGACTCTCCAGGGAAAAAATTTACATAACCAACGTACTGAAATGCAGGCCTCCGGAAAACAGAGACCCTACCGGAGAGGAGGTGAAAGCCTGCACTTCCTATCTTGACAGGCAGATTGAGATAATTCAGCCAAAAATAATAGCGGCCCTGGGAAGGTTCGCCACCTCTTACATATTCGGCAAATTCGGCCTGGAGGAAAGGAAGATAAGCGCTGTGCACGGGGAAGTTTTCAAAGTCAGCACGGTTGCCGGACAGATTAAAATAATCCCTCTTCTTCACCCGGCAGTGGCCACCTACAATCCCGGCAGGATTGAGGAGCTTAAAAGGGACTTTGAAAAGTTGAAAGAGATTTAAAGCAAACTTGAAATTTTTTCTTTCAGTTTCACTATGTTTATCTTTCCGATTGTTTCCTTTTCTACAAGGCCCCTGCTTTTAAACCTCTTAAGTACGCGGGAAACCTTTACCTTGGAAAGGCCGGATTCTCTTACGAGTTCGGCCTGGTTTATTTCAGGTTTTTCCAGAATTATTTTGAAAATTTTCCTTTCCTCTCCCTCAAGGAAATCCAGCAGGCTTTTCTTGTCCACCTTCCTGTCAAATCTGGGTGAAAGAAGATAGTAAACTATGGTGCCTATGAAAAGCCCGATGGAAGCTATGAAAGGTATGAAAATGGGAATAGGAATAAAGCAGCCGCAGGCGTTTCCAGACGATATCTCTGTCTGCACATACAGAGAACTTATTGACACTATGAGCACGAAAATGGAAACCAGCAGGATGCCAAAAATAATTTTCTTTGATTGCTCCATAGTTTCATATTTTGAAACTTAACTATTTATATAATTTCAGTTATTATGAGACTTATGAGGAAGGCTTTTATTATATTGCTGTCCGTTTTTTTAGCCTTTTCTCTTTACAGCAATTTAACTCTGGCCCAGGATTCCTGCCTGTATTTCTTTTACGGACAGGGCTGTCCCCACTGCGGGGAAGTCAAGCCTTTTCTGGAGCAGATTTAGAGCTAGGACCATTCAATTGAGGTAAAGGAATTTGAGGTTTACAACGAAAGGGAAAACGCCCTGCTTCTGCAGGATTATTTTGAGGCCTACGGGGTTCCGCAGAATCACAGGGGCGTGCCCGTGGTTTTCATAGGGGACACGCCTATAATAAGAAACATTGAAGCGAAGATAGAAGAGTTCAGGGAATATCCTTGCCCCAGCCTGCAGGTGGGAAGCGTCAGCGGAGAAATAGGCTCTTCCTCTCCCGCGGAGAAACTGGAATCGCTTTCCCTGCTGACCGTGGTGGGTGCGGCCTTCGTTGATTCCATAAACCCCTGCGCAATAGCGGTTCTCCTTATCCTAATGGGAGCGCTCCTTGCCTCGGGAGACAGGAAAAGGGCGCTCAAGGCGGGACTGGGTTTCACTGCTTCCATTTACATAGTCTACTTCCTTTTCGGGCTGGGTTTGTTCTCAGCCATACAGATTTCAGGTCTTTCCTTCTGGTTCTACAAGTTCATAAGTTTCCTGGCCATACTAATTGGCCTTTTCAACATAAAGGACTATTTCAGCTACGGGGCCGGCGGATTCGTCATTACAGGGGCCTGACAAACGTGGAAAAGGCCTCGGAGTGGAAGGAAAGGAACATAAAGAAGCTGCACCTGGTGGCAGGCCTGATAATGCTTATTCTGGGGCTTTTGGTCATTCTGGGATTTATATGAATTAAAACCAATAATTTTACAGGGTTGCCTATGATTTTGTTCTGGATACTCGGAGCCTCCTTTGCCATGAGTTTTATAGCACTCGTGGGACTCCTGACTTTTGCGCTCAAGGAGAAAACCCTCAAGGGCATACTTCTTTTCCTGGTTGCCTTTTCGGCAGGCTCGCTTATAGGCGGCGCCTTTCTGCACCTGATACCGGAGACGTTTGAGAAAGCAGGCGCGGAATTGGGCATGTTTCTCTGGCTTTTGGCGGGGTTTTCGGTTTTTTTCCTCATGGAGCAGTTCCTCCAGTGGCACCACTGCCACCGCGTTCCGTCAGAGCACAAGAAGCCCGTGACATATCTTATCTTGATTTCGGACGCCCTGCACAATTTCATAGGTGGGCTGGCAATAGCGGGCTCTTTTCTCGTAAGTGTGCAGACAGGGATAGTGACGTGGATTGCCTGCGCGGCGCACGAAATACCGCAGGAATTGGGGGATTTTGGCATACTCATACACGGGGGCTGGAACAAGAACAAGGCTTTGCTGTTCAACTTCCTTTCAGCTCTTACCATAGTTCCCGGGGCATTGCTTGTTTATTTTGTTTCCTCCGGGATAGACACGACTTTCCTGCTGCCTTTTGCGGCCGGGAATTTCATCTACATAGCCTCCTCTGACCTGATTCCCGAGGTGAAAAGCAAGGAGAACCTGTTTGAAGGGCTGCTTTATTTCATTTCCTTCCTCACTGGCATATTCCTGATGCTGGGAGTAAAATTATATTTCGGTGTTTGAATGAAAGGTACATACGTGCTGCTGATAGAGAACAGGAAGAATTCCAGGATAAAAGTCGGAAGCCTGGGAAAGATTTTCTTTTCTCCCGGGTTCTACGTTTACGTGGGCTCGGCCATGGGGGGACTGGAGGCAAGAATTGACCGCCACCTAAGGAAAAACAAAAAAACCCACTGGCACATAGACTATTTCCTGAAAAGCAGGAACGTGAAAGTAAGGCGCGTTTACTACAAGGTGTCAGGAAAAAAAGAGGAATGCGCCATAGCAAAGAGGCTTATGAAGTACGGCTCTCCCGTCAGGGGATTCGGCTGTTCGGACTGCAAATGCGAGAGCCACCTGTTCTGGCTAAGGGACCTCAGGTTCCTGGACATGCTCAACTCTTCAAGGCTCTGGTTCAGGAAAACCGATTTCTAATCAAACGAACTTGGGCCTTCTGGTGAGCAGGCGGGGCAAAGGCAAAGGCTTGAACGGGTAGTCCCTTGTTTTTTCCCTCACGATTTTGACAAGCTCGGCGGGCTTAATGTTCTTCACTTTTCCCGTTTCCCTGAAGCGCACGGCCAGCTCGCCGCTTTTTTTCTCCCTTTCCCCCACGACCACGGTCATGGGAACCCATTCCACCTCGGAGTCCCTGATTTTCTTCTGCACGCTCTCGGGCCTGTCGTCTATGTCCACCCTGACGTTTTCCATTTTTTTCGCAATTTCTTCGCAGTAAGGGATGAAGGAGTCGTTCACCGGGCATAGCCTTACCTGCGTGGGCGAGAGCCACAGAGGCAAGGTAGGGTTTTTTTTCTGCTCAGATTCCATGTAAGCCTTTTCAAGCAGCGCGTAAATGACTCTTTCTATAGCCCCGGAGGGCGAGAGGTGAAGTATTATGGGGTGCTTCTCCTTGTTGTCCCTGTCCGTAAACCTTATGTCATAAGTCTTCCCGTTCTCCACGTCTATCTGGTCGGTTGTAAGGCACGCCGATTTGTCCAAAGCGTCCACGAAATTTAATTCGTACTTGAGGATGAAATAAAAAAACTTCTGGTCCCAGAGTTCTATCAGGGCAGGCCTGCCCCATTTTTTCACCAGTTCTTTTATAAAGTCCTTGTTTTCGTCATAAAATTCCTTTACAACTCTTACGGCCAGCTCCAGGTCGCCTTTCAAATCAAATCCTTCCTGTATCTCCCCGGCAAGCTTGAATCTTCTGAGCATCTCTTGTTTGGCCTGGTCCATGTCCCTGCAGATTGAATGGCAGTCGGGCATGGTGAAAGTTCTCAACCTTCTCAAACCGGCCAGTTCGCCTCTCTGCTCAACCCTGAAGCTGTATCTTGTCAGCTCGTAAAGGTTTATGGGAAGGTTCCTGTAGGAAATGTTGGAATTGTGCAGAATAAGGAACTGCCCGAAGCATGCCGCGAACCTTAGGAAGAGTTTTTTATTCGGGCTTCTTATGGTGTACTGCCTTGCGGGGAACCTGTTGAGATAGGATTTCAGGCAGGGGTGCTCGTAGTCGTACATTATAGGAGTCTCCACTTCCATGGCCCCGCTTTCTATCATGCTTTTGGTCACGTAATCCTCTATAAGGGACTTAACAAGCCTGCCCTTGGGGAAATAGCGGAAATTTCCAGGGTCGCTACCCTCCTCGTAGTCCACAAGCTCCATTTTTCTCATAAGCTTTATGTGGGGAGGCTCCTTTTCCACCTTCCTTACTTTGGATATCTCGTATTTTACCATTTTTTCAAATCTGTTGTGCTTGGAGAAATCAAATCCCTCTATTTTTTTGCCCGCCTTGATTTTGTGCTCCTTCCCGCTGGGGTCGATTATCAGCCACTCTGATTTCAGCTCCTTCTCCTTTTCCACGGCACTTGAAACATTCTTCTTGCCCTCAGTTCCGATTTCCCTACTCAGCTCGGAAAGGGGATGGCCCTTCACCGAGATTTCAAAGGCCTTGTACCAGCCGAAAGGCATCTTCTGTACCTTGTATTTCTTGAGCCCTTCCGTCAGGCCGTTCAGGACCTCCTGCGCCACCGGGGGCGAGGCCGGGTCCGTGCTTAAATGGACGTAGGGATAAATCACGATTTCTTTGGCCTTGACCTGGTCGTAAACGCTCTCTATCTCCCTTATACCGTTCTTTATAACGGCCTCGGGATTTTCCTCGTCCTTCTTCTCCACGGAGGTGAATACCACCAGGGCTTCCTTTGCCTGAAGCTCCTTTTCCTTAATTTCCTCGGCGTCCCTGATTGCCTTCTTGGTGGGCCTTACTTTGATATAATCCGAGTGCAAACACAAAATTTTCATGCTATCACTGTATTTAATACTTCAAATAATAATAAATGTTTTACCAATAAATAAAAGGTATATAGCCTGTAAGCTTTTAGAAAAAAAACTTAACCAAAAACGAAGCAAATACAGCCCCGTAGCCGTAGGAAACTTTTAGAAAAAGTTTCATCAAAACTCTGACGGGCTATAGAAGCAAATACAGCCCCGTAGCCGTAGGAAACTTTTAGAAAAAGTTTCATCAAAACTCTGACGGGCTATAGAAGCAAATACAGCCCCGTAGTCTAGTGGCCAAAAAGTAGGTTGACTTACACGAGGTGTAAGTTTGTGCAACCAATTGGCTATGGATTTCGGGCTTTGGACACGCTTCCAAAGCGTTGAAGGCGCAAGCCTTATGAAATAAGAAGAAACCCGAAGACGACGGTTCGAATAAGCTTTTTAGAAAAAATACCGAAAAAAGTTTTCGGATTTTTACGAAAATCCGAGATTTTCGGTAAAAAGCTTGAGCAAAAACCTGCGCGAGAATCCGTCCGGGGCTACCAATTATGTGATAAAATGATAAAGGTTTTAAGGCTGGGACACCGGCTCGGCAGGGACGCCCGCATATCCACGCACTGCGGCCTGGTGGCTCGCGCTTTCGGGGCCTCCGGGGTCGTGTACTCGGGCAACCGGGACGCGAAGATGATTGATTCCGTGCAAGCGGTAGCGAGGGAGTGGGGCGGGCCCTTCTCCGCGGAGCACAGGAAGGACTGGAAAAAATTTTTGAATGGTTTCAGGGGAAACAAAGTTCACTTAACCATGTACGGCCTACCTTTGAAGAAGAAGATAGCAGAGATAAGGAAAACAAAAAACCTTTTGGTCGTGGTAGGCGGGGAAAAGGTTCCCGGAGAAATCTACGAGCTTGCCGATTACAACGTGGCCGTCACTAACCAGCCACACTCGGAGGTCGGGGCCCTGGCCGTCTTCCTGCATGAGTATTTCCGGGGCAGGGAGACTGGAAAAAAATTCAGGGGAGCCATGGTGAAAGTGGTCCCGCAGGAAAGGGGAAAGAAAATCAGGACTTCTCGCCCTTAATCTTGTAAAGCGTGTAGCTTTTGCCCCTCTCGGTTCTTCTAGCGTAAACCTCCATGTCAAACTTGTCGTGGAAGAACTTGCACGGGCCTGACTTGTAGGGCTCCGCGTTGCACCAGTATTCCTCATAGAACAGAACACAATCGTTCTGCAGAATTTTCTCCCTCACGTTGGTGTTCTGGGCGTACCAGGCCTGGAGGGAGTTCTTGCCGTTCACCAGTATTAGACTGGGGACATGGGTGAATATCCAGCATTCGTCATCAAGCCCTTCCATCTTTTCCACAACAAAGTCATGCGGGATTCTCGCGTCCCATGCCTTCTCCCCGACCTCGCTCACGAAGGGGTAGAAAGCCAGGAATGCCGTCGCCAGGAGGAGCGAAACCAGGGCCAGCGGAAACGGCTTCTTCAAGAACCGGTTAAAAGTCCTGCATAAAACCAGGCATCCGCACCCGCCTAGAATAGCCAGCGGGAGGTAGAGGTTCAGGGAGAAACGCACGTCCACCCCGTAGTCAAAGCTACCGGCGTAAAAAAGCAGGTACAGGACAAAGAAGGAGAGGAACCAGACCACGAGGATGGATTTCTTTCTCCATTCTTTTACAAAGGGGTACAGCCCCAGTATGGAGAGAGCACTGAAAACAACCGGAAATCTCTCATTGTCAAAAAAGAACATGCCGTTAACCCCAAGGTTGTTTTCTATGTACTCCGTGCCGAGCTTGTTCCCGGAGGCTCCCCATCCCTCCGACCTGACCGAGAGCGTGTGTAGCATGTGGGGCACGAGAAGGGCGGAGAAAACAATGAAAATCACCAGAAACTCCCTCTTCCTCAGGTTTCCCATGAGGTTTTTGTCAAGGAGCAGGAAAGCCAGAAAAACCACCGGAATGAAAAGCAGCCCCTCAGGCCTGACCTGGACTGCGTAAGCCAGGCTTGAGAAGGAAAGCAGGAGCACGGGAGTTTTTCCGGTCTTGAAGTAAGCCAGGAAGGAGAAGAAAGCCAGGGACATGAACATGATGGACACGGAGCCCGCGGAAGTCGTGGGGGCCCAGAGAATTGCTATGGGGATGAGGGAAAAGAAAAGCGCGGAGAAAATGCCCGCTTTCCTGCTTTCAAAAAGCAGGTAGGCTATTCCAAAGACGAGCAGTATGGAAAGACTGGTGATTGCGGCAGTGTAATAGTGAGCCATGGGTTCCCCTGTCCAGAAAAGGAAGAGCGGGCTCAAAAGGAAAGAGTAGCCGTTGGGCTGCTTGTTGTATATGCCCTCAAAACATTCCTCCTGATTTCCGTAGTTGCAAAGTATTGCGCGACCTTCCCTTGCTATATTCTGCCCTATGTTCATGTATATGTCCTCGTCGTAATAGAGCCTGTGTGTGTGGGGCGCCGCGAAAACCCTCAGCCCTGTTCCGGCAAGGAATACAACCAAGAGGATGATCCAGAACTTTTTGTTCATATTCCTGAAAAGGGGCTTTATATGACGGAAGCTCCAGAAAAGGGACACGAGAACCAGAACAAGAGTCACTCCCAGGAAGACAGGCGTGACCCACATAAGGTTTTGCTGCAGCGCGCTCTTGTCAAAACTCTTTTCCATGTAGAGGGTGACTATGCTGAAGAACAGAACCACCAGGACGACCGGAATCACTATCTTCAGTTTGTCTCTGGCGCTCATTTTTTCCTCTCCACGAAATAGTTCCCCATGGCCATGCAGGGGGTTCCTGTTTTTATCATGACGTCTATCACGTCACGGGGAGTGTTGACTATGGGGTAGCCGTGCAGGTTGAGGCTTGTGTTCAGGACCGCACCCAGCCCGGTGTTTTTCTTCAATCTTTCCAGTATTTTCCTGTAGGCCGGGTTCTCGCTTGTAAGCATCTGGGGCCTTGCCGAGCCGTCCACGTTCGTTACCGAGGCCATTTTCTCCCTGAACTCCTCCCGGACGAGGAAGCCCATGGTCATAAATCTTTCTATGTTGTCGTAATCTCCGAAGACGCGCTTGCATTCCTCCTCCAGGACCGAGGGGCAGAAGGGCTGGTACCATACCCTTTTCTTCAGCTTGAGATTGAGCTCGTTCTTGGACTCAAGCGAGGAGGCCGAGGCGAGTATGCTCCTGTTCCCCAGGGCCCTGGGTCCGAACTCCATCCTGCCCTGGTAAAGGAAGACTATCTTCCCCTCGGAAACCAGGTCGGCCGTCCTCTTATACAAATCCTTGTCATACTCGTATCCCAGTTCCGGGCTTGACTTCAGCTCCCTTTCCATTTCCTCTTCCCCGTATTCGGGGCCAAAATAAACATTGTTAAAATTATATTTCCACACCCCGTTCCTTTCAAAGTTCATCTGGAGAGCCGCGCCGAGCGCCAGCCCCCCGTCCCCCATGTGAGGGAAAACGAACCACTTTTTCACGGAATCCATGTGCCTTATCTCCATGTTAGCCTTTATGTTTGAGGCCACCCCTCCTGACCATGCCACCTCGCCGAGGCCCGTGTGTTCAAGAGAGTTCCTGAAAAGCTCAACCAGTTTCCTCTTTAGGGTTTCCTGCGCCATCCAGGCAAACTGCTCCGGGGGGCTGCGCCACAGGATTTTCCTGAGCTCCTTCCACATTTTTACCGAGCCGTATCTCGCCTTTATGCTCATGCCGCTGACTTCAAAGAAATCCAGCATGGGATTCTTATCGTCCGGAATCCCGTATGCAAAGTCCGAGAGGGCCATTACCTTCCCCTCGTCCTCAAGTTCTCTCATTCCCAGAAGGTTCGTGACGTGCTCAAAGAATATTCCCAGCGAATGCTTTGAAGAGATTGAGGAAATGCGGTCAATCCTGCCCCTGTCAAATATGTTTACGCTCCCGGAGAGGCCGTCCCCCACCCCGTCCACGGTTATAACAAGGGCCTTGTCAAAGCCCGAGCAAAATCCGGCCCCGGCCGCGTGGGCCTGGTGGTGCTCCACTATGTCAAAATTATAGTCCCTGAAGCCTAATTTTTTCAATTCCCTTTTCAAAAGGCCACGGCTGGCTTTCCTTGTGGGGTAGCTGGAACCTATTTCCGTCAGCCTGTACTTGACATCCTTCTGCCAGCGGGCAAACCTGGGATAGGTCTGCCTTCTTCTAAGCAGGTAGTACCGGTCCTTCATGGAGGGGAAAACGCGGGTTAAAGTTTTGGAGAAATCGCTCGTGCAGGCGGCCACGTCAGTTATGTCGGAGGGTTTCAGGCCCATGTATTCAAGGCAGCATCTGACAGACTCGCGGGGAAATCCCACGTCAAGCTTTCTCCTCGTTAGCCTTTCCTCGTTTACGGCCACCTTTATATCGTTCCCGTCAATTACTGCGGCCCCCGCATCGTGGCCGTCCCATATGCCCAGAATCATTCTTGCACCCAAATTGATTACTTTCCAGACCAATAAATATGTTTAACTTACGAAATAAATCCTCATGTTATTCGCCCTTACAGGGCTTTTTTCTCCCTTTATTTCTTTCACAAGAACCCATTTTTCCGGCACATCCTCCGGTTTTTCCGTGGCCCTTGTAGCAAAAGAAGGAAGCAGGTTCGTCACGTATTCAGTCATAACATCCAGCCCCCTGGAGCCTCCCAGTATGACATAAGAGCCTTCAAGTTCTTTCTGCCTTGTTGCCCTGTCCATGTACCTCATGTTTTCCATCCGGTGGTTCGTTAGTATATTCAGGTTGTTCACGGCAAGGTAGTCGCTGAAGAAAAGGGTTTGCGGGTTGTCCCTGACAAGGGAACTTGCTTCCCTCAGGTCGTAAATGGAGCTCCTGTAAAAATCGTAATCCTGCTTTATGAGGGCGAAAGAAGACAGCAGCAGGAAAAAAACCGCTATCAAAAAGACATAGTCGTTTAGCTTCCACACCTCAAGAAGGAAAAAAGAGGAAAGCATAGCCACCGCGGGAGTGAGCACCGCGAGGAACCTGGGGTCCTTGAATATAAGGTAGTAAGTAGCGTCCTGAAAATCCAGGCCTATGAAACCGAACTCAAGCCAGAGCAGGATGAAGACGAACCAGAAAACAAGGACCAGGTTCTTTTTCCTGTACAGGCTTAGCACAGAGCCGAAAACCGCTGTGAAGTAGAGCACGCCGAAAAGGTTCACTCCGCTCTTGTGGCTGCCGAGAGAAAACGCGTTGCTCAGGTGGTAAACGGGCTTGCCTGTGTTGTATTTTACCATCACCGGCCCGAGACTCGCGGTGCCCACGGGCTCGCTGGAATACTTGAACTCCACGGAGCCCTTTTCCGTTTTATAGTGAGCTAGGGGGTCTCCTGTCTCCGACCAGAGCCACGCGGCCTCAAGAGAGAAAACCACAAGAAGCCCCAGAATGAAAAACGCAAACGGCTTTATTTTTTCCTTTTTGTAAAGGAGCCAGAGAAAAAACACGGGAAGGAACACAAGGGCGGTTATCTTCGTCAGGTAGGCCAGCCCCAGCGCTACCCCGGAGAGAAGGAAAAAATGCCCGCGCCCTTTCATGGCTTTCGCGAACAACGCAAGGGAAAGAATCACAAAAAAAGCCAGCACAATGTCCGGTAATATTCTAGTTGAGTATATCACGTCAAGCGGGAAAAAAGAGACAAGGAAAGAGGACATGAGGCCTGTTTTTGCGTCAATAAAAAATTTTCCAAGGTAGAAAGTGCATGTAATTGTCCCCAAGGAGCACAAAAGGCTCCACAGCCCGGCGGAGAACTCGCCCGGCCCGAAAAGATGGAAAAGGAAAGCAATGGGATAGTTTATCATGAACCTGAAATTGAAGGTTTCCGCGGGGTTAACCGGACTGTCGTAATTGCCAAGACTGAACGTTCCCCTGTATATGGAATAGGCCTTGTTGTAGTATATGCCGTCGTCCTGCGGGTCTGATGACACCAGCCCGATGAAAAAATAAAGCCTTACAAAGAGAGCGAAAATTATTATTAAGGCGAGCCAAAATTCAGGCCTGGCTTCCTTCATCTTCTTAGCAAGTTTCCCAAGATCGTCTGGTAAGCCTCGCAAGGAGTCCAACACCCCGGACATTTGTTTTTCTCAACAAGTTTTCTGGTTTCATCCGATTTCTCCGAGTTCCATATCTTCTTCAGGTCATAGCCGGCATTCCTGATGTTGCCGAGCTTTTTGTTGAAAATCGTGCAGGGGTAAACGTTTCCTTCAGGGTCCATGTAACAGGAGGAAGACAGGGCCTTGCAGGGCAGAGGGGAAATCCCTGACTTGAGATAACTATCCACGTTTTTCAGGTAACTCCTTTCAAGAAAGGATACGGGACCGAGGCCTTTTTTTGCTTTCATAAATTCCTCTATTTCTTCCCCGAATTTTTTCCTGTAGCCGCCGGGCGCACACCCTTTGTTGTTGAAGTAAACCTCGGACTCGTGGTAGAAGTTTACGTGAAAGTCGCTCATCTTCAGTCCAGGGACTGGTTTTTTCAATTCCTCAAAGGTTTCGCTGAGCTTTCCCGTGTTGTAAGGGGAAATCGTGTAGCCTATGTAGGTTTCCAGTCCCATTTTCCTTGCCCGGGCGAAAGTATTGGAGGCTTTGTCCCAGCATTTTACGCCCCTTACTTTGTCGTGCAGTTCCCGGGGGCCGTCTACGCTTACTGTGAGGATGAACCTGGGAACGCTTTTCTCCAGCTCCTTGCAGTCACTCAGGATTTTTTCGGTAAGAATTCCGTTCGTGGTTATGTTAAGCAGGTAAGTCCCTTTCATTGATTTCGCTATATCAACCAGGTCTTTTCTAAGGAAAACTTCCCCTCCCGTGAGGTTCACCCAGGGAAAAACGTTTTTGCTGAAAAATTCTTTTACTTCCTCTGTTGAGAGCTCGCTACCGGATTTTCTTTTCCATATGCCGCACGTCCTGCACCTTGAATTGCACCTGTAAGTCAGGGCAAAGGTCAGCTTGTACGGGCTTTTCAGCGTAATGAAATTTGAGGCAAGTGCCTTTGATGCCAGCGTTAAAGCTTCCTTAATCATTTAAAAAACCCAGTCTTATTTTCAGGGCGGTCATAAAAAATTCCAGTATATCTTCCCTGGAAAGCTTGCTGTTTCCCATGCTCCTGTTGTAGAATACTATGGGTATGGAGCCTACAATAAAACCGCTGGAAATACATCTGGCCATAATCTCCAGCTGGAATGCGTAGCCGCTTGATTTTATTTTATCCAAATTAACGGATTTTAGAACTTCTTTCCTGTAGGCCCTATAGCCCGTTGTGAGGTCTTTTATTTTAATACCGGCAAGATTTCTTCCTATAAAATTTCCACAGAAGGAAACTGATTTTCTGTACCAATTCCAGCCAACAATCTCCTCCCTGGCTCCTATAACAACGTCAAATCCTTCCATAATTTTCCTGATGAAATATGGTATGTATGAAGGGTCGTGTGACAAGTCTGCATCCATTTCAAATATCACATCCTTCCCGTCTTTCAGGGATTCCTTGAAGCCTTTTATATACGCCGAGCCCAGGCCCATTTTTCTTTCTCTTCTCACGACCTTAACACTGTATTTTTTCAACTCTTCCAAAAAATCGGCCGTGCCATCCGGCGAGTTGTCATCAACAACCAGGACATCCCCTCTTATACCATGACTCTTGAATGTGTTGAAAATTTTTGGAATAAGGATTTTGATGTTTTCGATTTCATTGTAAGTAGGCAAAATAATTCTTGTTTCCATCAAATCATCTTCCGAAAAGTTCGCATATGATTGTCTTAAGTATGTTCCACCCGTCCCTGAAGCTTCTCAGGTTCCCTTTCCCGTATTTTCTTGCCTTTTCAAAGCTGGGAACTTCCAGGACCTTCAGCTCCCCTTTGGCGGCCTTTATGGAAATCTCGGTCTCTATGCCGAACCCGTCCCTTTTCAGTTCCAGCTTTCTTACGGCGGATTTCCTGAAGGCCCTGTAGCCGTAGCAGAGGTCTGAGTATTTCTTGTGCCAGAACAGGTTTACAATGGACACGAAGAACTTGTTGCCGAGTTTCCGGAAGATTGGCATGTCCTCGGTCCCCCCTCCCTGTATGAAGCGGGAGCCCATGCAAACGTCGTAGCCGGCCTCTATGCCCGCCTTGAGAAGCAGGATTTCCCTGGGTATCATGGAGCAGTCCGCGTCCATGTTTATGACAACATCCCCTTTGGCGGCTTTCATACCGGCTCTCAGTGCCGAGCCCTTGCCTTTCCTGTCGTAAAGTATCCTGCAACCAAACTTTCTGGCTATTTTCACGGTCCCGTCCCCCGAATAACCGTCCACAACCACTATCTCGCTCACGCATTTCATTTCTTTCAGTTCCTTGAGGACTATGGGCAGGTTTTTCTCCTCGTTCAGGGTGGGAATCACGACCGAAACTTTCATTTTTTCTCACTCCGTTTCAGGTAGATAAATATTGACAGGAGGGCAATAAATAGCGTCGCCAGAATCCATATAACACCGAATCCTTCCTTTGCCTCTAATATCCTTACCGTGCCCCTGGCATAAGAGGCGTGGTGTTTTCCGGAATCATATTCCAGGGAGGCCAGAACGGAATAGGTGCTTCCCACCAGGGCATTCTGTGGCTCCATAACGTACTTTATTTCCCTTTCCTCAAAAGGGCCCAGCGCAACCGTTTTTTCGCTGTCGTCTACTTTTATCTCGTCGGGAAGGTAAACCATGACTTTCACCTCCTTTGAATCCCCCTCAAGGTTTTTTATTTTCAGCTTCGCTTCCCCGGTTCCGGATTGGGGAACCTCAGCCGTTCCCATGCTGCCCGAGACGCCTGTCCCGTAATCCGCCACATTTTTAGTAAAATACCCGGCAACAACGGAAAAGGGGTGCCCGTTGGCATCGTGGTACGTTGTTCTTATGACCAGGGGATACAGCCCTTCGGCCAGGCTGCCCTTTGAGGAAAAATTAAAGAAGCCGTACATTGATTCTCCCGGAGACAGCCTGTCCGCTTCCATTTTTCCCGAATATTCAAAATACGCTGAGGGTTCGGGCACGGCCTCAGCTTTGTAGGCCGACTCGTCGCCTTTCTGCTCCACGAAAACCCTGAATTCCCCCTCGCCCCCGTAAAGGGTTCCTCCCGACACGGTGGTTGCCATGGTTATGTATTTTGCGGCCGCGGCCGGAATCAAGAGAAGAAAAACCAAAACCAAGACAGCCTTCATAACAAATCTTTATTCCCCATCAATATAAATTTCATTTCTTAAGAAGGACGACTCTGCTGTGCCTGCTCTCGTCTTTTACGGAATAGCCGCAACTTTCCTCTATTTTCCTTGAAAACTCCCTTATCTCGGGGTGAAGGGGCATGGCCTCGTAAGGAAGCCTGTTCCTGGAGAAGCCAACGCTCATAAAGCTTTTCACTTCAAGAAAATCGGGCTCATACTTGTCCACGAGCTTTGCGTAAAGCTCGGGTTTGACAAAGTTCAGGCCCTTGACAAGGGTAAGTCTGACCACGGTGTTGCATGAAAAATTCTTCAAAAGTTCAAGACTTTTCATTATTCTATTCCAGCAGTCCTCAATGGGCACGCAGGTCTTGCGGTAGGTTTCCCTGTCCGGGGCGGGAAGGGTTACGTAAAGGTTCGTGGGTTCTTCCAGTTTCTCCAAGGCCTGAGGGTTCGTGCCATTTGTTACCAGAAATACGGAAAATTTCCTTTTCCTGAAAGCCTGCACAAGCTCCGATATTTTGGGGTATTCGGTTGGCTCTCCTGCCAGGGATATCGCTGCCTGGTTGGGATTCCATGCCTCCCTTACCTTTTTTTTATCCGCCTTCTCGTTTCCCCTGAAGCCGGACAGGAGCTCCCTCTGCGCCTCTATGCTCTCTTCTATTATGTCATCGGGCTCGTCCGCAGTCCCCTCCCACTTGGGATAGGTGATGCTCGTGTCGCGCCAGCAGAATCTGCACCTGTGCTTGCAGAAAGGCACGGCCGGGCTCATCTGCAGGCAGCGGTGGGTTTGTATCCCGTAAAACTTCTGCTTGTAACAAATCCCGTCCCCTACCAAGGATTTTCTGGTCCAGGAGCAGGTCTTCACCGCGCTATGTTTATGCGCGCCAGCAAACCTGTAGCCGATTTTCTCCAGTCTTTCTACGTCCTTTTCAGAAATAATCATAAAATTAATAAAAAAGGCAGGTTTAAAAGCTTTTAAAGCATGTCACATCTTTAAAGTGGTTAAAATAGAAAGATTTAAATACTTTTAGGTAGTAACATATTGTATTGCAACTTTCGTTGCAAATATCTGGAACCTTGTTTCAGATATACCCAAACACCACACCCGAGAGGCATTTTTGCCGATGACCCATAATTACCCCAGTTCTATTTCCTTCAGGTCGTGGGAAGCTTCCGTTTTCGGAAAAAATTTTCTTGCCTCCTTTTGCAACGCTTTTATGTTCCTGTATCTTCTGGAAAAATGCGTAATAACGAGCCTCTTAACGCCGGCCTCTTTGGCTATTCTGGCGGCCTCCGTCACACTTGTGTGCCTTCTTTTTAAATATTCTTTCTTTTCAGAAATCTCGTCTTCCATGAAGGTCCCGTCATGTATGAGCAGGTCGGCATTCCTGGCCAGGCTTTCCAGGCCTTTGCACGGTGCGGTATCCCCGGAATAAACTATTTTTTTGCCGGGAGTCCTGACGGCCAAGTCCCTTATTCCCACGGTCTTCCCGCCGTGTCTTATTTTTCCCTTTTTCTTCAGCTCCTCCAGAACGGGCCCCTCCTCAAGCCCCAGTTTTCTGGCCTTTTTCATGTCTATGTTCCATCTGTCTTTCTCCTCCAGGCAGTATGCCACTGCAGGAACCGAGTGCTTCACGGGCACGGAGAGTATCTTGTAGTCTTCGTTCTCAAAAATTTTTGATATGTCCTTTCCCTCAAAATTCACGTCAACGGCTTCCAGCTCAAAGCCGAAATCCCAGTAGCTCAGCTCCGAGAAGGCGTCTATAAAGCGCGAGGCCTCTGGTCCGTAAACGGCAAGCGGTTTTTTCCTGTTCTCCAGGTTTAGGGTTTCTATCAGGCCTATAAGCCCCGCAAAATGGTCCGCGTGCCAGTGGGTTATGAAAATCCGGCTTATTTTCATAAAGTGCAAAGACGCCTCCATCATCCTGACCTGGGTCCCCTCGCCGCAGTCCCAGAGCATCGTTTCCCCGTTGTAGTCTATGAATATGGATGGATGACCCCTTTCGGGAGTGGGTATACTGGAACCGGAACCGAGAAAAACAAGCTTTATTTTTGTCATGATTTTAATTTAATAAAGAGTATATTTAAGTGAGTGTTATGAAGTTCAGGAAAGTCTACCTGCTTTTTTCAATACTGCTTCTTTACAGCGTGATTATGGCGGTCAGCCTTCCCGAAACCGAGAAAATCCACACGGAGACCGAGCCGCTCGGCGAAAAGCAGGTCATTGCTCTTTATGCCTACCACGTGCTAGACAGCAAGTTCGGACTAAATTCCACTTATGAAAGGGGTATCGCAGACAGGGATTTTGATATGATGTTCCTGACAATAATGCACAACAACTCCATAAAGTGCTGCATGAGCGGAACCGGCAGCAATTTTTCCCTCTACACAGAGGAGGCCGTGGAAAACTGCATAAACGACGAGAGGTTTGGAGGGATTCTGAAAAAAGAGGAAACAGGCAACGCTGAGCTTGTGTTCAATTTTCTTTCAAACAGGACGCGCATAAACGGGACGCTCAAAAATCTGGAGAAGGAGATAGAATTGGGAATACATGGCATAGAGGTTGAAAAGGAGGGAAAAAGAGCTTTTTTCAAGGAATCCGTTCCCATAACCAAGAATTACGACCTGGAAAAAACCATGGAGAGGCTCTGCCAGAAGGCGGGGCTTGACTCTGCCTGCTACGAAGACCCGCAGACGGAGATTTACAGGTACGACACGGAGACCTTCAAGAGTGACAGGGAAAGCGTGGAAGACCTCTACAGGTACAACGTTCTTATGGAAACGGATGATATAGACAATGAAATGCTTTATGAAAGGGTTTCAATGGCTAGGTCCTGGTTCCTGAAAAACATCAACAACGGCACCGGAATCCTGGAATACGTTTACTACCCCAGCCTGGATGAATACTCGCCTGACAACAACCACGTCAGGCAGCTTGCCACGCTTTGGGCGATGAGCAAGGCCAGTAACTTCCTCAACGACACCGCCCTCAACCGGGTTGCGGAAAACACGCTTGATTTTTACCTTGGTTACAGGGTATGTAGGGAAGACTATTGCTATTTGGAAATAGAGAACAGGTCCAAGCTGGCATACAGCGCATTCCTTATTCTTGCCCTGATAAACAACCCGGATTACCCTGAGAGCAAGGAGCTGCAGGAATCCTTTGCAAGGGGAATCCTTTCCCTGCAGAACGGAGACGGCTCCTTCAGAACTTATTTTCTTTCAAATTCCACCAGCGGAACGGATTATTACCCCGGTGAGGCCATGCTTTCACTCATGACGCTTTACCGGAACACGGGGAAAACCGCGTACCTTGACTCCGTTATAAAGGCTTTTCCTTATTACAGGGATTACTGGAGAGGGAACAAGAACACTGCCTTTGTTCCGTGGCATTCGCAAACCTACCTGCTCCTGTACAATGAGACCGAAAACCCGGAAGTAGCTGATTTCGTGTTTGAGATGAATGACTGGCTGATTCTAAACTACCAGATAAGGGAGAGCGAATACGCGGACGAGATAGGGGGTTTTCCGAAAGGCAAACCCAGGAATTCCGCCTCCTCTTATCTTGAGGGGATAAACGACGCCTACGTTCTTGCAAAAATACTAGGAGACGGATACCATTCGCAAAAATACGGGGATTCCGTTAGGGAGGGAACGCGCTTCATACTTCTCACGCAGTACACGAAGGACAACGCCTTCTACATAAGCAACCAGGAGCGCGCAATCGGGGGCTTCAGGCACTCCCTTGAAAGGAACGACCAGAGGAACGATTACACACAGCACGCAGTGATGGCTCTCATGAAGGCTTATAAAAACGGAATTTTCAACGCGAGGTGATTGTTTGTCTAAGAAGCTGGTGGTTTTTTATTCGTTTGAGGGAAACACCAAGTTTGTGGCCGAGGCCATAGCAAGGTCCGCCGGATGCGATTTGTTGGAGCTAAAACCCGAGAAAGAAATAAAAACAAGGGGTTTCATGAAATATTTCTGGGGAGGCCGGCAGGTAATAATGAAGAAAAAACCGAAACTCCTTCCGCTCGGCAAGAAACCGGAGGGCTACGACCTGCTTTTCATAGGCACTCCCGTGTGGGCGTCCAACTTTGCGCCTGCCTTGAGGACTTTCCTGTCCGAAAACAGACTCAAAGGCAAGAAAATAGCGCTTTTCTGCTGCTACGGAGGCAGCCCGGGAGAAGCGCTGGAAAACATGAAGAAAGAGCTTGCCGGTAATTCCATAATAGGGGAAATCGGCTTCAAGGAGCCAAAAAACAGCGGGGAAAGCAGGAAAAAAGCCGAAGAATGGGCCAGAAAGATGATTTCCGGGGCAGGTTTATGATTCTCACAAAGGAAGACTCGGGCAGGATAAAAGGGCTAATGCTGGAAGGCCTGGTGTTTATATACCCAACGGACACAATTTACGGCCTGGGCTGCGACGCCACCAGCGAGAAGTCCGTGAAGAGGATTAGGGACATGAAAAAACGCGAAAAAAAGCCCTTTTCCGTGATAGCCCCCTCAAAAAAATGGATTCTGGAGAACTGTTTTGCGGAAAAAGAGGACCTTGTAAAACTGCCAGGCCCTTATACGCTTGTACTTAAACTCAAGAGAAAATGCGTGGCATCAGGTGTGAACCCGGGATTGGAGACACTAGGCGTGCGCATCCCCGACCACTGGTTTTCAAAGACCGTGGGGGAGGCCGGAATCCCTGTGGTAACCACTTCCGTCAACGTTTCCAGCCAAAAATTCATGACATCAATTGACAACATTGACGTTAAAATAAGAAAATTAGTGGACTTCATTGTTTATGAGGGCCCCTTGCGCGGTAGCCCTTCGGAAATAATTAACCTGACCGCAAAAACGCACTAGGGCTTGTACCTTTTCGCCGTTCTGGGAAAGGGGATGGCGTCCCTTATGTGATCCAGCTTGCAAATCCACTGGATTACTCGCTCAGTTCCCAATCCGAACCCGGAGTGGGGAACGCTCCCGTAGCGCCTTGTTTCCAGGTAAAAATCATAATCCTTAACGTCTTCCCCTTTGCTTTTTAGGGATTTTTTAAGTTCCTCTGTGTCCAGGTCGCGCTCCGAACCCCCTACTATCTCTATCCCCAGTTCCGGGCACAGGATGTCATAGCACCTTGCGGTTTTCGGGTTTTCCGGGTCTTTGGGCTTGTAGAAGGCCATTATATCCTTGGGGTAGTGAGTAACAATCAGGGGTTTTTTGTAGTGGGTCATGAGCTGCTTTTCTTCCAGGGTTCTCAGGTCCTTGCCCCATTTCACGTCTATGCCATCCTTCTTCAGGATTTTCAGGGCTTCTGTGTACGTTATTCTGGGAAAAGGGGGTTTTATTGTCAGGAGCTCTTTGGGATCCCTTCCCAAAACCTCCAGCTCCTTCTTACATTCCTTGGCGACCTTAAGGCATACGTGCGAAATCAGGTCCTCGCTAATCTTTATGCAACAGTCCAGATCGCACCAGGCCATTTCCGCCTCAGTCATCCAGAACTCGGTTAGGTGCCTGCTTGTCCTGCTTTTTTCGGCGCGGAACGTTGGCGCTATCGTGAAGATTTTTTCCAATCCGAACAGGATGGACTCGGCATAAAGCTGCCAAGTCTGCGAGAGAAAAGCCTTTTCTTTGTAGTATTTGACTTCAAACAGGGTCGGGCCCTCCTCTGCGCCTCCGGGTATTAGTATAGGGGAATGCGTTTCGTAAAACCCTTCCCCACGGAAATATTCTCTTATTGCCTCAAAAACCTTTGACCTGACTTTCATTGCATTGGTGATTTTCTGGGATCTTACCCATAGATGGCGCACATCCATCAGAAATTCCTCGCTAAGGTCGCGGCCTATGGGGAAAGTTTCTGCAAGGTGCACCACTTCCAATTCCTTGCCGGAGACCTCAAAGCCTCCCGGAGCCCGCTTGTCTTCCCTGACCTCGCCTTTTATTTTGATCGAGGACTCAATTGTCAAAGACTCGACTTTTTTGAAAACCTCATCCCCGACTTCCTTTTTCTTGAAAGTGCACTGCACAATGCCGGATGAATCCCTGATTAAGGCGAAAACAACGTCTTTTGAAACCCTGTGCCTGTACACCCAGCCCCTTATATGGGCTTTTTTGGGCTTCTTTTCAAAGATATCTTCTATCTTGGTGAAGAGCATGCTTATATTTCAGGAGAAATAAATAAAAAACTATGCCGAAACTCAGGAGAGCCTTGGGGCTTTTTGAAACAAGCATTTACGGCATAGGGGTTATTCTGGGCGCCGGTATTTACGTGCTTATAGGCGAAGCGGCCGCCATTACCGGCAACTCGCTCTGGGTTTCATTTCTTCTGACTGCACTGATAGCCTCTTTCACGGGTTTCAGCTACGCCGAGCTTTCTTCCATGTATCCCAAGGCCGCCGCCGAGTACGTCTACGCGAAAAACGCCTTCAAGAACAGGAGCTTCCCGTTTGTTCTCGGGTGGCTCATAATTTTCACGGGAATATTATCCGGCTCCACTGTTGCCCTGGGCTTTGGGGGATACCTGCACAGCTTCCTTTCCGGCTTCATCATAGTTCCGGTAATCCCGCTGGCCCTGGCCCTTGTTTTCTTTCTTTCACTGCTGAATTTCTACGGAATCAAGGAATCGGCGCGATTTAACGTTATTTTAACGTTGATAGAGACATTAGGCCTGATTTTTATAATATTTCTCGGCCTGGGTTACATTGGATCTGTGGATTACACGGAAATGCCGGCGGGGATGGGGGGAGTTTTCTCGGCCGCGGCCCTCATATTCTTTGCATACCTTGGCTTTGAGGAGATGGCCAACATAGCCGAGGAGGCAAAAAACGCAAGGAAAACGGTGCCCCTTGCCATACTTATTTCCCTGGTTGTCACGACGATACTTTACATTCTGGTGTCCATATCCGCTGTAAGCATACTGCCCTGGCAGGAGCTCGGACAGTCCGTTGCCCCGCTTGCGGACGTTGCCGAGGCGGCCATGCCCGGCTCTTCCCCGCTTCTCTACTTTATAGCGCTTTTCGCCACCCTGAATACGGTGCTAATAATACTTGTGGTTACTTCAAGGATGTTTTACGGGATGGGCAAGGATACAAGAATGCTCCGGTCGCTCTCCATTGTTCACAAAAAGAGAAGGACTCCCTGGATTTCGGTTTTTGTCACCATGATTTTCGTAATGGTTTTTACTCTGATAGGAGACATAGGCGTGGTCGCCCTCATAGCAGACCTGGGCTCTTTTATGATTTTCCTTCTGGTAAACGTCTCACTGATAGTTCTGAGGTACAGGAAGCCTTACACTAAAAGGCCCTTTAAAGTCCCGCTGAACATAGGAAAGTTTCCAGTTTTGCCTTTTCTGGGAATTATCTCCTGTATGTTCATGATGTTTCATTTTGACTGTTTCACGATTCTTTTTACCGTTTCAATATTGGCCGCGGGCTTTGTCACTTTCTATTTTTATGATAAAATAACTTCACGTGATTCACTTTAGAGAGACAGAAAGCGTGACATTTGTATTCTAAAGCAACGAAAACTTTATAAATAGGGGACTACAAAAGAAATATTGGAATCTAGATGTTTGGGCAAATTATCTAGATTTAATAACCAACTTCACACGTTCACTTCAAATTTTTGGGCGAATTTGAAGCTAGTGTGACACACACTTTTTGGGCATTTATTAGGGCTAGTTATTAAGCTTTTTCTAAAGAAGATAGTGTTTGCTATCTAAAAAGTATTTCGCTATAAGGAAATATATGTTTTAGTATATAAGAGAGGTGGAGTGGATGGATTCAATGATTCAAAAAGCATTTGAAAAAACTTTTGAAAAAAATTCTGAGCAGAAATGTCTTAACCAGAGTTTTGACAGCCAGAGGATTGAGGAGGAATTTAATATAGATTTCAGGCAGGCAAGGATTTGCGTGATAGGCGCCGGGGGTGCGGGAAACAACACGGTGAGCACCCTGACCGACATGGGAATTGAAGGCGCGCAGACAATTGCCGTAAACACGGACGCCAAGCACCTGAGCGTCACTAAATCAGGAAAAAAACTTCTTATAGGCAAAGAAACAACAAGAGGCCTCGGCGCGGGAGGATACCCTGGAATAGGCAAGAAAGCCGCCGAGGAATCAAAGAAGGAAATAAAGGAAATCCTTGAAGGAGTGGATATGATTTTTATAACATGCGGCCTGGGAGGAGGAACAGGTACGGGCTGCGCTCCAGTGATAGCTGAGATAGCAAAGAGTATGGGAGCAATAGTCATAGGAACGGTTACAATGCCGTTCAAGATGGAGGGAACCAGAATTCACAAGGCCGAGGAGGGCCTTATGGAGCTCAGGAAGGTCTCGGACACAGTGATAGTGATAGAGAACCAGAAGCTCCTGCAGTACGCGGGAGACCTCCCGCTGAAGCAGGCCTTTGCCGTAGCCGACGAGCTTATCTCAACCATGATAAAGGGAATAACAGAAACCATAACCCAGCCCTCCCTGGTGAATCTTGACTACGCCGATGTAAAGGCCATAATGCACAGCGGAGGGGTTGCCGCAATAGGAGTCGGAGACGCGGATTCCTCCAACAGGGCAAAAGAAGCGATAGAGAAGGCTCTCAAACATCCCTTGCTGGAGATGGAGGTAAGCGGCGCGAACGGCGCCATAGTCCAGATAATAGGAGGGGATGATCTCAAGCTGGACGAGATAAACACCATAGGAGAAACCGTTTACAAAAGAATGAACCCGGAAGCGCAGGTCATATGGGGTGCAAGGGTTTTGCCTGAATTTGCAGGCAAGATACACGTGATAACCATAATAACAGGAGTGAAAAGCCCCTACATACTGGGACCTGTACAAAGGGAGAGCTTGGGCACCGAAAAGAACCCGGTAAACGAGTTGGGAATACCGGTGCTTAACTAAATCAAAGTCATTCGATGATGTTGGAACGAGAGTTCCAAGAGCCGAATGCAACCAAAATCAAAGTCATTCGATGACACACCCCCACACACTGGGAAGGGC
>CAZXFI010000002.1:57298-104691 GCA_964640225.1 uncultured archaeon
AATGCAACCAAAATCAAAGTCATTCGATGACACACCCCCACACACTGGGAAGGGCGGGCAAGTGTTACCACTCTACCGCCCTTTCCTTTTTACCCCCTGATTAGTATGTTCGGAAAAATAAGAGAAAAAATAACGGAAAGAACCCTTGTAGTTTCAGGAGCCCTTGTCTTGTTCTTGGCCATTGTGCTTTAATCCTTTAACAAACCACTATGCAGTTGCTGAATACCTGGCCTTTTTTCCCAATCTGGTCCTTAACGGTTTGTAGTTCTTCATAAGTCTGCGTTTCAGACTTCATTTCCCTTGCCCAGGAAACCACGTAGCTCCCGGCAAAGTATATTATCACCAGTATGATTGCTAAAACCGCTAAAGTGGCTATTATTCCGGCCATAAAGGGTCCTGCGGCCACGATTTTTCCGGTCCATGTGGGAACAATGAGAGCCTGCGTCTGGTAAATACCGTGCTGCCTTCCCATGTCGTTTTCATACTCGTAGAAAAAAATGGCTTTTTCCCCGCTATCTTCCGTGTATATGTCCCAGGTGCTGCACCTTACGTACTGGTAATCCAGAGTCTCTATGGACCTGCAAAGGCCGTCTTCGGACCTGCAGACCACCTTATTCTCGTCATAGTAGTCCTTTACTACCCAGCATTCCTTTACCAGGTCCGATATTATCGTGAAATTGTAGGGTTCCTTGAAGTTCTGGTACAGGTTTATGTATGCTGTCTCTTCCTCTTCCACTTCGGCGTTTTCCCACTGGAATACAACCTCGGGACCTGCCTTTACGCTTGCCACAAATGACAGAAACAGAAAAGCCCCAAAAGTCAGTGCCAAAAGCTTCTTGTTCATTATCACACCCCCTAAAGAATAAGAGAGGCTTAAAGATTTATATGAGGAAATTGTCACTGGAAAATAGGTAAAATCAGTCCGTTATCAGGTAGCCGATTGTAATCGGCTCGTACCGGGTGTCGGCGCAAGTCAAATTTATGTCTATCTTGTCCACGAGCACTATTCTGGAATATTTCTTCAGCTTCGCAAAATCCATCGTGGGAAAAGAGTCAAAATAACCCTCCAGATCCTTTCTGAAAAAACAAAGGTTGTCGCAAATCATAAGGTTGCACTTGGCGTGGCTCTTTCTTTTCTTGAAGATGTTCTCCCTGCTTCTCCTGTTCACGATGTCTATGTCGTTGTTTATCTCTTCTTTATCCCCCCTCCTGTAGTCCTTAAGTGTCAAAACCTCAAAATTCCTGTAGAACGCATCAAGCTCTTCCCTGTACCTCTCAAAGCCTTTATAATGCTGGTAACCCTTCCTTATTTCCATATCCAGCAGTTCCTTAGGTATTGCCTCTACCTTCATTAAAAATAATTAGGTCCGAAAAAGATTTATACTTCTGGAAAAACGGCCCTCACTCTCACGTACTTGCCGGTCTTGGCCGCCATAACAAGCAGATGTTTCACCCTAAATGGAGACTTCGCGAAGCCGTTTTTCACGGGAATTTCCCTCATTTCTATCCTGAACCTCTCGGCAAGGTTGAAGAATACCACTTCCCTCGCATCAGTCCGTGCTTTCCGGTTTTCGTATTTCAAAACAGGCCTTTTGCGGAAAAAACCCAGAAATGACAGAAAAGTGTAGCAATTCACGTAAATCCAGGGGATGTAACCGTTCATCCAAACACTTGGTAATCAGCTTGCGGCGAACTTCTTGATGTGGTTGTCAAACTCCTTGAATTCCTTGTCAACGGATTTTTTCACCAAAGAACTCAGGTTTGAAATCTTTCCGGTGATTTTTCTGGCATATTCAAGCTTTGCCCTCGCGTCGTCCGTATTCCCGTTGTTTATGTTGTCTATGGCTCCAGTTATTTCCTGGTTCACTATCTGGACAAGAGTGGTTATCTTGCTGTTCTTTGAACCCAACATAATCTTTATTTGAAAATCGTTATATATAAAATTGCCTCTCCGGTTTTTAAGCTTAAATCTTTTTCATCCCAATATTTTTAACATGTCTTTCTCAAGATGCGATAACTTGGGTTTCACAAAAAAGTTGGAAGAAGGCACAACGGTTTATGAAATTGATGAAGGAACAAGCTATGACATAAGCACAGAAGGCATGGAATTAAGCACCATAGAAAACATACTGAATGATTTTGAAAACAGCGATTGCGGCAAAATCGCTTTCAAGGGCAGCGACAAAGCCATTAAAAAGATAAAATACGGAATACCTTTTTTCAGGGACAAGCTGAACAAAGAGGAAAGCAACTTTGAGGGGAATTTCAAAAAAGGCTACCGCCTCAGGATGGGCACGGCCTTCGGGATTTATTCCTTAATTAGCTACGGGCTTGGATACCACCTTTCGGAAAGCTTTAACATGGATAATCCTTTGCTGGGCTCCGCGATACTGGGCACTTCCTCCGTGGCCTCCATGTTAACCTGCTTCGCCCTGGAGAAAAAAGGCGTGAAAAGGAAGAGAAAGAAGCTTGAGAGGCGCATGCTGAACCTGGAGAGACTGGAAACCGAGATAAACAGTTCCTCCATTTATGTACAGGAAAGAGAGGTTAGCGGATATGCATGAGTGGGCCCTGGCCGAGGCCGTGGTCTCGTCGGCCGCGAAGTTTTCCCGCGAGAAGGGAGTCAGGACCAAAGAAATAGTCGTGGCCATAGGAGAGCTCCAGCAGATAGACATGGAAGTGTTTGAATTTGCCATGAAGGAGGTTATGAAGGCCATGGGAGAGGACTTCAGGGTGGAATTCAGGAAGCAGAAGGCCGTGTTCAAGTGCAAGGTGTGTAGGAGTGAGTGGGCCTACGAGCCGGAGAAGATGGGCGAGCAGGAAAGAGAGTGCATACACTTCATACCCGAAGTGATTCATGATTATTCAAAATGCCCTTCGTGCGGAAGCCGCGATTTTGCCATACTAAAGGGAAGGGGCGTGTGGCTCAATTCAATAAAAGGTGAATGAATGGATCCGAGACTGGGAACACTGGACGAACGGCTGCGGGGAATCAGGGTCATAGCAGTCTCCGGAGGCAAGGGAGGAGTTGGAAAAAGCGTGACCTCCTCCGTGGCGGCTCTGGCGCTTTCCAGCATGGGCTACAAGGTGGGATTGCTTGACATGGATTTTTCCGGTCCTTCAGACCACATTATCCTGGGGGCAAAGGAGGCGAAACCCAGGGAGGAGCTGGGGGTGGTGCCCCCGGAAATATGCGGGGTGAAGTTCATGTCCATAGTCTATTATTCCGGGGAAAACCCGTCTCCCCTGAGGGGGGTTGATGTTTCCAACGCCCTGAAAGAGATGCTCTGCATAACGCGGTGGAATAACGTAGACCTGCTGGTGATAGACATGCCCCCGGGCATGGGAGAGGCCGTCCTGGATTCAATCGCTCTTATGAAGAACATAGAGTTTCTAGTGGTCACGACTCCTTCCATGGTTTCAGTTTCCACCGTAAAAAAATTTTTAAAGATGCTGGAAGAGGCCCGGATACCTGTTCTCGGGGTGGTGGAGAACATGAAGATTGAGAAATCCTCCGGGAAGGAATTCGGGGAGAGCTTCCTGGGAACCGTGAAGTTTGACATGGACCTTGAAAGCACGCTGGGCAACCCGGACAGGCTCATGAAAACCAGGTTCTCGCGGGAACTCAGGGACGTGCTGAAGAAAAAATTCTAAACCCTTTCTATGAGGCTCTTTATAAGCAAAGGAAGCATAACCGTGGCATCCCCTTCTATCGTCACGAACTTCGCGTTCTCCCTGACTTTTCCCCATGAAACGGCTTCCCTGATTCTTGCTCCCGAGAGCGAGCCGTCCCATTCAGGAGCCGTGGTCACGTAAACAGCGTAGTCAAGCCCTTCCCTGAACTGATTCCACCATATTGTGTGGTGCTTTGATATTCCTCCCCCCAGCATCAGGGCGCCCGTCTTCTTTGCGTCGTATATTATTCTGGAAATCTGTTGCTCGTCTTTCATCAGGTTCACGTTGAAGTCCCTGTGCCCGTCCTGCCAGAAAAGCCAGACCTGGTAGCCCCACGCGCCGTCCGTGGGCCCCGGCACGAAAACAGGTATCCTGTTCTTCCATGCCCAGTAAACGATGGAGGACTCGGCCTTTTCCTCGTCTTTTATTGCCTCGCCGAACTTCCACACAAGCTCCGGGGTGGACCAGTCTTTACCTTCTTCATAAATCTTCCCGAGAATGGGCTGCATCTTCTCCTCCAGCACCACGCCGTAGCTTTCGTTGGGTATGAATATGTTTCCTTCCCTGTTTATGCCCTTACGGTGCAGCTCCCTATCGTCGGCCTCAAAAGAGCCGTGGTAGTAGTCGCACCAAATCCTGGCCAGGTCGTGGTCCAGGGTGCCGCACGTAGTCACAACCACGTCAACCATGCAGTTTTTCACAAGGTCCTTTATTATCCCCCTGCACCCGGTTGACACCAGGCAGGCGGGAAAAGAAAGGAATTTAACGCATTCCCCGTCCTTAACCATTTTTTCAAGTATCTCAACCCCCAAGCCAACCTTCTTGGCCACGAAGCCCCCGGAATCCTTCATCAGGTTCGCAAGCTCCGGCCATTCCCTGTTGAGGTCAATATCCTTTACCTTCTCCATGCTAACCACTTAAAATAGTAAAGATTGGGATTAATATCTGTTCCTTGAGTGAAGTATCTCAAGCCTCGTCATCCTGTTTTTTCTCTCCTTCTTTTCTTCCCTGTTTCTCCTGTAGGCCGTTCTCGTGTTCCTGAAATACCTGACCACTGGAGAATTGTCCAGAAATCCGTCATATCTGAAAGATTCGTCAGTGTAATCCTCCAGAGAGTTTGTTTCCAAATCCATGTCATCAAATGTAACTACTTAATAGTTATTATTTACAGCAACTAGTATTTAAAACCGATTACTTAAGCGTTAAGAATCCAGACGCTGTAATTCAGGAAAGCGGCGAAGCTTACCCAGATTATATAAGGCACCAGAAGCCAGGCCGCCTTCCTTGAAATCCTGCGGAAAAGGAAAATCGTGGCGGCTATAGCGAGCCACAGGATTATTATTTCAATAAAGGCGTAGAACGGGTTGTTCAGGCCGAAGAAAAGGAAGGACCAGAGTGTGTTGAGGCCAAGCTGGACACCGAAGACCGAGACTGCCAGCCTGTTTTTTTCCAGCCCCTTCTCCCAGACAAGATAAAGGGACACGCCCATCATTATAAACAGAGCGGTCCACACAGGAGCAAAAATCCAGTTCGGCGGAGTCAGGGCGGGCTTCTGGATTGAGGCGTACCACACGGGTATGTTCTGGGCCGTGAAAACGGAGCCCAGCAGCCCCGCCATGTTTGCTGTAATGATGGAAAGGATAAGCCTGCCTGTTTTAACGTTCATAAAAATATTATAACCGCAGTATTTATCCTTTTTCCCTGTAATTTTTAATATGAACAAACGCTCGGATTCGTTCAAGTGCCTGGAAAACGAGGTTTTCAAGCCCCTGTCACGTCCGTCCGGCCAGGGAAATATCATTTCAAGGAAGCTTACCAAAGGCATGACCGTTGTGGGGGAAACAGGAACCGATGGCATTGTCTATAAAACCTCAATAACCGAAAGCAGCGTCTGCAAGGCAAAGGATTTCGTAAGGCACTCGGTTTATTTTAAAGGCAGGGAAACCCCCTCGGTTGAATTGAACGTGTACGGCGGAAGCAAGGACATCAAAATAATAAGAGAGGATGTTTCAAGGATTTACGAATTTATTGAAGGCCTGATTGATTTCTCCAGCCCGGAAGACATGCCCTATGAAAACTTCAGGGGTTATGCTGATTCCCTGAACGGGGAAAGGAAGGAAGAAAAGACTTTTGAAAAAAGATTCCTTGAGATGAAAAACGGCTACACCAGCACAGCAAAAATCAACAAAAAGGAGAAAACGAGCAAACACGACTACCTGAAGCTTTCCGTAAGCCGCGGCAGCTCTGAGCATGAAAATGCATCGTGTGAAATACGCTCCGAAAAAAAATCACGGGATTCCAGGGAAGCCAACAGCTTGCTGGGGCCTTTCCTGAAAGAGATGGAAAAAATAACGGTGGTCAGAGATTACCGAGAGCCTGCAGAATCGTCCTGGCTGCCAGACTGGGCGTCGGGCCGTTGAAACCACTCGCGGACAGCTCCACGATGTCCATTCCCACGACTTTTTTCCCGAAAATTCGGTCTATTAACCCGAAAACTTCCCGCGGAGTCAGGCCTCCCGGCTCCCTGAAACCTGTTTCAGGCGCGTACGCCGGGTCAAAAACATCCATATCTATTGTGAGGTAAACTGGGCCTTTCAGCTCCTTGAGGTCTTTGCCTACACTGTACTTTCTGTAAAGTTTTTCCTCACTCTCGTCCCAGGACCTCGCCCCCAGTTGCACTAGTTCAAAACCTTGGTTTGCCGCGTGATAAGCCCATGTGTTGTGGGCGTGGCCGCCTTTCACCAGGTCCCTGTGGGCATCCAGCTGCACGATTGTTCGGGGCTTTAGGGCCTCCGCCACAGGCAGAGTCACCAGGTGCTCCCCTCCGATGAAAACGGGAAAAACTCCGCTGTTGGCCCGCATCATTGAATTGACCGTGTCTTTTATCCTCCGGGCCGTCTCCCGGTAGTCGCCGAAAACCACGTCCACGTCACCCAGGTCGCAGATTTTCAATTCGCGGAACGGGTTTTTCTTCTTTTCCGGCAGATAAGAGATTGTGTTCTTCAGGGCCTGCCGGACAAGCGCGGGCCCGAACCTCTGGTTACCCAGGGAGGAGGCCGTTGAATCAAACGGCAGACCCAGGAAGCACACGTCCGCCTCTTTCAGCGGGTGCTCGGGCACAAAGCTCTTGCTTGCGTAAAGCATGTCCATGATTTTCTTAAAGGAACAAGAAATAAAAAGGTTTGGATTTATCCGATTAGAACTTTTTTTCCCATGACTTTCCAGTACATTATCTCCTGGCCCTCGCTGAACTGCCCTTTCAGCTCTTTCGGCAGCGCGCACTCAAACGTTTCGTAATCCTGCATGTCCATGAGCTGCACGGAATTTCCCGTAACTGACAGCACCTGGGCCTTGAGCTTTTCTATTATAGGAACATCAACCATCGCGGAGCCCGGCTTGACAATCTCCCTTCTCTTGTTGTCTATCACTCCCACGGCCTCTATCCTGGCCTTTGCCGAGCCGTGTTTCCCGGGTTTTGAGGTGGAAACTTTAATTACTTTGCACGGCTCGTCATCTATCACCACATAATTCCCAGGCTTCAGACCCTTTGCTTCTGTCTGCGTCTTCATTTTTACACCTCCAGAAAATCACTTGCTAACAAGCTTTATGTCCCTTGCCTTTACAGTCTTTCTTCCGGCATGCCTTGCGGCCACTACTGCATCCTTTGCCAAATCGTCGGCTATCTCTTCAACTATGTCCCTGAGCTCTTCAACAGCCTTGTCAGACATTCTATCCACTCCCGCCTTCTTTGCAACCCTTTTCAAAGGAGCCAATGGTAGATTAGCCATCATATCACCTCTAAATCACTTATATTTTTTAATATTTAAAACAATTTCCTTGCCAGCGCTATCAGCCTTGGTTTTTTAAGCAGTATTTTTCCCAGTTTCATCATCTTGTTTCCTCTGGTGAATTCCACTATGTCCTCGCCTGTCAGGTTTTCGGCAAGCATGTTCAGGTCCTCGTCGGAGAGTTTTTCCACGACCTCTCTCAGCTTCTGCACTTTTTCAAGCGCGTGGCCCCTCTTTTCCCACCAAACTTTATTGTACTCGGAGAGGTTTTTTCGGGAGACGTCACCTTCCTTCATGGCCCTGGCAATCACGTCCCCGGCCATCTGCCCCGCCAGGGTGGCCTCCTTCAGGCCTCCGCCGTGAATCGGGTTCACCTGGTGGGCCGCGTCCCCGACAACGACGAGCCCGTCTGAAACCATGTTCTTCAGGAAGCCGCCCACAGGGATTCCCCCGGAGTTTACTTCAATTATTCCGGAGTCCCTGAATATTTCCGGGTGGCTCTCTATGAAAGCGTCAAGGTAGTGCTTGGCGGTTTTTTTCGAGCCGGCTGTTCCTATCCCCACGTTGGCCACGTCCTTTCCCTTGGGAAAAATCCACACGTAGCCCCTGGGGGCAACCTCGTTTCCCATGAAGAGCTCCAGATAGTGCGGATTTCCCAGTTTCAGGTTGCACATCTCGTACTGGAAGCCGGAGTCCACGTTTGAAATCAGGTTGGTGGTGTCAAGCCCGGCCTTTCTGGCCACCGAGGACTCAACCCCGTCGGCCGCCACAAGCACCCTGCATTTCAGCTCCATCTCCTTTCCCTGGGCGTTCACTCTGACTCCTTTCACGAAATTCCCCTCCTTTATGATACCGGTTACCTCGGTTTTCGCCTGCACACAGGCTCCTGTCCTGGAAGCCCTGGAGGCAAGCCACTTGTCAAACACCTTTCTTTCCACAACGTAGCCTCCGCTGTCCTCAAAAACTATTTTCACGCTCTTGCCGTTGGGGGCGTAAACTGTGGCTCCCTCAATTACCTGTCCTATGTATTTTTCCGGTATTTTTCCGATTATCTTCTCCGTGCTGAAAGTCAGGCCTTCTCCGCACCTTTTGGGCGAGCCTATTTCCTGCCTTTTTTCAAACATAATTGTCTTCAGGCCCGCTTCCGCGCACCTCTTCGCCACCGCGCACCCTCCTGGCCCGGCGCCCACAACTATCACGTCATAATCATTTTCCATCCTTTTTCACCATTATCGCCCCCACTGGGCAGACTTTTTCGCACAGCCCGCATTCTATACAAATCTCCGCGTCGTGTCGCAGCCCTGATTCCTTCAGGTCAAGTGCGAGTTTTGGACATACGCCCACGCAGGCCCCGCACCTGAGGCATTTTTTTCTGTCAATTTCCCACATAAAACCGCCAATAATTATTTGGAAACATTATAATTTATATCGTTTTTTATGAAATTCCAGCATCTCATGGCGCTGTCCGCGCAGAGAGTTCCCCCGCTGCCCCAGCCCCTTGTGTCCGTTCCCACCACGTAAAGCCCATTTATATTGGTTTTCTGTTCAGGAAGCTGGAATATGCTGTTGCCGCACTTCTGCAGAGTCTTCTCGGCCCTGCACACCTGCACATGCTCCATGTCCATGTGTTTCTTGTAGCCGGGTATGAAATTTTCTATGGTTTTTTCCATATCCTTTATCATAAGCCTCTTTTCCTTGTGCATTATCGCGCTGACTCCGAGAAGCTGGTGTCCGGAGGGAGCAAGCTTGGGCTCAAAATCCGTTATGAAGCAGCACCAGTGGGGAGATTCCATGCTTTCCATGATTCTTATCCTGGAGGCGCCTTCCCAGTCCGCGACCTTCTTCTTGAAGCCCACCCACATGGTTATAGCGTCGTAGTCATCGTATTTGGGCATGCTCATTTCCAGGCTGCCCCCTTCTATCATGCCTGGCAGATCCCTAAGCAGGCCGTCGTAAATTACTATAAGGGACTTGTATAGCTTTCCTCCGACTCTTACCCCCCGAACCTTGTTGTCCTTCACCACGATGCTTTCAACCTCCCTTCCCGTGCGGACATCAAGGCCTTCGCTTATCAGGAGCTTGGGCACGGTCACCAAGCCGCCCTTCGGGTACCAGTCCTCCTCTATGCCGTTCCTTTTTGAGGAAACATGGCTTATCACGTAGCCCGGTGTAAGCCTCCTCTTTCTGACAAACGTGTCAACGAACCTTGAAAGCGAGCCCTTCTTTATGGAGCACCCGTTGCACATCCAGCTTAGGGCGTTCAGGAAATAGAGAGTCTCGTCTTTTTTTATGAATTTTTTCACGTACTCGTAGGTGGGCCGGTCGCAGTCGGAGCCTTCCCTTCCTATCCTCAGGAAGTGAAGCATCATTCTCACGAATCTTACCCTTTCCCCGGCCGGCAGGAGCTGGAATTTTAGCATTTCGGAAAGATTTCCCGGAAGCTTTCCCTCCTTTTCCCCCAGATAGAACCTGTATTCCTTATGCCTCACGAAATTCTTTTCAAACACGTCTTTTCCCACGTATTTTCTCAGGAGTGTCGGAAGCTCTCCCGTGGAGCCCCTGGTGAGAAAGTGGAGCCCCGTATCCACGACGTAATTGCCTATCTGGTACGAGGTAAAGGAGCCTCCCCAGTTGTTTTTCCTCTCAAATATTACCGGATTGAAACCGTTTTTCTTTAGTATGACAGCGGCGGCAAGGCCACCCATTCCCGAACCAACTACTATCGGCTTCATGGCAACCACTTTGGTAAAAAAGTATTTAAAATTAAGGAGTCAGCCTTTCCGGGTCCCTGGGAAACAATGCAGCCTCTCTTACGTTTTCCAGGCCAAGGAGCTGCATGATAAACCTCTCTATCCCCAGGCAAAAGCCTCCATGCGGAGGAACCCCGTACCTGAAAAATTCCGTGAACCACTTTAAGTTTTCAGGATTCAGTTTCTTCTCCTTTATCTGTTCTATAATCTGCTCGTGCCTGTGCTCCCTCTGTCCGCCCGAGCTTTGCTCAACTCCCCTGAAAAGCAGGTCCACGCTTCTTGCCCATTTGTCGTCAAACTTCATCACGTAAAAGGGTTTCTCTGAGAAGGGAAACCTGTTTATGAAGCAAAAATCGTTTTTGTATTTTTTCTTGGCGTACTCTCCGAGGAGCCTTTCCCCTTCCGTGTCGTAAGAGCACCCGAATTCAACTTTCTTGCCCATTTTTTCCAGTATTTCATAAATTTCAGGGAACCTGATTTCGGGGAACGGGGTTTCCGGTATTTTTACCTTAACGCCCAGCGTTTCCAGTTCCTCGCATTTCCTGACCCTTTTGAGTCCCGCGATTACTATCTCCTCCTGGAGCCTCATAACGTCTTTTTCATCCTCTATAAAACTCATTTCCACGGCTATTCCCCTGTGCTCGCATAGGTGCCTTTGCGTGTGGCTCAGCTCGGCTCTCCAGCTCGGCCCCACGTCCGCGACCTTCTCAATACCGGAAGCGATTGCAAGCTGCCTGTGAAGCTGCGGGTCCTGCCTGAGAAACGCCTTTTCGTTGAAATAGTCAAAAGAGAAAATCTCCGAGCCCCCCTCGGACGTGCCGCTTATTATGCAGGGGGTGAAAACAGAAACGAAGCCGTTTTTTGAAAGGTAGTCCTGCACGCCCTCCACGAACTTTGATTCCGCCTTGATTACCGCAAGGTTTTTCGGGTTCCTCAGGTCAAGGCACCTCCAATCAAGCCTCTTGTCCAGGCCCGTGTTCACCTTCCCGGAGAAGTCTATGGGGAGCGGAACCTCCGCCTTTGAAAGAACTTCTAATTTTTCCGGCAATATCTCCAGCCCCCCAGGCGCCTCTTTGTTGAGCTTGACCGTGCCTTCTGCCTTTATGACGCTTTCTTCCGTGATTTTTCCAGCCTTTTCCAGCATCTTGTCAGGGACGGCGCCCCTTTTAAGAATGAGCTGGGCCTCGCCCGTCATGTCCCTGAGTATCAGAAACCTGAGGTTGTCGGAGCCCCTTACTTTCCTTACCCATCCAGCGAGCTCCACCCTGTCGCCGTCCTTTCTTGGAATTTCCTTGGTGAAAATTCTTTTCATAACACACACTCTCAGAAAAGGTTGTAAAACATGGTCCAGGAAATCGCCCACACGAGCATGTAAATCCACATGCCGTTTCCAATCCACCAGGTCGCTTTTTCCTTCCCCAGCTTCTTTTCCAGAACCTTGAGCAGGGCGAAGGCCACCAGGGCCATGAGCAGAAGCGAAAGAAGCCTGTCTCCAATCAGGAACGAGACCGCCCCCACGGGAATTCCTGCCGCGGCAAAGGCCAAAAAAGACTTGTTTTCCTTTTTCATAAGTCAATTTATTTAAATAATGATTTAAATATATTTTATGTATGAGCCCTAAAACCCCCCTTTTCGCGGCCCTTGTTTTTATAATAGTTTTTTCCTCCTTCTCTGTTGCGGACCAGGTCGCCACGCTGGTAGTATGGATAGAAGGCACGATAGGAGTGGGGGCCGAATACGAGAACGCGCTCACAATGGAGCCCGGGGGGACCAACGGGACCTGGGTCACCATACACAACACGGGAAACATAAGGGACGTGCTCAGGATGGAGGGCTCCATAGAAGACCCCACATGCTCATCTCCCGGGCCGGCCTGCGAGTACAGGGACTGGATAAAATTCTCCTTCAAGTGCGGGGAAAGCATAGGAATCTGCGATGACGTGCCCAGCAGCGAGATGAAGTACGTGGACGACATACAGCTTACCCCCAGGATAAACCAGACCCAGTTCTACCTGGAGGTCACAAGCTACAAGGTTTCAAACCCGCTTAACCCCCCGAACATAACAATAACGGGATACTCGCTCACTAACCTGACAAAGCAGACCGACTTCATAGAAGTCACAGTCATAACAAAAAGTCCCACGGGAACCTATGAATCAGCAGACCTTCCGGGAATAAGCCCTTTCTGGATTCCCTTACTCCTGTCCCTTGCCGGCCTCGCCTTTTACAAAAAATCCGTCTAAACTCTTCTGCTCTTTTTCTCCCTTGACCCTCTGCGACGTGACCCACGACTTTCTCACGAATTCCGGATACCCCCTGTAGTTGTGAAGCGCCCATTTCAGAAACTTTATTGTCCTTTCGTCCGAGGGGTATCCCACGCCTATCTCAACCCCCAGCCTTTTCTCCAGACCGTCTATGGAGCGGTCCCTTACGACCTTGGCCAGGATGCTGGCGGCCGAGACTTCCGGGTACTTCTTGTCCGCGTAGTTCTCCGACACAATCTCAACTTTCAGGTCCCCGAGCTTTCCCAGTATTTCATCCTTTATTTTCGCGGTGTTGGCCTCCGGCGAGTCCACCACGGCCCTGTCGGGCCTCAGCGTCTTTATTATGTCGGCCATGTAGTCCACTTCTATCCTGTTTAGGTTTTTCACGCTTCTCATCTCGTCTATCGTGTGGGCCGAGATGTTAACGACCACAAAATCCACGGCTAGGTCCTTTATCCCGTTTTCCAGCTCCTCCCTTTTTTCCCTGGTGAGCTCCTTGCTGTCCCTTACCTCCATGGCCTTGAGCTTGGGAAGGTCCTGCTCGTTGAACATGGCCCCGGCTATTATCAGGGGCCCTACCACGGCCCCGCGGCCGGCCTCGTCAATTCCCAGGACTTTTTTCATTGAAACACCTGTTATCACTTAGGTTTTAAGAAGTATAAAAACTGTTATGCTAAATTAACTGCTTTAGTCTTGCGAACTCGTTTTGACCGATAACGGTCAATTGCCAATCTTTTGTCTTATTATACTTAAAATATTTTTTATATAATTTACATTAAAGTGAACATTTAATCCTTCTTGGATTTTGTTTTAGTCACAGAATTATTCAGGTTTTTATCTTTGATATACTTCTGTTCAGATTTGCTCATACAATAGTATTTTAATTTTATAAAAATATAGAAAGGGTAAAATAAAGAAAATTGAAAAGAAAGATAAATTCCAAAGAAAATTCTATAAAATAGTGACATAGCAGGTTTGGTTTCCCGGAAGACATGGCGAGCCATATCCTCTAGCGGGGGTTGGATTCTCATTCCCTCGTGATTTTTTGGCGAAACGAAGTTTCGCAAGTTTTGGGGAGTACAGAGACCTTTTTCTAAAAGGGGTCTGTTTTTGAACCAACGACCTCAGGGTTATGAGCCCTGCGAGCATTCTGTGTGCAACCAAGGTTTGTGCAATCAGGGATTTACGAACCAAAGATGTCTCCAGGCTGCTCCACCCCGCTATGTCTCGTAATATTTAGCAGCCGGGCTTATTTATACGTTTGCTGAAAACGTTAAGCCGCAAAGACTCGGTTATTTTTTCCCTGAAAACTATGGCGCTCCAACTCGCGAATATCCCCCGGTTATCACGCCCCCCAGGCCCAGGTTCATTCCCAGGTTCGGCCCCAGAAGGAAAAGCTCCCCGTGCCAGGCGTGGTCTATGACCCCTAAAAGCGCCCCGCCAAGGAACATTATGTTCAGCCAGAAGCCGTGCGTGCCTCTCTTTTTGGTAATTTTCCTGAACAAAAAAGTCAGCGCCGTCGCGCCCAAAAGAACTGTCCAGCAAGCCATGCTTTTGTATTGTTTTCCTGAAATAAAAATGTTTTAAATAATTAACCACAAATCTAATTACAGGAGGTGATTGAAATCAAAAGAATTTTGCTTTTGTGCATTTTCATAATTTTAGCCGCGGGACTGGCAACGGCTTCCGGCGGCTCGGGGGGAGCTTCGGGCCCTTTGAACACGGCTGAAAGTTCCGTTTCGTCGGACTCCTGCGAAAAGTTCTACACGTGCCCGGATGGCACGACCGTCCAGTACTGTTTCCTCCAGAAGATTGCAAACGAGGCAGGGGAAGTGACGGGAGCCGCCTGCGGCTGCAAGGACCCCGAGGAAATGTGCCTGCAGAAAACAAAATTACAGGCCACGGCAGCCAGGCCGATTTCCAGCGAATGCTCCATGTCCGCGGAGCTCATGGAAAAATACAACAGCCTGATTTCTGAACTGAAAGAAGCGGAACAGGAAGGCGACGAAGACAGAGCCGAGACAATCACCAGCGAGATAATTGAACTGAAGAAAGAAATTAACGAACAGAGAGAGCAGTGCACGGAAAGCTATCCCGCTTATTCCGGGAAAGCGGTTGCCGTAAGCGCAAAAATGCCCACCGCGGTAAGCTCCGGGGGCGAGATAAAGGACTATTACAAGAAAAAGATTGAAGGCATAACCTCTTCAGATGACGTAGAGGGGCAGATAAGAAACCTCAAGGAACTGAGAAACGAAATAGACGGCCTGATTGAAAAGCTCATAGAAAGCAGAGAGGAGATACAGACGGAAGAAGTCAGAGGCCTTGTCTCAGAGATAAGGTTCAAGGCAGGAGAAATCAGGGCGGACGAAGTTGAAATCAGGACAACAGAAAAAAGAATACTGACAAAGCTCAACGAGAGGCAGATATCAATAGAGCCGAAAGAGGCGGATGTTGTCATAACGGACGAGTCGGTAGAGGTCAAGGCGGACGAAGTTTCCCTTGAAGGGGGTGTCCTGAGAGTAGGGAGCTCAGAAGTCAAGATTTCGCCGACAGAAGTGGTAAACAAACTTCAAATAAGTCCCAAAAAAGTTGAGCTGAAAGAGGAAAACTCAAAGGCCGTTTACAAGGTTCAGGGAAACGAACAGAGAAAGTTGCTGGGTGTAATTCCCGTTGATGTGGAAAAGGAAGTTACCGTAGACGCGAACGACAACAACATAGTCTCGGAGCAGAGTTCCTGGTACGCTTTCCTTACAACAAAGTAAAATGGTTTGACTATGTTAACCAAAGAACAGGGCTCTTTTCTGGTGAAGTTTGCAAGGGAGACGATAACCCGTTTCGTCCGGGACCGGAACACGCCCCTGCCCAAAGAATATCCGAAGGAATTTGATAAAAAGCGCGGAGTTTTCGTGACACTTGAGAAAAACGGAAAGCTCCGCGGGTGCGTGGGCCTTCCCTATCCCGAGAAGCCTCTCATAGACGCGGTTCGTGACGCCGCCTGCTCCTCTGCCCGCGATTCCCGCTTTCCTCCCCTGAAAGAGGAGGAGCTGGGCGAGATAACCGTGGAAGTTTCCGTGCTCACAGAGCCTGAGCGGGTTGACTTCTCCTCCCCGGAGGAACTTCTTGGAAAGATAACAAAAAAGGACGGTCTTATCCTTCAAAAGCGATGGAACTCCGGCCTGTTCCTTCCCCAGGTCTGGGAGCAGCTGCCGGGGAAGGGAGAATTCCTGGAAAACCTGTGCTACAAGGCCGGCCTGTCCGACAGGAACGCATGGAAGACAGCGGAGATTTACCGCTTCCGCGTGCAGGCATTCGGGGAGAAAGTATAAATCTTTTTCCACCCAATAATAATTGGTGTGTGGGTGTACAACCTGAAGGTTTACAGGGATTCCGTTGCTTCTAAAAACAGTTCCCAAAAATGCTACAGTCCAAAAAGAAGGAGAAACAAGGAAAAAGACGAGCCTATTGAATACACGCTTTCACAAAGCCCAGAAAAACAGGGCTGGGATTGAGCAGGCTGGACTTGAATTCCGGGTGCGCCTGGGTGGCCACGAAAAATTTATGTTCAGGTATCTCCAGGAACTCCATGAGCTTCCTGCTCGGCGAGACTCCGGAGAAAACCAGGCCTTTCTTCTCCAGGGTTTCTACGTACTCGGGATTCACCTCGTACCTGTGCCTGTGCCTCTCCGAAATCTCCTCCCTGCTGTAAAGCTTCCTTACAAGAGAGCCTTCTTTTAGCATGGCCGGGTAGGCCCCGAGCCTCATGGTGGCTCCCTTGTTCTCCACTTTCTTCTGCTCCGGAAGTATGTCTATGACCGGGTGGGGAGTCTTGCTGTCGGATTCGGTTGAGTTGGCTCCCTTAAGGCCGCACACGTTCCGCGCGTAGTCTATGACCGCCATCTGCAGCCCCAGGCAAAGACCTAGGAAAGGCACGTTCTTTTCCCGCGCGTAGCGCACGCACTCTATCTTTCCCTCCGTGCCGCGGCTGCCGAAGCCCCCTGGAACCAGTATGCCGTCCACCCCCTTCAGGCAGTCGCATGCCTTTATTTTTCCTTCCTCTATGTCCGTGGTTTCAATCCACTTTATCTCCACCTCGTAGCCCAGGTTGCCTGCCGCGTGCTTGAGGGATTCCCTGATGGAAACGTAAGAGTCGTGAAGGTACATGTATTTTCCGGTCATTGCTATCGTAAGCTTGCCCTTGGGGTTGTTCATCTTCTCCACGATTTCCCTCCATTTTTTCATGTCCTTTCCCTTTTCCTTCAGGCCCAGTTTGGCCAGGACCTTTTTCGCAACCTCCTGCCTTGCCAGAACAATGGGTATTTCGTATAGGTTCTTGACATCGTACCCGGAGATTATGTTTTTTTCCGGGACACCGCAGAAAAGGGACAGCTTTTTCTTTATGTTGTCCAGAAGAGGCTTTTCGGACCTACAGTAAATGAAGTGAGGATAAATGCCCATCTTTCTCAGCATGGTAACTGACTGCTGGGTGGGCTTGGTTTTCTGCTCTCCTACCACCTTGAGCTGGGGAACCAGGGTGCAGTGCACGAACACCACGTCCTCCTCCAGCGAGAGCTCCCTCACCGATTCAAGGAATATCTGGTTCTCAATGTCTCCCACCGTGCCCCCTATCTCTATGAGCACTATCTCAGCTCCCGACTCCTTTGCCACTTTCTTGTACCATTTCTGGAGCTCCCCCGTGACGTGGGGAACTAGCTGCACTGTCTTTCCAAGGTAGTCCCCGCGCCTCTCCTTGTCTATGACCGCCTTGAAAATCTTGCCCGTGGTTATGTTGTAGTCAGAATTCATCTTTAAGTCAAGGAACCTCTCGTAGTTTCCCAGGTCCATATCCACCTCGGAGCCGTCGTCCATCACGAAGACTTCCCCGTGCTCCATGGGGTTCATGGTGCCCGCGTCTATGTTCACGTAAGGGTCTATCTTTATAGGAACCACGCTGTAGCCCTTGGACTGGAGAAGCTTGCCTAAAGAAGACATGAAGAGGCCTTTCCCCAACCCGGAAAGAACACCTCCGGTTACTATAACGAATTTTACCCCACACGGCATAAATATCTATGAGAGCATACATATAAAAAATTTTTTATCCTGTAGAATACGTTTGCTTTTAAAAGGGTTGGCGTCCCTCAATTCACCTCCAAAAGCTCGGCGCGGATTCAATCCGGCCCATCTACTACAAGGAACTTTCATCGGGACAAATATATACTGGTTACGCAAAAATATAAATCATGGACATAACGGGATTCATAACAGGCCTTGTCACCCAGATAGTTGAGGAGTTCAGCTTATTCGGACTGATAGAGAAGCTGGTGGTCTTTTTTGAAACCAACAGTATAATCACTTTCATAATATTCTGCGTATCCCTGTTTTTCCTTTACAAGCTTGTAAGGCTTGCCTTCAGGATATTCCTGGTGGTCATAGCGGGCCTGATATTTCCCTTTGCCATGAATTTCCTTTTCGGGTGGGAAGTGCCCATAACAACGGGCGTGCTCATATTCTACGCGACTTTCGCGGTAGTGATGTTCCTTCTGGCGATTTTCGCGGCAGGCGTCCTGAAGTTCCTTAAGACCCTGTCCTCTCCGATAAGAAAATCCGCGGAAAGAAAGAAGATAGAGAAGGAAATAGAGGAAGACTTGAAAAAGAAGGACTCATGATATTGTGGCGGTGTAGTCATGGCCGGACACGAAAACCCTCTTCAAAGTGCCCTTTATCTCAAACTTTCCGTCCGTGACGTTAACGCTTCCTGAGAAGGATTCCAGTTTCACCGGTTCGCTTCCCAGATTTACCGTTATCTTGTCGTGTATTTTTATTTCCCCGACCACGTCTTCAAGCTCAATCCTGTTCATGTAAAGTTCTTTCACGTAGACATTCCTGAAAAACACGGAGTCCATTTTTACCGGAATCATTTTTTTCACCGTACCCAGCTTTACCCCGTTGACTGTGATTTCCTCTGCGTCCCCTGCCAGGGTGACCTTGCTCTCGTTTATTAGAAAGACTCCCCTGTAGTCCTCTATCTCTACGCTGGTGTACTCTTCCGTGGTAAGCACGTTCTCCGCCAGAAGTATTTCGCTGTTCTGATATCCGGGCTCGTAACCCACGCTCACCCGGTCCAAACCTATGGTCTTGAGGTCAAATTCGCTCACGTAGAAGCTTCCTTCCACAGTTATGTTGCCCGTTTCCTCTGCCTCAAGAAACGAGAAAGGCGAGGTTCTGGAAAGGGCGTCGCCTATCTTCCCCCCGAGGCCTCCTATATTGAGACCCATCTCGGTGAAGAGGCCCAGTGTTACGAGCAGCAAACCGAACAGGACTATAACAGCTATCTTCCAGTTGGCCATAATTTAATTATATAACGGGTTTATATAAATTATATGCCCGTTGATTTGCTGTTACTGCAGCCAGAGTCCCCCGGTAATATCGGCTCGGTGGCCCGCGTCATGAAGAACTTTTCTTTCTCCCGCCTTGTTTTGGTCAACCCCTGCGAAATAAGCGGGGAAACCAGGGGGTTTGCCATGCATGCCTGGGACATAGTGAGGAAAGCCAGGATACTTGATGAAATGCCCTGGGATTCCTACGACCTCCTTGTAGGCACGAGCGGGCTTAAGCATTCAGTCATGCCCTGCGTAACGCCGGAGGAGCTTTCAAAAAGGCTTGACACGGGCACGAAGAAAAAAGTGGCCCTGGTGTTCGGAAGGGAGAGCACGGGGCTTTCCGGAAGCGAAATGGAAAGGTGCGACCTGGTTTGTCGCATACCCGCGTCTTCCGCCTACCCCGTGATGAACATCTCCCATGCGGCTTCCGTGATACTTTACGAGCTTCGCAAGACCGGATACAAAAAAAGGGAACTCGCCGGCAGGCAGCAGCTCTCAACTCTGCAAAACCTATATAAAGAAGTAATTGAAACTATAAACTATCCTGAAAAAAGGAAAAACAGGGCTTATACTTGCCTTAGGAGCGTTACCTTAAGGGGAGTTCTTTCAGGAAAAGAGGCCGATGCCCTTATAGGCATGTTCAAAAAAATCAGGGAAAAAACGGGGGATTGAGTTTATGGTTATGATGCAGTTCGGCGGGGGAGGAGACTGGATAGGAAATATCCTTTGGTTCTTCATGTTCTTTATTTTCATACTTATTTATCCCAGGATGATGATTTACCAGGTGGTCACCAAGATAGAGAGGGACATAACGGAGCTGGAAAAGGTGGCCGACAAGGGAATGAAAAACATACTGAAAAAAATAAGCAAGAAGCCCGACAAGGCTCTCAGGAAAAAGGTCAGGAACTTCATGGAATTCTTCATAGGAGTCCCGGTGAGCATGGACCCCTACGGAATAGTGGGCAAGGTCCACAAGGTGATAAAACACGCCGAGGAAAGGGAGCTTGGCTTCGTGAAGGAGGTTGCTCCCAAGCTTTCCAGGGAGGAAGTGAAAGACGTTTCGGCCGCGATACAGCACAACGCAGGGCTTTACCAGATAGTCAAAATCATAAGGCATTACCTTGAGCTGATAAAAAAATACAAAATCCTTCAGCTTGCCATGATAATACAGATGCAGCTTCCCCTGATAAAGAAGATAGCGGACGCGCTTGAAAAATCCGTTGACGCCTTCGTGGACAACGCCCCGATTGGGGACGGGATAGGTCCTCTGGTGATTGCCTCCATGATTCCGGCCAAGGCGAAAGTGGTTGAGATGGAGGAGGAGCAGTTCGTTTATTCAAAGCAGAAAATAGAAGGAAGAACCGTCCTGCTTTCAAAGGCCTGGGGACCGGGAACCACCATAGGGTATCCCGGCAAGTTCGTGGAGAAAGTCTCAAGGAAGGAAAAGATAGACAGGATAATAACCGTGGACGCTGCCGGGGCTCTTGAAGGGGAGAAGAACGGGATTGTCATGGAAGGCGTTGGCGTGGGTCAGAGAGGAAACGAGGTTGTGGCTTACCACGGCTTCCAGATAGAGGAAGTGGCGATGAAAAAGAACATACCCGTGGATTCAATAGGGATAAAGGAAGTGAGCGAGACCGCCATATATCCCATGGTGGAGGATGTTTACAAGGCCCTTCCGGAAACGGTGAACAGGCTCAAGGAAATGATAAGAAGAGGGTCCAAGAAGGAAAAAATCCTGGTCATAGGATTCGGAAACACCTCGGGAGTGGGTAACAACTCTTCAACCATGAAGGAGACCGAGGCAAAGATAAAAAAGAACATAAATAAGATGAAAAAAGAAGAGGCAGAAAAGAAAAAGAAGGAAAAATCTTTCTGGAACAGGCTCCTGAACTCGTTCTGATTCTCACTGGTTTTCGTATTTTTCCACTTCACTATTAAATATAACCAGCTCTATCCCGGCGTCTTTGAATATTTTCTTGGTGTCCGACGATTCATGATAGTCTTTCTCGCACACCACTCTTTTTATCCCCGCGTTTATTATCATCTTGGCGCAGGTATAGCATGGAGTCATCTTGCAGTAAATCGTGGAGCCCTCTATGGATATGCCGAATCTGGCCGCCTGGGCTATTGCGTTCTGCTCCGCGTGAGTTGTCCTGACGCAGTGCATGCTTTTTCTCCCGTCCTCGTGCCAGAGCTCTTTCATCTGGTGACCTACCTCGTTGCAGTGGGCCAGGCCCACGGGAGAACCAACGTATCCCGTGCTCATGATGCGATTGTTTTTGACTATTACCGCCCCGGCACGCCCCCGGTCGCACGTGCCCCGCTTGCCTACCATTTTTGCTATGTCCATGAAATATTCGTCCCAGGAAGGTCTTTTGTATTTAGAAACAGCCACAAGCACCACCAAAGAATATATAAGCGTTAAAGATTTAAATATGTCTTTATAGTCAATAATGGTTAAGGTGTTGAAATGTCTTTAAGACCTGGAAGATGCTACAAGAATCCCAAGAGGGCCTACACAAGGATATCAAGAAGAAGGCCAAGGAAATCCTACATAAAGGGTGTGCCGGGCTCCAAGATAGTGAAGTTTGAGACCGGAAACCCGAAGGGCGATTTTCCCAGTGTTTTCACCCTCTTCACCAGGCAAAAGGTGCAGATAAGGCACAACGCCCTGGAGTCGGCGAGGACGAACGCCAACAAGTACCTCATAGACAACCTGGGCAAGGACGGATATTTTCTGAAGATACTGGTTTACCCGCACCAGGTAATGAGGGAAAATGCCCTGGCAACAGGCGCGGGAGCAGACAGGCTGCAGGAGGGAATGAGAAGGTCCTTCGGGAAGCCCATAGGCTTCGCGGCAGTGCTGACAAAGGACCAGAAAATAATAACAGTGAAAGTTCCCGCGGGAAAGGAAGACGTTGGCAGGGAGGCCCTGAGAAGGGCTTCGCACAAACTTCCGTGCATCTGCCAGATTCTGTGAAACATTTTATAAAGAAAAATCCAATTTCTAAACATGAAAATAACCTACGCCATAATTCTTATCTGCGTGATTATCTACGCCTGCTTCAACTTCATACCCGAATGGGAGGCTGACCAGCTTTACAAGGAATTCGGATTCTCCGGGGAGAACCTTTTCGCGGGCAAGGTATGGACCCTGATAACATCCGTTTTCATACACGGGGGCCCGTTACATCTCTTCTTCAATATGATAGCCTTCTTCTTCTTTGGAAGGGCCCTGGAGGAGGACATGCCCGGGCAAAGGTTTTTCATGATATTCATTATAGGGGGAATCGTGGGCAATGCAGTGTCCCTTTTCTTTTACCCTCCCACCGAGCTTTTCGTGGGGGCATCGGGGGCCATTTTTACGATAATGGGAGTGGCAATGATAAAGAAGCCCTTTGAATTGATATTTTTTCCTGCGGTGGTTCCCATACCCCTGCTTTTCGTGGGGATAGTCTACATGCTTTACACGATACTTGCTTTCTTCTTTGGGGGAGACCCCAACGTCGCCTACAGCGCCCATCTGGGAGGGCTGGGTCTCGGAATCCTGATAGGCTTCCACGAGGTGGGGTTCAAAAAAGCTGCCATAGTGGTGCTCCTGATACTGCTCTCACTTGTTTTCATAGTGCCTTTCATACTTCAGATACTTGACTTGTTTGATTACACGTCTGCGATAGGTCTTCTTTTCTGAAAAACCAATTTAAATCGTTTCCCCTATTATTCTAAACATGATTAAAGAGCTTGCTGAAAAAATAAGGGAAAGAAATCCGAAAAGGGTTTTCATCCAGCTCCCGGAGGGGCTTGCAACCAGGTCAGCGGAGCTGGAAGAACTGCTTTACAGGGAAGGCATAGAGGTTTTCGTGAGCCTGGAGCCCTGCTACGGCGCCTGCGACCTGAGGGACTGGGAGGCCGAAAGGCTTGGATGCGACCTTCTCGTGCACGTGGGCCACTCCGACTTCGGGCTGGACAGCAGGGTTGACGTGCTTTACTGCGAGTGGAGATTGAGCTTTGACCCTGTTCCGCTTCTTGAAAAAAACCTGAAGATGCTCCCTGAAAAAATAGGTCTGGTATCCACAGTCAATTTTCTTGACTCCCTTGAAAAGGCCAGGGTTTATCTGGAGAAGCAGGGAAAAAAATGTTTCCTGGGGAAAGGCCCGTCCTATCCGGGCCAGGTTCTAGGGTGCGACCTTAAAGCAGGCAAGGAAATAGAAAAGCAGGCGGACTGCTTCCTTTTCTTGGGCACGGGAAAGTTCCATCCCGTGGGACTTGCGTTGGAGACAAGGAAGCCGGTGTTCTCCCTGGGGCCGGAAAAGGGGTTCCAAAAAACTGATGCCGATATTTTTGTGAGGCAGAGGGAGGCGGCAAAGGCCCTTGCCAGGGACTGCCGGAATTTCGGAATTCTCGTGTCAACAAAACCCGGCCAGTCCAGCCCGGAAAAGGCCCTGAAAATAAAGGGGAAACTGGAGAAGCAGGGAAAAAAGGCCTTCATATTCACCATGAACCGCATAACCCCGGAGAAGCTTGAGGGCCTGGGAATGGACTGCTACGTGAACACGGCCTGCCCAAGGATTGCCGTGGAGAACAGGACATCCTTCCGCGTGCCCATACTGAACCCGGAGGAGCTGGACTTCCTGAAAGCTTAAGTAATTTACCGTTCAAGGGTTAAAGAAAGTAAAAACAAAGTATTTGAAAATTAATTCTTAACTGAAATTTTCAATTCATCTTCAAATTCAATACCATCGTTTATTCTTTCTAAATCTATAGTATGTTCTCTTACGGCGTTCCTGTATAATGCAAGTGCTTTTGCTTCAAATTTTATAAAATCTTTTGTTATAGTCAATTTAATTACAAATTCTTTTAGAGCATGCATAAATTGCTTTTTTACACCAAAAATTTTTGATGCATTCATTATTTCAAATCCTACAATTTTATTTTTTTCATTCAAGTCTAGTATCAAATCCCCTATTTGAATAGAATGGTCATAACTTCTCTTTATTGGTTTAATAAAAATTATATCCTCAGAATAGCTATACTTCAAGAAAGCCTTTTCAGTTTTTATTATCATTTTCTTATCCTCCTTGTTAGATGAGTAAGATATATAGTTTTAAACCTCAATTTGCCGTTATTAGTTATTATTAACGCTAAATTTAAATCATTATCATATGACATGGTTATCAAGTAAACAGAGTTATCTCTTTTAAAGCCTTTTCAATTTTCATAATTAATTTTATCAAGGTTTATATAAAACAATTTAACCCCTTCCCGCGCCCGGATGAATCTTTTTATTAAATCCAAGTGACATAGCCTTACTCAGATTTGGACCGGGCACGGAAAGGTTTGGCCTCAATAAAATCATACATAACACGCTTAAAATGCCTTTCCGCGGGAAAGGACAGAAAGCTTTTTATTGTTGTTGAGTCTTATAATACTAATTGTTTGTTTTTTATAAAAGGGGTGATGTTCATGGACATAGAGACCATAATTCAATCTTTGTCTCAGATAAAGGATGACAGGACAGTCCCGAAAAACATAAGGGCCTCCTGCGAAGAATGTATAAGCGACCTTCAGAACAAAGAGGAAGAGCTCTCCGTAAGGCTGAATTCCTGTATCTCAATGCTGGACGAGGTTTCAAACGACCCGAACATACCCTCCTACACCAGGACCCAGATATGGAACATAGTATCCATGCTTGAGGTCGTCCAGCATTCCGATTAAGATATAAATAGTTAACCCATAAAATATAGTTAGAGGTGGAAAAATGGCTTTTGACAAGATTTTCGGAGGCAAAAGAGAGGTAGACGAAGAGCAGTTTCTGGAACTCAACCATGAGGGTGTGCCAAACATAGACGCGATTCCAATAAGAATAGCCCACGTTAACGATTATGGTGACATAGACCTTGTCCAGAAGTCCCTGAGGGAAGGCAACATAGTCTTTGCCAAGATAAAGACCCTTAAGGAAAAGGATATGTCGGAACTCAAGAGGGCTATAGAGAGGCTGAGAAAAACCGTCACGGCGCTGAACGGGGACATAGCGGGCGTGGACGAGAACTACATAATAGCCACTCCAAGCTTCGCGAGAATTGACAGGGCTACCACGCAGCCCCTTTAAACGCTAAAAACTTTTTTTCTTGATTTTTGCCTGGTCTTTACCTTAGTCTTATCATTTCCAGGTTCTTCGGAGCCAGGGTTTCGCACTTGAAAAGCTTGTGCAGAGATTTTGCAAGGTCTATGCACTTGCTCTCCTCGCCGTGGTTGAGCATTATCTTCCTGGGCCTGTCCGACAGGCGCGAGACGTACTTAATGAGTTGGTTTCTGTCCGAGTGGCCGCTTATGCCCTCCACGGTCTCCACGTTCATTTTTATTTCAAGAACGCTCCTTTTTCCGTTGCCGTTCTCCGCCACAGGCATTTCCTTCCAGCCTTTCTGTATCTTCCTGCCGAAGGTTCCCTCCGCCTGGTAGCCCACGAATATAAGGGAGTTTTTGGGGTCCTCGGCGAACGCCTTCAGGTATTCTATGGCCGGTCCTCCCACAAGCATGCCTGAAGTGGCCAGAACCACGAAAGGCCCGCCGTTCTTGAGTATTTCTTCCCTTTCCTTGGTGGAGCCCACTCTCTTGAATATGGAGCTGGTGAAGGGATTTTTTCCCTGGTGGAATATGCTGCGCTGCAAATCCTTGTTAAGGTATTCAGGATAAGTGGTATGTATTGCAGTGGCATCCAATAGCATGCCTTCAAGGTAAACGGGATACTTGAAATTGGGTATGTCCTGGAGTATACACATGACCTCCTGGGCTCTTCCCACCGCAAAAGAGGGTATGAGAACCCTTCCACCCCTTTCCAGAGTTTCCATTACCACCTTCTTCAGCTTTTCCTCGGCCTCCCTTCTAGGAGGCTGAATGGACTTCTCGCCGCCGTAAGTGCTCTCCATGACAAGCGTTTCAATCCTCTGGAAGTTGGTGAAGGCCGGATTAAATAGCCGGGATTTCTCAAAGTTGAAATCCCCTGTATATACTATGTTGTGCAGGCCCTCTCCTATGTGCACATGCACCTGGCTGCTGCCGAGTATGTGACCCGCGTTCTCAAAGGTTATCCTCATGTCCGGCGTTATATCACTGACCTCGTCGTAATCCAGGATTATTGAATGTTTTATCGCCGCCTCTATCTCCTTTGAGGTATAGGGGGCCTTGTGTCCCTCCCTCTGGGCGACCTCAAGGTAGTCCAGGCATAGCAGGACCATCAGGTCCCTCACCGGGGCAGTGCAGTAAAGCGGGCCCTCGTATCCGTACTGGTAAAGGTAGGGTATGAAGCCGCAGTGGTCAAGATGCGAGTGAGTGAGCACGATGGCATCCAGCTTCTTTATGTCAAATTCCGGGGCGTTCAGGTAGGGGAAAGCGTCCCCGCTGTTGCTGGGCTTCACCCCGCAGTCAAAGATAACGTTGCTTCCCGGGGTCTGCAGAAGCAGGCAGGATCTTCCGACCTCCCTGGCGGAGCCCAGAAAACCGAGCCTTATCCACTCTATCTCCTTCCTTTCCGCGGTGTGTATCTTTTCCCCCAGCTTGTTGAGGAACTTCTTTCTTGTCTCGGACTCCTCAAATATGACCCTCCTTATGGTCTGCACGACCTCCGAGGGTATCGTGGGGGCCCTTTTCACCACCGGAAACCACATGGTCTCGTTCTTTATTTTCCTCAGCGTCTCTCCGCCCTTTCCTATGACAAGTCCGGGCTTCTGCGCCTCTATGGTAAGCCTTCCGAAAGCGGGCTCAAAAGTTATCTCGTCCACCCCGGACTCCTCAGGGACTATCTCCTTTATCTTTTCCTTCGCAAGCTCCATGTCCATGCTTATTGAGGGGTCGGGCCTGACGGATATCCTTTTCTTCAGCTTGCTCACAAGCTGCTTTATCACGTCGCCGTTTTTTCTGAAGAACTCCCTGTTTTTTACGTAAACAACTATCTCGGAGCCCTCAAAGCAGACGTCTGTTATTTTCGCCTCTTCGGGTATATTCTCCATTACTTCCTCTTTTATTTTCATCATTCAGATTCACCTTAGATTCCTAAAAATACAAAACAGCAGTTTAACAAAGTTTTAAGCAATCACAAAGATTTTACCTCTTCTTCCGAGAGTTCCTTGTAGCCGTTCTGGTCCACGACCGCTATTGCAACTTCCCCGCCTGATGCTATGTCCCTTCTCGTGGCCGCGGTTATGGCCTTCAGAACCAGTTTCATGGCCTCTTTTTTCTTCAGGTTCTTCCTGTACTGGTCTTCCAGCACCCCGAATGCAATCGGCGAGCCGCTTCCTGTCGCGTAGTAGTCGTCCCCTTCAACTATTCCTCCGAACGGGTCCAGAGAGAAAACCTGAGGACCTTTTTCATCATACCCTCCTATCACGAACTGGCCCAGGTACGGGAAGTACTTGTTCCCCTGGAGTATGTTCGCCAGCAGCGATGTCATTGCCCGGACGCTTATTTGCTTGTCCCTCTGAAGCCTGTATATGTTAGCCTCTGCCTTCAGGTATCTTACTATGGTCTGTATGTCTCCCACGTTTCCCGCCGTGGTTATTCCCATCCTCTCGTCTATCGGGTATATCTTCCGGGCCTTTATGCTGTCCACAAGGTATCCCATTGTCGCTTTCTTTTCCGAGCCGAGGACTACGCCGCTTGTTTCTCCTTGGTATATAACTCCGACTGTGGTTGTTCCTGTCTTCTTAACGTCTTCCATTTTCACACCTTTTGGTTCAAGATTAATTCATCAGAATTTGAAAGGTTCTTAAGATAATGATAGTAAGAGTTTCACATATTTAAAGCTTACCCCAGGCCTTTAGATTAAATCCTTTCCAAGTTTAATAACAACCATGCTAATCGGAAGCCGTTTTATGAGAAACCTGAGGCTGGAATCCCAGTCCGGAAGAAAGTTCAAGAAGATTAAAAGTAATTTTTTCTCCCTTGATTCCAACGTAATCAAAGAGCACCTGAAAAACGGCGACCACGAAAAAATGTTTGAGAACTCCCTGAATCTCTGTGTTTCTCCCACGGTTTACGCGGAAATACGGGGGGACTATAAGCCCCCGGATTTTGAAGACCGCGTCAAGAGCTTCCCTGATTTATGCTCCTGTCTTTCCCTGGAATTTCCAGAGGAATGCGTTATAGAGGGCGTTTATTCAATGATAATGTCCGACACGCTTACAATAAAGGCAAGGTCAATAAGAAGGGAAATGTACGAGAAAAGGATATGGCAGAGAGAAAAAAGAGACGAGTATTTCAAAAGAAGGGAAAAGGAAGACTGGATAGAGAAGCAGGATTTCAGAATTCTCGCGGAGACTTTCTGCATGAGGGAGGAGCTCGCGAAAAGGGGCAAAGAGATGTACTTTGTGACTCACGACATTAGCATGCGAAAATACGTTCCGGAAAACATTTTGGAGATAGTCACCCCGGAAACCCTGTATAACTAGACCAGATTCTTGTTCATATATTCTCTCATGAAAACCCTGAAGTTATCGTACCTTCTGAGCGGCCTGTAAACCCCAAGCTCTCCGAGTATTTCCACGTTTCTGGCTATCTCCTTTGCGAGGTTCCTCGGCACGCCGCTGTCTTTCAGCGTTTCCTCGCTGTTGTTCAGAAACTCTCTTATAAGGCCCGCGGCATCCCTGTGCCTCCTTGAGTACTCCACGTGCCACCTGTTGCCGTCCACGAATATGTTGTATCCCTGGTATCTCCTGATGAAGCCGAGAGTTCCCTGCCTGTCAAATACTGAGGGGCCCTCCCTTACCTGTATTTTTGGGAGCTTCTCGTTAAGCAGCTCCAGGACAAGTATGCATTTTATCCCGTCGCTCCACACATCGCTTCTCATAACCTCAAAGTCCCCTTCCCTGAGAAGGCTGACAAGCCTTTTCCTGAACTTCCTGAGCTGCGGCCACATCACGTCCTCCTGGACCACCGGGGCCCTGAATTTTATCATAAAAAACTTGGTGTCCCTGCGCTCCATCCCCCTTCTTATTTCTCCGACTCCGGGCACCTCCGGTTTTTTTTCCTCAAAAAAATCCAAGCCCGGATTTTCCAGGAAGTTCCCGCATTTTTTAACAAAAAGAAGGAATTTCTCCGCGGAGAGCACCGAGGCCACGTTCCTGTTCCTGTCCACAGGGTCTATGACAACAAGCGGGTCTTCAGGGAATTTCCTGGCCAGTTTTTCCTTGTCCTGAGAGAATTCCATGTCAATTATTTCTCCCGGAGACCACTGGGAGGCCTCTTTTATCAGGTTAACGAAGTTTTCATTTTCTATAATCAGCAACTCGCATAGGTACCCGGAAAAACCTTCTGTTTTCAAATCAGAGCCGTAAACTCCTGCCCCCCTGCAGAACTTCTTGAGCAGGCGCACCTCGTTAGCCTGGTTCTCCGTGAGCTTTCCCTCCACGTATCTCACGTGGTAGGGCGTCCTGTCCACGGCGCTCTTTATCTTTTCCGGGCTTGCCACGTCGTAGGCCGGGACTATCTCAACCCTGTGGCCGGCAAGGAATCCCCTTACGTAAGGGTGCTCTGAATACGCTATCTCGTAGCTTCCCATTAGTTTTTTGATGGTCTTCTTCGCGAGCATCATTCCCGTCTGCTCCAGCTCCTTTCTGGGAGCCTTTTCGCTGAAAAGTATGAACACGTCTATATCCTTGTTTCCCGCCAGCCAGGTTCCCTTGGCAACGCTGCCGCAGAACATGTGTTTTACATCAAAATCCGAGGCCACCCTCTGAAAGCTATCCTGTATTTTCCTGCACAGCAATTCTGTCGCTTTCTTTTCGTTTTCATCCGGAACGGAAATTCTCAGGGCCTTGTTCAGAACCTCATGAAGAGCTTCCTCCATGCTTAAGAATTATCGGGGGTAATATAAGTAATTTTCAAAGATTTTATATTTGGAAACCAAAATAGGTTTATGAAAGGCATCTCACCCTTCATAGCCGCCATAATTCTTCTGGCCTTTGTCGTGGCGATAGGGGCCCTGACTTCCCCCTGGTTTCAGTCCTTCACAAAGTCAAAAACTTACGACGTGGAACACAAGTCAGAGGGACAGATAGACTGCATATTCTCTTCCCTGGACTTCTCTTCATCTGACGTGGATTACGACCTGAGCGCGGCCCAGGACTGGGTGAACGTTACGCTGGACAACACGGGCTCGGAGCCCCTTTACAGCTTTGAGATGAGCATAACCGTGGACAACGAGACAAGAATCTACTCACCCACTCTCTCAAGCCAGAAAACCTCCTCAAGTCCCCTGGGGCCCGGTGAAAGAACCATACTGATAGCCAACATAACGGAAGACCTGGATGGAACCCTCCAGAAAGTGAGAATCGTTGCGAAGAACTGCCCGCGGGAGGCAAAGAAAGAAGTTGAATTGGACTAGGATTTCTTTTTCATCTTGTCAACTATTCCCGACAGCGACCTGACGTTCTCGGTTAGAGATGGAAGAAACTCCTTGAAGGCCTTTTCCACGGACCCCACGCGGCTCTCTATATTTTCTATATGGGCCGAGCTTTCCTCTATCAGGTTTTTAAGTTCCCCTTTTTTTTCTTCAGTGTCCTTCTGGACGTGCTTTATCCTCTCATTTATGAAGCGAACCTGGTCCTGAAGCTGCACCACGGCCTTTTCTATGTCCTTGAGTTCCTGCATGCTTTCTCTCCACTTTTCCTCCACTATCTCCTCAACCAGTTCCTCCAGTCCTATCTCCTCATCCTCGGACATCTCCAGGACGTTCTGCTCAAGTGGCTGTTCGGGCGCCGGTGCTATGAATTCTCCGGAGCCGTACGAGGGGGAACTGAACTGCTGCTGAGGGTAGGACGGTTGCTGCGGAGAACCGGTGACTTTAAACTTTATGGCCTTGTTCAAGGCCTTGGAAATCTCCTCGTTCGGGTAACCCCCTTTTCTCATATAATTTATGATTTCCCTTTCATTCAATCCCTGAGAACTAAGCCTTTCTACAACCTGGTCTGCAGGCTCTCTTTTTTTGCTGGTAAATCCGGGAACTGAGATATTCATTTACTCTCCCTTATCATTTTTTCTACTTCCTTCCGGGTAACGAATTCCATCTTTATGGGGTTTATCAGGTCAATATAATTCTTCATCTCTTCAAGTTCGGGTTTTGTCACGGCCTTTTCAAAAGTTTTCCTCAATTTTTGGCTCTCATTTTCTATTTTCATTAACCTTATATTTAAATCTTTTAGGCTTTTTTCAATCCCGTCAAACCTTTTCCTCATTTCCTCCTGGTTTTCCAGAGTCCTTTCCTCCAGTGAATCGTTCTTGTTCTCCAGAAGCCTTCCTATCTCTTCCATGGACCTTATCCTTCGGGTGTTCTCGTTGAGCCTCTTTATTATCTCGTTCGTTATGGGAACGTTTTGCGCTGCTCTGAAAGCCATGTTAATAATTAGTTTTCATTTAATAAATTGTTGTTCAACCGCCTTTCAGAAAGCTTCCAGCCATAAGGAAAATCACGAATATGCTGACCAGCACGAAAAGCACCGGCACGTAGGAAGAAAACAGCCCGTACTTGGTGGACTCGTAAAGAAGCACGCCCACCAGTATTACCGCGAATGTTATTATAACGAGAATCTGCATCTGCCCCTTGCCCATACCGAAGTTTAGGCCGGGGTAGAATAAAAAGTTTTGTTTTAAATAGAGTCCCTCAGGCTCTTGTCCAGCAGGCTCAGGTATTCCATTATTTTCTTCCCGGGCTTCCTGTCAAGGAGCATGTGGCCCACCTCTTCCTGGTTCCTTACGAGAACCCTTGCCTTGGCGGAGCCCCGCCTGCTAAAGGTAATTTCCTTGTACAAGGCGAACGGGTTGTCCTGGCAGGTTTCCGGGTCATACCTGTTAAAAACTCCCTTGTCTTCCGCGTAAAATTTCAGGCCGGTTTTTTCCGCGGCTTTCTTTATAATAGGCTCCAGGCTTTCGTAGCCGTTTTCCCCCGCAAGGGGCACCACCCTTATTCTTTTGGCGTAATTTTTGTTAAGGGGGTTGTCTATGTTTTTTAACCACCATTCCAAATCCGACTGGATTTCCTCCTGAAGCATCATAATAAACTTATGGATGCCAAAGAATTTATATTACAAGGCATTGTTTCTACTGGAGCCGGGAAATATAGAAAAAAAGTCGGCCACACCCCCAAAAAAATAATCAGTGTGTCCGAGCCTTCAAAATGAAGACCATGATATATGAAAAAAGCCCATGGAGAAGAGACGATGGGATTTTGACAACCAAGGCCGTCAAAAACTGTCCTGTTTTCCATATTATCAGGGTGTTTCCATCCGGAGATTTCCGCACCTTCCAGCATAAAACCGAGGTCCTATGCTGTTAACATGGAGAGCACAAGACAACTCGTCTCGACACACCCCATAGGCACTAATAAATAGAATTTTTAAATATTTATACCTTACGTTACCACCATGAAGTAAATTCCAGAGGAAATTAAGGTTTAATTTTACCACTAGTCTTGATTTCAACAAAAAGAACAATGGAAATTTATGACTCATATCCTCTTTTCGTACTTCACCGGGTTTCTTCCTTCCCTTCTTCGGTAACTCAATTCCCTGTAAATCTTCGCGTTTTCCATGAAGCTGTAGGCTTCCGTCTTCACTAGGTAGAAACCCATCTCCCTGTATTTATTTTCAAATTTCTTGACCAAAGATTTTTTTATTTCCGGTGTTTTGCCCCATACGTAATCCAAAAAGCAGCTACTGACCCCGATGCAACCCACTACAAAGCCGGTTACTTCTCCCTCCAAGGAGACGATGCCTATAAAATCGGTTTTTTTAATCTCTTTTTTTAGATTCTCGAGCCTTGCATGCTCTTTCAGTTTCTTCAGCATATGCTCTGGGAACCCATAATCAGAATTAGAAATTTCTCTAATCATTATTTTTGATATTTCTTTCAGGTGTTTTTCCCCAATATCTCTGAAAAATGGGAAGTTAATCACCACCAGTATCCTGGGTGTTGGCGCACAAAATGCAGTCGTTGTTACACGCGAAATCCAGAGTGACATAAACTCTTTTCATGCTCACCGTAGAATTATGGTCATCTAAACTTTAAATCTGCGTCAAAATAATACATTAAGGGTGTGCGGATGAACTTGAGGAAGATTTTTGAGTACTATTCCCAGGACGGTATTCTTGAAAAGATAATCCGGAACGCCAGGGGAAGGGAGGTTTCGGCCTCAAAAAAGGACGGCTCCCACCTTTCCAGGCCCAATAGCCTGGTTTACCCCAGGGACGTGCTGGAAATGGTCAAGAAAGGCGCGGTGAGCTTCCACGGCTCCGTGGAGCGCTGGAAGAATCCCATGCAACTGGGCACAAGGCTCAGCGAGGAGGAGCTTAACGAACTGAGAACGGGCTGGGACCTTATAATAGACATAGACTCCGCTATAGGCCTGGAGGCCTCAAAGCTTGCCGCATCCCGCGTCCTGTCCTTCCTAAGAAAGCACGGGGTGAAAAACCCGGGCCTCAAGTTCTCAGGCAACCGCGGCTTCCACATAGGGGTTCCGTGGAAGGCCTTCCCGAAAAAGGTGGACTACACCGAAACGAAAGACCAGTTTCCCCAGATACCCCAGGTAGTCGCTTCCTTCATAAGGGAAAGAATAAAAGACGACCTGATGCAGGACCTTATAAGAATGAAGGGCTCTGTAAGGGGCCTGGTTGAGGAGTTGGACCGACAGCTTGAGGAGCTGACTCCGTACATTTTTGTGGAGATAGAAAAGGACTGGGGCTCTCGTCACCTGTTCCGCATGCCTTATACAATAAACGAGAAGACTTTTTCCGAGAGGAAATGCCTGGTAACACTTCCCCTGAAGGATTTGGAAGTCTTCAAGAGGGACGACGCCTCCATAAGCAAGGTCAAGCCCAGATTTGATTTCTTCGGGGAAACCCGGGAGGGAGAGGCCACGTCCCTTGTAATAGACGCCATGGACTGGCACTCCGAAAGGAAGAAAGAGGAGGCCAGGAAACCGAAGAAAAGGAGAATAACCAGAAAATCCAAAGTCCCGGAGGAGAGGTTTCCCCCGTGTATAAAGTTCATACTGAAAGGAATATCGGACGGGAGAAAAAGGAGCGTCTTTATAATGGCCAATTTCCTGAGCACGATGGGGTGGAAAAGGGAAGAGCTGGAAAAGAGAATACTCCAGTGGAACAGGAAGAACAGGCCCCCTCTGAGGGACAACTACGTGAAAACCCAGCTCAAGTGGTTTGAGAGGCAGAGGCGGGAACTTCTGCCACCCAACTGCGACAACCAGCAGTTCTACAAGTCCTTCGGGGCCTGCAAGCCGGACGGAAAATGCAAAAAAATAAAGAACCCCGCGGTTTACCCATTCAAGAAGTAGCCAGCCGAAAAAAATTTAAACCTTTGTCGGTATTGTTATGCTATGACAGACGAAGAGCCGGCCGCGCCGTGCCGCGACTGCGGAGTGAAGCACTCAAAGGAAGAACTGTACAAGTTCAGGGACTCCGAGGAGTATGTCTGCAGGGACTGCCTTCTTACCAGATGCGACATGTACAGGAGTTTTGACGATTCAAAGAAGCAGTTCAACAGCTTCGTGGACCAGCTGGAGGAAGGGGTTTCCTTGAAGATGCTTTACGAAATCTAGCCGAGGAATCCCATGAATTCACCGAGTTCCTTGTCGGCAAAACCGGACATGAATTCCACGTCTTCCTCCCCCTCCGGGTTGAAGTAGCCCATGCATTCTACATCCAGGTCCAGGTCCACAACTTTCCCGTAGAACAGGCCCTTTTCCCTGTTGGTGCATTTCCCGTTGTAATGCCCGCATTCGCTGCAGTAAACCATGAAACAATCTTGGCAAAAGAGAGATTTAAACTTTATTCAGGAGTAAAACTGCTCCAGAAGGTCTCTCTCAAAGGCCTGTGAAATAAGCCCCTCCTTCTTGGCGTGATAAAGGTTTTTGTTAAAACTATAGACATCATTTCCCAGGGCGCTTTTCTGAAGCTCCTCTATACTTTCTTCCTGTTTCCTGGAAAGACCCATCACGAAATCCAGTTCGTACGTCTCCATAACAAAAATTTTGTGCAAAGGGATATAAGTTTTTCGGTCACTCCCCGGCCAGCCTTTTCTTCCAGTAAGCTCTTCTTTTATCCAAATCCCCCTCTTCCAGGAAATATTCCGGCTCTATTTCTGATATGCTATGACAGATGTACTTGTAGCCGTGTATTCCCTCAAAGCATTTTTCAAGTCCGCCGTCAAAATTATCCATTGCGTACTCCAGAAAAGACAAACGCCCTGAAATTTTCATTCCCTCGCTTAATTTTTCTAAAAAATCGCCGTCTTTTTCGTCCAGTTTTTCCAGTTCTCTCTTAAGCTTCTTTATCTGAATATGGCCCTCCTTTTTTGAAGACTCGTCATTTCTCCTCATAAGTTCCCTGGAGAAATGGTTTTCCTTAAGCTCTATTTTTTGGTGCTCGTAGTATTTTATTACATCAGGCAGGGGGCAGGCCATGAGAAATGCGTTGCCCCTGTCCTGTATCCTCGCATCCCTCACGCAGGCGTCAATCAGGCTTTTCCCGATGCCCTTTCCTTCAAAGCCCGGGTCTGTGCACACCCTTTCAATGTAAACCCCCTTGCCGGGCGATTCAGCATGTCCCTGTATGTCAATTTCATCTCCCTTGCTTACAAAATCATAGATTATGCATCCTATTACAAACTCTTTGTCAAATGCTCCGAGGCTGACGGGATGCCGCCCGTTGAAAAACATCACTGAATTAAGGCCGCATGAGCCCAAAAGGCCTGACGGTTGGCCTTCTATCTCCATTATCTCGTAATCCATGAAAAACTAATGCAGGCAAAATTTTAAATACGCTTCACTTCAGGTCCCCTATGTACTGTATCCCGTAAATAATCTCTTCCTCGGTTGAGCCGACCTCGCTTACGTCCAGCCGCATGCCGCATTTTTCAAAAAATCCCGTGGCTTCCGGGTCTATCTCGGCGAAGATGAAGTCACTATTCCTTTTCCTGGCATCCTTTTTGCATGCCTCCATCAGATCCTTCCCCAGCCCGTTTCCCTCGTAATCCTCCGAAACCTTTATCCTTTCTATGTAAACGCCGTTTCCGGGATAGTATGGCTTGCGCTTAAGCCCGGTCGTCTGGCCTTTCTTGAAGAAAGTATAAACCACGCATCCTATTGTTTTTTCACTATCAACCGCTTCCAGAACAACGGCCTCTTTGCTGAATCTGGCTGCGTTGGAAGGGAACAGAGATTTTCCTGAATACATGAATTCAACGGGTTCTTTCCCTGTCTCCCTGATTTCATAGTTACACATAGCCCATAATTTTGGTTTTAAGATTTAAATTCATTTCCACAAAAAAATAACCATGAAAGCCGTGCTTGCCCTCTTTATTGTAATCCTGGCCGCGGGATGCGTGGAGCCCGGCCCGGAATACGACCCCTCACGGGAAACCATCATGGAGTTCGTTGCAGGCCCATGCGACCGGGCCATAGACCCCTACGACAGCTCCCAGCACGGCGTCAGGGAAACGAAATGGACCCAGGAGGGCCTGGAGGTAAACGCCTACGTGAGCATAAACTGCGCCGAGGAAATAGAAGGCGGGGACTTTCTTCTGGAAGGAGACAGGGTGACGCTGTACTATGAGGCCCCCAGGTGCCAGATATGCACCCTTTGCAACTGCTCGCACATGCTCACTTACACCTTCGGGAACATTGAAAGAAAGAATTACGTTTTTGAGCTGTCTAGGAAGTGACTACTTGCTTTTCCTTTTCCTGAGATTCTTCCTGTAAAAGCGGCTGGTGTGGCTCCTTCCTGTGAACTTCCCGTTGCTCACGGCCCTCACGTCCTCCACCGAGTAAAAGGCCCGGGGGTTGAATTTCCTTATGAGCTTCAGCGTCTCGTCCAAATCCTTCCTTTTCACTATCGTAAGTATTATCTTGGAGGCGCCCTTGCCTCCCATTGCGTGCACCACCGTGGCCCCGTAGCCTTCCGTTCTTATGTACTCCAGAAGCTTCTTCGGGTTTTTCTTGGTTATAATCCTTACCATGAGGTTCCCCATGGCCAGCTTTTCCTCCATGCACAGCCCCACGTAGGTCCCCGCGGCAAAGCCCCCTGCGTAGGCCACGTAATTGACCCAGTTGCCGAGATTCTGCATTATCTGGCTTACCGCGAGCAGCCATACCAGGACTTCAAAAAATCCTATGAGCGGGGATATGTGCTTCCATCCCCTTGAAATAAAAACTATTCTCAGCGTGCCCAGGGACACATCCAGTATCCTTGCGCAGAATATGAGCACGGGTAACACAAACAGTCCGAAGGTTTCCGAAGTAAGCACGAAAACAGGCTCCATTTTTCCACCTTCACATGGGTAAGAAGGGAAATTATTTAAAGATTTATATGGGAAACTAGTCGCTTAACACGTTCCACCATACCGCCTCCTCGTAAAAGCCGGTTTCCGCGGCGTAAATCACTTTCCATGTTCCGTTGTAGCAGTAAACTTCATACATGGAGCCTCCAATCTCGCTTACTCCCAGAATCAGCTCCCTTTTATCATAGCTCCAGCAGTCCGACGGCATGGTGTAGTTGTTCAGGGAGCTGGTTTTCACCTGCCATTTCGCCCCCACGGAATCCGCGGGCTTGGTGTAGTTAAGGCTGAAATCCTCTCCCGTGGCTCCGGAAGAGGTGCTCCAGTTTCCGTCGCAGGTGTTCCCGGTGCAGTTGGTCTCGTCCGCGTTTTCCTGGTAGCTGTAGGTGAAACCCGCCTCGTCCTTGAGCCCCGGGCAGCTCGTGCTGGAAACAACAAGCTTGTTCAGCACCGGCTCTCCTGGGTAGGAAACCTGAAGAGTCTTCACGTCGTTTATCCCCAGGCTGTCCGGGCTGGGGTCCATCTCGTAGGCCCCGGTGGAGTTGTAAAGGACCAGCTTCAGGCCTGTTATTTCCGAGTTGCCTATGTTTTCCACGACAACCGAGGTTTTGGGTCCCACATTTACCAGGCTCTTGTGCACCTCCATCTCCGCCACCGCGCAGTCCATGAGGCTTGCGCTCTTGGTTTTCACGCTTTCCTTGGTCTCCTTCGTGAACCCCGTGAAGAAAGTGGAGGCCATGCCCACCACTGCTATCACCAGGGCCACCATTATGACCGCTGCTATGAGGGGCGAAATTCCCTTGCCCATATTTATTTTTCGTTTTTTTACTATAAATTGTGTTTGCATGGAGCGATACAGGAAACCCACGGAGACAACGGAGTGCCCGATTTGCGGCGAAAAAACATACAGAATAAATTACGACACCCTGGAAAGGCACTGCACCAATCCCGGGTGCGGCTACGGCGGAACCAGGAGGAACCTGGAGAACGTGGACATGGACTAGTCAAAAACAAACAGTTCCTCAATCTTCGCTTTGAGCACGCGGGCCACGTCGTGCGCCAGCTTCAGGGAGGGGTTGTACTTTCCCTGCTCCAAAAAAACAATAGTTTCCCTCCTTACCCCGACTTTGCGGGCAAGCTCCTCCTGCGTGAGGCCGAGCTTCGCGCGGTATTCCCTTATCTTAGTTCTCATACTATTCCCCAATTCCCTTTCTTCTCAGGTACAGATAGGAAAAAACAAAGGTCAAACCCGATACAAGCACAACCAGCGCCGTGACCCGGCTCCCTTCAAGCTCGTATCCGAACAGAATGTCAATTACAAGGGGGCCGAAGACCGCGCCCCAGATGGCGGCTATAAATCCGTAATATCCGGCCCTCCAGTTTATCTTTCTCTCCATTTCATCCCTTGCCGGCAGTCCGGCCCTGGCGTTCTTCAGCCTGTCCGTGATTAAAACGATTGCGCCAGTGACCAGCATGAGTACTATGAAAACCTGTATGTACTCGCCGGGGCCCAGGCTTCCCGCGCTAACCATGTACAGGGCAAGCGTAAGTATCACAGCCAGGATAATCCCGAAGCCCACGACCACCTTCAGCCAGTCCTTTCTCACAAAAACACCATGTTAATTATTTCTAACGTTATATATTTCTAACTTTTAGTATTTAAAGCTTTCCCCAAAAACTAGTCCAGCATGCCTTTCAGTATGCAGTCTACAGCCATGTAATTAAAAACAGCAGGGCTGGTTTTTGACTCTTTCATGGACTCCTCAAGGCAGGACAAGAAGGGCTTGAACTCGGAGCCGAGTATTTTTTCCGTTTCGTCGTCTGTTCTTTCAAAGAAAGTCGGGACGTTTTTTGCAGTCAAGTCCACGAACTCCCCTCTTCTGTAGGGTTTTTTGGGAAGCCTGTGCATCGCGGAAATCAGCTCCCCGTTCAGCAACTGAACCCTTATCGGGCCCTGGTGTAAATGGCCTGTTTTCTTTGACAGCACAGGTTTCGGGTCCACATACTCCTGCAGAGTGTAAGCGCCCATCTCAACGAACGGGTAAATTTTATTCCTGTTGCCTTTGTAATTTAAAGCAGGGATAAAAGCATGATTTTCCTCGTCTTGATAAGTGAACTTGAATCCTGCCTTTAATTTACGCCGGAATTTTCTCCTGAGTTTCGGGATTTCGTCGTCTATTTTCCTCTCTTTGCGGACAATTTCATTGAGCTTTCTCCCGGAAAGGAAGGAGACATCGCATCCCCGGTGGGTGCACAGGGGCTTTCTTACCGCCACTTTCCCGTTTCCCTTTTCTTCCAGCTCCTCCCGGAAATTTTTCAAGGTTTCGTATGTGGACATTCCCATTCCAAGGTAAGTTTCCTTGGGGAGCAATTTGTCATAATAATCGCTGCAGTTGGCGGCAACGTAAAGCGGGAAAACCGTCTTGGGGCCGGCCAGCGTGAAGAGTTCCGTTACTTTCAAGTCGTTGATGAAATTAAAAGGTACTTCGGACTTCTCCCCGTACCAGAAGTTTTTTGAAGAGGGATGCACCGAGGTTTCGTCACCCCAGTTGACAATCAGGCCGATTTCATCAAACTTGGGGGCCTTGTTTTCCGCCCTCAATCCCGCTTTGCCCAGTTCGGAAAAATCAACGTGCGCGTAAAGAACCCTGTCTTCCGCGTAAGCCTTGAACACCCCGCAGTCAAATTCCACTTCGGAGTGCCTGGCGGCCTTTTTCAGATATTCCAGGTCCTTCATGAAAGCGTTCTTCCTCCCTTTGCGCATGTATCTGGCATGCTTCCTGCGCTCCTTCTCATCCCTTTTCAGGGAATCCTTTACCCAATTCAGATGCGCGACTCCCTTCGGTAGGCCATTATAATATTTTTCAAGAGATTTGGGCAGCCTGAACATCTCGGAGTTGCCGGACTTTTCCGTGAAGGTGAAAAGAATCTTCTCCCCGCCCTTCCTCATTTCTTTCAAAATATTCATGTACTTGTAAACCCTGTCAAACCTGGGCTTGTACCCGGCCCTCTCGGTAAAGCCAATTGAGTCGGTCAGGCCGTGGGCGTCTATAATCCTGAATTCTCCCTCCCGGTTCTCAATTACGTCAAACGCGTAGTAATTCTTAAACGCCATACTAATAGAATCAACAAAAACTTTTTTAAGCCTTTAATCAGACTTTTTAATCCCGAAAAAACAATTACTATACCAGAAGGTGAAAAAATGACTGCAATCCGGTCAAAAAACCTTTCCAAGTCCTTCGGGGAACTGAAGGCGGTGGACAATCTGTCCCTGTCCATACAGGAAGGCGAGCTTTTCGGTCTGCTGGGCCCGAACGGCTCGGGAAAGACCACCACGGTGAAGATGCTCACAGGGCAGTTAAGGCCCGACTCAGGCAGGATAGAGGTTCTGGGCGCTGACGTGATTAAAAACCCGGTTAAGGCAAGAAAACTGGTGGGGATAATCCCGGAGCAGGAGACTCCCCCGAGCTTTCTCACGGCCGAGGAGTACCTGAATTTCGTGGCCAGAATCAGGAAGCTTGACGGCGCGGAGACGGACCGCTGGTTTTCCTTCCTGGACTTTGAGGATGAGAAAGACGTGCTGTGCAAGGACCTGTCCCGTGGGACAAGGCAGAAGCTCATGTTTGCGCAGGCCTTCCTGCACGAGCCTAGGGTGGCCTTCATAGACGAGCCGCTCATAAACCTGGACCCGGTGATACAGAGAAAAGTCAAGGACTACCTGAGAGAGTACGTGAAAAAGGGCAACACGGTTTTTCTGTGCACGCACGTCCTGGAGATAGCGGAAGAAATATGCATGAGGATAGGCATAATAGACCGCGGAAAGATGATACACGAGGGCAAGATAAAGGACCTGAAGAAAAGAAAGCTTGAGGACTTCTTCCTGAAGCTCGTGGAGGGTTAAAATGCTCCTTAAGGCGATGATTAAGGAGGAGTGGAGAATGCACTCCACGCTTTTCGGGGGCAGGCTTTTCGCGCTTTTTCCGGTTGTCCTGCTTTTTTTCTCCCTCCTGGGCGGGCTTTTCCTTCCTGTTTTTATCCGGATATTTCCGGCAAGGGAGCTGGCCGCCATGGCCCACTACGTGTTCCTGCTTTTCGGGGCCAGCGTCGGGGGCTTCGGCCTCTTCGGAAGGGAGGCCATGAACAGGAGGTTCGGGCAGGCCAGCCTGATTGCCTACTCTTCCAGGACTCTTCCCATATCGGAGCGCTCAATTTTCCTGGACTTCTTCGTCAAGGACATGCTTTTCTATTTCATCCTTTGGGTAATTCCCATTGCTTCGGGATTTTCGCTGGCCTCTCTCTATCTTTCACTGGGACTTCCCCTCACGCTCCTCGCGGCCTCGCTCACGCTGTCTTTCCTGCTGGGCCTGTCCGCGATATTCCTGCTTTCCACAATCTACGTTCATTCAGGCAAAATACTTGTCCTGCTGCTGGCCCTTTCCGGCGTGGCGCTCCTTTCCGGCTTTCCCCTCTCGCTCCCGAGCCTTTCATTTTTCCTAAACCCTTCTCCCGGCCCGCTCTTGTTCTCCCTGTTTCTGGTGGTCGCGTCTTCCTCCGTTTCCATACTTTTCATGAAAACCGATTACCCCCGCAAAAAAAGGCACCTCTCGGAAAAGCTCTCCCGGCTCTCGCCTTTCTTCGGCGGGCAGGGGCATTTCATGGCAAAGGATTTACTGGACCTCCACAGGAGCGAGGGGGGCATGGGCAAGATAATCTTCTCCTACCTTTTCCCGCTTCTTATACTCTGGTTCCTCCTGTCAATCCTGATGAGGTTCCTCCCTGGCTCCAACTTCCTGGTGCTTTTCTCTCTGTTCCTGGGAATAATCTCGTCCTCAGTCTACAACTGGCTGACCGAGTTTGACCTGTTCTCCTCATATTCCTTCCTCCCGGTGAGGGTCTCCTCCGTGGTGAAGTCAAAGCTGTCCAGCTACTCGTTGATAAACCTGCTCTCAATCCTTATACTGCTCGCGGCCGCGCTGGTGTCCGGCCAGGCTTTCTTCCTGCTACCTGCCCTTATGACCCTGGTATCGGTCTCGGCCTACGCGCTCGCTGTCACGCTTTACCTCACCGGGCTCTACCCCAACGTGCTCCTTTACAATGCCAAAAATTTCGCGCTTTACATAGCAATGATATCCCCGGTCCTCCTGGCCCTGATGTTCCTCTCTGTCTGGAGCCCGTTCCTGCTCGCCTTATCCCCGTTTCCCCTGCTTCCCCTGTCCGCGTACCTGGTGAAGAAAGCACTGAACAAATGGGACACGTGGCAGGGCCCTGTTTTTTAAGCCAGTTTTCCCGGAAAAAAGCTTAAATACTTGAGATGTCTAATAATGGTGAACGGCTTCGGCTGTTTAGGTGGGGATACCGGCTTCGGTTGGTATCCTTTCCATTTCTTTTCACATCACAACTTCTTACTGATTTTATTATTTTTTATGTTTTTTTAACCTGTAAGTGTAATAATGAGTATGAAGCCAGTAATAATTGTTCTGTTGCTTATGGTGGTTTTGTTTGTTGGAGGTTGTATCGGGGAACCGGAAATAACTTTAAACCCCAATTGCTCTTCTGATTCAGATTGCGTTCTTGAATATACAAAAATGTCAGTTTGTGGTCCATGTGACTTGTCCAACGAAGGCTATCAGTGTATTTCGCCAGAAGATGTTGAAAAACTAATGCAAATGAAAATTGAAAAAGAAGGTTTACATACATGTAAGATGTGCTACCCGTCCCCCTTGTTATTCAGGTGTATTTGCAAAGATGGTGAATGTCTGAAGACGGCAGATTGTGAAAATGACATGAACTGCTATTCAAGAGCTCATACTTTTTATTACAGTTGCGTGGATAATAAGTGCGTTTATAAACCGGAAAAAGAAAACCTAGAAAACTATCTTGACCAAGAAACAATTTTGGTGGGAAGAATAGTTAATCGTGGTGATTATTATATATACCCCGGAAACTATAACTTTAGCTTTCATATACTTTTAATTCCTCCCGAATCCGATGAATGGAATAATTTTTTGGGAAACCTTGATTTTAAAAATAGTATTTATAGTGAGGAAGTTCTGGGTATCAAAGGCACCCTCAAAAAAATTGGAAATTTTGAAAGTTGCGACCCGTCTATTAAATTCGATAAAACCCCCATTAAAATGTATTCCTGTGTAATTCCTTCAGAGTTCCAGATAAATGAATTTCAGATATTATCATGATTGATTAAAACTAACTAGCCCAGAAGCACGTCCTTCGGGACCCTGAATTTTATAAAGTAGCTCCCCCCTCTTCCCTTCCTCTCCATTTCTATGAGGTTCATTTCACAGAACTTATTTACGTAATTGCGGAGCATCCTGTCCCTGAGCCTGCCCCCGGCTTTGCCGTAAACTCCGGAGAGCTCCGGGTAGTAGATTCCCTCATCGGGAATGAGCTTCAGGATTGAGACCTCCTCCCCGGACAGCTCCGAGGCGAGCTTCACAGGCTTCGCGTGCACGGATTTTTCCAGGCTCTCCTCCAGGTGCTCCATTCCCATCCTTTCCTTACCCTGCCTTCCCGCAAGCTCCCCCGCCAGCGCCAGCGCTTCCCTGGCTATCCTCACGTCCCCCTTCCTGTCAGCGGCGAAGCGGGCAAGCCGCTCCATGACTTTCCTGGGGACAACCCCCTTCTGGAAAGCCTGCTTCACCCTTTTTTCTATTATCTCCAGCATCTGCTCCTCGTTGTAAGCCCTGAAGTGCATTTCCTCCAGCGGACAGAAGGAGCTCTTCACCCTGGGATCCATGTCCCTGAAGGCCATGGGGTCGTTTGATATGGCTATTATCTGCACGGGGATGCCCATCCTTGTGAGGTCGTACACAAGCCTGCTGTCCTCAAGCTTGTCCGCCTCGTCCAAACACACCGTAAGCCTGGTCTTTGACTTCCCCATCTCCTCAAGGAAGGAGCTAAAAAGCTCGTCGTAAGCGATACCCCTCCTTGAGGGCATCCTCCTGGTGGGCCTCTCCTTCCTGAAGAAGTCCAGGAAAATTGAGTAAAGCACCCCCATGCTGGTATTCTTGTTGAAGCAGTTCACGTAGGAAACCAGCCCCCCGGATTCCTCCATCTCCCTGAAAATGAACTGCACCGAGGCGGTCTTCCCGGTACCGGGAGGCCCGTGAATGAAAACATGGGTGGCCCTTCCCTTGTGGTACTCCCTTACAAGCTGGCTTATGAAACCTATTTCCTCCATCCTGTTGGGCAGGTGATCCGGCACGTAGTCCGGGTCAAGCGTTTCCCTCCTGCTGAAAATGGGGTCCTCGTAACAATCGTACATGGTATCACTCCGGAAGAGCTCAATATAAAATGGGGGCAGAATAAATAAAAATCAGGAGCGCCTAAAGGCAGCTCCCAACCAAAACACAGCGTTCCAACCCATTTATCTCCTCCCAGGGCATTTCAATGGAGCCTGCCCTGACGTTTTTTTTGAAAACATGCCCGCCGTGGCACTTGAAAAACCTGCTGAAGGCGGTACTATACTCGGGGTGCACGGGGGCCAACTCCCCGCATACTGGGCATATCTCAAAGATGCTCATACTTACAGATTCTCACGGGACTTAAAAAGGGAATTGAGAGTGGATTGCAAAGTGCAACCCTTCCCCACACAAAAAGAACCAACAGAGCAAAAACAAAAGAAAAAGCTCGGGGGAATCACTGGAACTGGCCAAGGGGCCTGCGGCACTCGTTGAAAATCTCCGTCCAGTCCGGAAGCACCCGGAGAACGAACCCCCCTACGTCCTCCTCCCTCATCTTCCTGAAGGTACGGCCGCACCGGCATCTGTAAACCCGCTGATGGGCACTGCAGTCTCCTGTCCTTTCCGCAGTGAATTCCCCGCAAACCGGGCATCTCTCAACCAACTTCATACTAACTAGATGCCCGGCCACCCTATAAAACCAGGACAGAGTAAATTGCAAAGTGCACAAAACGTTAACCCAAGTTTTAAAAAACTTACACGCACAAAACTAAACATGGACATAGAGGTGGGCCTGGCAACAAAGGAGGACAAGGAAATACTGGAAAAAAGGATTGACTGCTATCTTTCCCACAATTTCACCGTCGTTGCAAGAGACAGGGAAAAGATAGTAGGAACCTTGCAGTGGTACGTAAAGGAGGACCCCAATGCCGGGGTTGCCGAATTCGAGGAGGTCCACGTTCTGGAGGATTACAGGGGCAATAAAATAGGTTCCATGCTGGTGGATTTCGCAATCCAGTCCGTCAGGGACTACTTTGAAAAGAACGGGTTAAAGCCCAGAAAGATATACCTCTTCGTCAGCAATGAAATCGCGATGAAACTGTACGAAAAACACGGCTTCAAGAAGGTCTGCGATGCGGGCTTCCTTTTCTGGGACAACGACAGGGAAATTCTATACACTCTTGATTTGTAGTTTTTCTCACGTAAGGAGAAAAGAGTAGCGGTAATTTTAAAAGCGTGAGTTATGGAATATTAATAACCAGGACATTCACAAAAACTTTTAACAGATTCTACATCATTAGGTAATCCTGCATTTTTAGCTCTTTGTGATAAAGTTTCAGTTATATTAAGTTGCGGATTTCCGAAAAAGGGGCATTTAAATTCACTTGGATCGGTTTTGCATCCCTCGTCACGGTATCTGACACAACAAAGTGAAAATTCTGCTTTATAGAACGTCTCTAGATCTTCATCGTGATAATTAACGTAGGAAAGTGAAACTAGAAATAAGATAATTAATGTCACTACCATCATTATAATCATTTCCTTTTTCCTCAAAATGTCTTTCCAATTATCGCCTGTGTAATCATGTGAGATTACCAATAAACCAACAATAGAAACAATAAGTGCAGCCCAAAGGGATAAAAGAAAAGCTGTTAATATGACTATTAAAATAATCATTAAAAGCTTATTTCTCGTATCCATATTCACTATTTTCCACCAGACTTTTTAAAACTTTTCCAAGACAGCTTCTCCAAGGGAGAAAACGGACTATGCCCTAACAGTCAATAATTTCTCTTCCCGCGGGACATTGAATATGTAATTCTGAACTTCCTTTTTCCTGTTTTTGATTAAAACCAATTCCAGTTTGAACCCGATCGCGCCCGGCTGATTTAGAACCGTGAGGTTTGAACCTACAACATTGTCTTTAAGATATTTCTTGGCCACTCCAAGATTCTTTGAGGCCTCCATAATCTCAAGTCCTATTATCTTGTTTTTTGAATTGAAGTTAAAAACAAAGTGGCCGAATCTCATGCTGTAATGCAGCTTCTCCTTTTTGTTCTTTATCACTTCCAGAATATCCGTTTCGTAAAAATAGTTGGATTTTTTCGGTTTTGCGGCCATACCAATATTAAGAAAAGCGTAATATAAATTGGTAAATAAATAAGGAGGATTATGGTATTAATTCAGAAGTTTAAATAGAAAAATAACTTTCATCAGACTGATTAAATAGGCTTGTAAATCTTAAAACAAGAATAATTATTGGAATTATCAAATATAACATGAATTCTAAAATTCCTATAAGTCCTGTATTTAATAAAAGAAATAAAGCAAATATCCAACCTAAAAGATATGCCGTTCCCAGTAAGGCATAGCAAGAATTAAAACAGATATACCTATAACGTTTATAATACTAAATAAAAAAAGATAAGAAGGATCAATTATACCTGTATTTACAAATGATATTAATATAACTGAAATTACAAAACCACCAATAACTTCTTCAAATGCTCTACTTATACCATGTCCAAATTTTGGCATGAATATCGTCAGTACCCTCTTTCTATCATTCTCCTGTTCACGTTTTTTCTATCTGCATAAACTTCAGCTACTACTCTGTCATAGCTTATGCCAACGGGTTTTATAGTCACAGTTCTTCCCCCAATCATACCTCTAAGCGTCATCATCGCTTTCCTTCCAGCTACAGTGTTTTTTGGAGGAGCCTTTACATCGGCCAATCTAACTTTATTAAACTTTCCGATTTTTCGCCGAAAGGAGAATGTATCTCCGTCTATTACATGTTGTACAATTCTTCTATAAGATTCGTTTCTCATTTATCACACCTCCATATTTTATGTTTATTTATTGTAACTAAAAGTATTTAAATTTAACTATTATGATTATATTTATAAAAAATGGGTTAACTTTATATACTAGAGTGTATAATAAAAATTATGACAACCATAATCGCTACTTTCGGTGAACATCCCGCGGGCATTATAGA
>CAZXFI010000002.1:104701-108314 GCA_964640225.1 uncultured archaeon
AGAAATTCGGATGCGAAAAGCTTATAATTCTTGTACCGGAGCCGATATCACAAAAAGGCAAGGAAGGTTTACAAAAAGTTATTGACCTAACAAAACAACTTAACATAGAAACAGAAAAAATAAATTTAGACCCTTACGACCTAATGGAGAATATCAAAAAAATAAAATTATTAATAAGAAAGGAAGAAACCCCTATTCTAAATGTTACTGGTGGAAGAAAGCCGCTTTCCATGGCAGCAACCCTGGCTGGCTTTGTAACCAAACCCGAAAAGATAATTTACGTTCAGGAAGAGAACAACAAACCCTTAGAAATACCCAGATTCACCATATATGACAAGCTTCTCTCAAAGGAAAAAAAGATAATACTATCCAAAATAAACAATAAAACTTCCCTGGAGGAAATCCTATTAAAATTGAAGAAAAATGGGGATATATCCCCAAAAGAACCCGCGGTCAGAAAACATCTAAGAGAACTTCTGGAAATGGACCTGATAAACATAGATAAAGATTCAAGACCTTATACATATACAATAAACGTTAATGGGAAATTGTTGAGATAGGTTGTGTAGATGGTATTAAACAAGGTATATAAAATTGATTGTATTAAAGGATTGTTAAGATTGAGTTCTAAGGGATTTAAATCTGATATTATAATTATTGACCCTCCCTATAACATAGGAAAGGATTTTGGAAATAACAAAGATAAAAGAGATATAGAAGATTACAAGAAATGGTCAAAAAAATGGATTTCTCTTTGTGTTAAAATTTTAAAACCAACAGGCACTATGTTCATTTACGGATTTAGTGAAATATTAGCAGAATTATTTCCTTTGGTACTTACCCAAGGTAAAAGATGGATAATATGGCATTATACCAATAAGAACGTTCCAACTTTAAACTTTTGGCAAAGAAGCCATGAATCTTTAATATGTTGTTATAAGGAGTCACCTATTTTTAATAGAGATGAAGTTAGAGAACCTTATACAGAGTGTTTCTTAAAAAATGCAGCAGGGAAGGAAAGAAAGCAAACTAAAGGTCGTTTCAGTAACGGTAAAAAAACTATATATAAAGCACATAATAGAGGGGCTTTACCTAGAGATGTTATAAAAATACCCGCTTTAGCAGGTGGAGCAGGATTATCTGAACGTTGGTTTCTTTGTAAAACTTGTAATAAAGTCTATCCCCCAAGGGAATTAAGAGAACATGAAAACCACGAAGTAATAAAACACCCAACACAGAAGCCATTAAAATTATCTGAGATATTGATTAAATCTTCAAAACCAAAAAAAGATGGAGTGGTCTTAATTCCTTTTGTGGGTTCCGGTTCAGAATGTGTAGCTGCTAAAAAGCTAGGTATGAATTTCATTGGATTTGAGATAAACCCAGATTATATAAAAATAAGCGAGGAAAGATTGAAAAGAACTCTAAAACAAAAAAGATTAGGCTAAGGAATCTATCTTTTTTTTCTTTGGTAAAAATGCATGTTTTGTAAATATTACAAAACCATTTGGCAAAGCTTTTGTTCTCTTATCCTTCAAAAATCTTAAATAAGGTTTTCTAAAATTTCCATTTTGTTTTTTTGGGTCGGTCAGACACGCGGGAACCTCATAGAACATGCCAACTGACTCGCCTTCTAATTTATTTTTTCGTGCTAAAGGTTTCCCACTTTTTACTCCAGCAAAACTAGTCTTTTTAACCTGATAATTTAAAAAATATTCTTTATAATTCACTCTTATATCTGCTCCTTTTGAGTCTAATTCAGCAGACATACTAACAGTACCTTTTCCAAAAACATCTTCAGCAACATAACCACCTTGAATCTGGGTTATTAAACCTGCCCAAGTCCTGTAAATTCTTGCTTCCAAACCACGATAAAAACAATCTTCACACATAATCGTTTTTGTTCTGAATTTTTCTATTTTTTCTTTTTTCTCTTCTAAGTATCTCTTGTAAAAATCAACAAAAGAAATAAAGTTTCTCTCAACCCAATATACCTTATATAATAGGGATATTGCCTGTATTTCTTTGGGCAAGTCCATTTCAACTATTTTGATGTGGCTATACTTTTTTCTATATTTCTTTAAAGGAACCTTTGATAGAAATTTTTCAAATTTCTCCCTTTCAGTTATCATATTGACCAAATAAAAGATACAACTTTAAACTAATAAATGTTGAAATATATAATTTATTATGACAAATTGGTTTATTGTACATTCTAGAGAATCTTATGATAAACACCCGAATTTAATAGGATTTAAAGAAAAATTTTCAAAGGAGGAAGAGACTAAACCAGTTAATAGTTATGTAAATTTAATTGAAAGAGATAATAGAATCGTTTATTATATAAAAAATGAAAAAATAATAAAAGGTATTTTTAAAGTAATAAGTAAATCAAAAAGAATAAAAAATTTTAAAGACTTTCCTTTTCTTTTTGAAATAAAACCTTTGTATTTACTTAAAAAAGGTATTGATTTTAGAGAAATAGTGTATAATGAAGAACTTGATATGTTTAAAAAAATTTCAGATAGAGGCGCAAAGAATATGTGGGGTTCTGTAATACAAGGAAAAAACGTAATAAAACCAATTTCTGAACATGATTATAAAATAATATTGAAGTATGTAAAGGGTGAGAAAAATTAGAGAAAAAATAGAAATAAGATTTCCTATTTGTGACGAAGGTATTATAGAAGTATTTTATTTTCCAGAAACCAAGAAAGACAATTTAACTACCACAGTTGGTGGAAAAAGATTTAAAACAACGTACACAAGTAAAGAAAAACACGAAGTTATAACTAATTGTCCTAAATGTGGCGCTTCTAAAGAAAAAATACAAAAAATTTTTGATACTGGTCAAGATTACAAAAAACCATCTCGTGAAAAAGTCCTAGAAAGATTAAAAGCATCTGGGTTGGCTACGAGGATATGATTTATATTCATGTTTAAACGTTAAGGTTAAAATTTCAAATAACTATTTTTATTAAGAATGATTAAGATATGTGAATTCTTAATTATTTATGGGATTTTATGAATGGAATTGAAGTAACAGATGAAGAACAAACAACAAAAGAGATAGGAGGAGCTTTAGAAAAAACCGTTGAATTTATATTTACAAGTTCAGGATTTCAAACAAAAAGAAACGCGAGATTAGCAAAATATGAAATAGACGTGTTAGCTAGTATAGGAGACCGTAAAATTATTATTGAATGTAAAAATTATCAAAAAAGCAATATAACAATTCGTAATATAATACATCAATGGAATAGTAAAAATGAAATCATAAAGGCAAACAAAATAATTATAGTATTTGCAGGCAAAAAAATTAAGAAATCTGACAAAGTTTTGGCAAATAAATTTAACATTGAATTATGGGACGATGAAGATTTGAATAGTTTATTGTCTCTAACAGTAAAACCACCTGAACTTAAAAAAAGATTGTTGCAAAAAATTTCATTTAAACCGGTGAAAATTTCAGAATTATACAATGATAAAATTTCAGAATTTGTTATTTATCCGTTATTATCGGACAAGGAAGAAGACGAAGAAATGATGTATGGCTTATATGCGAAATGGTTAAAAATCTTTATAAGAACAGAGTCACAATTAAGAGAAACTA
>CAZXFI010000003.1:0-104271 GCA_964640225.1 uncultured archaeon
AAAAAGGTTGATTTTTCCAAGGAAAGGTTTATATATGATTAACACTACAATAAGAGTGTTGGAGTATTATTGGGGTGTATGGACTGGTTAAAAGAAAAAGACCAAAAACAGGGAAAGTTACATTGAAAATCCCGTGGGAGCTTTACGTGAAGCTTAGTGAAATTATAGAGGGCACGGGCTTCTCCAGCGTAAATGAATTTAGCGTATTTGTTTTAAGGAACGTGGCCTCCGGGGGAAGAATCAAGGACGAGGACAAGCTGACGGCCGGGGAGATAAGGAAGGTCAGGGAGCGGCTGAAGAAGCTTGGGTATTTGTGATTTTTATGGCTATGGACCATCTGGACAAGCTGGAAAGCAAGAGCATTTACATCATAAGGGAGGCCTACAACAAGTTCCGGAACATCGGGGCGCTCTGGAGCGTGGGAAAAGATAGTGTACTTGGAGACAGCAGATTATATTATAAAATAAACGGAAAACTGAAATGGGGGACAATTGAGGAATTGTACAACGAAATAACACCAAATAAATCTTACAAGAAAGGAAGTAAAGAATTTTTAGTACCGAAGGAAAAAGTTGAAGTTCTGACTGTGAAAGGGAAAGAACAAAAAAAATCTGTTGTTAAATTTGGTAAAGTAACTCATCTAATTACTCATCCAACAGATAAAGATGTCTATGACGTGGAGTTACAAACAAAAAGGCATATACAAGTTACAGGTGACCACGGACTAATAGGTGCCTGTAGCAGTACTAATGGACTGGGCTTGAAAGAAATGGAAGTCAGAAACTTAACCAAAAAAGATTCTATTTTTTGCCTCAATACATTTAATTTTGACCACAAAGAATTAAAAAAATGGGGTAATATAAAAGTAGAGGACTGGCTTCTGGTTCTCGGGGGTCTCTGGCTTGCCGATGGATGTTATGCTGTTGACAGAAAAATCATAATTTCATCTGGCGATAATAGGGGAATAAAAGAATTTCTAAAAAACATACCAAGGATGCACACCGCCACGGAAAAAATAGCAAAAGATCTTCAGAAGCACCCGGACTTTAACGGAGAAAGTCTTAAAATGGACCTGGCAAGAGAATTATCCGAAAAATATGGGGTATCTTTTTGGTCAGCATATGATAGTAAAAAAAGGATGAAAGATTTGCTGAAAAGAGAAAAAAATCTTTATGCTAGAATAAATGAAAACGGAGATGTTTGGTTATGCTCCAAAGAACTTGTAAATAAAATGAAAAAACTGGGGTTTGAAGGGAGAGGAGAAGAAAAGAAAATACCAAAATGGATATTTGAGGCATCGAACAGGCAAATTGCTTTATTTCTGTCGGGATACTTTGCTGGAGACGGGTCTTGTTGGAAGAAGGACAAAAAATTTGAAATCAACATTTCGGGAATGAACAAGAATTTAATTGATGGTCTGAGACCACTACTTTTAAGATTGGGTATAAACCATGGCCTCTCTGAAACCAATGCCAAAAAATCTGGATTTAGAACTAAAAACAAAAAAATGTATCAAATAACAATATCATCTGTACAAGGACTTGAAAATTTCTTAAAATCTGTACCGGACTTATCGGGTAAATTGAAAAAAATTAAAATATCTTGGAAAGGTAAAAGCAATTATCAGATTAGCGCCAGAAAAGTCAAGTCAATAAAAAAGCTTCCGAAAAGTAGAAGAATTGTATATGATATTGAAGTGGAAAATACACATAACTTTATTGTTAATGAAATTTTGTGCCATAACTCTACCGTTCTTCTTCACCTTGTCAAGAAAAGCTTCTTCGGAAAGGTTCCTTTTCCCGTTGTTTACATAGACACTGGCTACCACTTCCAGGAGATGTATGATTTTCGGGACAAGCTCGTGAAGGAATGGAAACTGGACTTAGTTGTGAGCAGGAACAGGGAAGCGGACGAGAAAGGCATCGGGCCCAAGGACAAGTTTGACTGCTGCAACATGAGAAAAACTGAGGCCCTCAAGAAGACCATAAAGGAAAGGGGTTTTGACGCCCTGCTGCTCGGGATAAGGAGGGATGAGCACGGTATTCGCGCGAAGGAAAGGTACTATTCTCCGAGGGACGAGAGTTTCCAGTGGGACTACGAGAACCAGCCCCCGGAGATGTGGGACCAGTACAAGACGAAAAGCGACGAGAAGACGCACCTGAGGATTCACCCGATTCTGCACTGGACCGAGCTTGACGTGTGGCGGTATGTGAAAAGGGAGAATCTTCCCGTGAACCCGTTGTATTTTGCCAGGAACGGAAAAAGGTACAGGAGCCTGGGGTGCGAGACCTGTACCAGTCCCGTGGAATCAGACATAAGAAACCTGGATGACATGATACAGGAGATTCGCGAAAGCAAGACCGCGGAGCGGGCCGGGCGGAGCCAGGACAAGGAAAAAATAATGCAGCGCCTGAGAGCGCTGGGGTATATGTAGGTGTTTTGATGGAGAAAGAGGACAATAGAACGAGTTCTAAAACCTCCTTTAAGGAAAAGGAGGACATGAAGATTGTTTTCGTGGGGCACATAGACCACGGCAAGAGCACGCTCATAGGGCGGCTGCTTTACGACACTGATTCGCTTCCAAGGGAGAAGTACGAGGACATAAAGGATGAGGCCGAAAGGACCGGGAAAGAGATAGAATTTGCCTTCGTGATGGACCATCTGAAGGAGGAGAGGGAGCGGGGCATCACCATAGACACGGCCCAGACTTTTTTTCGCACTGACAAGCGCGACTACGTGATAATAGACGCCCCGGGGCACAAGGAGTTCATAAAGAACATGGTAACCGGGGCCTCCCAGGCAGAAGCGGCTATACTCATGGTTGACGTGGACGAGGGGGTAAGGGACCAGACCAGGCGCCATGCCTACATCCTGAGTCTTCTGGGCATAGGGCAGGTAATAGTGGCCATGAACAAGATGGACAAGGTCTGTTATGACAAAGAAAGGTTTGATTCGGTGAAAAAAGACCTGGTGTCAGTTCTGGACAAGATGAAAATAAAGCCCAAGTTTGTTATTCCCGTGTCGGCAAAGAGGGGGGACAACGTAGCCAGGAAATCGCGTGAGATGGAGTGGTATGGAGGAAAAACCATGCTAGAAGCCCTGGATGAATTCAGGACCGCGCCGGAGCCGGTAAACAAGCCGCTCAGGTTCCCCGTGCAGGACGTTTACGGGGGAATCGCGGTAGGCAGGATTGAGTCCGGCAAGGTAAAAACGGGAGAGGAAGTCGTGGTTCTTCCTTACGATAAAAGTACGGAAGTCCTGGAAATAAAGAAAATGAACGAAAAAACAGAAGAGGCCGAGAGGGGCGAGTCAATAGGAATTGTACTGGATTATAACGTAAAGAGGGGGGATGTCGTGGCTTCAGGAAAGCTTCCTGAGAAAAAGGATAGTGTAGAGGCCCAGCTTTTCTGGCTTTCTCCTGACACGGTAAGAACGGGGGAAAAGCTCGTTTTCAAGTGCGCCACCCAGGAAGTCCCGTGCGTCATGGAAAAAATTAAAAAAAGGATAGAGCCCTCCGACATGAAAGTGATTGAAAAGGACGCGGAAAAACTGGGCGAGCACGAAATAGGGGAAGTTGAGCTGAAACTGGAAACCCCTGTGTTCATGGACGACTTCAACGACATACCTGAAATGGGAAGGTTCGTGCTGGAAAGGAGCGGGACCATAAGCGGCGGGGGAATCGTCACAGAGGTGTGAAAAATGTTTCTCGTCCTGGGGATAGACGCGGCCACATGGAAGATGATAGAACCCAACATCGGCAGGCTTCCTAATTTCAAAAAGCTTCTGGAAACCTGCTACAGCGGGACGATTCACCTGAAGGAAAAGCCCTACTCGCCGCCGCTATGGTGCGGCATGTTCTCAGGAAAAACCGTGGAGGAGCACGGGCACAAAGAATACGTTATGGAGGGAAAGATAAGAAAAAGGGAAGACATACACGTGGACTTCATCTGGGACATCCTGGAGAAAAAAGGATACAAGGTAAAGGCGGTAAACGTGCCTTTCGTGGTGCCTCCCTACAACTTCGGAGTGGATTTTGAGCCAATAGGTTACGGACTTCCGGACAATCCGAAAGAGTGGGAAGAAGAACTGGAAAGAGTTACGGAAAAAGTTGTCGGGCTGATAAAGGAAAAACCGGACGTGATTATAGCCGTATTCACGAGCCTGGACCGCATACAGCACTTCCACTGGGGAGAGCCTCTCGTGGCGGACTGGTATGAAAAAATGGACAGGCGATTGGGGGAAATTTTGTTTGACACAAATTTTTTGGAAAACGAGGATAACCGCTTTATACTAATATCGGACCACGGATTCTGCTCTTTCGGCGAGGCCAAGGTACAGACGCTCCCGAAGAAAACAAAAACAGGGATTGAGATGAAGGGAGACCACCACGAGGATGCCGTGGTGGTGACAAAAAACGCGGGTTATGAAATAAAAAGGCCCCAGGACGTGTTTTTCGCGATACTCGGGGCATTTGACTAGTTAGATTTATATTGCTTACGATTTTATTAATACAAGGTGAAAGGATGAAAGTGGGGGTAGTAGGAGCGGGAATGATGGGCTCCCTGCATTCCAGGGTTTATTACGAGTTGCCTGGAGTGGAACTGGCTGCTGTTGTGGACAAAGATTTGGAGAAAGCCAGGAAAACGGCGGAAAAATACGGGGCCCGGGCTTTCAGCGACATGAAAGAGCTGGTTGGAAAAGTGGACGCAGTCACGGTCGCGGTTCCCACGAGCCTTCACAAGGACGTTTCTGTTTTCTTCCTGAAAAACGGGATAGACGTGTTGGTGGAAAAACCCATGGCCCTGACAATTGAAGAGGCCGATGAAATGATAAAGACGGCCGAGGAGAACAATCGGGTTTTCATGGTAGGGCACATTGAAAGGTTCAACCCGGCCATAGGGGCTTTAAGGGAAATGGTTAAGAATGAAAAGATTTATGAAATAGAAACCAGGAGAAGGAACCCCTTCATAAGCAGGATAAACGACTGCGGCGTGGTCCTGGACCTCATGGTGCATGACATAGACGTGGTGAGGTACATAACAGGGGAAACCCCGAAAATTGACTACGTTGTCGGGGGCTCTGTGAAATCAAAACACGAGGACTGGGCCAAAGTCTTCGTACGGTACGGGGACATACCCGCCGTGCATCTTTCCGACAGGAGAACCCAGAAAAAGATAAGAAATATAGAGGTTACCTGCGAGGACAAGCTTATAGTCGTGGATTATTTCAGGCAGACCATAAATGTCTACAGCCAGGCAAAGATAATTTACGGGACCATACCCACGTTTGCCGAAAAAATGGAGACCGTAAACGTCAGGGGGGAGCCTCTCAAGCTTGAGCTTTCTGAATTCATGGATTGCGTGAAAACCAGAAGGAAGCCCTGCGTTGACGGGGAGGAAGGCAAGAAGAACATGCAGATAATATCCCAGATTCTTGAAAAAATGAGAGTGGGTGAATGAAAGGGAAAATCTGCGTGGTCGGCCTGGGCTACGTCGGCATACCCGTGGCCGCGAAGTTTGCGGAAGCCGGCTTTGAGGTCGTGGGCATAGACATAGACAAGGAAAAAGTTGAGAAGCTGAACAAAGGCGTCTTTCCTTTGAAGGGAGAGGAGCCTGGAATGAAGGAACTTGTTGAAAAAACCGTCAAAACCGGGAAACTGAAGGCAAGTCTTGATTACAATGAATGCAAGAATGCTGATTTTATCATAATTTCCGTGCAGACCCCCATGATGGGGGATGACCCGGACTATTCATTTCTCAAGAAATCTTTGGAAGAAACTGCCGGGAGAATAAAGAGGGGATGCCTGGTTAGCGTGGAGTCCACCCTGGCTCCCAAGACCATGGAAAAAATTGTAAAACCTATTCTTGAGAAGGGTTCCGGGTTAAGGGCCGGTGATGATTTTTATCTTATACACTGCCCCGAGAGGGTTAGGCCCGGGCATCTCTTATACCAGCTGGAGTATTTCAACAGGGTTGTCGGCGGGGTAAACAGGGAGAGCGCTGAAAAGGCCATGGGATTCTATGAAAAAATCGTCAGGGGAGATTTGGACTTGACCGACATGACAAGCGCGGAGATAGTCAAGACTGTTGAAAACACTTACAGGGATGTGCAGATAGCTTTTGCTAACGAAATTGCCGTGGTGTGCGAAAAACTCGGCGCCGATGTTTTTGAAATAAGGGAGCTTGTCAACAAATGCCCGTGGAGGGACATGCACGTGCCCGGGGCAGGGGTTGGGGGGCACTGCATACCGAAGGACCCCAGGCTTCTGGCTTACAGCGTCATGGATTCTTACAAACCGGAGCTGGTTCTTCTCTCAAGGAAGATAAACGAGGGCATGCCCCGGCATGTGGTGGATTTGGTAAAAGAAAACGTGAAGACAGACGGACCAAAAGCAAGCATCCTGGGACTGGCGTTTGTCAAGGATACTGATGATATGAGAAACAGTCCCTCCGGGGAAATAATAAAGGGGCTGGAAGAATCAGGGTTTGAAGTTTGCGCGCACGACCCTTACGTTGAAAGCAGGGGGCTGGACGAATGCCTGAAAGGCAGCGACTGCCTGGTGCTTGTGACAGACCACGCCAAGTTCAGGGAGCTGAACACCGGCAAAGGGCTTGAAAAAATAAGGAAGCTTATGAGGACTCCCGTTATCGTGGACGGGAGGAACCTGTTTGACAAAAAGCTGTGCGAGGAATCGGGTTTCGTGTATAAGGGCATAGGAAAGGGCTAGATTAATTCTTGGGGCAAACCTTTGCCTACCAGGGAAATGCCTCCCCAGTATCTCATGAGGCGTGTTCCCCATTTGACGTCAAACTTAGGAACCTCTTCACCGAGGGCGTGCTTTACGGCGCCGTATATTACGTTTGCACCCGCAAGAGTTGACAGAACCATGGTCCCCTGAATTCTGGGGTTGCTCTCCAGTATTTTCGGCACGCCTTTTTCGTCAAGCTTGAACTGGTATCCGTGGGCGTACTCCAGTCCCATCTCCATGGAAAGCTTTTCCGAGGCCTCTATTATCGGCTGGTTTTTTTCCGCGGTTCCGTTGAAGGTTATCCCGGTCCTTATGTGGTCCCTGGAGCGCGGAATCACAACGGTCCTGTTAGCGGTGAGCACATCCACCGAGTATTCCTTTCCGGAAAGAAATTCCGTTGCTATAAGCTCAGGGAAGCTTTCGCCCAGAATCGCTTTCAGCTCCTCTTTTCTGATGTGAACGCCGGAAGGCTTTTCCGAATAAAACGTCTTTTTCCTGTCTTCGGTTTCGCTGACTATCCTCAGTCCCCTCATGCCGCTGGAAACAGGAGGCTTCACTACAACTGGAACGTCAGGCCAGCCCAGGTCTTCCATGTGTTTTTCCAGCTCGCTGAAATTGTCTGAAAGGTAAAAATTGGCGGTGGGAAGGCCCAGCTTTCTGGATATCTTCATCAGCTCGTGTTTGTTGTTTGAAATTTCTATTCCCTTTCTGTCGGAAATGGCAACTTTAGTTCCGGTTTTTTCAAAATCCCTTCTGTGTTCCGACAGCTTGGCCAGCTCCGCGGTCACCTGCGGGAGGATTACGTCAACTTTCTCTTTCTCGCACACGTCCATTAAACGGCTTAAGAAAGACTGTTCGGAAGGCTTTGGAATCACGTGGAAAGAGTCGCAGAGGTGCCTGCCCACCACGTCCTCCCTTATGTCCACGCCCACAGTCCTTATCTTCCTTTTGTCAAAGTTGTTCCTGAGGGAAAAAAGCGTGCCTTTTATACCCGGAGCCCCTGCTCCCGTGACCAGAACTACTGCCTCCACCTTATCACCTCAAAGGCTTCCGCGTAATCATTGTCGGACTGCACGCCCCTTACCCTTGCAAGGCCCCTGATGAAGTCCTCGGAGAAATAGCCTCTTTTCATGGACTTCTGGGTATTGTAGCAGCTCAGCATGTCCATTTTCCTTTTAACGTGTCTTTCGGAAAGCCTGAAAAAGAAAGTCGGGGAGAAGCCTATCTTGTTCCACGGAATTTCGTAACCGAGAATGTTGGAACGCTTGTTGAACGCTCTCAATCCTTCCATGGCCACAACGTGATGGTCCTGGTGAAAATCATTAAGGGAAGGCATTATCACCAGGTCCGGTGAAAATTCCTGCCTTATTTTTATCAGGCTTTCAAGTATTTCCTGCCTTTTTTCGTGAAAACACCTCACCTTGAAATCATATATTGTATATTTTTCAAGGCCGAGTTTTTTTGCCACTTCCAGGAATTCTTTTTTCAAGGCGTCCCTGGGAAATCCCCCCGGGACCGAGTCCTCGGCCACGGAAAAAACCACCCACTTGACATCGTGCCCCTCTTCAAGAAAACGGGCCACGGTGCCGCCCGCCCCCAGTTCCACGTCGTCCGTGTGAGGCGAGAGAAGCAGTATCTTTATTTTTTTCATAAAATCCCCTTTATAGAGTTGACTATCGTGCTTAAATCTTTTTGCTCCAGGGCGGGATGAACCGGCAGGGACAGGACTTTTCTGGACATCTCCTCTGTTACAGGCAGAAAGTCACCGTATCCCATCTTCTGGTAAAATGGCTGCTTGTGTATGGGCTTTGGGTAGTAAACCCTGGCTCCGATTCCGGCCTCGTTGAGTTTTTTCAAGAGAAAGTCCCTTTTGTCCGTTTTTATGGTGTACTGGTGGTAAGCGTGTTTTACGTGGGAAGACACGTACGGCGTTTCCACGGCATCCTTGAGCTTCTTTGTCAGGTATCCCGCGTTTTCCGACCTTATTTTGTTGAAGCGGTTTAGCTTCTTCAGTTGCTCCAGGCCTATTGCCGCGTTTATGTTTGTCATTCTAAGGTTGAATCCCAGGCATTCGTGCTCGTAGGTCTGCGTCTGGCCGTGGTTCCTGAGTTTCCTGAGCTTCTCTGCCAGTGCGTCGCTGTTAGTCGTGACCATTCCCCCCTCTCCCGTTATCATGTTCTTGGTGGCGTAAAAGGAGAAGGCCGCGCAGTCGCCGAAAGACCCGGCCTTGCGGCCCCTGTACTCGGAGCCGTGCGCCTGGGCCGCATCTTCCAGAACTTTCAGACCCCTTTCCCTGGCTATGCTCGTTATCTCATCCATTTCAGCCGGGTGGCCGTAAAGGTGGACTGGAATTATTGCCTTGGTTTTGGGGGTTATTTTCTCCCTTATCCTTTCCGGGTTTATGTTGAAGGTTTTTGAGTCTATGTCAGCGAAAACGGGTTTGGCCCCGCAGAAAAGGATTGAATTGGCTGTGGCTATGAAGGAAAAGGAAGTTGTTATAACTTCGTCTCCGGGGCCCACTCCCATGGCCAGGAGAGCCAGGTGAAGGGCGGTGGTACCTGAGGAAACAGCCACGGCATGCTCCGTTCCCGTGTAGCGGGCAAAGTTCTTTTCAAGCTCCTCCACTTTCACCCCCTGAACCAGCATTCCCGAGTTCAGGACGTCAATTACGGCCTTCTTTTCCTCTTCCCCTATCAGGGGATTTGCTATGTGAATCATTCCAACCTCCTCATCCTGTCGGAAAGGTTTGTGGGGTCCAGCTTCCTTACAATGTCCCGCACGTCGCCTGTTACCCTTGCAGGCACGCCGTAAACAACCTTGAAATCGGGGACATCCCTGGTTACAACGGAGCCCGCCCCGACAAGAGCCCCCCTTCCTATGGTTATGCCCGGCAGTATCGTGGCGTTGGCCGCTATCGTGGCGCATCTTTTGATAAGGGAGGCGTCGCATTTCCAGTCTTTCAGGAAAGCAGGGGCCTTGTCGTTGGTCAGGCACACATTGGGCGCCAGAAAAACATCATCCTCTATCACAGTTCCGGTGGGTATGTACACGCCGGCCTGGATACTGACATTCTTTCCCACGGTGCAGTTGTTGTCTATCGTAACGCTGGTCCCTATGAGAGTACCGTCCCCTATGCGCGTGTTCTCCCTTACCATGTAGAAATGGCCTGTCCTGACGTTGTCTCCCAGGACTGCCTTGGAATAAATTGTCCCGTGTGCCCTCAGGTGGCAGTTTTTGCCCACAACAGAGCCCTCTATGCCACCAGGGTTTTTCTTGAAGGCGTCAATCTCCGAAACTGACGGGTGGCCTATGGTAACGTGGTCCCCTATTATCGTTCCGGAACCTATTCTGCTTTTGCCGTATACGGAAGGTTTCATGAAATAGTTTTGGAAAAAAACGCTTAAATAGGTTGAATTCAGCCCAGTATTTCCTGTATGGTTTTTGCCACGGACTCCCTGGAATTGTATTGCGGTGACCAGCCCAATTTTTTTATTTTGGCTATGTTAAGAAGGAACTTGGGCACGTCGCCTTTCCATCCCCGCTTTCCGCCAGTATACCTTATGGAGGCCTCGGAAGACTTTTTTTCTATGACCAGTTCCGCTATCTCCTTTACTTTTATTGTGTCCTCGGAGCCTATGTTGAAAATGTTAACCTTTTCCCGCGAGTTTTCCGCCGCATAGAGAATGGCGCCCACGCAGTCCTCCACATGCAGGTAGGACTTGTTCTGGGAGCCGTCTCCCAGAACCTCAAGTTCTTCAGGATTTTTTTCCAGTTTTTTCACGAAATCGGGAATCACACCATGGTTTGACCTGCCGCCTATTATGTTGGCCAGCCTGAAAACCCATGAATGTATACCGAACTCGGAGTAGGCGTAGATAAGGGACTCGGCGGCCAGTTTTGACGCGCCGTAAAGGGATATTGTCACCAGCGGGCCGTAGTCTTCCGGGGTGGGTATGACCTTTGCCTCGCCGTAAACAGTGGAGGTTGATGTGAAGGCTATTTTGTCCAGTTTGTTCACCCGCATGGCTTCAAGCACGTTGTGGGTCGCGATTATGTTCTCCCTTATGTGAATCTCGTGGTTCTCCTCCCCGAGCCTCACGTCAGGGTTTGCCGCCAGGTGGTATACCGCCTCAACCCCCTTCACGTTTTCGGCCACGAAATCCTTGTCCTTCAGGTCGCCTTTGACAAAAACCGCCCCGGGATTCACGTTTTCCTTTTTGCCGGAAGAAAGATTGTCTATTACCGTGACCTCGTGGCCCCTTTCCAGAAGCCTGTCCACAAGGCACGAGCCTATGAAGCCCGCGCCGCCGGTAACCAGAATTTTGCCCATGAAAATTTTTGGGAGGGAGTTTATTTAAATTTCTTTAATTTATCAAAAGTTACTTAAACTTTAGGGAGAAAATAACGGCGCCCAGAACAATATAAGGCCAGAACATGAAAAGCCTTGTTATGAGAGTCACGGCAGTAACCTGGGCCAGGGTCACTGAAAAAAGTGATGTGAAAAAAGTGACCGTCACCACCTCAGAAGAGCCTATCGCGCCGGGCAGGAAAGTCATCACCCCTATGAGCACGGAAAGCGGAATTACTGCTATGCAGGCCCATGCCAAGTTCTGCGCCATGAAACCCGTTGATAGAAAGGAAATATAGACCGACAGGCCCTGTATCATCCACACAACTGCGGTCAGGGCAAAGGAAGAAACAAGCGTGGGTACGTGCTTGTATTTTACAAAGGCCTTGTTAAGCTTATTAGAGCCTTTCCTTACCCTGCTTTCATAAGACTTTACCTTGGGTATGAAAGAGAACACCCTGAAAAGCCTTGTGAAGAACGCCTCGGAGCGCTTCTCTGAAGTTATGACAAAAATACCCAGGCCTACCACGAAGACATAAAGTAACAAGGATATAAAAATCCAGTCAATCATCGTCTCCAGGGCCGCGAAGAGGAAGTACATGGAGATTAGGGCAACCAGCAGAAGGAAAACAACATCCAGCATCCTCTCAACCACAACCGAGGACAGGGAACTGGAAAAGGATTCGTCCTCCGTCCTCTTAAGTATCACGGAGCGTATGGGGTCCCCTGTTTTTGCCGGGCTGATGTTTGAAAAGAACATTGAGGCCACGAATATCTGCCATGCCCTGGAAAATTTTGTTTTTATTCCTATCCTTCCCAGAAGCACCTGCCACCTGAGTGTCCTTACTATTGTGTCGGCAATCCAGAGAAAAAACAGGACAAAAAGAAGAAAGGGGTTGGCCACGGCCATTATGTGGAGCGTTTTTCCAATGTCCGAAAAGTAAAGCAGGATGCCAAGTATGGAAAAGGACAGAATAAACAGCAGAAACCTTTTTTTAATTCTCACGGTTTTTCACCTTACCATACGCTGGAGGGCCTGTCCATGTCCAGGCCCTGTTTCTTGGATAAAGAATTCAGCATGATGTTTAATAAAGGCGACGGGAGGGAGTATACCCTTTTTATCAAGAGGCCGCGCCTCATCTCCCCGGCAAGCCTCTTTCTCCATTCCTTTTCGTAATCCTTCATTTTGGGCTCCTCTGGTTTTATCAGGGAAGAAGCCACGTCTGCGGCTGTCAGACCGTAAACCACTCCCCCGCCGGAGTAAGGCTTGGTCTGGGAGGCGGCGTCGCCGCAGAGAAAAACCCTTTTGGTGGTTATTTTTGGGAGGAGGCCGTAGGGTACGAGGCCTGAGTAAACTTTCCTGTAAGAGAACTTGAGCTTTTTGGAAAACATTTCAAAGTACTTTTTTGCGTTGGTTTCGCAGGCAATTCCAAATTCAACCCCTTCTTTCCTGGGTATCCTCCAGGCAAAGAAGCCGGGGGCCTTTTTATAGTACAAATCCACAAAGTCGTCCGGCTCCTCCCGGGTGTAGCAGAATATTCCGTGGAGGAACTGCGGGGGGCGCAGGCCCATTTTACTCCTTACCATGGAAAGCGGGCCGTCGCACCCGGCCAGGACTCCTGTTTTTGTGTTCTGGAAATTGTCCGACTTTATGTAGAGGGAAACATGTTTTTCGCCCTCAAAAAAGCTGAAAAGCCTTGTGCCCGTGGCTATTTTTGCGCCGGCCCTTTCAGCCAGGTCGGCCAGCTTCCTGTCAAGGCGGGGCCTGTTTATTACAACTGCCTGATTTGAAAGAAAAATGTGGGTCTTTTTGCCCAGGTGAATCCTGGCCCCCTTTATTTCCCTTTCCACAAGCTTTTTGTCCCGGGGAACGAAATTCCATATGTTTTTTGATACAAGGCCGGAGCATGCCACCGGCTCCCCTATCTTTCCGTGCTCCTCCAAAAGAAGAACGCTGTGGCCTCTTTCCGAGAGTTTCCACGAAAGATAAGAGCCCACCGGGCCCGCGCCGCACACCGTGAAATCGTACATATTAAATATTTTGTAAAAGGTAGAGTTAAAAGTGTTGTTCCGGCGGGTTTAAATATTTTTATAACGTTATGCCTATAATGTTTTTTATGAAAGCCCTTTACGAGAAGCACTACAAGAAGCTTATTGTACTACCACTCATATTGCTGGCCACGTGTATGGGGCTTCTTTTTGTCATGTACTTGAATACGGGGGAATTTATTTCAAGGGGCATTGACCTGAGGGGGGGCTCCCAGCTGACCGTAGACACGGAGCAGCAGGTTAGCGCACCGGAGCTGGAGGCGCACCTGAGAGGGATTTTCGGGGACGTTCATGTAAGGACTGTCGCTGGAGTCGGCGGGAGCAGCCTGCTTATAAGGGCCAGCGAAGACGTGGACAGGGATGCCCTGCTGGACGAGGTTGAAAGTTACGGCATAGACACCGATTCACATTCTTTTGAGCAAATCGGCGCGGCACTTGGGGAGAGTTTTTTTGAGCAAAGCATGACCGCCCTGATAGTGGCCTTTGTTTTCATGGGCTTCGTGGTGTTCTTTGTTTTCAGGAGCTTCGTGCCTTCCGTGGCGGTTATATGGTGCGCTTTCTCCGATATAATATGCACGATAGCCGTCATGCAGGCCTTTGGAATAAGCCTTTCCCTTGCATCCTTTGCGGGCCTTCTGCTCGTGCTGGGCTACTCCATAGACACAGACATACTTCTTACAACGCGCATAATAAAAAGGCGCGAGGGTAGCGTCATGGAAAGGAGCGCGGGGGCCTTTAAAACCGGGGTCACAATGACCGCCACCACCATGGTGGCCCTGACCGCGCTTTATCTTGTTTCAGGCGCCACCGCCCTGGGGGAAATATCAACCGTGCTTATAATTGCCTTGCTTATAGACATGCCGAACACCTGGCTCACAAACCTGGGCGTGGTGAGATGGTGGTCAGAAAAGAAGGGATTTTCATGAGCTTGTGGAAGGAATGGAGAGTTTGGTTTTTCGTTTTAATAGTCATGGGAAGCATAGCAGCTATAAACCCGAACCCCTGGGCAAAGGGCGTTGTCGTCAGCTACGTGGAAGAAGACTCTCCGTTTGAAGGAGAAGTGCTGCCGGGAGAGACTATAACATCCGTAAACGAAGTGCCCATAGAGAGTTCTTCCGACCTGATTGTTTTCCGGAACCACACGGGTATGGTAAGGATGTTCCACAACGGAAAGCTCACGCTGAAGGAGGTTGAAAACGGCCTCGGTATAGAGGTGAAAAATGCGGGTTTCACCAACCTGAACATGGGGATGGACCTGATTGGGGGAACGAGGGTGCTTTTGGAGCCGGTTTACGAGGGCACGAACGTTAGCGACAAAGCACTGGTAATTGGCCGCGTGATATCCACCCTCCAGACCAGAATGAACGTCTACGGGCTCAAGGAAATAAACTTCCAGGCCGTGAATGACGTGGATGGCAACAGGTACGTACAGATAGAGATGGCCGGCGCGAGCAGGAAAGAAATAGACGAGCTCCTGGAAAGGCAGGGTAGGTTTGAAAGCTACATACCGAGAGGCGTCTTGTTTAAGAACGGCACCGGAGCAATGGAGCTGGGTGACGAGAACTACACCATAGCGCTTATGAACGGCACGATAGAAATAGAAGGCAGTGAACTGGGAATAAATGACACGGTGGAACTGAACGGGATAGACTTTGAGGTTTGGAACATAACCAATGAAACGGCCCTTCTTGCAGGCAGTGTTTTTACAGGAGACGATATAAAGTATGTTTATTTTGACCCCCAGCACTCTTTTTTGAGAAAGTACGGTGACGGGTGGGAATTTTCCTTCCAGATACTTGTCTCCGACGAGGGGGCGGAAAGGTTTGCCAAAATAACAGAGGACATACCAGTGGTGATAGACCCGAAAACGGGAGAGTCCTACCTGGAGAGGCAGATATACCTTTTCCTGGATGATATGTTTATGGACAGCCTCAGGGTAAGCGCCAACCTCGCGGGGGAGGCATACTCAACGCCCCAGATAACGGGCGGGGGCGCAAGAGAAGAGGACGCGTCCGTGAACCAGAGGAGGCTTCAAAGCATACTCAGCAGCGGCGCCCTGCCTGTTGAGTTGGAGACCGTGAGGGTGGACAGTATATCCCCCTCGCTTGGAAGCCAGTTTATGAAAAGCATTCTGATTGCCGCCCTGGGAGCCCTGGTTGCGGTGAGCGTTGTTATTTCCGTGAGGTACAAGAACTGGAAAATAGTGCTCCCCATTCTCGTAACATCAATCTCTGAAATAATAATAATTCTCGGTTTGGCTTCCGTTATAAACTGGACAATAGACCTGGCCGCTATAGCGGGGATAATAGCGGCCGTGGGAACGGGAGTGGACCACCAGATAATAATCACTGACGAGATATCCCTGGCGGGGGAAATGACATTCTCCATAAAAGAGAAGATAAAACGGGCCTTTTTCATAATATTCGGGACCGCGTCCACGACCGTAGCAGCGATGATACCCCTGGGCATAATAGGCATCGGGGTCATGAGGGGTTTTGCCATAACAACGATAATCGGTGTTCTTGTGGGAATTTTTATAACAAGGCCCACCTATAGTAAAATTATTGAAAAACTGGAGCTGGTTTAATTGGCGGATGCTATAATACTGGCAGGAGGAAAGGGCAAGAGGCTAAGGCCTCTCACGGACAACATCCCCAAGTGCCTTGTGCCCGTGAACAGAAAGCCTCTTCTGGAATACCAGAGGGATTTTTTCAAAAAACACGGCGTGGAAAGGATAATACTGGCCTGCGGATATTTGTGGGAAAAAATAAAGGAAAGGTACGGCGACGAGTTTATTTACTCGGTTGAAGACGAGCCCCTTGGAACAGGGGGCGCCATCAAGAAGGCCATGAAACACGTGAAGGGAGACGGATTTTTCGTCATAAACTGCGACGAGTACTGTGATGTTGACCTCAATAAAGTGGAAAAAATGGGAGCCAACGCAATCGTTTTGGCCCGCTTCAACTGCAGGTTCGGGTTGGTTGACACCGAGGGAGACATGGTAAGGGGCTTCAGGCAAAAGCCCGTCCTTCCTTACTGGGCAAATATGGGCCTGTATTTCTTGAACAAAAAAATAAGCCTTCCAGACAAGGGAGCCATAGAGACGGAGACTTTCCCGGACATGGCGAAAGGGGGAGAACTGAAGGCTTACAAACACGAGGGAGTTTGGCTTACCGTAAACTCCATAAAGGATTTGGAAAAACTGGAAAAATTTTTAAAGGGGTGATTTTTTGAAAGTTTCGGTGGATGGGGAAAAATGCATTGGATGCGGGGCATGTGTTTCCGTGTGTCCTGATGTTTTTGAGCTGGGGGATGACGGAAAGTCAACCGTGAAGGAGAAAGAGACTGAAATGGAGTGTTGTAAGGAAGCAAAAGATATCTGCCCGGTTGACGCAATCTCTGTGGACTAATTCATTTTCGGGAGCAGGTCCAGGAATCCCTGTATCCCGTCCCTTAATCTTATTACATATTTTCTGCAGTCTTCCATGTATTCCTCTCTCAGGTCCCCGTACAGTGCCTTCTCATAGAAAGCCCTGAAGGCGTTCCAGACTATTGATTTCTGCGCGGCCGTTTTCTGGGGGTAGCTTGTTTCAACAGTGCCTTTTATCTCTATGTCCAGGTCTCCGATGTACTTTATTTTGGGCTTGTTTATGGGCTTCAGCTTCATGTCTATTTCCAGCTCGTAAAGTATTCTCGTGTACTTGTCTTTCTGCTTCCACGCCTCAAGAAATATGTGAATCTTTTCCGGCTCCCCCTTGGTGTGCTCGTATACCCTCTCGTTTATGCTGGTTGGGGGAAGCTTGCACCTGGAAATAAGAATCTCTTTTATTTCAGGGTATACTGAATGCGGATTCGGTATGTTTTTGACGGTTATCCTGGGTATTATGTCACATTCATCTTCAACTACAATCTTCGCCATTTTAATCACTTATATTTTAGGGGAAGTATCAAAACAGTCCTCGCAAATCCACTGCCCGTCAACCTTCCTGAGATTCTCGCTGTAATTCCCGCAGAACTCGCAGACATCCCCTTCCATTTCGGAATCCATTTCCCTTCTATCAACAAGCGACTCCACCAGTCCGGGAGCCATTCTTAATATGTCCCCGTCCGTGAGGACCCCCACAACCCTTTTTCCGTCAACAACGGGGAGCCTCTTGACTTTTTTTTCAAGCATTATCCTTATGGCCTCTATGACATCCTCGTCCACCGGGGTTGTCACCAGCTTTTTTGTCATAACATCCTTTGCCTTTATTTTTTTCAAATCCTTGTTGGGAATTATTACTCTTTTCACAAGGTCTTCCGAGGTTATGAGTCCGAGAAGCCTGTTCTTATCGCAGACCAGCATGGAGCCAATGTCCTTTACCTTCATCTTTTTGGCCACCTCTGTAACTGGCTCATCTGGGCCGACTGTTATGATAACCTTTGTCATTGCATCTTCCACTGTTATTTTGGACATCGTACCACAATATTAAATTTATTAAAGCATCTATTTAAAATTAAATCGTGATTTTGTGACCAACTACGGGAAAGGCGTGGCTTTTGAATTCCGGGTAAGGGATTTGTTCAGGAAACTTGGCTATGTAGCAGAAAGAAAGGCGGCCTCTTCCCCCTACGATATTATTGTGATGAAGGATGGGAGCGTCAAGTTTCTTGTTGACGCAAAAAAAACCTCCCAGAAAGACAAAAAATTCATTTACATCAAACAGGCGGACCTGGAAAAAATAATAAAGGAATCCAAAAAACTAGGGGCAAGGCCACTTGTTGTTTACGGGTTTTATAGGTCTCCAATATTCGTGGACTTTCCGGGGAAACTGGTTAAAAAAAATGTGGCCAGGCTTACCGGAGGGATTAGACTGGAGGATTTTCTTTTATCCTGCGTATAGGTCGCGTTGTTTTACAAAGAAGCCCATTAAAAACAAAAACACCCCCGGGACTGACACAACCCAGGAAAGGGGGATTTTATACAAAAAATACAAAAACAACCCCAAAACCACGACTAAAAAACCAATAATCATCCATCTGTAGTTCATCCAAATCCCCTCTTTAACATTCCCTTGAGCTCTGTTAAATTTCTTGTTTTAGTCATCGCCAGAACTATTCCCTCTATTCCCGCTATCCTCCTGGCCACCTCGTCCACCTTTTCTGGCCCATGGAGTATTACGAGTGAGGGTTTTAGGTTTGTCACCTTTATGGCAACCATTGAAGACCTTCCTGTGGTTACGTTTGAGAATATAAGCGCCCTGTTGGTTGTAAACCCGTATATTTTGACCAATTCCATCGGGGTTAGCTCCATTATGGCTTTCATTGAATCAACAAGCGAGTAGCCGTATATCTCGTTCTCTAGTAAATCTTCCCTTGAGACCACCATGCAGTTTGTTTTCTCGCAAAAATCCCCTATTGAAACAGGGTATTTAAATTCCTTTATATCAAGAATGCTTGAAAGTAGAAAATTTTCTCCTGAAAGCGTGTAAAACTCCCTTAAAAATTCGGCTCCCTTCCTTTCGGAAATTTTTATAAGGGAATTGACTATGTTGTTTATTATTTTTATTCCCGGTGAAGACCTTCTGTTGCTTTCATAATCAGATATTACAGAAGGTGTGACCTTCATTTCATCTGCAATTTCCTTTTGAGAAACTTTGAAAATATTTCTCCATTTTTTTATAACCGAGCCTGGTTTTTGGGACAGGACTATTTCTCCACAAATTCTCTTAACTAAATTCTCTTTTATTAAATCTTTTTCATTCATAAGTTATTTATTGTCGAAATAAATATAAATAAATGTCGTATATACCCTGAGACGTTTGTTTCTTATGGAGATTTTTTATTTTTAATAGGTTTATAATATAATATATAACAGTGTTATATCATAGTTAGTAGTAGTAATAAGAAATTCCAAAGGAAATAGAGGGGTGTCTTATTCACACCCCTTTATTTCACGTGCAAATTCACACCCCTTTATTTCACGTGCAGATATGTATTTATAAATTCAAACTCTATATGAAAGAAAGGGGGGTTGGTTTCATTTGCAAAAATCTTTGGAGTCTATTTTCAATGGTTATGTAAATAAAAGAAAGATTTTTACTAACAAAAAAGCAATAACAATTTCCTACAAACCCAACGAGCTTCCACACAGAAACAGGGAAATAGAGAGCGTGGCTTCAATTTTAGGCCCAAGTTTAAGTGGGGAGAAACCCTCCAATGTATTTATATTCGGGAAGCCCGGAACAGGCAAAACTGCCGTGATTCACCTAATATCAAAAAAACTCACTAAGATGAGCAAAAAAAACGTGGGCCTGTTTTATCTTAATTGTAAAATGAGGAATGTGGCCGACACGGAATATAGGCTAATCGCGCAGCTTGCAAGAGAGCTCGGTGAGTTCGTTCCTGTCACAGGTCTCCCAACGGACCATGTTTACAACCTGTTCTTCAAGGCCTTGGACAAACGAGGCGGGGTTATTATTCTAATACTGGATGAAATAGACGTGCTTGTTGAAAAAATAGGGGACAACTTCCTTTATAACTTGACAAGAATAAACGAGGAGCTCAATAACACCCAGGTAAGTATAGTGGGAATTTCAAACAACCTGTCCTTCACGAACGACATGGATCCCCGCGTGAAGTCTTCACTTTCTGAGGAGGAGCTAATATTCCACCCTTACAATGCAATACAGCTGCAGGATATTTTAAGAAAGAGGTCCGAGGGGGCCTTCAAGGAAAACACCTTGGAGCCGGGTGTGATAGAAAAGTGCGCGGGACTGGCTGCCCAGGAGCACGGGGACGCCAGGAGGGCGCTGGACCTGCTCAGAGTGGCCGCCGAGATAGCGGAAAGAGAAAGTTCGGAAAGGGTTATGGAGAAGCACGTTGACATGGCGGAGTCAAAAATAGACAAGGACAGGATAGTAGAAATAGTAAAATCCCAACCCAGGCAGAGCCAGGCAGTCTTGTGGAGTATAATGAAGACAGGAGGCGAGATTCAGACGGGGGATATATTTTCTGTTTACGAAAAAATATGCGCCGAAAACGGCCTCAAGCCCCTGACGCACAGAAGGGTTTCCGACCTGATAGCGGAGCTGGATATGCTGGGAATAATAAGTGCCAGGGTTGTCAGCAAGGGCAGGTATGGAAGGACGAGAATAGTCAAGATGAGCCTCCAGGATTCTCTTTTAGGCAAAATAAGGGAAATACTGCAGACAAAATATTACTTCCAGTGATTTTATGGATTTGGTTAAGGATTTTTTAGACAAGGGAATTCTGCTGTCCCCGGGGGTGGTAGGCAAGGTTAAAAAAAAGGACCTGAAGGAAATAACGAAAAAAATGGGCAGGAAAGTCGTGGTAACGGGAGAGGTATTGTGCGCGGTCAGGGGAACGGGAGTGGAAATATTAAGAGAGCATAAGAAACTGGATGAAACAAAAAGAATAACGGAATTTGTTGATTTTTACAACAAAAGGTTTGAATTTTTGCGCGGATTGCTGGAGGAAAAACTGGAAATTGAGAAAATAACATCCATAAACAAACTTAACACAGGCAGAGTCACGGTCATAGGAATGGTAAGGGAAATAAATGATAAGGGGTTTAAGATAGAGGACTCCACGGGTTCTGTTTTTTGCAGGTCAGATGAAAGGCTTTTGGAGGACGAGGTTGTGGCGGTTGCGGGGAATTTTGACAGGAAAGACCTCTGCGCCGAAAAAATAATCTACCCGGACATACCCCTTAACAAAAAAATAAATCTGACGAAGGAAGACTGCCGTGTGTTGTTCACAAAAAAACTCACCAAGGAGCCTTCACATGAACCTTCACATATATTCACGTTTGATTTAAACCCGGAAATTTTGGGGAGCATTTCAGCAGAAATTATAACGAAAAAAGAGGGCCTGAAAAAAGGCCCCGGAAGGACAGGCCTTGGGCTACCATCTCTCTTGGAAATAAGCGGGGTGAAGATTTTTGTTTTTGAGAACAAGGAAATGGAAGAAATAAAGAAGAAAACGGAAATCAAAGACGAGAAAAATCTAATTACCTCGCTCCTGAAAAGAAGGCACCTGCTTCCGCATGTTTACACGGAAGGCGACCCGTATCTGCTGAAGGATATACCAGACATAATATTTTTCTCCGGGGGAAAGGAAAGTTTCTTCCTGAATTACAAGGGGGTTTCAATCGTTTCGGTTGCAGGAAAGGAAAGCTTTTTGGTAAACCTGAAAACAAGGGATTATGAGGAGTTGGAATGAACATAATATTTGACCTCGGGGGCGTTTTAATAACAAACGACTGGGATAAAAAAAACACGGGGTTTTTTGCGGAGTTTATAGGGGTTTTCGGGGTTTCCGAGAAAGACATGGACCGGGGGTGGAGAGCCGGACACGATCCCTTCTTTACGGGTAGGATAAGCGAAAACGAGTTCTGGAAAATATTTTTTAAAAAGGCAGGCCGCGAAGAAGTCTCGGAAGAAGACCTTGCCCGCGCCAAAAAAATTTGGAGAAAGCACCAGAAACAGGACAAAAACATGCTGGCTCTTTTGAGGAAACTGAAAAAAAACCACATTTTGGTAGGACTTACCAACCTAGGAAGGGAGTGGGCCGACTATAAGATAAAAAAATACAAACTAAACAGGTATTTTCAAACGGTTTTCATTTCCGGGTACCTGGGAGTGGCCAAACCGGACCCGGAAATCTACAAGAAAGTACTCATGAAGCTCGGCGCCGAGCCAGAAGATTGCTTTTTTATTGACGACAGGGAGAGAAACACCGCCCCCGCGGAAATTCTGGGGTTCAGGACCGTTGTTTTTAAGAACCGGAAAGAACTGGAAAAAAAACTGGCTGAAGTGGGTCTGCTGTAAAACAATATGCTGCAGAACAAATTAATTTTTATAGCTTAATGTTCATTACTTTGTTGGGGTTGAAAATGGAGTTGCAGGTTCTTGACGCCGATTACACGTTGCTTAATGAAAAACCAATAGTAAGAGTTTTCTGCAAGGATTCTACGGGGAAGGTTTTTTGTGTTTTTAAAAGGGGTGTGGAACCTTACTTCTATGCGCTGGGGGAAACGGATGAGATAAAGGAGAAACTCAAGAAATTTGAAGGCGAAATACAGAGAGTGGAGGAAGTAGAAAGGTTCCTTCCGGTGGGCTACCAGGAAAAGAAAACAAAAGTCCTTAAAATAACCAACAGAAACCCCTCCAAGGTTCCCGCCATAAGGGAAACCCTGGGGTGCAGGGTTTTTGAGGCGGACATTCTTTTCAAGTACAGGTTCTTCTCGGACACAGGCATAAAAGGCATGAACTGGATAGAAGTTGAGGGAGATTTTGTCAACACAAACACGGTCTCTTGTACGGGAATTGAAGCAAAAAAGATAAAACCAAAAAACAAGGAGGAAAACATTCCTTTAAAAATTATGGCCCTGGACATAGAGACAGAGGCGCCGTCGGACAGGATGCCGGAGCCGGACAAGGACGCGATAACCATGATAAGCCTGGCCTTCTCGGAGGATTACAAAAAGGAGAAAGACATGGTTATAGTCTCAAAACATGTCATGCTCAGGGACGACCAGAAAAATAATACAATATGCACGGATAACGAGAAAAAAATGCTGGAAAAACTCAAGGATGTGATAAACGACTACGACCCCGATGTAATAACAGGATACAACATACAGAACTTTGACATGCCCTTTATTGTCGGCAGGATGGACAAGTCCGGCGTCAAGAAGGACTTCGGAAGGGCAAAGGACAAGAACGTTTTTTGCAGCAAGTATGGTCCAATCTCCAACACGAACATGTCAGGAAGAATAGTCTCCGATTCCTACCAAATTATCAAAAAAGACTTCTCCTTCAAGAGCTACAAGCTGGACAACGTAGCGGAAAAGCTTCTGGGCAAGAAAAAAATTGACATAAGCTACAAAGATTTTGAAAGGCTGTGGAACGGGAGAAAAGAGGGTGTTCAAAAACTCATAGATTACGCGAGAAAAGACTCAATACTGGCGCTGGACCTTGTGAAAAAGAAGAACCTCCTTGACAAGTACATAGCTCTTTCAAGGGTTTCCGGAATACTGCTTCAGGATGCTCTGAACGGGGGAGAGTCAATAAGAATAGAAAACGTTTTGCTCTCCGAGTTCAACAAGAGAGGCCTACTTTTCCCTCCCAAGCCAAGCGACAGGGAGGTTATGGAAAGGGCGAATAGAAGGGAGAAGAGCGGACTGAAGGGGGGGCTTGTTCTGGAGCCGAGGGCGGGACTTCATACCGACGGATGCATACTTGTTCTGGACTTCAAGAGCCTTTACCCAAGCATAATAAGGACTTACAATATATGCCCCACAACGCTTCTCAAAGAAAATTTGGATGTGGAATACAGCACTTCCCCGCTTGGAATAAAGTTCGTGAAAAGCAGCGTAAAGGAAGGCATACTTCCCCACGTGCTGGAGAACCTGATAAACCAGAGATCCCTTGTCAAGAAAAAAATGCACGAGGAAAGGGATGCGGACAAGAAGAGACTGCTTTACGCCAAACAGTGGGCCCTTAAAATACTGGCCAACGCCTTTTACGGTTATACGGGGTATCTCAGGGCAAAAACCTACGTCATGGAGGTGGCCAACACAATAACCGCCTTTGGTAGGGAATTGCTGCAAAGAACCAGAAAGGAAATAACCGACATGGGTTACGAGGTTGTATACGGGGACACGGACTCGGTTTTTGTTAAAGCGGACACCAAGGACCTTGAAAAGGCGTACAAGCTGGGAAACCGGATAGTAAGCAAGATAGACTTACCCGGAAAACTTGTCCTGGAATTTGAGAAAATATTCCGCTCGTTTCTTATATTGACCAAAAAAAGGTACGCCGGATGGAGCTTTGAGAAAAACAACGGCGACTGGTCGGACAAAATAGAGATGAAGGGAATAGAAACTGTGAGGAGGGACTGGCCAGACCTTGTAACGGAGAGCATGAATGTGGTGCTTAACATAATCCTGAAGGAAGGCAACGTCAAAAAGGCGATAGCCTACGTCCAGGGAGAGGTTGACAAGCTCAACGCGGGAACAGTGAACCTTAAAAAGCTCGCGGTCACAAAGAGCATAACAAAAAGCGTGGACAGGTATGACGGCATGCTGCCGCACATAGAGCTGGCCAAAAAGATAAGTCAGAGGAATCCCTCCCAGACTCCTTCCCCGGGGACCAGGATATCTTACATCATAATAAGGGGCAACCAGATGCTGAGTAAGAGAGCCGAAGAGCCCGAGTACATAAACGAGCACAAGCTGAACATAGACTCCTGTTATTACATAGAGAACCAGCTTTTGCCCCCACTTGAAAGAATATTTTCCGTGATAGGCGTTGACAAGGGAGAGCTTATGGGCAAGGGGAGGCAGTGCAACCTGAAGGACATGCTGAAGCCCGCCAAGAGAAACCATAAAATAGAGATACCCCCGGAAAAAATTATCGTAAAGTCCCCCGAAGGATTCGTCTGCAGGAACTGCAACAAGAATTTCAGAAGGGTCCCTCTTGTGGGTAGGTGTGATTGCGGGGGAGAGATTCTGGCCTTTGCTCGGGGGAATATGGGTTTTCTTATAAAACTAAATTAATGCTTATATTTGGCGCCCCTGAAATATTATTATGACCCCCGTGGACCAGCTGGCGTTTTTCTCCGACAGCATAATTTATCTTTCCGTGCTGCTGATACCGTTTTATCTTTGGGGTAATGACAGGAAAAAACTTTTTTTATATTCATTAAGCTTTGTTGCGGTGCTGGTTTCCGTTTACCTCATCAAGATAACTCTAGCCGTTCCCAGGCCGGCCCTCGGCCTTATTCCGATGCCGGCCACGCCTTCCTTCCCAAGCATGCACGCCTCCCTCGGCCTGCTTCCGGCGGGATTTTTTTTTCATGTGAAAAAATACAAGGTTCCTCTCATTGCTTACGGCTCTCTGATAGCGTATTCTAGGGTACTTCTGGGAGTTCATTACTGGATGGACATATTTACCGGGGCGGTGATCGGTTTTCTAATACCTCTGACGATTTTTTACAAAAAGAAAAAAGTGCTTAAGTTTTTCAGGCTAGACAAAAAATAAAATAGTAGGGAGTATCAGACATCCCATCATGTAGCTTCTTCTGGTTCCGGAGAGTATACAAAAAAGACCGAGTGATGTTGAAAGCAAAAGAACACACAGTCCGGTTAATCCGGTGAACAGAACGGTCATGAAGACAAGAAAAACCAATATGGCAAAGCCAAGAAAATTGTAGTTTATTTTTCTCAGAACCCCTATGAAATTTCCGGCAACCAGTAGGGTTGCAATTGAGGACAGGCCCCCTGCCAGTATTATCGCGCCCATTAAAATAACAACGTCTGTTACGGTGAGAGTGGTTAGTATTTCCTGCACCGCCACACCGGCACCGCTCCTCGGGTTGCCTATCAACCATAATGCAAGTATGGACAGGACGGCGACCACCGTGTTAACACCTCCTATTGCTATCATAAACTCGTTTTCTCTTTTCTTTCCAACAAGTTCCCGTGAAACAAAAGTGGCCTGCGCGGCACCCACCCCCGGGAGGAGGCCGGCGAGAATTCCCGACAGGGACCCGATAACCCCTCCCCTGAATATCTCACCTCTTTTCAGTTCAAGTTCGTCTGTTTTCTGCCCAGGTATTACCACACGGTCCTTTAGAGACTTTACTATCATGCTCATCCCAAACAGTCCGGTAAGCATGGGGAACAGGGCGAACTTTCCGAGAACTCCCCCGTTCAGGACAAGATACCCGAGAATCCCGGAAAGCAGAAAGACCAGAGGACCGGACAGGGTTTTGTCCTTCAGAAACATAAAACCGGTCAGAAAAATAAGGAGCCAGTGTACGTTCGGCCTCAGGGTGGAGTAAAAACTGCCTATAAAAAAGGCGAGAACAGGCAGCACTGCGAGTACCATAAGGAGGGACACCACGCCCCCAACCACGGTAAGTTTTACCGCCTGCTGGCCCATGCCGCTCATCATCATTCTGTGCCCCGGCAGCACGCTCAGCGCGGTTTCCGGGTCGGGTGCCCCGAGCATTATTGAGGGAATGAAGTCAAGGAAGGAGTGGGCCACTGACATGGACACAATCATGACAGAAAAAAGAAGGGGGTTGCCGAAGAACAGGCCCAGGAAAACGGTTATTACGGTGTTGGGGTGGAGCCCGGGAGTAAGGCCCGTGATTATACCAACGGCTGTACCGAGAAAAATATAAAAAAGAATAGCAAGCAAATCCATGCTTTAGGTTTCGGGAAGTGAAATAAATTATTTCTTTTTCTTGTTTTTCATTGCATGGATTATTACTTCAAAAGATGTTATTATAGCCGCTATGAGAAACCCTGTTCCAAAAGAGAGAGTTGCTTCTTTTCCCATGTACCACATAAGCGCGGTCACTACGATGAGCACTACCAGGAACAGCGGTACTTCCTCCTTCAATTGCCAACCGATTTTCATGTTATCACAGTTAGTTTTGTAGTTTAATATATATAATCTTTTTTAAATATCTTTAGTGGTTAGGATGTTCAATCAGAAGCAGATGGAGAAGGCAATGAAGAGGATGGGAATCCGGTCGGAGGAGATAGACGCCGAGGAGGTTCTCATAAAATGCAGGGACAGGGAGCTTGTGATAAGAGAGCCCGTGGTGTCAAAAATAAAAATGGGAGGACAGGAAACCTTCCAGGTCATGGGCAAAGTTTCAGAGAAACTCGCTGAGAAGTTTACCCAGGAAGACATAAATCTCGTGATGGAGCAGACAGGATGCTCCGACGAAGAGGCGGTAAGGGCGCTGGACGAGACCGGGAACATGGCTGAGGCGATAATGAAGCTCAAGGGCAAAGCTTAAATATTTTGGCGCAGAACTTTCTCTGTCAAATTCAATGAGTGACAGAAAAATGGACGAGAAGGACGGAATAAAGGAAGTAGAAGTGAAATGCAGCTGCGGCAGGAAGATAAGGATAAAATTCATTGCCCCCGTGGTCGTGGAGCATGACTGCACGTACGAGATAAGAGGGGAAAACAGCGTACCCTAGCCTTTTATAACACTGTTATATCACTTTAAATAACTTTCAGGATAAATTTATCAAGGCCCGTCTCGATCAGCTCTCGGAAAGGCCTGTGGGCCCTTATGAAAAAGAGTGTTATGGGCGGGTCACAAATGATTCTTATGCTCCTCAAGCTCAAGGTCAAACCGGCTTCCGAGAAGACCATAATAAAAGTGGAAACAGGTTTAAAAGGCTCCGTTGTTAAAATATGGCTAAAATCTCCCGCAAAAGACGGAAAGGCCAACAAAGAGTTGTCCTTACTCTTAAATAAGGTTTTTGGAAGCTACAAATTTGTTTCCGGCCGCATATCCAGGGAAAAGCTTATAAAGGTTGATATGGATATAGATAATGTATTTGACAGAATAAGAAAGTTTACAAAAAGAACCTAGGGAACTTATAATCATCATTCATCACTAATCTGATGCGTCCTTTAGGACAATGTGGGGAACAGTTCTTTCTAGGTTTTTCAAAAGAGGTGATAGTTATGAGCAAGCTAGCTCAATCCACGTCAAAGTACAACATAGTGGCAAAATTCAGCTCAAAAGGGGTTGTGGAGAAGCCTGACGTAATAGGCGCGGTTTTCGGCCAGACAGAAGGGCTTCTCGGCGCAGACATGGACCTGAGAGAGCTGCAGAGAACGGGAAGGATAGGAAGAATAGAGGTAAATATAAACACAAAGAACGGCAACACCCAGGGAGTCATAAACATACCATCGTCCCTGGATGCAAGCGAAACAGCTCTCATAGCCGCCACCCTGGAGACCATAGAAAGGGTGGGACCCTGCGACGCCAAAATAAACGTGGAAAAGGTGGAGGACATAAGAGCCGTAAAAAGAAAGTACGTGGTGGACAGGGCAAAGGAGATACTGAAAAACGTGTTTGAGGAGGGGTTGCCTGAAACGCAGGAAATAGCCGAGGAAATAAAGGAGGCCGTCCGGTCTTCGGAAGCCACGGTATACAGGGGACTTCCGGCCGGGCCGAACATAATGTCTTACGACTCCCTGATAGTTTGCGAAGGAAGGGCAGACGTAGTCAAGCTACTAAAGAACGGAATAAAGAACGCCATAGCCATAGAGGGCTCTTCTGTGCCGGATTTGATTATAGGCCTGAGCAAGCAGAAAACCACGACGGCCTTCCTGGACGGGGATAGGGGAGGAGACCTGATACTCAAGGAGATGATACAGAAAGGAGTTGACCTGGATTTCGTGGCAAGGGCTCCCAGGGGAAAGGAAGTGGAAGACCTGACAAAAAAGGAGATATACAAGTGCCTGAGAGACAAGGTCTCCTCGGACCAGGAGAAAATAGATGCAAACAGCAAAAACAACGGAAAGAAAACGGAGACCACCACGAGCGCCCAGAAGACTGAAAAAAAGAGCTTCCCAAAAACCAGCAGCAAGGAGGACGGGGAGTTCAAGAAAGTTCTCTCCGACCTCACGGGAACGCGGGCGGCTTATTTCTTTGACAAGGACATGAAGATAATAGGCAAGATACCCGTGAAGGAAATGTTCAGCGCGCTCAAGGAAATGAAAGACATTTACGCTCTAGTGTTCGACGGTTCAATAGACCAGAAACTGGTAAAATTCAGCGCGGACAAGAACATCAAGCACCTGGTGGGAATGAAAATCAACGGAAGAATAAACGTGCCTAAGAATATGAGGGTAGTTACTCAGAAGGAACTCAAATAATCATTTCATCGTCTATGACCAAACCGCATCCGCCGCAGAAAGTCAGTATGTTCCTTCCATCGTCTTCCTTTTTTATTTTAAGGCAACCGCATTCGGGACATTTCATATCTCCCACCCGATTGAGTATTTGGCCTGGTAGGATTTAAACATTTATCTGTAAGGAAATATGGTTTATAAAATAGATACAAAAAAACAAACAACAAATGACGATTTACGAACCAAAGGTGATAAAAATGAGCAATAAAAAAAGACAAAAGATAGTACCGGACACTTCCGTAATCATAGACGAGAAGCTGTCTGAACTGATAGAGAAAGACGGCCTGAAGGCAGACATAATCATACCGGAAATGGTTCTGGATGAGCTGCAGAGCCAGGCTAACAGGGGTCTGGAGATAGGATTCAACGGGCTTAACGAAATAAAGAAGCTGAGGGACATATCAAAAACCAACCCCGGTGTGAAGATAATGGCCACCGGAAGAAGACCCACCCCCGACGAGGTTAAGCTTGCCAAGAAGGGAAGGATAGACGCCCTTATAAGGGACGTTGCCAAGAAGGAATCCGCGGTTCTTTACACGGAGGACCTTGTACAGTCTGAGGTGGCCAAGGCCGACGGCATTGAAGTGGTTTACATAGAGACAAAGTCCGACGAGGAACTGGTTTTTGAGAAATACCTCACGAAGAACACGATGTCCCTTCATTTCAAGGAAAAATCAAGGCCGATGGCCAAGATAGGAAAACCAGGAGAGGTGGAACTGAAGGAGTTGAGAAAGGAGATTTGCACCAAGGAGGAGCTTGAGAGAATGGCTTCGGACATAGTATATGCTACCAGGCGCAGGGAAGGGCAGTTTGAGATAAGCCGCAACGGAGCAGAGGTCGTGCAGCTGGGGGAGTATAGGATTGCGATAACAAAACCTCCGTTTTCCAAGGACTACGAGATAACGATAATAAGGCCCATAGTAAAGCTAAAGCTGGAGGACTACGAACTCTCTGAAAAGCTTTTAAAAAGGCTAAAAAGAAAGGCCGAGGGAATTCTTATATCGGGACCGCCAGGCTCCGGGAAGTCAACCTTCGCGTCGGGCCTTGCGGAGTTCTACCTGAAGCAGGGAAAGATAATAAAAACCCTGGAATCCCCAAGGGACCTGCAGGTGCCACCCGAGGTAACGCAGTACGCGCCGCTCAACGGCAGCATGTCAAACTCGGCAGACGTGCTTCTTCTTGTAAGGCCGGACTACACGATTTACGACGAGATGAGGAAGACCGCCGATTTCAGGGTTTTCTCGGACATGAGGCTATCCGGAATAGGAATGGTCGGGGTGGTGCATGCAAGCGATCCTATTAACGCCGTGCAGAGGTTTATCGGAAGGACAGAGCTGGGAATGATACCCCACATACTTGACACAATAGTTTTCATAAGGTACGGCAAGATAGAAAAGGTCTTTTCAATCTCCATGAAGGTGAAAGTCCCCACAGGGATGGTGGAGCAGGACCTGGCCAGGCCGGTTGTGGAGATAAGGGACTTTGAATCTGGAAAACTGGAGTATGAAATATACACCTACGGCGAGGAAAACGTGGTCTTGGAAGTCTCGGAAGAGAAGGACAAGCCCATGGAAAAGTTGGCAAAGGAAAGGATAAGAGAGGAAATAAAGAAGTACGACAAGTCCGCGGAAATAGAGTTCACGGGCGGAAAAAGAATAGTGGCAAAGGTCGGCAACAAGGCAATACCGAAGCTTATAGGCAAGGAAGGAAAGACGATAGAGAAGATAGAGAAGAAGCTCGGGGTAAGCATAGACGTCCAGCCGAGAATAGAGAGCCTGGGAAAAGAGGTGAAATTTGACGTGGGCGAAAGCGGGGCCTATATAATATTTTCCTTCAAGAAAAATTTAAGAGGAGAAAACGCCAATACCTATGTGAAGGACGAGTATTTGTTCACGGCAACCGTGGGAAAGTCAGGTCAGATAAGGATTTCCAAGAATTCCGACCTGGGCAAGCAGATAATAAACGCGCTTGCCACCAAGAAAAGAATCAGGGTATTTGTCTAGCCCCAGTAGCTCAGTCTGGGAGGCCTTTCTTTTCACAAAAGAAAGCACTCGTGGATTTGGAAATGAAAAATTTCCAAACTTGAAAATGTTATTTTCAAGAAAGAAAATTTAGGTGCAACCTGTGGAAACGGGAAAGGTCTGGATATATAGAGCGACTGCCTCCTAAGCTTTTGGAGTAAGCAGTAGGTCCCGTGTTCGAAAACAGGCCCCTTTTAGAAAAAGGTTCCTGTACCTCCCAAAATCCGGAAATTCAAGAATTTCCCAAACGGGGAAAGTCACGGCTGGGGCGCCAAATTTATTTTAAAGGGGACTAATAATCTTATGGCCTGCAAAAAAAAGTTCTGGAAGATAGAAAGAATAATGGCCATGCTTTTTGCTGTTTTCATGGTATCATTCCTTTCTTTCGTGGCTTTGGCCCTGATGGAGTTCGTGGACATGAACGAATACGAAGAGGCCAACGTGGTAAAAATCATAGACACGACAGTAGTTCTGGGAAACAACTGCACCGCTATAGTCGCCCGGACCTCCCAGGAGAGGGCCAGGTCCATAGAGCTGGGTCTGGAGAAAAGGATTGAAATACGTCCCAACACGCACGACCTTCTGGCCGACACCATGGAAAGCTTCAACATAACCCTAGAGTATGTGACCATGGACAGGTTTGAAGACAGCATTTATTACGCGACGCTTCACATGAAGAAGGGTAACGAAAGGCTGAAGCTTGACTCCAAGCCGTCTGATGCTATATCAATAGCTTTAAGAACCGAAAGCCCGATATACATAAAAAAAGGCCTTTTGGAGGAATACGGCCAGAATATATGCAAATAAATATATTGTTGAAAAATAAAATTATAACTTGAGGTGTGGTTTGTGGATTCAACTAAATGTTTACCGCTAATTTTCATACTGCTCCTGCCTGCCCTTATTTCAGGCGGCACGATTTGGAGCACCGACTCGGATTTCAACGCTTCCTCCCCTGTTTACATGAACTTTACGAACTCCTACAACGGGAACACAACCCTTGGCGTAAATTCCACGGGAATCCTGGAAGTGGGAAACGTCACGAACACGGTGAGGGCCAACTACACCCAGCCGGCCTCGGGCTGGACCTACGGGCAGTCAAGCTACGACTCATCTCTCTGCGGCCTGGGCTCCAACAACTTTGATTTCAGGGTAAGGAACGGCACCGGTTGTTATAACGTAACGGAAAACCTTACCGGCACATCATGGGTTGCCCTGGAAAGAATTGAGGACAACTGCCCGCCCGGCAGATACTACGGCCTGATTAACATAACCAATTCCACGCTTGCGACTGATTACGCCAACGTCACCGTGGTGATGAACCTTCCCATAAACGAGGACAACTCGCTCAACACCACTCTGGGAATCGGCCAGTTCAGGGGAACCATGTCCACCACAACCAAGACCTATCACATTTACTACATAAACACGAGCGACGTGGAGAACTCCACGTCTGTTACCGTGAAGAACCTTGCCCCGGACGTCTTCCTTTTTGACCCGAGCGGAAACCTTAAGGCCAAGAACATACTGGGCTCGGGACAGAGCCTTGTTTACCAGTATCTAACAGGCGAGGCCCTGGGAATAGCTGTCTTTGACAACTCCTCCACCGCGGCCTACTCAGGCCTGGCCCTGTTTTCAACCCTGAACGCCACAAGTTCCGGACAGCAGGTTTTATTTTTGGACTTCGGCGAAATGAGTGCATCCGAAAAAAACACGACCCAGCTCAGGCTGGAAAACGAGGGAGCCCTGACGCTTTCTTCCGTTTCCCAGGGAAGGGAGCTTTACCACACGGATACGCGCCCCGGCAGCGGACCGGAAACCTTCGGCTTCCGCGTTCCCGATTTCGCTACCGAGGTAAGGGCGGAGCTCAGATGGAACGGAAGCTCCAACTACACCGTCAGGCTGTACAAGCCAGACGGCACATCCGTGTCAAACTCCTCCGGCAGTTACATAAATTCAAATATAACCGGCGTGGAACAGGAGGAGTATGCCGAATACTCGGGGATAGTGGGCTTTGCCAACGCCGGCCTGTGGACCGTGGAAGTCGTGAACAACACGAACGCCACTAATTCATACGTTCTTGACTTCAAGGTGTGGATGGACCCGGCCGAATGGGTGGACACAAACTACAGCACAAAAACTTTCAACTCAACCACCTCTCCGGAAGACGTGGAGTTAAACTTCACGGTTCAGAACTACACACTCAGCGGCCAGTACAACGGCTCCCTGAGCTACACCAGCAGCGCCGGTGCAGTTGTCAGAGTTCCGTTCGGGACGAACGTCACCGCGCCCGAGCTTTTCGCCAACGGCACGTTCAGAAATTCCACGATAACCGTAAACGAGAACAGGGGATTCAACAGGACCGTAAATTTGAACGTAACCGTCAACAACACAGGCAACCAGGAACTTTCCGTTTCCCATTCCAATTCTTCTTTCCTGAACCACACAGCAGTCCCGTCCAACTACGTGGAGCTGTCCTACGTCCCGGTGTCTTCAATAGCTTCGGGAGAGTCAGACACGCTGGAGATAACCCTGACAATAGACACCACGAAAACAAACAACACGGCCGGAACCTACGAGGGATGGATATACCTGAACGATTCGGACGCCCGTCCCTACACCGGGTTCAACCTTACCCTGCAGGTCGTGCTTTCCAATTCCCTCAGCGTGCTCATAACCGACCTGGTAACGGAGGACGGGGACTCGGAAATAACCAGCAGGTCCTCGGACGAGAACTTCACCGTGGAGGCAAAGGTTTTCTACGCCAACGGCACCTCAACCGGCGGAAACCTGACAATCTCAAACTTCGGCTCAGTGAGGCTGAGAAACCAGAACGTGACCTACTGGATTCCCGATTCCGGATACTTTGACATAGAGGCGCATGACGATGGACTTTGGCAGGGAGGCTTCGGCGAATACTGGATAAACGCCACGTTTGAAGGGGACACAGACTGGCCCGGCGGCTACTTCAGCGTGTATCTCTCGGCCAACAAGTCTGCCACAGGCGCGACACTTTCCGGAACCAACAGCAGCGGCACGCTGACTATACCCGGGGAGGGTATGTGGTTCACGGAGCACGAAACCGTGAGCAATTTTGACGAGGTCGGCGAAACGCAGTACTACGTGATAAAGGTCATAAATTACGGCACCGAAGACGCTACTTCCCAGATTAACCTGACCCTGACGGGGGGAGACTGCGACGACTACATAATTCTGGACGTGGAGAACGCCACCTCAGGGTGCGGGAGCGACGACGGAGGGGCGCAGTTTGACATAGACATAGACCCCGGGGACACGTGCTACTTCACCTGGGAAGTGAAAGTCAAGGACTCCATCAACACGGATTACGTGGTGGACGAGGAGGACTGCCTGATTTCTGTGAAAACTGACGAGAATAGGTTTACAGTTTTACCGCAGGACTACTTTGACGTATACATATCCGAGGGAAGCTCTGGCGGGAGCGACGACGATGACGACGACGAAAACGAGGACATAGACATAACCGAGTATCCCTCATCCCTGACCATCACCCAGAACGAGACCGATGTTTTTGAAATAACCGTGGAGAACGACGGGGACACGGACGAGAACAACATAGAACTTACCATCACGGGTATACCCTCAAGCTGGTACTCTTTCAGCCCGTCAAACCTTGACCTTGACTCCGGGGACGAGGACGAGTTTGACGTGACGCTGGAAGTTCCGGAGGACGGGGAAGTCAAGAGCTATTCGCTCACCTTCAAGGCAGACAACGGCGATGTCTCGGATTCCAAGTCCTCCACGCTGAAAGTCCTTCCGTGCGAGGAGGGGAAGGAAAGTATAAACCTTACTTACACCGGTTATATGGAAAACTACACCCGGCTTTTGGATAGAATGAGAAACATGAGCTTGGAGGGAAAGAACGTAACGGAACTCAACTCCACCATGCAGGACATCAAGTCAAAGCTGGACGCCATGCTGGGCTACATGGAAGACGATGATTATTTCAACGCGGCCCAGATTATTGATGACATAGAATCGCTTTTCACGGCGGCCGAGGCGCAGGCCTATGAGGAAGCAGGGGAAGAAACCGTTGATATAATACAGGAGGCAACCAGCTACGTGTGGCTTGTTATAGGCGTTGTGATAATAATAATAGCAGGCTTCCTCGTATACATGTTCATGCCGCCACCCAAGGACTCCCACAAGGTAAAAAAATTCAAATACGCTCCTCCGGGCAAGGGCGACACGCTTGGCAAAAAAATAGACAAGCAGATAAGGAGGTTGAAGACAAAGCTGAGCGACTCTAAAAAGAAGGAAGGATTTAGATGGAAGAAAAAATAAAAATAATGTCAATAATAGGGACGCTGATAGGAATTCTGATAACCGTTTCCTTTGTTCTTTTCAGGACGTTTGCCATATCCACCGAGTCCGTTATGATTTATCCGATGGTTTTCTTCAACGATTTTATTTCAACGAGTGCGTCCGCCGGATCCTCCGAGGCCATGATTTCCTCCATTCTCAGTCCGCTGACCTTTATAGCACCCTTCATACCCCTCGCGCTTGGTTTTTCGGTCCTGATATTCTACGGAATAAAATACGGCGAAGACAGGAAATTCGGGCTTGTTGTCACACTTGTGCCCTCGCTAATCGGGATAGTCCTTCTGGGCCCCTCGCTGACTTCCGTTTTGTTTGCTCTGGCCCTGGCGGTGTCCGGAGTCCTTTGCACCCCGATAGCCGTAATGTACCTCAAGGAGCTGAAAAAGTTCAGGAGATACAGGATAGGTTCAAGAACAATGGGCAAGCTTTTCTTTTTCATCAATCTGGTGCTTTTTTTCGCGCTTCTTATTAACGTGACTTACGGCGCGGATAACTATAACCAAATTTACTCGGAAGAAATGAAAGGCTTTATAATGGAGATGCTGCCTGACGTGGATACGGGAGACATGCCGGAAATTGAGGGGTTTGACCTGCTTCCGCCAGAACAGCAGCAGGAGATAATGGAGCAGTATTCAGAGTTAACGGAGTCGCAGAAAGAGATGGTTGAGTCAAGAATGGAAAGCATGGTGGAGTCCGAAAACATCTCAGCCATGATAAGCCTTCTTGTTTTCATAACCCCTATGATGGTTTTTGCGGTTCTTGAGATGCTAAGGATAGTTTTGCTGTCCCCCCTGGCAGGGTTCGCCTCAAGCGTTTCCCTGCCCGAGCTGAAAAATTAGACAATCTTGTCCACAAGGCCTTTCTTCCTTATGTACTTGCAGATGCAGCATATTTCATCCGTTGCTTCGTGGAATGTTATTTCGTTTTTCGCAAGGGACCTGGAAATATCAGATATATTCCTGTTTACTTCGGAATCCTCCTCAAGAGCCTTCGCCCTGTAGCCCCTTGTGTGCTTCTTGTACTGGGAAACCGCGGGCTGCGTCATGCCGAGCTTTTTGGCGGCCTCCTCCTGGGTCATCTTGTGGACCTCTATAAGGTCCCGGGCCACGAGTGCCCTCAAGGCCGGAACAACATAAAGGCTCATTATCTCGCACACGGGTTTCATGAAATCTCCAAATACAATTGCCCGGTGAAATATTTAAATATAACATTGTTATAAAATACTCGGGCTTTGCTCCGAAGTAATTTTTTTGACAACTTTAGGAGCAAAGCCAATTATTCGTACCTCAGAGCATCCACTGGGTCAAGCAAAGAGGCCCTCCTGGCCGGGTAAGCTCCGGATAGCATGCCGACCGCCATGGAAAACACAAGCGAGCCGCCGAACAGCTCCGGGGAGAAGAAAACCTTCACGGGTATTCCCACCATACTGGCCGCAAACTGGGCAACCACGTAAGAGCCCGTGAATCCAAGGGCAAACCCTATCATCCCCCCCAGAAGCCCGACGACCGCGGCCTCGCCGAGGAAAAGGAGAAGTATTGTCTTGTTAGTGGCTCCGGTGGCCTTCATAACCCCGATTTCCTTCGTTCTTTCCATCACGGTCATTAGCATTATGTTCATTATTCCTATTCCGCCCACGAGAAGCGATATGGCGGCTATCCCTATGAAAACGTACTGTAGAATACCTATAATTCTGTTAACCATATCCAGAAGGTCCCCGAAGGTCTGAATTTTGAAATCCTCGGCGTTCCTGTGGTCTTCCAGTTCGTCTTTTAACTTGTCCGATATCTTGTCAATGTCAAGGTCGTCCCTGACGTCAACGAATATCATGGAAAATTCGTCCGTGTTGTTGAAAACATCCTTGGCCGCATCAAGGGGGATCATTATTGACATGTCGTCCATCGGATTCCCTATTTTCTTAAGCAACCCGACCACCCTGAAGTTTTTGCCGTTGATTTTTACCTTGTCCCTTACCCTTACTTCGTCTTCAAAAAGGTCGGTTTTAGCCATGTAACCGAAAATTGCCGCATACCTGTCGTTGCTTTTGAGGTCTCTCCCTTCTTCAATCTCGTAGCCCTGCATGTCGGAGAAAAGGTCTCCCGCAATGTCCACATCCATCCCGTATATAATATTATAAGCGCTTTCCCTCCCGAACTCCAGCTCCGCGGTCTTGCTGATGATACCGAAGGCGGTTTCCACGCCGTTCACCCTTTCCACCACCTTCAGGTCGCTTTCCGTCAGGCTATCAGTTCCCAGAGCGCTTCCCGAAAGGCCTATAGAAGTGGGCGGTCCGGGTGTTATTATTATCTTGTCCGTTCCTATCTGCTCAAACTGCTCGGTTATTGTGTTTTCAAGGGAGTCCCCTATTGTTATCATGGAAGTTATAGCGCCTATGCCAATCACTATACCGAGAAGCGTCAGGGCGGTCCTGAGCTTCTGGTAAGACAGATTCCTGTATATAATCTTCCATATACCCAGCATCATGGTTCACTTTTTCTTCCTGTTTTTGAGAAAAGAAACAAGCTTTTTCACCGGCGGGACCAGGAAGTACTTGATTGCCACAAGGGCCACTATTACGTAGACAAGGTACTGCCACCACGGAGTTTCTGTCTGCATTTCTTCCATTACTTCCTCCTGAGAATAAACCCTGATATAGACAGTGTCCTCCGTCTCGTACTTCCTGTCATCCTCGTCCTTGTAGTAGGATTTTATCTTGACGGGATACTTTCCGGGCTCCGCGTTTTCCCCGATTTCCAGGTCAAAGTCTATCGTATCCGAATCGTCCGCGTCCATTGTGCCGATAAATATCTCGCTGACCTCAATATCGGCTATCTCAGTTTCGGCCTCTATTATCGTATAGTAAGCCGTGCCGGATGCTATGTTGGCAAGGTTTATAGAGAGGGTGGCTTCCCCGCCTGGGTAGGCCTTGGGTTCCGATGATATGTAAAAGGCCTTCAGTTCCGCCTTGCTTGCCGGTTTTGTTACATAAACTTCCATGTCCTTTTCCAGGCTTGCCCCCCCGTTTATGCTGTATTTTATTTTCAGGTTTTCCCATCCTTCCATTACATCCTTGTCAACCTTGAGCTTGTACTGGAGTATTACCGTGTAAAGTCCCGGTATTTTTGAAAACGACCTTTTGGCCGTTTCGTCGGGATGCAATGAAAACGGATACCCGGTTTTCAGTTCAAACGCCACGTTTTTTGCCTCCTCAAGCCCCCTGTTGTATACCTGTATCCACAGCGTCACGTATTCCCCGGGCTCGGCCGGGTAAGGCTCGTACTTGAGCTCCACGAGGTTCAGAGAAGCGAAAGGAACCGTTGTATAATCCTCCCCGAGCAAACTTGAAAGGTCCTGTCCAAGAGACATACTCGGAATTAGAATAAGAAACAAGCTGAATGCAGCGAAAAATTTCATTTTCATTTATCACACCCCTCCATTTTTTCTATCCTGCCGTCTTTCAGGCAGATTCTTTTTTTGGTCCTTTTGGCAATTTCCATGTCATGCGTCACCAAAATAACCGTCCTACCTTGTTTATAAAGCGTTTCAAATATATTTAAGATTTCCTTTCCTGTCTTGGAATCCAGATTTCCCGTGGGCTCGTCGCCCACGACCACCGACGGGTCGTTTGCCAGGGACCTGGCTATTGCAACCCTCTGCCTTTCCCCACCGGATATTTCGGAAGGCCGGTGGGTTATTCTCTTTTCCAGCCCCACCATCTCAAGGAGTTTCTTCGCCCTTTCGTTCCTTTCCTCCTCGCTTTTGCCCATGAACCACATCGGCAGCGTGACGTTTTCCAGCGCGGTCAGTCTCTGGATGAGATTGAAAGTCTGGAACACGAAGCCTATCTTCTGGCCCCTTATTACAGCCAGCTCGTTGTCATCCATTTTTGCTATGTCCTTTCCTTCAATCAAAACCTTTCCCTCGCTGGGCCTGCTGAGGCAGCACATGACGTTCAGCAGGGTGGACTTGCCGGAGCCGCTTGCCCCGATTACCGACACAAACTCGTTGCGGTTTATATTAAAGCTTATTCCATCAAGCGCCCTTACCTCCACGCTTCCCATGTGGTATATTTTCTTGACGTTTTTCAGTTCAATTATGGGTTTCATTTTTCCTTGCCTCCATTTCGGCCCTTTCAACCATTCCGATCATTTTTTCCGTTATTTTCTCCATCACAATCAATTGCTTATAGTAGTTCTCCAATATATTTAATTCCCCCCTCGGGCTACTCTCTTTCTTGTATCTTTCCATTATGCCCGGCACCCGGTCTTTCATAATAAGTATTATTTTCCGGGTTCTTTCCCCGAATATTTTCAGGAAGCTACCTATCATGTCCTTCTCCATGTAAAAGTAAACCTTCCTTGAGCCGGGTTTTTTCACCCTTTTAACGAACTCGGAGCCCGCGAGAAACTTCATTGAGGTGCTTACCGCGGAAAGGCTGTATCCGGTCCGTTCCGCAAGCTCTTCAAGGGACACCTCCCGCGGTTCGGCGTAAAGTATGCCTATTATTCTTGAAGAAAGCTCGTCCATTCCCTTGATTCTGTTTATTTCACACAAAAGCTCTATGAACTCCTCCTTGGGCTTCATTGACGCACCAAATTTCTCAACTTTCAGTATATTATGAAATACGTGAAAATAATATTTAAAGCTTTTACAGAAGATATTAAATCATGAGGCTGGGAAGGAAATTCTATTCAAGAAGAACGGACAGGGTGGCCAGGGATTTGCTCGGGTGCGTTCTTGTCCACAGGCTGAAAGGCACGAAGCTTTCGGGAAAAATCGTGGAGACAGAGGCCTACTTCGGCCGCGGCGACCCGGGCAGCCATGCCTCAAGAAAAAGAACACCTAGGAACAGCATAATGTTCGGCAAGCCCGGGTTCGCTTACGTTTACTTTGTTTACGGCAACCATTACTGCCTCAATTTCGTGACAGAAAAGGAAGGCACGGCAGGCGCGGTTCTGATAAGGGCTCTGGAACCCCTTGAGGGAACGGAAGAGATGGCAAGGAGAAGAAAGGGAAAAAACCTTACGGGCGGTCCGGGAAGGCTTACCCAGGCGCTCGGGATAACCAAGGAGCACAACGGGCTTGACCTAACTGGAAATGAGCTTTTTGTTCTCCGGGGCTCGAGGCCGGCCCGGATAGCCAGGGCAACCAGGGTGGGCCTGAGGCACGGGAAGGAGCTTGAATTAAGATTTTATATCAGGGGCAACAAATTTGTATCTGTATGACGGCATCCCGCAGAATAAAAAAACTCAGGGCAGGCATGAAGAAGAAAAACATAGATACCGCGGTTTTTATCTCCTCCGAACCCCTTTACGACCCGAATGTATATTATTTAACGGGATTCCGCCAGGAAAGATATCATTCCTTTTCCTGCCTTATAGTCAACCGGAAAAAGACCGCGCTGGTGCTTTCTTCCCTGGACTACGACAGGGCGTCAGGCAAAGAGGCCGACGAAATTATAGAGAAAGGCTGCCCGCTTTCAAAAATCATAAGGGAAAGGGCCTCCGGAAGCATCGGGATTGTCAGTGGCCTTTTTCCCTTCAGGCTTTCCGTTAAATTGAGAAAACTGAAGGACATAACGTCCCTGATGGATGAAATCAGAAGCGTCAAGGATTCCGGGGAAATAGAGACGATAAGAAAAGCCTGCAGAATCACCAACTTTGGAATAAAATTTATAGAAAATTCGCTGAAAGGCATGACAGAGAGGGAGCTGGCAGGGGCCTTGGAGGATGAAATGAAAGGCAGGGGCGCGGAGGGAATGTCCTTCCCGACCATAGTGACCTCATCGGGCTCTTCGGCCATACATCCCTTCCCATCCTTTTCTGGAAGAAAGATAGGAAGGGGCCTCGGCCTGGTGGACTTCGGTATAATTTACAGGGGCTACTGCACCGATGTCACCGTCCCGTTTTCCGTCGGCAGGCTCAAGGAAAGGGAAAAGAAAATAGTTGAAACCGTGGAAGGGGCCTACGAGAGAACCCTGGACAAGCTTAAGGCTGGAGTGGAAACCCGGACGCTTTTTGAAACGGCCGAATGGGTCATAAAGGAAGCCGGGTTTGAGCTCAGGCACGGGCTAGGCCACGGCATAGGCTTGGAAGTCCACGAGTCCCCCCAAATATCCTCCAGAAAGGGGGGTAGGATAAGAAAAAACAGCGTCTTTACAATAGAGCCCGGTGTCTACGTTCCGGGAACCGGGGGGTGTAGGCTGGAGAACGATTTTCTTGCGAAAGCCGGGGGATTTGAAGTTTTAACCAAGTCAAGGTTTTTTAAGATATAAAAACATAACTAAACAAGAAATTATTTAGAGGTGTTGTTATGGGAGTTAAAGTTCTGCTCAAAAAATTTACCGAGGTCCCGGGAATATCCGGCTCCGAGGACGGTATAAGAAATCTTATGAAGAAAGAAATGAAAGGCGGCGTGGACAAGGTTTATGAGGATGCCGTGGGAAATCTGATTTCAGTCAAGGGTAAGGGGAAGCTGAAGGTTCTCCTGACGGCCCACATGGACGAAATAGGCTTTGTTGTAAAGCACGTGACGGACAAGGGCTTCATAAAGCTGAATCCCGTCGGCGGCTGGGACCCAAAAATACTTCCCTCCCAGAGAGTAAGGATACACACGGAAAGTGGAGTCGTGAACGGGGTAATAGGCTCAAAGGCGATACACCTCCAGGAGAAGGAGGAGCTGGAAAAGGCTTTCAAGCTCAAGCAGCTCTCCGTTGACATAGGCGCCATGGACAGAAAAGACGCGGAAAAGGCGGGAGTCGGAATAGGCGATTTCGTGGAGGTCGTCGGGGAGTTCACTGAGCTGAAAAACAACAGGTTTTCCGGAAGGTGCTTTGACAACAGGATAAGCTGCGCCGTTCTTGTTGAAGTGATGAAAAGGGTGAAACCAAAGGGATTCACGCTTTACGGAGTAGGCAGCGTGCAGGAAGAAATAGGCCTCAAGGGCGCCGCGGCCACGATGTTCGGCATAAACCCGGACATAATAATATCCCTGGATGTGGAGATTGCGGGGGACCACCCCCTTATAGAAGACGGCGAGTCGCCCCTAAAACTGGGGGCCGGGGTGGTTATAGGGCTCCAGGATGCCAGGTACGTGATTCACAAAAAAATCAAAAAGCTGTTCACGGACACGGCAAAAAAGAACAAGATAAAATACCAGCTGGGGGTAAACTCGGCTGGCACAACGGAGGCCACCATGGCGATTATGACAAGGGAGGGCAAGCCCGGGGGGCTGGTGTCCGTTCCCATAAGGTACATGCACACTACCGTGGGGACGGCCGACCTGGAGGACATAGAAAGTGCGATAAGTCTTGTTGCAAAGTCCCTGAACAATGCGGGCAAATATTTCAAGTGAGTTTATGGTAAGTTCATCGGATGACATAATAAAGAGGGCAAGAGAGCTTGAGATGATGAGGAAGCTCAAGGACAGCGGTCAGCTCCCGCAATCTGATGACCAAAATTTGGGCAAAGCCGTGCAGATTCTTGAAATGAAGATGGACATAATAAACAAGAAACTTGACGAGCTGCTCCAGCAGAAGCAGAGCAAGGAATTCAAGGATGTCCATCAGAAAATCATTAACGTTCTCGCGGAATGGATGAACACCCAGAGCATATCCCAGATGCTTGGCTACAGGCAGGAGTATGTCAGCAGGAAAGTGGCCGAGCTCAAGGAGATGGGAAAAATTGAGGAGAAAAGGGAAGGCAAGAACCTGTTCTACAGAAGAATTGCGTGAAAAGCTGGTTTCATTCCTCACCGAAATGAAAGACGATACTGTTGTAGTTGAGGGAATCAGGGACAAAAAGGTTTTGGACAGACTCGGGTTCTCCGATGTGCGCAAAATAAACGGAAGCCTTTACGATTTTGCCATGAAATTCAGCGGAAGCGTGCTGGTTATGACTGATTTTGACCCCGAGGGGGAGAAGATAGCCAAAAAGCTTTCCGTTCTTCTCACCAAGGCCGGGTGCAGGGTGGAGAGGGCAAAAAGGAACAAGCTCCGGAGACTTTTCATAAAGAACAAGGTAAACACGGTGGAAGGAATGAGAAGGCTGATGAGGTTTTGATTTAAATGAAAACCACGGTGCTTTACTTTGGCAACGAACTGGTTCCCGAAGACAGGATTTCCATAGAAACAGTAGACAGGATTATGAAAGAGCTGCCTGGCGTGGATTTTATACACTGCCGGTTTCCCGAAGACGTTGTCAGATACCGTAAAAACAAACCGTTCATCCTGGATGTAGCCAGGGGAATAGAGGAAGTTACTGTAATAGAAGACACTGAAAATATAAGCACCAGGAGAGTTTCAACACTTCATGATTTTGGACTCTCATTTTTTCTCAAGCTGTTTGAGAAAACAGAGCCCGGTTTTAGGGTTAAAATAATAACAATCCCCGCAAACAAAAAATCAGACAAAAAAATAATACAGCTTCTCAAATCTCAGTGAATTTCCAGTTCAAGAAAATGCGCGGAGCAGGACATGCAGGGGTCGTACGCCCTTATGAGCTTTTCCATTCCCGCCCTTATCCTGTCCCTGGGCAGGTTCATCATTTCAGGCAAAACCGAGGCGACCGCATCCTCCATGTTCTTGACGTTCTGGGTGGTTGGGGGTATTATGTTCACTCGGGTAACATTGCCTTCCTTATTCAGCTTGTAGTGATGGTACAGGAGACCCCTGGGAGCCTCGGTCGCGCTGATTCCCTCCCCCTCCCGGGGTCTGGCTTCAATTACCTTCTCTTTTCGCAGTTCAAGCATTTCAAGGATATCCAGGCAACGGTCTATGCAGTGTATTGTTTCCGCAGCTCTCGCGGCATTGGCCGAGAGAAGATTGTACTCAGGATTGCTCAGTTTCTTCAGGGCGTTTCTTGCGTCTTCAGATAGCCCCTCGCGGTGAACGTTTACCCTGGCCAGGGGACCCACCATAAAGCTTTTGTCCCTGAACGTCACGTGCTTTGAAGTTGATTCCGGAACGACTTTTTCCTCAAGATGTTTGCGGTAGTCTCTTGGGACAAACCCGCGGCCGGACAGGGACACGACGTTCCCTTCCAGAAAGGGATAATTTTTTCCCGCGGTTTCAAGGGAAAGGAATTCCGTTTCAAATGTAATTTTTTCTTTTTCCAGATTCTCAATCAATTCGGCCGTTTCTTTGGCATACATCTTTGCTTCCCGGAGTTTCCTGACAAGCCCCCTAACTTTATCTTTTTCTGGAATTTTGGTGAACCCGCCCACGACAGACGTGATTGGATGTATGCTTCTTCCGCCTATGGCGCTTGCAACATCGTTTCCAATTTCCTTCAGACGAAGCCCTCTCTTTACGTATTCAAGCCCCTTTCCTTTCATATCTAGGGCCGAGGAGCAGCCAAGGTAGTCGGGAAGGGCGAGAAGATGGATGTGCAGCACGTGGCTGTGGAAAATTCCGCTAAGCACAAGTAGTTCCCTCAGGAGCCTTGTCTGTTCGCTCGGTTTTATTTCCAGCGCGTTCTCAACTGCCATCGCGGAGCCTACGAGATGGGCGATGTTGCATATTCCGCATATCCTGCCTGCAAGGTAAGGGACTTCCTTGTAGCTTCTGTTTTTTATCGCGGCTTCAAAATATCTCGGGCTTTCAAAAACTTCCAGGGAGCATTTTTTAACCTTTTTTTTATTTCTGTCAAACCCGACTGAAAGTTTGGCATGTCCCTCTATTTTTGTCAGATGACTTATCTCAATTTCTTCCATGCTTCACTACCCTTTATTTCCTCGTAGAGGTTGTATATTTTTAACTTTTCCTTTATGTCTTTCCTGGTCATTTTGAATTTTTTTGTGAGCAAAGCGAAAAACTCCCCGAGATTTGCATCCTCTATTATGCCCCGGCACCCGACACAGGGATATTCGTTATGCGGGCATATGGCCTTGCACCCCGCCCGGCTTATGGGGCCAAGGCACAGGATGCCCCTGTCAAGGAGGCAGTCCTTTTCTCTCATTCTGCACTCAACGCACACATCGTGGGTTTTCTCTCTCCATACCTTTCCGATGAGAACGGAGTTTACCAGTGAAAGGAGTTCGTGCCTGGAAAAGGGGCAGCCGCGCAAATAGTAGTCCACGTTGACATGTTTTTCTATACCGCTTACCGGAACAGAGCCGTAAAGGTTTTTTCCGTAAACCACTTCCTCCGGTTTCCGGGCATAGTTTTTCAAGGTCATTACGCAGCCGTTGCAGGCACAGGAGCCCAAAGCCACGAGTATTTTGGACCTTTTTCTTATCTCCTTAACCTCCTTAACCTCCTTCCTGGTGCTGATACCTCCCTCTACAAATGTTATGTCATATTCACTTTCCAGGTTCCTTCCCTTAACGAGCTTGAAATCCACGAAGTCCAGGCTTCCAAACATCTTCAAGAGACAGTCCCTTAGGTTGAGAAACTCAAAACTACATCCGAAGCACGAAGTGAAAGTTATTAGAGCGGCTTTTTTCATCGTTTTACCACACCTTTTCGGTAAGCCCGTCAAGCTCGTCCAGCCTGAAGACGGGACCGTCCTTGCATACGTAAAGTTTGCCTATGTTGCAGTGTCCGCAGTGCCCCATGCCGCATTGCATGAGCCTTTCTATTGATACGTATATCCGCTTCATTTCAAGCCCCCTTTCCAGGAGCTTTTTGCAGACGAATTTTGACATGATACAGGGACCGCAGAGGCATGCTGCCGTTTTACTGTCAATTATAAGGTCTTCAAGCAAAGTGGTGATCACACCGACGTTTCCTTTCCAACCTCCCGTTTTTTTATCCACCGTAATCCCAACTTTGATGTCCTTCCTTTCCCCCCATTCTTTCATTTCGCTTTTATAGACTATATCCTCCGGAGTCCTGGCCCCGTAGTAAAGTTCTATCCTGCCGTAACAATCCCTCTTCTCAAGGAGGTTTATGAGAAGCGATTTTATGGGGGGAGAGCCTATGCCTCCGGCCACCATTATGACGTTTTTTCCTTTCATGTCCTTTATCGGGTAGCCGTTGCCGAAAGGTCCCCTGATTCCTATACGATCGCCTTTTTTAAGCCTGAAAAGCCTGTTTGTGACTATCCCGGTTTTCTTTACGCCGAATTCATAAACGCCCCGCCTACCGGTGGGAATTATTCCGAAAGTTGACTCCCCGAAGCCCAGGACGCTAACCATTATTACCTGGCCGGGCGTGAACTTTATTTCCTTTTCTTCATCCAGACTGAAATGAAATGTTTTGACGTCCGGAGTCTCCCTCTTTACTCCCAGAATTTTTCCCATTTCAGGCACGTACGGATTCATTTTCTCCCCCTCTCCAGTAGCTTTTCCGCTTCCGCGAAGAAGTCTATTCCCGTCGGGCAAACATCCACGCACCTTCCGCACCCTGTACATAATTGTTTTCCGTGTTCCTTCTTGAAATAACTTAGCTTGTGGAACACGAACTGTTTGCACCTTTCAGGCCTTTCCCTCCTGAACACAACGTCTCCGGCTACGCGTGAAAAATCAAGGAGCATGCAGAAATCCCAGATTCTTTTCCTGACTCCACGGGATTCGCCGAACTCGTTTTCATCCCTGACATTAAAACAGTAGCACGTGGGGCACACTGCCGTGCAGGCGCCGCAGGACAGGCATTTCCCCGCAATTTTATTCCACCCCGGGCTGCCAAAAACCGGTAGCAATCTCTTTTCAATATTTTTTGAATCAAATATTCTCGTGTTTTTCATTTTTTTTGTTCTCGGAGCCCGCGAAACTCTTCTAAACCCCTTCATGATTTTCCTGCCCCTGTCCGTGGAGTCCTCCACCAAATAACCTTCTTCAGTCTCGCTCAGCAGGATATCAAACCCGTCCTCAAGTCTGTCGGTTCCCATTGACTGGCAAAAGCAATTATCACCCGATTTGGCGCAGTTAACAGCAATTACAATAGTGTCCTTTCTTTTTTGGGAATAATAAGGGTCTTCATACTCGTTCATAAAAACCTTGTCCAGCCTTGCCAGGCCATGGACGTCGCAAGGCCTTATGCCAAATATCACCCGCCTTTCCCTGGATACGGTATCTTCAACCCCACCCCTTTTGGAATCGTAACGGAAAAGAATTTCCCCGTTGGGAATAAAAAAATTCTTCGGCGGGTACGCCGTGTTTGTGTAGTCAAGGATTGCCTCTTCCCCACCGGAAATTCTTTGAAAATTCACCCCGTTTTCCGTTTTCACGGGAGCTATAACGCTGAAGTTTTTTTCAATCAGGGAATCCAGAAAATCCGGCACATGCTTTTTAGAAATAGTCAAAACCATACAAATCATTTGGTTTTTCTACTTAAATTTTTTATATCTGCGGATTTAATGATGGTTATGTGTCTTGCTATTCCCGCCAAGGTTGTCAAGGTTGAGGGAGAAAAGGCCGTGCTGGACGTTTTTGGAGAGACGTCCGGGGCCAGGGTAAAAACTCCCAGACCAAAAGTCGGGGACTACGTTCTTGTCCAGTTCGGAACTGTAACAGACATACTGGATAAAAAAGCGGCTGGTGAAAGCCTGAAGGCATGGAAAGAAATTCTCCGCTAGTCAAGATAAATTCTTTCCGGAACAATTTCCAACTCCCCCCTATATTTTTTTACAATGCCTTCCACTTCCATTTCCATACCGTTGGTTATTTCTCCCGGATTCACTCTCAGCCTGCTCATGCTGCTTTCAAAAATCACAACCTTTATCTTTCCGATCCCGTCCGCGAGCGTGAAGAACAGGTGCTCGCCGGTATAATATCTTGACTGGACCTCTCCTGAAACAGAGACCAGAGTCCCCTCGTCGTCTTCCCCAATGTTCCCTATGTCCGTTACCCGCGCTTCCGCGAAATGCACCCCGGCGTAAAGCAGGCCCAAGCCCAGTATAGTGCACAACAAGCAAAGCTTCATGAGGTTTCTGTCTTCCATAAAGGCACGCTCTTTATCTCCCTGTAAACCGGCCCCCGCGGCGTGAGGCGGCTTTCAAAAAGCACGATTTCCCTGACTTTCATTCTTCCCGCGCTGAAGTCCCTGAATTTTTCTATCTTCTCGTAAAGCTTTTTTCTGTCTTTCACGGACCTGGCTCGGCACAGGGTAAGGTGCGGCTTCACTCCCGACTTTCCCCCCAACTCGGAAAACTTTAAATTAACCTCCCTTAAAAATTCCGTGAATTCTTCCCCGCCCTCGCCGATTCCCAGCCACACGACTTTAGCGCGGGACTCTCTGGGGAAAACTCCCAGTCCCCCAACTTCCACGTAAAACTCCCTTTCTTCAATGGAATCCATGAGTTCCTTGACTTTCTCCACCTCAATGTCCCCGAGCTCGCCGAAGAACCTGACAGTCCAGTGAAGGTTATCGGGCTCCACCGTTTTCACCCCCCTCATTTCAAATTCATTAATAAGCCGGGCCGCATTTTTTCTGACTTCTTCGGAGACCCTTACCGCAAGAAAGCACCTCAAGTTACCACCGGTAAAGTATTATATTTTTTAACACACATTTCTTTATAAATTAATAATTTAAAACGTTAAACAGTAACACAGTACTGCCTTCAGTGATGTACATGACGAAAAATTCTATACTTATGGTTAGGGATATTGACGACTCAATAGAAGATTTCTGCGCCGTTGACAGGAACAACATAAATTTCTGGCTCTCGCAACTGGAGAGGTACAGTCCCAAGAAAGTTGAGGCAATATGCCTTCAGGTGGGGACGGACAAGAATATCGCAAGGGAAATAGCAAACGAGATAGACACGTACGCCGACAACCGGGTAAGAATGTCGGAAATCAGGCCCCTTGTGTTCACGCTTCTTCAGAAAAAAGACCCCAGCGCCGCGAAAAGATTCAGGGCCGGCGATGTTTTCGTAAGAACCTCCACGCAGTTGTTTGAGAGGTTCAACAGGGAAAAGATAGCGGAGTCCCTTCTCAACGAGAGCGAGATAGACGAAAAGGAAGCGGAAAACATAGCCGAGGACGTGGAAAAATTCATAAGGAAGTCAAGCCTGGACTACATCTCGTCACCGCTCATAAGGGAGATAGTCAACGCCAAGCTCATAGAGAGGGGGCTTGAGACTGCCAGAAGAAGGTATACGAGAGTGGGCCTCCCCGTTTTTGACATAACCAAGCTGATAAACGAGGGAACCAAGGAGAATGCAAACCTTCAGTACAACCCGGAGACAATACACAAGCTCATGGGGGACAAGATGATGAAGGAGTATACTCTGACAAAAATCCTGCCCATGAACCTTGCCGACGCGCACATGAACGGCCAGGTCCATATCCACGACCTGGATTACTTCCCCATAAGGCCTTTCTGTTTTTCCCATGACATAAGGTTCTTCCTGAAAAGAGGCTTCAAGCCGGACGGAACCGGGGACCACGCGACCATAGCGGGACCGGCCAAAACCCCGGAGGTGGCCTTCCTTCACGCGGCAAAGGTGCTGGCGGCGGCCCAGACCAACTGCGCGGGGGGGCAGGGTTTCTCCTACTTCAACACTTTCCTGGCTCCCGTGATAAGGGGGTTGAGCTACAAGCAGGTGAAGCAGCTTGCACAGATGTTTATTTTTGAAATGGGGCAGATGTACGTGGCCAGGGGAGGCCAGACTGTGTTCTCTTCAATAGACCTTGACATGACCGTGCCCAAGGTTTTCAGGGACATACCCGCCGTGCATCTTGGCGGAAAAACCAACGGGGAAACCTACGCCAATTACGAGGACGAGGTTAGGACGCTTTTCAACGCCTTCCTGGACGTGTATTCAGGCGGGGACTACCAGGGCAAGCCCTTCAACTTCCCGAAGTTTGAAGTTCAGATATACCCCAAGGACTTCAAGAACGGTAAGTTTGACGACGAGCTGATGAAGGTATCGGAGCTGGCCGCCAAGTTCGGCACGCCCTATTATATAATAAACCAGCCTTACATGCCCGACTTCGCGTGCTACCAGTGCTGCGCCTACCTGATGCCTCTGGACAAGTCCATTGACATAAACGACCTGGAAAACGAGACGGTGAGGGGCGGCTCGCTTCAGGTGGTTACAATAAACCTGCCCCAGATTGCCTACGAGGCCAGGGGCAACGACGCGAAGTTTTTTGAGATTCTGGACGAGAGGATGGAAAAGGCGAAGAAAGTAATGATATTAAGGCGCGAGATAATAGAGAGAAACCTGAAAAACGGCATGCTTCCGTTCCTGAACCAGAGAGTAAACGAAAAAGAGAGGTATTTTGAGCCGGACAAGCAGAGCTACACGATAGGGCTCGTGGGAATAAACGAGATGGCTGCGTTCCACCTGGGGGAGGAGCTGCATGAATCAAAGAAGGCGTGGATGTTCGGGCTGAAAGTTATGAAGCACATGAAGGATGTAGTGGCAAGGTTCCGGGAAGAGACAGGCATGAACTTCGCTCTTGCCAGAACCCCCGCGGAATCAACCGCCTACCGCCTGGCCACGATTGACAGGAAGGTTTACGGAGACAGGGCCATAGTACAGGGAGACCCGGTTACAAAATCAATTTACTACACCAATTCCTTCCACGTAAGGCCGAATGCCGACATACCTCTTTTTGACAGGATGAAAATAGAAGGCTCTTTCCACCCGCTGACCGACGGAGGAGCCATGAGCCATGTGTGGCTTGGCGAGGCGCATCCGAATCCGGAAGCCATAATGGAGCTTACCAAGAAGATAGCCACGAAGACCGCAATCCAGTACATGGCCTACACCAAGGACCTGACCATATGCGAGAGCTGTGGTTTTGTTACCGGGGGGCTTCACAGCAACTGCACTAAATGCAAGAGCGAAAGGGTGCAAAACTGGTCCCGTATCACCGGCTACTACCAGAATGTAAAGGGATGGGACAAGGGAAAGCTGGCGGAGCTCAGGGACAGGAGAAGATACGGTGTTTAATTTTATGCTTATTCTATATACAGGAACCAAATGCCCGAAATGCCCTCCAGCAAGGAAGGTGGTCAGGGAAGCGGCGAAAGATTTGGGATGGGCGGAAGGAAAGGATTTTGTGGAAAAGCTGATAGATGGAAAGGACCTTAATCCCGGAAAAACAAAGCTGGAAGGCGAAGAATACCATCTGGTTGCCTCTGTCGCTGACATAACGCCGGAAAAGGTACCGGCCGCGCTTGTGGGCGACGATTTCTCTATGGAGGCTCTAATGTACCAGGTGGCCTCCACGCCGTCCATAGTAATAGAAGAGGAGGCTGTTTTCATCGGTGAAATTCCCTCCAAGGAAGAGCTCATAAAGGCGGTTAAAGAGCGTGTCTGAATGAAAATTAAAACGGGCGGAATCCTTGACATGTCCACGGTAGACTACCCCGGCAGGCTGGCTTCCGTTATGTTTTTTTATGGATGCAACTTCAGGTGCCCTTTCTGCTACAACACGGAGCTTGTGGAGGGGGAGAAGTACATTGAGCCCACGGTGGAGGAAGTCCTGAAAAGGATAAGAAAGAACAGGGAATTCATAAATGCGGTGGTTATAACAGGCGGAGAGCCAACCCTTCAGCCGGAAGGGCTTGAAGAAGTTTGCTCGGGCCTGAAAGGGCTTAAATTACTGGTTAAACTGGACACAAACGGCTACAATCCCGATGTCGTTGAAAAGCTTCTGAAGAAAGGCCTTCTGGACTTTGTTTCCATGGACATAAAGACTTCGCCCCGCCACTATAACAAGCTCTCGGGCATAGAGTGCGATATAACCAGGATAGCCAAAACAATCGGTATTCTCAGGGACTCTGAAACTGATTACGAGCTAAGAACCACGATAATTCCCGGAATTAACGACAGCGTAGAGGAAATAAATGAAATATGTAGCTTCATAAAGCCGGCCGGGACTTATGTTTTGCAGCAGTTCAGGCCCGGAGAGGGCACGCTGAACAAAAGTTTATCTAATTTGCCCAAAATGGACAGGGACAATATTGTAAAACTGGCTGAAACGGCAAAAAAAACAGGCCTTAAAGTCAAAATAAGAACGGAAGAGCAGGGAGAAGAGGAACTTTAAAGGATTTAAACTACAATTACCATAGGTTTTATTGAACACCGTTCAATGCATAAGGGAAAGATTTTTATGCCACAAAAAAAGCAGGATTTGCAGAAAATAAAAAGGATTTTAAGGGTTCTTTTGGCAAATCCGGATGGTATATGGCTTAGAAAGATATCCAGAGAGTCAAAACTGCCCCTTTCCACGGTACACTATTATTTAGAGAATATAATGGTGAATATGGTAGAAAACATAGGCGCCAGGGACGAAGAAGGCCGTTTCTTCGGTGTAAGGCTTATAAGACTTAAAAACGGGCTTTTTAACCAGCTTAACAACGGAGACCTGGATTCAAGTCTCAGAAAGGTAATCAAAACCAACGAGATACTCTCAGATTTGGGTTAGGTCCCGGGAATCACAAACCTTCCAGTCTCACATTAACTCTCACATTTGAAACAAAAGACTAACATTTACTCCCAAAAACCCGAAAAACCTCACTTTTCTCCCCGGGTTTTCAAACCTCACTCTTTTCCTCCCTAATAAGGACCCAAAAACACTCACATTTCCTTTCTTAACTCATCTAAATGAACTTGAAGCGGGTTGTTTACCGGATAAATTAGCGGATGGCTCACATTTTGCATATTATCCTGCGAAAAATTCCAATTTTCATCCTTCTCAATGGCCAATATAATCGGGTTTATAGGGCTAAATACTCACATTTGGCCTAAATAGCCTAGTTTAACTTCCACAACCCCGTGTTTTATTCAGAATGATTAACTCACATAACCAATCCAGTTCCGTCAAATCTCTCCAGCGCTTAAAACCTTCACGTAAGGTATTCACATACTATTCACATATCCTTCACATTAATACCTTCACGTTCACGTGAACGCACAATATTGCATCATTAATCAAAACTTTCCATAAAACCCTTCACAAAGTATTCACGTGAACCTTCACGTTTTAATAAAAATTTTCACAAACCCTTCACATGATATTCACATATTATTCACAAATTCACAAAACCTTCACAAAATATTCACGTGAAATTCACGTGAAGGTGTGAATAAATATAAGGAAGATTTGTCACAAATTAACCTTCACATTTAAATATTCACGTGAACTTATTTAAGGTAAGTAAGCTTCACGTGAAGGTGTTTTAGTGATAGAAGACTACGAAAAAAACCTTGAAAACTGGCTTAATCGGCTGAACTGGAAAGAAAACCCCTTCACGCTGAAAATAGACCCCCTGCTTTACGTGGGCTACCAGGACCAGCTAAAGCGCCTTATAAACCACATACGCGAGGGGCACAAGGTCGCCCTGATAACAGGCTCAACGGGTTCGGGGAAGACTACCACTCTAAAGCTCATGGAAAGGGACTTGGACAGCAGTTACGAGGTTATTTACATCTCCAAACCCCCCAGAAAGGAGGATTTGGTGGACATATTCCTTTCCAGATTCAGACCTTCCATTCTTCAGAGAATTTTCGGCGTGAATGTGAGCCTTCACAACCTTCACGTGTACCTGAACAAAAAACTGGGCCAGAAAAGGCTCCTTGTGCTCCTGGACGAGACTCACGAGGCGGATGTGGATGTCTTGAAGTGGTTCAGGACGCTTTGCGACCAAATAGAGGGAATGCAGCTTATAATGGCGGGATTGTCCACGGTTGATGTTGTTCTGAAGGACATAGAAACGCTAAGAAGCAGGATAATAACCCATATAGAACTCTTAAACCTTACACGTGAAGATTCACGTGAACTTATAAAGAAAAGGATAGAGAGCGTGGGAGGCAACGACATAAGCCCCTTCACGGACAACTGCGTGAAGGAAATATACCAGATTACGGGGGGATTTCCCAGGGAAGTGCTTAAAATATGCGACAAGCTTGTTCAGAAGGCGATTGAGGAGAACAGGATGGAGATAAACCGGACGGAAGGTCTTAAATGTGAGACTTCGGAGCCCGGGGAGCCGGAAGAGGCTGTACCGGCATATTCAGGGGGCCCGGAGACCGCGGAAAAGGAAGAGAAGGGGCCCCCGAGCAAGGATTTCGTGAAGAGTCTGCCCTACAAGCAGAGAAAAATAATACTTCTTCTGTCGGAGGAAGGTGAGCTATTTCCGTCTGAACTGGCGGAGAAACTGGGGATTGAAAAATACAAGTCCAAGCAGCATGCCGTCAGATCGGTCAACAACATACTCAAGAGGCTCTCCGGAATGGGATACGTGGACAGGAAGCCGAGGGGAAAGGGGTTTGTCTATTCCCTGAACCTGAAGACAAAAAATCTGCTTATAAAGAGCTGATAAATGTGCTGATTCTTCTTGTCGGCCTGACATCATCGGGAAAAAGCACGGCGGCCGAAATACTCCGGGAAATGGGCTTTTCAGTTGCCTCCACCGGTGACGTTATAAGGGAGGAAATAAGAAACAGGGGCCTTGAGTACGACAAGAAAAACGACCTGGAGGTCTCAAAGTGGTTCAACGAGGGAAGGGAAGAGCTGGTCGTAAGAAGGCTTCTTCATATGCTGAGCGGGAAAAGGATGGCCTTGGACGGAATAAGGAGTCCGGAGATGCTGGAAAAGCTTGAGGAAACAGCCGGCGAGCGGCCGGTCATAGTGGCCATAAAGGCGGATTTTGACTCAAGGTTCAGGAGGGAATGTGAGAGAAAGAAGTTCGTCGGATTCACCAGGGAAGACATGAGAAAAAGGGACAACACACACCTGGGTATGGGAACAAGGGAATTAATGGAAAAGGCCGACTTCACGATAGACAATACAAATCTCACAAAGGAGGAGCTTCGCAGGGAATTAAAGGGAATCGTGGAGAGTACAAACATATAAATTTAAGCGTGCAAATACTATAGGTAATAATCCTAGGGGTGATTTTTTGGATAACGTAAAAGGAAAAGAGCTTATGGGAAAAATACTGGTAAGCGACGAAACTGGAAGAAAATTTGGCGTAGTGGGTGACGTTAGTTTCATCACAGAATCAGGGGAGCTTATGAATGTGGTTCTTGTTGATCCCACAAAATACGTTGCCGAGCTGAATGTGCAGGAAGACGAGCACGGAAGATACCTGGTGCCCTTTTCAGCGGTAAAGGCTGTCGGGGAATTCGTGATAGTTTCAGAAAAGGACATAATCTAGAAGAAGTCCTTTTCGTCCCTTCTGCTTCTCTTAACTATGGCCATGCCCAGGAATATGAAAAACAGCGGCAAAACCCATGAGGCGGCGCTGGCCACCATTAGAACGGTTATGTCCTTACTCAGCTCGGATTTGACCAGGGAATTTACAAGCATCTTTCCCATGTCGGACTTGGATTCCCCGAATGCAAAGAAGAAATTGAAGGCAAGGATTATCAGTCCTGTCAAAACCAGCTCAATACCCGTCCCCCTTTTCATTTGGCGTCCCCTATGCCTTTTTCATCAACCACAAAAACACATTCGCCTTCAGGCAGGTAGGGTGAATCTATAAGCCTTGCTATCCGTTTGTTCCCCTTGCTTTTTCTGAGATACAGACGGAAAGTGGCCTGGTGACCCAGAACGTGCCCCCCTATAGGAGAGGTGGGGTTTCCGAAAAGTATTCCCGGGTTCGCCATGACCTGGTTTGTTATGTATACGGCTGCGTTGTGCACGTCCGCAAGCTTTTGAAGGGCGTGAAGATGCCTGTTGAGCTTTTGCTGCCTGGGTGCAAGGGTTCCCCTGCCCGCGTAATCGCTCCTGAACTGGGAGGTCACGGAGTCAACTATTATCAGGCCCACGTTTCTCTTGTCCATTTCCTCCTTCAGCTTGTCCACGAGAAGAATCTGGTGGTCCGAATTGTAGGCCCTGGCAACGTAAATTCCTTTCAGAACCTTGTTTTCGTCCATGCCCTTGGATTTTGCTATCTGGATTATGCGCTCGGGCCTGAAGGTCCCTTCGGTGTCTATGAAGAACGCGTTTTTTTTCATTCCGCCCTCTTCCTTGGGCAGCTGGACATTGACGGCCAGCTGGAAAGCGAGCTGGCTTTTTGCGGAGCCGAAAGCCCCGTGGGCTTCTACTATGGACTGGGTTTCCACGCCTCCGCCGAGAAGCTCGTCCAGCGTCTTGGAACCTGTCGTGATTTTGCCTATTTTGCCCCTTTTTTTCATCAGCTTCTCCGCGGTTTCAAAGCCCATGTCAAGCGCTTCCCGGGCCGCCTGTATGATTTTTGAGGCGGTGGCATCGCCTATCTCAAGCCTTTCGGAAAGCTCGGAGGATGCGGAAGCCGCAACGCTCATAAGGTCGTGGTAGCCGCTTTCTTTCATCCTTTCCGCGGTCTTTTCCCCCACGCCGGGAAGCTCCGCTATGTTTTTTATTTTCTTTTTCTCTTCTTTCGGTTCCGCGGTTTCTTCAACATTCTTTTTCCTTGGCATAATCCCCACGATTACTTTTTATCTTCAAGTTTATTTAAAATTGCCTTGGCTTCCTTCTCGGGGTCCACTTCTTTCACCTCGGAAGCCACGAATTCTATCCTTTCAAAAAACTTATTCACCTTTACCCTACCTCTTACAGCAAAATCCTTGCCAAGCCTTTCGTCCATTTTCTCCTTAAGGGGGCCGGTATCCTTGCCATTCCCGGCCAGCTTGTAGGCCTCGTCTGTTTTCATTCCCAGAATCTTTTCCGCATGTTCCCTGAAAAAAACAGCACGGACGTTGCCGTAGCCGTCGTCCAGTATCCCGTTTATAACCAGCACGGGCTTTGGTTCCACCTTCCCGTGCTCCTCGCACTTCCCTTCGCTGATTTTGCCATCGCACTTTGGGCAGACGAAATAAAACGGGTTTGAATCAAAGAACTGAACCATGGTCCCCCTTACTTCCGCGAACGAGCCCGCGACAAGGTCGCTTATTTTCATGCTCCGGGCATCGCTGCTTTTCACGTTTATGGAGGCCTCGGATTCTTTCAAAAGGCCCTTCTTGCCCAGCCTGACCTCGCAGCCCCCCATTCCGCTATCCTTGGTGTAGCCGTTGACTATTTCCACGACTTGGCCGGGTTTTATCTTGCCGCTTTCCACGGGCTCCACCTGCTCGTTCCAAAGCGACATTCTTGCCTGGCCCGTCTCGTCTCCTATAATCAGGTTCGCGACCTTGCCTTTCTTGCCGTCCTTTTCCCACTCTCTCGGCTCAAAAATCCTTACTATTTTTGCCGTAAGGCTTACGTTGTTCATTCCGGACAGGATATTGCCTATTTTAAGCTCTTTTGCGGTCCTTTCCAGAAGGTTCAGGCCAAGCTCTTTTGCGACTATGTGAGCCGCCCCTTCAGGAGAAATAAGGCCGGAGAACTCGTTTTCCTTCTCCTTAATCATATTCCTTACTTTATGCTCATCCAAATCGGTATTTTCAACTATTTTTTTTATTATCTCTTCAAAACTTCCGTACATAACACACCCACTTCAAAACAAGAAAATTCAGAAGCCCTTTCTCTTGGCAAGCTTGACGTCCTTCGCCAGAACAGTCTTTCTCCCGGCGTGCTTTGCCAGCGCGGCGGTTTCAGCGGCCAGTTCAAAGGCAACTTCCTCCAGAACGCCTGCAAACTCCTCGCAGGCCTCCCTGCTTACTCTGTTGGCACCGGCTTTCTTTAAAATCCTTTCAACGGGAGCTAAAGGCAAATCACTCATCCAAACACCTCCGTATCTCTTATTTAACGGCCTTTCTATTTATAGGTTTTCCGGTCTTAAGTCTCACTTTTTTATATTCTGGCCTGCAATACTAAACAACTGTTTTTGGGGGAATATGTGAATGGCGGGCAAGAAGGTTTTAGTGCTCTGCGTTGACAGGGACAACGACCTGGGAGAAAAGACAGGCATAAAGAGCCCAGTCATAGGAAGGGAGAACAACGTCAGGGCCGCGACCAGGCTGGCCATAGCGGATCCGGGAGACGCCGATTCAAACACGATTTTTGAGGCAGTAAGAACTTACGACGGCCTTAAGAAGGAAAGGAAAGCGGAGATAGCCACCGTTACAGGGGACAAGAGGCCGGGAATAAAGTCCGACGAAAAGATAGTCAGGGAGATGGACAAGGTCTTGAAAAAAGTCCGCACCAAGGACGTGGTGCTGGTAACGGACGGGATTGACGATGAAAGGATACTGCCTCTCATACAGAACAAAGTCAACATAATTTCCGTCAACAGGCTGGTTATTAAACAAAGCGAAAGGCTTGAAGGTATGTATTACATGGTTCACGATTTTATAGAAAACCCCAAGATGTCAAAGGTTGTTCTGGGCGTTCCCGCCCTGGCCCTGATTCTTTACGCGCTCTTCGGCTCAACAGGGTGGAGGGCGATATTGGGGATACTGGGGCTTTACCTGCTGGTAAAGGGGTTCAAGCTGGAAGATACAATAATAAACTTCCTGAACGACCTGAGAACCACTGTGACAAAACGCAGGGTTGCTTTTTTCTTCTACATAGCATCCATAGCCGTTGCCATAATTGGCGTGAAGCTGGGCTACGACTTCACCCAGACAATAGCGGCCAGGGATATTCTGGAGCTTTCCGCGTCTTTCATAAAAGGCTCCATATACGTTTTGTTCCTCTCGTGCCTTATTTTCATAGTGGGAAGGATAATATCCCACGAGCCCGGAACCGGGGAAGCCTTCAAATACGTCACTTTAATGGCCCTGGGGTTCAGCATAACTCTCGTGTCGTCCGAAGCAGCCACAGTAATTCTCATGCCCGAGATGGGGATGAACGGCCTATTTACCTTCATAGTGTTCGGCTTTTTCATAGTGCTGGTTTCAATACTGTTTGAGAGGAAAATAACATAAAATATACTTTATAATATATATTTTTAAAAATATATTTTATAATATATCTATAATAAAACATATAATAAATAAAAACTATTAAAAAATATATTTTATAAAATATATAATAAAAAAAATATAATAAACTTATAAATACTCTGGAAACAAAATAATAGGTAGGTGAAAATGTGAGGGGTGCGCCTGGAAAAAAGGAGCAGAAAAACAACTACAAGGAGCTTTTTTTCAAATTCAAGCCGGTTGAAATGCTGGTGTTCCTTAAAAAGGGAATGGGCCCAAAATACGCCACACAGGTCTCAAAAGGCGTGGATTGCACGTATTCCCACACCATAAAAGTTCTGGAAAAATTCAAGGACCTGGGCCTGGTTATTTTCAAGAAAAAAGGAAGAATAAAGATGATACAGCTCACCCCAAACGGCGAGGAGATAGCCCATGATTTTGAGGGGTTGGGAAGAAAGTTTGAAAGGGCGGACTCCGAGAAAGACACCAAGAAAAAGGAAGACAAGAAAGCCGAGAAAAAGAGTGAAAGCGGCAAGGGAAAGAAAAACCCAAAAAATTAGCTCCACAACGTTACAATAATGAAAATAAGGCATAAACCCGGGAAAACCATAAATTTGCCAAATTATCCCCATGTTTTAAGACCAAATCTTCTATTCAATAACCAAACAATAGAAATCTTTTTATATTCACTGAAGCTTATTTACACTATAACGTTATTGGTGATGTTTTATGGAAAAACCCACCCCGCCCAATGAAAAAAGGTTAAAATCCAAGGAGTCCTTGTATTATCCTTCGGTACTCGGCGGCAAATGGAAGACGCTTGACCCTGATGTAAGGTGGGATTTAAGTGACGTAATAAACCACGTTTTCCCCCGAGAATACCAGGAAAAATCCAATGAATACGCGCAAAAACTAATGGAATTTTTGTTTCTCAACCCAGGGGGAATTGACAAAAAAATGCTGTCGGAATTCGTGAAAGGCCATAATTTGCCCGTTTCAACACTATATAACATTGTTATACCAAAACTCGTGAAATTGGGCATGGTGGAAAGAAGGCGCGAGCCAAACGCCTCAAATCCCGGGAAGGGCTGGTTCCTTATTCTCAAACCCTCTGTTTCGTTTTCTTCCCATTTGATCAAACTGGCGGGCGAGTGGAGGTCGCTGTACAAAACAGCATACTCCAAAGAGCATAATGAATAATATATTTTTAAAAGATTTTTTTGTAAAATATATAATATAAAAGTTATAATTAAATAGTTATTTTAAATAATATATTTTACATTATATATATTATACAATATAGAAAAAATCACACAAAAATGTGAGACTTCAGGACCCAGACTCACAAGCCAAAAGAGCCCAGAATGCAAAATATGAGGTTTTAAGGCCTTTTTGATGCGTTATTAAAGTATCTTTATATAATTAAACTACCAAGAAAAAAAGAGGAAATAGCCCCGTAGTCTAGTGGCCAAAGGAAGTTGACATATACGAGGTATATGTTTGTGCAATCTTTCGGTTATGGATGGGAGGCTCTGGACCTCCAGACCCAGGTTCGAATAAGCTTTTTTCTAAAAAGCTTAAGCAAAAACTTAAAAAACGAGAGTCCTGGCGGGGCTACCATTTGTTTTAAGGGGGTACAAAAATGAGGATAGACAAATTTTCTTTCGGCCAGATTGTGCTAAAGGGAAAGAAATACGACCACGACGTGTTTGTGACTAACAAATCCGTTGAGGAGAAAGAGAGCAGCCACGAGATTACCAGGGACGACATAGACAGGGCCCTGTTTCTTGAGCCGGATTTAATAATTATAGGAAAAGGAACAAGTGGCATGGTTGAGATTCCAGAAGAAATAAAGGCCATGGTGGCCCGGAACAAGGTAAGGCTGATAGAAGGAAATACCCCGGATGTTATAAAAGATTTTAATAAATTGAGCGCCAAGAATAAAATCGTGGGTATATTTCACCTTACTTGCTAGGTGTACTGATGGAAATAAACAGAAAACAGGCGGGAACAATATTTATAGCTTTCATATTCATTATTTCCGCGATATCTTTTGCAATAAGCGCAAAACCGTCGGTTAGCCAGAACACGGAGGAAGATTCAAGCATTTTGAAGCAGCCGCTGAATAATGAACAGAAGACAATGCTTTTGGACAACGACGTTTCAATCCTGACTTTCTTTTTCATGGAGGATGACGAGGATTCCCTGAAGACAAAAAAAGACGCCGAAAGGCTTAACGAAGAAATAGGCGAAAAACTTCTTCTGGAGGAAATAGAAATAACAAAATTCCAATCCCTTTCCGCCGAGTACAACATCCGGTCCTCACCCACGCTGCTGATAAGAGGAAAAGAAAACATAAACTCCCCCATAAGGCTTGAAGGTTCCCATGATTATGAAACCCTGAAAAAAAACGTGTGTCTAACTTACAGCGAAAAACCAGAGGCCTGTGATTGATAATGGAAATGGTATACTGGCTTTTTTTCCTGATTGTGACAATCTTACTGGCAATACTCGCAAGGAGGTACAGGAGGCTTTACATCCTGGAAAAACAGAAAAAGTCCAGCATTTCCGTGAAACACGGCAAATTTTTGGAGCATTACATACCGTGGATAAGGAAAATATTTCCCTACAGGCCTGAAAGATTCAGGTTTATAGGAAATCCAATAGACGGGATAGTTTTTGACGATAACAAAATAGTTTTCCTTGAATTCAAAACAGGAAAATCATCCCTCACCGAATTTCAAAAAAGGATAAAGTCTCTTGTTGAGAACAAAAAAATTGAATGGAAAGAAATAAGGGCAGAATAACCAAAAGGTTTTTATTTATAAACAGGGAAATAGATATAACTTGTGTGATGTTAATGGGTATGAGAGTTCTCAAGCTTAAATGCGACATATGTGGAAAGTCTCTAAACTTTTCAAACATAGGGTTCGTGAGCCACCCTCACGAGGATCACCTGAAGGCGGTAATGAGATGCAAGGGTTGCCACAACAAAATAAAGGAAAAGAAAAGGCAGAGAAACTCCAGTTACATGATAATAGATGATTAAATCCTTTCCTTAATTCTTTCTATTTCCTCTTCCTGCTCCCGAATTTCCTTTTTTAGTTTTTCCAGGGCGGGGATTATGCCGTCTATGTCCGTTCTTAACGCTTCGGCCATTTTTTTAACTATCCTATCCCTCATTTTAACATCTCCCTTATTTTCTCACGGGCCTTTTCCAATTCGGCCTTCTCGGTGCCGAAGCCCTGGGCCAGCTTGGCGGAGCCGCCACCTCTCCCCCCCAGAATTTCCGAAATTTCCTTCACTATTTTACCGATGTCTATCTCAACGTCTTTCCCGGCCGAAGCAAAGATATCAATCCTCTCATTCAATCCAAACAGGAAAATTATCGTGTTTTTTCCTGTAAGCTGCATGGAAAGTTTTTGCATATCCTTCCTGGATGTTCTCCCAAGTTCCTTTATAAGAACCTTGTTTTTGCCTATTTCTTCAAATTTCATTTTCCCGCCCCTTATTTCAGCAACCTTTCCGCTGAGTTTGTTTATTTTTTTCCTATTTTCCTTCCATTTCTTCTGCATAACTTCAATCTTTTCTACAACTTCGCTCTCTTCCACGCTCAGTATTTCTTCTGACCTTTCTAAAACCTTTTCACATTTTCCCAGATAAGTCTCGGCGGCTTTGCCTGAAACGTAAGTTAATCTTACCATGCCGTCACGGGGTTTTTCCGACTTAAGTATTATTATTTTTCCCACATCACCGGTTTGGTTGAGATGCGTCCCGCCGCATGCCTCGTGTTCCAGGTTGTCTATGGATATTATTCTCAAAGTTTTTGAGGGCACCGCGGCTCCCTGGTAAATCCTGAAGCCGTATTTCCTTTCCGCCTCAGGCCTGGGCAAAACTTCCTTTTTTACCTTGTAGTTTTTCCCGACTATTTCATTCGCTTTTTTCTGTATTTTTTCCACCTGTTTTTCCGAAAGGCTGTCGTAATGTGTTACGTCAAGATGAGCTTTGTCCACATCTTTTTTGGAGCCGCCCTGCCAGACGTGGTCTCCAAGCACCATGACCGCGGCGGCGTTGATTATATGCGTTGTGGTGTGGTGCTGCATCAGTTGTCTTCTCCTTTTCCTGTCTATTTTACATTTAACCGTATCCCCGGGCTTGAAATTTATTTTTTTAACCTGGTGGATTATCGTCTTGTCCACCTTTTCCACATTGAAAACCTCGCACCCGTTGATTTTTCCCAAGTCCGTTTCCTGGCCTCCCGACCTGGGATAGAAACCGGTTCTTTCCAGCACCACGAAATCTCCTATCACTTTCAGGACTTTTGCGTCAAATTCATAAACATTGTCATAAAACATAACAGGCGTCTCCCCTATTCCCTCAATTTCGCTTTTGTCTATGGGATACTTTTGCTTTTCCCCGGCCTCTTTTTCGTGTCTTTCCGTTACTTTCTGATATATGTCCGCGGGGATGTCTATTTTTACGCCATGCCTCTCGGCAACCTCCCTTATTGTTTCCGGCATTATGCCGTGGGAGTCATAAAGCTCAACCAGCCGGTCTTCGGTTAGTTTTTTCCCGCTTGAAATTATTTTATTAAGCATGCTCCTTGTGTTTCTTGACGTTTCCCTGTATTTTTTCCTTTCCATGTCCATAATCCTGCCGAAATGGTCCAGTTTTTGCTTAAGTTCCGGGTTTACCGGTTTGAAATAATCCGCGATTTGTCCGGCCAGCCATTCAATTTCAAACGGAAAGCCGTATTTTTCCATAAAACTCAGTGTCCTCCTTAGGATAACCCTTAAGTTATACCCGCCTCCGGTGTTGCTCGGCACTCCTCCGTCGTTTATGGCATAAAGAAGCGTTTTTACATGGTCTGCAACGGCATACAAGGCCTGTATTGGCTCTATTTTCTCGGCCAGTTCGTTTTTGTCAATATAGAGGGACTTCGCAATGTCTGTTTTGGCTTTCTCTATGTCTCCAACCTCGTCTATGTTCAGCAGACCGGCGAGCCTTGAATAGTCTTCAAACAGCTTCTTCTCGTATTTTATCCCGGCCTTTTTCTTCATTTTTTCAAGAACAGAGCCCAGCACGGCATCGTAGTTGGTAGGCGTGCCCTGCGACACCCACACAAACCTTTCAAAACCGGCTCCCATGTCTATCAGCCTGTTTTTCATAACCCTGTAGTTGTCGGGCGTACCCCTGAATTCGGTGAAAACCGCGTTCCCCAGTTCTATACCCCCAATATGGTACTCCAGCGAATAGCCGAAGGCCCCCGGCCCCAGCCAGGCGTCTTCCATGAAGTTTATCTTCTCCTTTTTGATTCCCAATACCTCCGTGAGCATCCTGTAATCCAGTTCTATGCATTTTTCTTTCCAGTAGCCGTTTTTCTCGTCAGCAAGGGAGGCCTGTTCCAGATGAGAATGGCAGGTCCAGTGCCTTCCACTAACGCCTACCTGGGGTATGTCGTTGAATCTCAATGAAGGCTGAAGGATGACGACGGGATTCGCAGGAAGTTCAAAAACGAACCGGTCCCCGTCTTTCCTGTAAAAGTCTACAACTCCGGCTATGGTGAAATAAAGGTCCGGAAACCACCTGCAGAGCACCGGGTATCTGTCCACAATAGCGTGCCCCTCTTTTTCAAAAAATTTCCTTACGGCTTTCCACATGGAGAAATAATCAAACTTTTTTTTGGTTAACGGGTTCCCGATGAATTCGTAAGGCCGGCAGGAGGAGTCGTTGCAAATATCCTGGCCGGTTGTGGTCCAGAAAAATTTCCCGCATTTCTTGCACTGGTTCCTTCGGAAACCTGACTGCCTGAAAAAATCAAGATACCAGTATTTCTCCGGAGTCTTCTGTAGTATTTTCATAAGTTCCTTTTTGTTCATATTTGAAAATAATTGGGTTAAACTAATAAATATATGGATAGAAAGAAGCAGTTTCAGGATTGGCTTTTAGCCGAACAAACCCGCCAACCCTTCTGCTGCCTCTTCTTCCTTCTTTTCCTTGTCTTCTGCTGCCTCTTCTTCCTTCTCTTCGGCCTTTGCTTCTCCTGCTGGAGCTGCCGCGGCTGGAGCCGCTACAGGCATTGCCGCTTTTGATATGGCTTCCTCTATGTTCACGTCTTTTAATGCGGCTACAAGAGCTTTCACCTGAGTCTCTTCAGCTTTTTCTCCGGTGGCGTCTATCACTTTCTTGACGCTGGCCTCGTTTATCTCCTTTCCGGCAGAGTGAAGCAACAGTGCTCCGTATATGTATTCCATTTCTACACCTCCGTGATCATTTTTTAAGGGCCATTGCCTTTCTGTGGGCTCTGGCTATGATTTCGTCCATTATTTCTTTTGAGTATACACCGGCCTCCAGGGCGAGCGCCTTCGCTTTCATAAAGGCTTTCTGCACAGCCATGGGAGCGGTTACTTTAGTCAGGTATGAAGAGTTTAATGAAAGGTTTACTGCAGAAAACAAGCAGCCGTTCAGCCGGTTCATAAATTCCTCCTCGTCTATGTTCAGAACCCTTTTCTCAAACACGGTCTCGTTTTCGTAAGCAACTGTCAAATCCAGGCCGACTTCCATGGGCTCTATTCCCAGCATGTTCAAAACGCCGGCAACATTTGAGTTTATCTTATCGCCCTCCTTCGCTACAACAGAATCCTTTATGATACGGATCTTGCCGTCCTGGACTTTGGATATTATTCCGGCGTCCGATAACTGGCCTATGGCAGGCCCCGCAGGTATTCCCGTATCACCGCTCTTCACGACAATGTTGTTTGGCGCCGTATCGCCAGCCTTTGCAGGCGCGGGTGTCTTGTTATCCTTGAGGTATTTGAAAAGCTCAAACGGATTCATTTTTGTAAACATGAAAGCCGGCTGACCCTTCAGATATGCTTCCAGCTTCTTTACGCCCTTTTTCTTTGATTTGTCAATAGCCCTTAACATGAGGCTTTTTTTTGACATGAGTATTTTTGCCAGGTCACCAAGCTCTTTTTTCATTGACTGGAGCTGCGGCGAAGGCATTTTATACATATTCAGTACGCCTACCACGGGGTACTCGTCTATCATTTTGGCAAGTCTTGTCACTTCGTTCTTCTTCCATTCCTTTGTCATTTTACCCTCACCTTGAAGGCCTTACCCATGGTCAGTTTAACCACTACATTGTCTATCTGCTGCTTCCCCTTGGGGAGTTTCCCTTCTATGAAATTGATTATTGACTTTATATTCTCCCAAATTTCCTCGTCTTTCATACCCTCGTTTCCTACAGAGCCCTGTATAACCGGGGTTTTCACGTTCAGATTGAAAGTTTTTTCACCCCCCTTTATCAGTCCCGAAAGGTCAACCGTGGAAGGAAACGGCTTGGGCATTTTTCCACGGGGCCCAAGGACAGGGCCGAGCACCTTGCCTATCTGAGACATTAGCGTGGTTTCACCCAAGAAATAATCGTACTCGCCGGCAATCTTCTTAGCCTCATTTTTTGGCATTTTGCGAAGTTGGTCTTTTGTGATAACACCCACGTCAAGTTTCTTCGCTTCCGTAACTTTGGAATCAGCTATAACACATACTTTGGTTTTCTTGCCCTTTCCGTGGGGCAGAATAACGCTGCCGCTGAATCTGTTTTCAGGTTTGGAGAAGTTAATTCCCTTAAGATTTATAACAAGATCCCATGTCTGGGTAAAATTCCTTTTCTTGCTGCTTTCCCTGCATTTCTTCAAAATTTCTTTCAATTCTTCCATTCAAGTAACCTCCTACCGAAGTAGTAAAGCGGTTTAGATAATTAACTAATGTAAAGTATTTAAATTTAACCTTTTTTGACCTCACTAACTTCCACATCCTTGGCCTCTTCCTCTTTCGGAAGCAGTTCGTTTATTATTTCCTGCGGTATCTCCTCTTCTTCCATCTTTGAAATAATCTCCTTCCTTTCTTTTCCTTCCATCTGCTTCATTATCTCCTCGGCCACCTTCTTCATCTTTTCCATGTGCTCTTTTCTTTCTTCCGCTAACCTTTCCTTCTCTTCCTCCAGTTCCTTAAGTTCCTCCGCGCTTAGTTCCGTTTTTTCATGAATTATTTCATCATCATATTTGCCCTCATCTATTTCCCCGATAACCTCTTTCGGATTTTTTCCTTCCACAAGAATACCGCACGACACGCAGCTTCCTATAACCTGTTTCACATTTGATTTCATTTGGGAAGAGTTCATGTCATCTCTCTTGCCCTTGGCTATCTTGATTACCTGTTCTATTTTCAGGTCGGCGATATTTTCTTCCTTCGGTCTTGAAGAAAGTTTCTCCACCTTGGCCTCCTTCTTTATCATTGCAGAAACAGGAGGGGTACCTACCTTTATCTTGAATTTTTTACCGTCAACTACAACCGTTACAGGCACTTTCATGCCAGCGAAGTCCTTTGTCTTATCGTTTATCTGGCTTATGACCTCGCCTATGTTTATTCCAAGAGGCCCCAATGCAGGTCCCAACGGGGGTCCTGCGCTGGCCTTCCCTCCTTCCACAAGAGCTTCTATTTTTTCACTCACTTGAATCCCCGCTTTCTGTTGTTTTTTCCACTATTCTTATTGAATCCGTGGTCACCGTAACAGGAATGGAAACAGCCGCCTCCAAAAGCTCAACGGTAACCTCGCCTTTGCCGACCCTTGTGACTTTCCCTCTTTCTCTCTTGAAAGGACCGCCTATTATTTCCACCAGATCTCCCTTATGAACTTCAAGCTCCTTGTCCTTGGATTCAAGGAACTGTTTTATCTTATCCACCTCAACGGGTTTTCCTATCAAACCTTTGACATGTCTCATGTCATGTATGGCTTCTCTTATGTCGCTCTCCTTGCCTTCAACCATTATATACCCCTTGAGTTTTTCCGGATGAATCATTGCCTTTATTTCAAAACCTCTTAATTTTGCAAGAGTTTCTATCTCTGACATGACCATGTTTTCTCTTCCTATAGTAGTTCTTATGGTGTATATCATTTAATCTACCCGAATATACCCAGGAAATGGAAAATAAGAAATATTGCAAAGCCTATTAATCCTATTATCACAATTCCCAGTCCTGTTATTTTTGATGCAGAAAAGTATTCCTCTTTCGTAGGCCTTCTGGTGACTTTCAAGACCCTCATGCAATTTTTTAAAAAGCCTTTTATTCCCATAATTTCACCATTACAACACAATAAGATTTAGAAAGATATATAAAGTTTACTTTTAAAGGGTTCGTGCCCCGATGGGGGCACCCCCACACACTGGGAAGGACCAGCCTTCAACGTCTAGTCCACAAAGTCTATGCCAAGAATTTTTTCTATTTCTTTCTTTCTTTCTTCGGTGTAAGTCTTGGTGGCTCCGTAAATTTGCGGACTTCTTACCCCCGTCACTATTATCATTGCCTTTATAGTATCTCCCAAAGAGGGGTCTATCTGCGCACCCCAAATCACTTTTGCGTCAGGGTCTAGTCTCTCGTTAACTCTCTGTACTATTTCCTGCGCCTCTTTTATGGTCATGTCTGCCCCCCCGGAGACATTTATAAGGGCACCTGTCGCACCTTCAATATCCACATCTATCAATGGCGTATTAAGAGCCTTTTCCACGGCTTCCGCGGCCCTTCTTTCAGTATCGCTTTCAGCCAAGCCTATCATGGCCAGACCGCCGTTGGTCATAACAGCCCTTATGTCGGCAAAATCCAGGTTTACAAGTCCGGGCTTTGTCACCAGCTCCGTAATTCCCTTGACAGCGTTCACCAGTATCTCGTCCGCCACCTTAAACGCGGTAGACAAGGATACGTCGGGCACGATTTCCAAAAGCTTGTCATTCGGAATGACTATCAGGGTATCAACAATTTCAGTTAGTTTTTCAAGTCCCATTCTGGCATTGGTTTCCCTTTGTCTTCCCTCCATAGAGAAAGGTAGTGTAACCACGCCAACAGTAAGCGCCCCGCCTTTTTTTGCCGTCTCCGCGATGACAGGCAAAGCGCCTGTTCCTGTGCCGCCGCCCAGGCCACAGGTAACAAAAATCATGTCTGATTTGCCAATTATTTTTTGTATGTCTTTTTTGCTTTCTTTGGCAGCCTCTTCCCCCAGCTTGGGGTCGGCTCCCGCGCCGAGACCTTTGGCAGTTTCTTTACCCAAGAGAATTTTGTTGTCACAATCCGTGTATAAAAGATCCTGTGCATCCGTGTTCATTGCAACTATCTCCGCACCAACAATTCCTATCTCGTTCATCCTGGAAATAGTATTGCAACCGGAGCCGCCGGTACCTATAACCTTTATATCAGCCTTTCTTGATTCCAATATTTTTTCAAGTTCTGTATCCATTTTATTGTCCCCTTTCTTGTCTGTTTTTGTCGCAGCCATTTTATCCCCCCATAATTTGATATCAAATAAATCAAATATATTTTCTCAATTTCAAGTATTAATTATATTGGACGTTAGCTATATAAAGCTTACGTGCAGAATCTATTTCTTTCTTTCAAAAATCTGCGAGAATATAATTTTCTTTATATCCATGTGGTCAAATATGTCATGTGTTATCATTTGCTTTGTTTTCTCGTTAATACTGATTTTTAAGTTAATTTCCATTTCCCCGTTTTTTATAGCAATTCCATCCTGCTCACAGCCGTAGTATTCGCATACAGCCCTTGCCTTTTCCCCGTCTTTTTCCAGTTTTTCTTTTGCATTCAATTCATAAACCAGAGTCTTTCCTGCCAGTGGGTGGTTGAAATCAACCCTTACCCTGCCCGAGTTGGCTGATATGACCCTGCAACTTAGACCTTCCATATTCAAAACCATGCCGGGGTAAGGATTTATATTTTGCTTTTTGAATTCGGAAAGCGGAACGAGTTTCATCATTTCCGGCTTCCTTTTTCCAAAGCCCTTCTCCGGTGCGATTTCCACTTTTTTCTTATCCCCGATTTTCATCTTGAGGAGTTCTTCATCCAAACCCCTGATTGTTTTTTCTTCCCCTATTATTACAAGAGTAGGACCGTATGTCGTCTTGGGATTAAACAACCCCTCTTTCTTTGCAGTCTCTTCGTTGGTGGTATCAAAAACTTTGCCGTTTTCCTTTATTTTTCCCGTATATTCTATCTTTATGAAATCTCCCTTCTTCATCTTATCACCTCAAAAACATCTACTCCATAAATATACCCGGTTTCATTGGCTCAGCCTGCTTGGCTTTTTTTTCATTACTTACTTCAATTATATTAATCTTTGCCTCGGTCAGCTTTTCAAGGAATACCCTTTCGCTTTTTAAAACTTCAATCTCCCTTGTTTTTTCCAGTATATTTTTTTCAAACCTCTTTTTCATAAGATTCTGAACGTAAACGGCCAGGTCCTTGCCTATTTTCCTATACCCCTCTTTTTTCATAAAATCTCCGGTTTGCCTGCCTTCTTTCACGTCTTTGTATACGTCATATTTCCATTTAGGGGCCACGAATATGGAAATTTTCTTGGGGGAATTTATGCCTGTTATTTTTTTGATTTCCTCTACATCATTTATTATAGTTTTCACAAGCTCTTCTCCCATTTCCGCTTCAGCATTCGTCTTCTTTTCGTCAAATTCAGGCCATTTGGAGGTTGATACAAAAGGCTTGTTACCGAGTTTCTCCCATAACTCTTCCGTTATATGGGGCATATAAACGCTAAGAATTTTAATCCAGTTTTCAATACAGGTTATGGCGGATTTTGACACCCCGCCGCCAGTTCTTCTCAAATACCATTTCAGGTCATTTGACATCTTATATATACAAACTTGTGCCGCCGCTCTGGTTTTAAGTCCTTCCAGGTTATCGGTGGTTTCTTTAATAGACGAATTAATTCTTGATGTAAACCATTTATCTATGTTACCTTCCTTTGATAAGTCTTTTTGTTTTATGAGGCTTATTTTACTGACAGTTTCGTAAAATCTGTTTATCCATTTTACCATGGCCTCCGCCTCTTCATACCTGAAGTCGGAATCCTGTTCCGGCATTGTGCAAGTGGTGTTTACTATTCTTACGGCATCGGCGCCGTAACGGTCAATGGCCGTGGAGAATGTCACGGCCCTGCCCTTTGACTTGGACATTTTTTCCCCTTCAAGGTTTACAAAACCGTTGACAGAAATAGCCTTCGGCCAGTATTTCCTTGGAAACAGCGCCACGTGGTTATATACGTAATACAAAAGATGATTACTTACCAGGTCCTTGGCGGAATTTCTCCAGTCAACAGGGTACCAATATTCAACATCATGCCTAATTTTTTCCAGAATTTTCTGGTCCATTTTCAAGTTTTTGGAAACTTTTTCAGCTTTTCCTTCCCCAAGAATCACATAATTGAAAAATTCATCACCCAGCTGTTCTGTTTTTATTTCTTGTTCCTTCAGGAACTTGGCTATTATGTAGTAAAGCATGTAAATCGTGCTGTCTGACAGGGTCTCAACAATCCATTCATTGTCCCACGGTAGCGGCGTTCCAAGACCCGATTTTCTGGCGCATGCCTTGTCCTGCGTCCATTCCAGGGCGGCGTTAAATGCAGGCCTCCAAAACTCGGGATAGATATCCATTTCTTTCATATAGCTCCTTACCCGGGATTTCCATTTTTCATCCCCGTAAGTCAGGAACCACTGGTTCTCCAGAAGTTTTATGTGGCAATCGGTTCCGCACTTGCACACGACTTTTTCGGAAGGCGCGTACATGACGGACATTTTATCTTTATGTTTTTTCTTGACAGATTCTATCGCCTCTGGCACGGACATGCCCTCCAAATCCCCGGCATTTTCGTTGAGTTTGCCCTTGTGATACTGCAATTTATAGATTTCTTTCTTGGCCTGGGATAATTTGGGGTCTTTGAGTTTTTTTATCCCCATTTTTTGGCATATTTCAACGGCTGGATGTTTTCCGTAACCTGGTGTGGTTATAAGAGAGATATATTCTATGCTTTCAACGTCCTCTTTTTTGAGATTATATTTGTCCAGATAGCCTTCATTTTCTTTCAGTTCTTCCAGGGCTACGTGGTCATCGGGCGCGTCGCTGGGCTCCGATGCCACGATGCCCGTTGCATGGTCCGGGTTGACAAATTCACCCGGCAGGACAACGAGATTCTTCCTTCCCGTAACGGGGTTGGAGAATTTTTTTCCAATTAAATCGGATACGGGAATTTTTTCTTCAATTGACACGTCTTTTCTTTGTTTTTCCAAATTTTCAGCGGCACTCTTGCTTAACACCCACTTTTCCTTCCCGACTTTCACAACAACGTAATCGGCGCCGGGGTTTATGTATATGTTAGTTATGGCAAAAATAGTCTCCGGCCTCAGGGTGGCTGCGGGCAGTATAGCGCCGTTTTCCATGGGGTATTTCCATATGTCTATTCCCTGCACGATAGCTTCTTCTCCCTCGGCCCTGTCCGACTGGGTTATGGGGCTCTCGCACCCCGGGCAGTAAATCACGGGATGGCTTCCTTTTTGCACATATCCCTTATTTTTCAGCCTGTTGAACTGCCATGTTATGAATTTTTTGTAATTGTCATCCAGAGTCCCGAAAGTTCTCCTCCAATCAATTGAAAAGCCACCCCTTTTAAGCGTATTAATGCACTGTTCCGAGAAATATCTTCCGGCTTCCTCCGGCTTCTCAAACCTGTGAAAATCCTCTTCTTTTATTCCGTAAAGGCTCTTTAAAGTCTCAATTGTTTTTGAATCACGTCTCTTTATGTTTTTAGCCAAAACCTGCAGTCTGTTGCCGGAAAGATGAAATCCTTGTGGAAAAAGGGTGTTGTACCCCTGCATTCTTTTCAATCTGGCAATAATGTCCCCGCGGGTGAACGTTCTCGCATGGCCTATATGCAGGTCTCCAGACGGGTAAGGATACGGAATCGTGAGAAAAAATTTTTCCTTTTTGCTGGGGTCGGCCTCAAAAACCTTCTCTTCCTCCCATCTTTTCTGCCATTTCTCTTCTATCTTCCTGAAATCAACATATTGAGCCATAAAATCACTTAATATTTCTTATAGTTTTATATTTAACTTTATAAACCATTATCTTGGGGGCACGTAGCTCAGCTTGGAAGGAGCCTTTCTTTTTCACAAAAAGAAAACCTCGGAAAAGAAAAACTTCCTGGATTGGTGACAAAAAAGAGAGGATCTGGGCAAATAGAGCACTGGCCTTCTAACCTTCAGGGTTGGAAGATTTGAAGGTCCTCCGGGGGCCTTGTGAGAGAAGAAAGCCAGGGGTCGAGGGTTCAAATAAGCTTTTTTCTAAAAAGCTTAAGCAAAAAACGAGAATCCCTCCGTGCCCGCCATTTACGTATATAAATCAAAAAAACCAAAAATTTTATGTGTGGGGCTATGGGAAGGATAATCGCGTTTATTTCTGGAAAAGGTGGCGTAGGAAAAACCACTCTGGTTTCTAACACGGCCCTTGTTCTAAACCAGCTCGGCAAGAACACTTCCGTGGTGGACGGAAATGTTACCACACCGAACCTTTCAATGCACCTGGGCATACCGCTTTATCCAATAACTATTCACGACGTTCTCAAGGGGGAAGTTAGCGTAAGGGAAGCCACCTACATACATCCCACGGGACTGAAAGTAATTCCCGGCGGGATAGGAATAGAAGACCTTGAAAACATAGACCTTGACCTGTTACCGGAGTCTTTGTATACGTTGGCCGAAAATTCGGACTACGTTCTTGTGGACGGCGCCGCCGGGCTGGGGAAGGAAGCCCTTAAATCAATGGAAATAGCCGACGACATAGTTGTTATAACAAACCCGGATTTGCCTTCTGTCACGGAGGCGCTGAAAGTTAAAAAAATAGCGGAAGAGTTTAACACCAACGTGATGGGGGTCGTGTTGAACCGAATAAGAAGAGCAAGAACCGAACTTACGGATGACGAAATAAAAAGCATACTTGAATTACCAATTCTGGGCAAAGTACCCGAAGATCCCCTGATTCCGCAGAGTATACACAAAAAAATTCCTGTTGTAAACCATAAATCCGGTTCCCCGTCAAGCCTGGCTATAAAGAGGTTCGGCTCAAACATAGTGGGAGAAGAGTTCAGGGAATCAGGTGGAATATTCCAGAGTTTGTTAAGCTGGCTAACCGGATAATTTCATCAAATTGTCAAGGTCTATTTCCAAAATAACAACCGGAGTGTCAAGACAGAAATTTTCAATTATTTTGGGATGAAGCTCCCCAATTCCCCCGATTTTTTTGTTTCCGGAAAATACGGAGGCGCACCTTCCCTCTATGAACTCACCATATTCGGCCTCCTTCAATACATAGCTTACACCTAGGTTGGCCAGCAAAGAGTCCAGCACGGAGGAAATATTCTCGTATCCAATTATCCTGTCCGTTATGACTACGGCAAGTTTTCTTTGGTCCGCTGTTCTAGTCTCTCTTTTTTCGTCTATTTTTATTACATTTCCTATTTCAAATATTTTTTGGGGATATTCCACGTGTTTGTTGTAAGACAGGGTTTTAAGGCATCCCGGTACCAGAGAATTCCTGAAAACGGACCAGTTTGAAGAAACGGGATTTTCTATTTCCACGACATCATTATTGGCCCCCATTTTTTCCAGAAGGTCTTCTTTGCTGGAAAGCGTAAAATTCATCACTTCCTGCAAGCCGAGGCCTATGCAAATTTCCCTTATTTTGTTTGAAAATTTCTCCATGCAAGTCTCGCTTCCTCTTGAATAAAAACACGGTTCTTCCGGTTCTATATCATTGTATCCGAAGGATATGGCTATTTCCTCTATAATATCCCTTTCATCCATTATATCGTTTCTGTATGGGAGGTAGTAAGCCTCTATTTTACCCCCCCTTATCTCGGCTTCAAACCTTGCCTGTCTCAAAAGCTTGACCATCTCCTTCCCGGATATATCCATCCCGAGTATTTTCCTGCAGTTTTCTACGTCCATTGAAGTTTTCTTCGGCTTCAGATTAGGCGTTCTAAGCGTTTCGTTTCCATACTTAACGTCCACGGTGCGTATTTCACCACCCCTCTCTTTGAGCGCCGCGACTATCACGTTCAGGGCAACCGAAATATGTTTTACATTATGCCCGGAAACTTCTATGAAAACGTTTTTGGTTTTTTCGTCAACTTTGCCTGTATAATCAGAGTTTATTATAGGAGGCATTGAAAGGACTTTTTTAGCCTCATCTATGAATATCGGGTATTCCTTAATGTCCTTTAAAAGGTACCCGTATTCCTGTCCCTTCGGGTGTATTTCAAGTATTTCCTTCAGGTTCATTTTCTTTGACATGCCGAGGGGCGTGAACTTCAGTTCTTCTGGCTTGAAGGTGGTGTATCTTACAGGACCCTTTATCCTATCATAGTCGTAAATTCCTATGGCCGCCATGTCCCTGTCCCTGCCAAAAGTCTGGCAAATTTTTTCCTGCAACTGTATCATTTGCTTGATGGAAATGTCGTCCAGTTTCAGGTTTTTCACAACGGCACATACTGTTTTTGGCCTGACTTTTCCCACTTTTTCATCAACAACAACTGTCAGGCCAGATTTTTTCATCGCGAACATGGGCAGGCCTTCCTTTATCCTATAATGACCCCTAAGCTCCCTGGCGATCCCCTCCACACTCCATAAATCCGGGCGGTTCGTGTCCTTGATGTCAACTTTCAAAGTTCCCTTATTTTCCTCTTCAATCTCTCCCTTTGCGAAAAGTATACCTTCATTTTTCAGGCTGGCTATGCCAATCTTCTTTCCCAAAAGATTTTCCAAGTCTTCCAATTCAAACTCAATTGTAGGCATTACAACACCCTGTGTTCCCTCAACCATGATAGATTCTGGCTGAAGAGTTCTCTTATATCGCTTATACCCAGAGCGCACATGGCAAGCCTGTCTATTCCTATTCCCCATGCTATTACAGGAACTTTTATCCCAAGAGGTTCCGTGAGCTCCCTCCTGAATATTCCCGCTCCCGCAAGCTCAACCCAGCCCATTTTTCCGTGTTTTATGCTTATCTGCACGCTTGGCTCGGTGAAAGGATAATAATCCGGGAAGAATTTTACCTCCTTAGCTCCCCCGAATTCAACTGCAAACATCCTAAGAAGACCGAGCAAGTGTTTTAATGACATTTCCTCTCCTGCAACGAATCCGCCCAGCTGGTTGAACTCTATCAGGTGAGTGGCGTCAATCACGTCAGGCCTGTAGCATCTCACAAGGCTGAAGTATTTTCCCGGTATTTCCATGTCTCCGGACAGGTGGCGCGGAGATATTGCCGTGTCGTGCGCCCTCGGCATAAGGCTTCTGGCTTTTTTTTCATCCCATTTATATTTCCAGTTTTCCTCGTGGGATTTCTTGACTGCATTGACTATTTTTTTGTCAGGCAGGTCCCCGTATTTGGGTTTTTTAAGAGTGTAAGTGTCGGTCCAGTCCCTGGCCGGGTGGTTTTGCGGCTGGAAAAGCGCGTCAAAATTCCAGAATTCGGTTTCTATCGTGGGGCCGGTCATTTCCCTGAAGCCCAGTTCCACCAGCCTTTTTCTGACATTAAGGATGAATTTCTGGTAGGGCTGAATCTTGCCGGGGTAAATTCTTTTGCCAGAGGCCTTCACGTTGTATTTTTTCAGCTTAACCTTTCTCCACAGGCCGGTCTTGAGCAAAGAAGGTGGGACATTGCTTATTTCCTTTCCTATATACTTTTTGGCCTCCTTTTCCACGTCCTCTCTTATTTCCCTTATCAGCTCCCTTTTGAGAAGCATTTCCAGGTCTTTTTTCCCTGTTTTTTCACCCTTATCCAACTTTTTTAGAGCTTCCTGAAGCCCGTAACGGGAAGGTTTTTTAAGTATTTTAACCAAACCGCTTTCTATTTCAATCCACCCGTTCTTCTTGGCCCAAAGTAGAGCTATACTGAAATTGTCCACGTTTTCCTTGAGTTTCCTGATTTCTCTGGTTTTATTCAGGGTTTCCATTAAGCCGGTCTCCGGAAGACCCCTGTCCGCGTATTTCTTGCCTTCTTCAGTCAGCTCATACATTTAAGCACCACATAAATTTGGTTATGTGTTTTTATATTTCTTAATCCTTTCCCCAGATTACTTATTCCGTAAAGGGTTCCCAGTGAAACTCCAGTTATAGTGATAAGCCAGAAAGAAACAATTCTTTCCAGGAATATAGCCGCTGCGGATATGTCTATGGGTATCCCTATCAGGACAAAGGCCGCTATCATTCCACCCTCAAATATTCCCAGATTCCCAGGTGTGGCAGGTATGCTCATCAGCACGATTCCCATACCCAGAGCAATCACTATCTGTACCAGGTTTATTTCAAAGCCCAAAGCATAAAATATAAGGAAAAATTTCAATATGTCAAAAAATTTCATCGTGAATCCGTAAAGCGTTGTTTTAATAAGGAGATTTCTGTTTTTCATAATTTCCCTGAAACATTTTTGGAATTTCTTATAGCCTTTAATTATCCTTCCCCTCAGGGGGGTAATTCTTTTTATCTTTTCCGTAACCCACAAAATAATTTTATTTATTATTCCCAGCCCGGAATATATGTCAAAAACCCAAAACAGAGCCATCAGCGTCATAAGCGAAAATACAAAAAGAATCATGGACAGCCATACGGGAGGATTGATGAAAATCATTATAAAAACAATTGATACCAAAACAAGAACCGAGGAGGTCACTAGTTCAAGGGTGAGGTCGGCAAGGACTGTGGCGGTTCCCTTTTCCACGGGTATGCCGTTCTTTTTTTTGAGTATATAAATTCTCACCGGCTCCCCGCCAAGTTTCGCCACGGGAGTCAGGTTGTTTATTGCAAGGCCTATTACAAGGTTTTTGAAAAGCTCGGAGGTGGATATTTTAAGGTCATCAAACCTGAAAAAGCTTTTCCATCTCAAGGTCCAGAGAAAAATGCTGGCGAAGAAACATACTATGCTAAGAGTATAATAAAAAACATTCAATTTACTTATGCGGTAAAAAATACCTTCTATGCCTATAAAGTACAAAAGGGCTACGAAAATTATAAACCCGGCCAAAAGAAGAACAAGTTTTGAATTTTTCATCATTTTATTTCCCCAGAAGTTCTTTGTATAGCCTGAAGAGCTTGTCGGCTATTTTTTCAATGTTATATCTTTTAGAAAGCTCGTGGGAACTTTCGCCTTGTTTTTTTCTGAATTTCTTATTCCTGAAGAGTTTTATTTTTTCCATGAATTCTTCGCAGTTGGAGCCGTATTCAATTTTATCTCCAAAAAGTTCCCTGAATACCCCCAGGTCTCTTGCAATCACGGGAAGCTTGCACGCTCCGGCTTCTATTATAGTAAGGCCGAAGGTTTCTGCAAATGAGGGAGATAAAAGGACGTCAGATCCAGAATAGGCGCCCACTATGTCGGGCACGAAGCCCATAAAATTAAGGTTTTCCAGTCCGGCGTTTATTTTCACGATTTTCCTTAGTTTAAGGTAGTCGGCGGACGCAAGCTTGTAAGGAAAACCTCCCACCCAGACAAATTTGAATTCAGGCGTCCTTCTGGCCACCTCTATGAAATCATAAACTCCTTTTCTTGGAGTGACCTGGGCAACATTTAAAACAACCAAATCCTTCTCGCTGAAACCGCTTTTCTCCCTAAATTCTTTGGATTTGAGCCTGTCATACGAAAATTTTTTGGTATCCACCCCGTTTTCAACCACGATTATGGGCTTCTTGACCCCTATTTTTTTCAGTTCACTAACAGAAAAAGGAGAAACAGACAATACATAATCAAACCGGTTGTATATTGAACTGTATATAATGTTCCAGAACTTACACCCCCCGAATATTATATTGTTTTTGTTTATAGAGGGGGTGGAGTGCGCGGACACGATTTTTACGGCATTTTTGTTTTTCGCGGCCTGCAAAATCGCAACAGGGCCGAAAGTGTGGGCATGAAGTATGTCAAATCCCTTGTTTTTTGAATTAACTTCCACTTCAACTCCCTTTTCTCTGAGAATGCCAACGAACTGCTGAGCCGCCGTGGAGCAGCCAAGGTATTTCAGAGCCCTGAAATTTTCTATTATAAAATTAACCCTAATCATAATTATCATTTAAATTTAGTCATACTTTAATTTAAAGAGAGTTTTATGCCAGGGAATTTGCTTAAGAAAGTTTCGGTGAATAAGGCCGGTTTGAGGTACTTTTTCATAGGAGGTATGGTTTACAACGACAAATTCAGCTTTGATACTGGATCAAAAAATCAATATCCTTTCAATACGTATTACGTTTATAGGGCAGAGGACATTGAAGAAGACGGTGTGAGGTACAGGTCTTTGATTTACTGCAAGCTGCCCCTGTTATGCCTTCAGTTTGAAGATCACTGCAAATGCATAGAGTTTGACCTGCCCGCGAGATGCGGAAAAAAAGACATAATTCCCTTTGTTGGACTGGAAGAAACAGGGAACTCTTATGAAATAATTTTCAGATATTTTCCGGAAATAACAATAAAGGAAAAGAAAGAGGCCTGGCTTGGCTTTGCAAAAAAAAGAAAGCTGAGATTACCCAAGGGCCCTGTCGTGTTCAAAACTAAAATTTATGAAAAAGAGACTTGGCAGGAAGCGGTGATGGATTTCTTTAAAAAACATAAAATCAGCCCGGGAAAGGTTCAAACTGACGAGCTTATACCCAAAATAAAGAAAGCCCTTTTCAGGTCTTTTGACAACGAGCTGGGGGTTTTTCTTCAACTGCCCTGGTCAGACTCCACGGGATTCTGCATGGACAAATATAGCTATTCTTTCCCGGGATTTGACGCGAAGAGGATGAATTATTTCCAGGAGCTTTATGAAAAAACAGGAGACCCTGATTACAGATACTGGTCGGAGAGCCTTGAAAAACATTTTCTCAATCCAAAAATCCAGAAAAACACAAAAAACGGGTTTATTTGGTCCAACAACACGCATTTTGACGGTGTAAAACTGAGAGGACTTTCTTACCTGAACGTGGGCTACGCCGGCTACCCTCCCGGACAGGCAACCATTTCTTTCAACATAGGGCAGTACCTGCTTAGAAAGGAAAACAAAGAACTAAAAAGGCTTTTGAAAAAAAATCTTGAATATATTATTAACACGCAGAGGGGGGACGGCTCGTGGCCCGCGGCAATAGCTTACAAATTCCGGTGGAGGTCGTGGAAAAATTCAGAGGGCTCTACAGCCGAATGCGCAAGGTCCCTTATGCTGGGCTACAGGATTTTCAAAGAAGCCAAGTATAGGGAATGCGCAAAAAAAGCCCTGGATTTCCTGGACAAAGACTACATTATCTGCAGAAACGTTCTAAGAGATATAGGCATAGATGAACCGGAAGGATTTTCAGCTATCATAGCATCCGAAGCCTTTTTGGACGCTTACGAACTTTTTAAAGACAAAAAACACCTGAAATCAGCAAGAAATTACGCCCATCATCTTCTTACTTACTATTACTGGCATGGAAACCTTAAAGGCCATTTTCACCCGATAACAGAGTCAATAACTCCGAGAATATCCCCCTTTGAATCCCTTATGGCTGTAAATTTGTACAAGAGGCTATACAGGAAAACAGGGGAAAAAATATGGGACAGGCTGGCTGATTATTTTTTTAAGAAAGTTTGTGAAGTAAAAAATGCGGACAGCTCGCTTTCAGAGGGTATATTTCCGGGAAAGGGGGGGTTAAACTATCTTCCCATGGAGCAAACTTTTGCAACCACGGAGTTTTTGTACACAGCCTTTAACTACGGTTCCTGTATTTACAGAGAGCCGATAAAGGAAAAAATTAAAATAAAAGACGCGGGAGATTTTTTTCTTGTAGAAGACTTCATAAAAATAGGAAAAAAAGACTACAGCATAAAAATAAATGAAAACAATTTTGACATTTTGATTTTGGGACCTTACAGAACCGCTTCCAGGCTTTATACGGAAATATCCAAGAGCCTGAGAAAACTGGGTTTCCTGAATGCCGCGAGAGACGCGGTTTATCTGGTAAAGGGCACTAGGAGAACGTTTTTCCGCAAGCCAAGCAAAGAGACTATAAAAAAACACTTGAAAAGACTCTCTGTTAATGCCGACAACAGGGAAGTAGTAATAAAGCTTTGCCTTGATTTTCATGAAATAAAAATGATAATTTATAAGTCGGAGAAAATAAAAATGGATATGACAATACGCGTTAAAGAGCATGACCTGGTTTGCAACAAAGTAACAATAAACGGAATGGACTGCACGCTGGATACCAACTGGACAAACGGTGGATTATTTAAGAAAACCATAGAGTTGGAGTGAAAAGGTGAAAAATAAATGAAAAAAATATCTGTTATAGTTCTCACAAAAAACGAGGAAAAATATATCGGCTCCTGCCTTTCCCTTCTCAGAAAACAGGAAATTCCCTGTGAGATAGTACTAGTGGACGGACATTCCACGGACAGCACAGTGAAGATAGCCAAAAAATACGCTGACAAAATAGTTTATGACCACGGAAAAGGTATTTCGGACGCTAGGAATGTTGGATGGGAATCGGCTTCCCGTGAAATAGTGGCCTACTGTGATTCGGATTCCCTGCCTCCCAAAGACTGGACAAGAAATATACTAAAAAACATAGAAGGCAAATTCGCGGTTTCCGGACCTCTGATTGCCTATGACGGAAGATTTTGGACCAAAATATGTTTTTTGGTTTGGTCAAATCTGTTCCCCCGATTCATGGCCAAGATAGGATATCACAGTGTTTGGGGGGCAAACATGGCTTTCCGGAAATCCGTGCTGAGAAAATTTCCTTTCAGGTGCAAGTTTCTGGAAGACTATGACATGGGCATCCAGCTGAGAAAAACATTCAGGGTGAAATTCAGCGGAGACTTGAAGCTTCCTGTTTCCTCAAGGAGATTTGACAAGGGATTCTGCCGGACCTGTATAAAGTATTATTTAAGGGAGTGGTGGAGAAGGAAAATGAGGAGGGGCTCCACAGTTGGTTATTTTTAAATAATTACAAGAACAAGTGATAATCATGTCACTGGAAAAACTGGACGGCATAATCAAAAGGAGAGGTTTTATAAGGAAAAGCTGCGAGCATTACGGTGGTTTTTCAGGCTTCTACGACTACGGCCACCTCGGTACACTACTTAAAAGAAATTTTGAAAACTTGTGGAGGGACTTCTTTCTGGGCCTTGACGCGAGATTTTTTGAGATATCTCCGTCCCTTATAATGAAGGAGGAGGTTTTCAAGGCTTCCGGCCACCTGGAACATTTCACGGACCCCATTGTGAAGTGCCAAAAATGCGACTTCGCTGAAAGAGCGGACCAGGTGCTTGAAAAGGAGATTAAAGAGAAGTTTGAGGGCGTGAGCAGGGAGGATATGACCGAGCTTATAAAAAGCCATGGAATAAAATGCCCGAAATGCGGTTCTTCTCTTTCAGAAGTAGCGGAAATTAACCTAATGTTCCCGGTTGAAATAGGGGCTTACGGCAAAACAAAGGCCTATCTAAGGCCTGAGACAGCGCAGGGCTCTTATCTCAATTTTTGCCACGAATTTAATGCCCTCAGAAAAAAACTTCCCCTAGGACTGGCTGTGATTGGAAAGGCCTTCCGCAACGAAATTTCCCCGAGGCAGGGTGTATACAGGACCAGGGAATTCACGCAGGCGGAGCTTCAGATATTTTTTGACCCGGAAAGAGTCAACGACCATCAAGGCTGGGACGAGGTTAAGGAATACAAATTAAGGCTTTGCCCAGCCTCTTCACGAAAGGAAGTTACGAATTTAACTTGCCGGGAGGCTGTGGAAAATCTAAATCTCCCGAAATTTTATGTTTACCACATGGCGCAGATACAGAAATTTTACCTTGAAAACCTAAACTACCCCAGGGAAAAGGTCAGGTTTTTTGAACTCAACGAGGAAGAGCGGGCTTTTTACAACAAACTGCACTGGGACTTTGAGGTCAAACTGGAAGGCCTTGAAGGTTTTGGAGAGCTATGTGGCATACACTACAGGACGGATTACGACCTTAAGTCCCACCAGGTTTTGAGCGGCGAGTCGCAGGAAGTCTTTTTTGAAGGAAAAAAATTCATACCCCATGTGGTTGAGTTGGCCTTCGGGGTGGACAGGAATGTTTATGCTCTACTTGAACTTTTCTACACAGAAAGGGAAGACAAATCCGTTTTGGCCCTCCCGCCAAAAGTAGCCCCGTTTAATTGCGCGGTTTTTCCTCTGGTGAACAAAGGCGGGCTTCCTGAAAAGGCCCGCGATGTATACAAAATGCTCAGGAGTTGTTTTGTCTGCTTCTATGACGACTCTGGCTCCATAGGACGGCGCTATGCAAGGCAGGACGAAATAGGCACGCCAATTTGCGTTACCATAGACTACGACACTCTGGAAGACGACAGCGTTACCGTAAGAGACAGGGACTCAACAAAACAGGTTCGCGTTGAAATAAAGGAGCTTAAAGAGAAAATAGAGAAATTCTTTAAGGAAGTTTGAACTATGATATTTTTTTGGGCCTTTCCCTGTGTTTTTCGTGGTCTTCTGTTACCTGCCTTTCAAGCCTCTCAAGGGCTTCGTCTGCTGTCTTTATCGGGTTCCAGCCCTGGGATTTGCTCACGTAAAGCCCTACCGGAGTGAGTATCCTGGTTCTTATGGAGTAAAGCTTCTGCTCCCCTTCTTTCTGGCTTGACTTGATGTGCAGGAAAAGGTACTCTATTCCGCCGTATATCTTGCCTATTTTCTTTACGGAATCCTCTATAAGAGAGTCTATTTTGTCCCTTTCAAAGGAGTCCTCTATCTCTTCAAGGCCGCTAATCTGGACATAAACCCCCTCTTTCTTTTTAAGGGAGGCGACCAGTTCCAGAATGTCCTTGGATGTGACTATTCCCACGGGCTTCTTGTCACTTGTTATTATAACGTAAGAAGTGTTGTATTTTTTGAAAAGCTTTACAATCTTATTGCAGTTAATGTTTTCTACCGTAGTCACTGGATTGCGGTTCATTATTGTCGTCACGGATAGCCTGTATTCGGGGGTATAATCGCCGGCGCTGTCCTTTTTCCCCATACTTTCCTGAGGATTTACGGTTTTCAGAAAACCTTCTATGTCAATTACGCCCTCAAGCCTCCCCTCGCTGTCAATGACCGGAAGCCTGTTTATGTCGTTTTCCTGCGTTAGAGTGCGGGCCTTGCCTATGTTTTCATCCCTTGAAATCACCACAGGCATGCTTGCTATTTCTTTCACGGTTTTATTTGACTCCGAGAGGCACGTTTCCGAATTTTGCACAATATCACTTTCAAAAACAAGCCCCAGTAGTTTGCCCCCGGAGAGCACGGGAATTGCCTTTATGTTGTTTTCAAGAAACATTTTTGCCAGCTTGAATATGTCCAAATCCCCTTCAATTTTTGGCACGTTTTTCCTTGCAAGGTTTTTTGCCTTGGTCTCGGCAGGATAGTCCCTGTCTATAAGGTTGTTGGCAGATATTATGCCCAGGAACCTGCTGCCATCAACAACTGCAGCAGCTTCCTCGCCCTTCATCATTTTTGCGGCTATTTCAGATATTTTTGTGTCGGGTCCGACCTTTAAAAAATCCTTTCTCAAGAAATTATTCACATTCATGAAACCAATCCTCAAGGTGTAATCCTCACAATTTCGTAGTAGGTTACGTCACCCTCTTCATCAACCACCGCCCATATTAGGTGTGTCCTTATATTCTGCGCAAGCCTTACTGCCCTGGAGAGCTCGGCGTAGGAGTACTTGAATTTTTCCGGGATGGCGTGTACAATCCATTTCGTGTGCTCCTTGGCGGACTTGGGGCCTTTCTTCAGTTTGACTCCCCTGTCGTAAACCCTGAAATGGGTGCCGAACTTGAAGCCTGTTCTTACAAGAAATCCCCTCTCCCTCAGGTCCTTGTAAACCGAATACTTCTGCGGAAATTCCTCGTCCATTTCGCAGGCTCTTTTGAAGAATTTTTTCCTGTCAAGTTTTTTCCTTCCCTCCTTTACTTCCAGCCTTTTTCTTTCTATTAGATGCAAAGCCTCGCAGGGACTCAGAACCAGGTGGTCGTTAATAATTTTTCCGTAGCACCCTATTTCATATACCTCCTCGGGTTTTTCCCAGACTATTATTTCATTCCCCTCAATCTTTGCTTTAAACGGTTTGTTTTTCTCGGTGGTCATATTCTTATATCCTCCATTGAAATCTTAAGCGTGCATTCCTTGCAGAAGTTGTCTTTTTTGTCGTCCAGATAGGAAACAGACTTGCACGGATGCATCACGCATGAGGGGTTGCCGCAGTCCTTCAAACCGAACATACCGCCGACTTCGCGAATGATTTCCTTCCGGGTTCTGTCCAAAAGAAGTTCAAAATTCGGGGAACCCGTGTAAAATTTTGGGTCAAGCCTGGCCGTGCTTACGAGGCACATATCCTTGTCCGCGACACCGAACACGAAGTTCAGGTCTCCGTAATAAAGGTCGTTTGAGGTCACTCCGATGACCTTGCCGTCGCCTCTATACCCACCCAAAAGCGACAGTATTGACCCGGCGTCGTGCTGTTCCTTGAATTTGTTGTAATAATCTTTTGGTATGGCAACCTTGTCCCCCACGTAGTATTTGTTCTTGAACCTTTTGTTCAGGGTTTCGGCTATTATATCCAAAAGATTTGGCTGTATTTCACCTGTCTGAATTATTTTTATTTTCATCTTTTCTCACCTTTATGAATACCTGTTTAATTTTTGGTGGGAAGGGTGGGACATTCCAAACTGGTTGCACAGATTCACACTAACGTGCGAATCGGCCTATTTGAACCCACGACAACTACCTTACAGACCGACGCAGGTAAAACCTGTGTCAAAGGCTTCAGGGTAGCGCTCTCCCAGGCTGAGCTACCTCCCCGCAAGTTATTCTTGGTTTTTTTGGTATTAATTTTTAAATTTTGGCGCCCCGGGCAGGAAATTCATTCCCATTATATTGGCGAAACGAAGTTTCGTAATTTTTGGGGTATTGGAACATAACTTGTTCCAAGTTTGGGATTAAATCCCAAATTTACAAAGACCTTTTTCTTTAAAGGGATTTGCTTTTGAACCTGCGACCTTTCGGTTTCTTCCAAATGATAACAGCCGAACGCTCTTCCACTGAGCTACCGAGGCAACACTTGGTTGATTTTGTGGAGACGCATACTTCGTATGCGTCGGTCTATATCAATTTTGGGTAAAAAGAAGTATTTAAGTTTTATTTAACCTTCACACCCAGCTCCTTGAATTTGGTAGGCAGATACTCGTCAACCACGTATCTCAACCCGTATTTAAGGAGAGCCTGCTGCTCGGCCTTCTTTTTGATTTCCTCCCATGTCTTCAGTTCATCCTGAAGCCTCTTGTCTTTCTTGTATCTGGGGTCTTTTTTCAGTTCCTTTATTCTCGTGAAATCCACATCCCTAAGCTTGTCGGACCTAAGCTTGTATTTCTTTATGTCGGAGGCGGTTACCCCGATCCAGGTGGCTTTCGGGGTCGCCAGCATCTTGTTGACGTGAGCCGATTTTGCCGAGCCCGCCATTATAACCATGGCTATGTGCAGCCCCCATGGGTCGCCGTCTGTGAATATGAAAGCAGGAAGTTTTTTTATGTCATGCAGCCTTTTTATAAGCCTTCTAGTGGCCCTGGTGGCCTGTCCTCCGAGGTTTACTAGAATTGCATTGAACTTTTCGTGGGCATTTTCCTCCATCAACCTGTTGTACATGCCTGCCGTCTCTATGGCTATGATTTTGTCGGCCTTACAGTTTACTATTTCAGCCTCGCACATTCTGGGGCCTATAGTCTGACCGTCAGCCGTCTGAAGGCAGTTTATTTGCATCATTTTTCCCGTTGGAGTTTTAAATTTAAGCGTAAGGTCCCCGTAAACGGAGCCCGACGGATTGGGTATTATGTGTATATCTTCCCTGGGTTTTCCCACCATGGCCTCAATATCCTCTATTATGTTGTCGGATTCCTGCTGCTCGTCAAATTTCAGTTTTTCTCCCCACGACTCTGAAATGTAGTAAAGTTCCCTTTTGGTGCTGTGCCTTTTTCCATCTTTGATAAGTTCTTTTGAAAAGCTGGCAACCTTCAGCAACTGGGCCAGGGGCTTCACGTGCCTCACGTTGCCGGCGCTCCTGGTTATAGTCCTGTCCCCGAGCACGTAACACAGGTATTTGGGATCAAACACTATGTTATTCGTTACACGCGCCGGTACATGTATGTTGGGAATTCTATTTTTTTCCACATCTTTCAGAATCTTTTTCCCTATTTCCTCAAGATTCTTCCTTAGTTCTTCTTCCTTTTTTGCCATATTCAATCAAATCCTTTTTCACAACCTTATCCAATATTGGCTTTATATCTATTTTTTTCTTTTCCCCTGCAAGTTCTTTCGCATTTTCAACTATCAACGGAATGTAGTTCTCAAACACGCTCAGTCTTTCAGTCTCCCTTTTGACTCTGGTTTGCTTCCTTATATGCCTTAGCATTTTTCTGGCGCAGTCCTGGATTGCCAGCCTTATCTCCTTGATTATTTCGGGATAGTTGGCTATGGATTCTTTGCTCTCGGAAGTGTAGGGAACCCACGCGGAAGCTATGTGAATCACGATGGCCGCGGGGCCTCTCGGGATGCTTCCAGAGGACTGTTCCAGGCCGTATCTTCGCCATTTTATGGATGAAATAGACTTGGTTATAGCGCAACCGGACGGTTCGTAAAGGAGTGGTATCTTGTTCGCGAATCTCATTACCTTTACCTGTTCAGAAGGGCCGCCTTCCTTGTCAGACTTTTCCTTTAGCTCTCCTCCGTATGCTATCCCAGCCTCTATCTGGAAGGGAATTCCCCTGTAAACCGAGGGCTCCCTTGTTATAGTGGTTATAAATTCTGCATTTATTTCTTTTTTCAGGCCATGCTCCAGAAGCTTCTCCCCTATGGGCGAAAGGCAGTCCGTGGGGGGTCTCATGAGCTTGACTTTTTGCATTGCCTTGAGCAGTTTTTGCTGTCCCTGATGGTCTATATTCTGGGGCCTGTTCTCCGGTTTCAGCCCGGCGAGGCGGCATATCTCCTCGGCGGAGGTTGAGCCTATTCTGCAGAATTCGTTCTGCAGAAACGCGGAAAGGTTTCTGGATTTGGTGTTCTTGAGCATTCTTATAAGTATGCCGAGCTCAACTCCGTAGGGATGAGGCTTTATTTCCCTAGGCCTTTTGGAGAGTTTTCCAACTGCTCTCGGAAAATCAAATTTTTCACCAAGCGGATTCTTGTACGTCAGACGTGCCCACGGGTTTACTATGGCCGTTTGCTTCAGGTATTCATCCGGAGAATGATACCTTTGTATGTACTTCCCCTCAAGAATTATTTCTATTTTCGTTCCCGTGTGTTCTATCCCGTCGCTGATAATATCTTCTTTTATTATTTCAGGTTCGTTGTTTATCGTATCTATCTTAAGGTGGAAAACATGAGTCTTTCCTTTTTTGGTGGGCTTGCTGTATATTATTGCCGGATAGCCCGTGGTAAGCTGGCCGTACAGCACTGAGGCGGATATGCCGATTCCCTGCTGCCCCCTACTCTGCCTCAAGCGGTGAAACTTGGAGCCGTAGAGTAGCTTTGCGAATATTTTTGGTATCTGTTCCCTCATAATGCCCGGTCCGTTGTCTTCTATGGATACCTTGTATCTGCTTTCCTCAAGCTCTTTTATTTCAACTTTTATTTCCGGGAGTATGTCGGCCTCTTCGCACGCGTCAAGCGCGTTGTCCACGGCCTCCTTTACCACGGTCAAAAGCGCCTTTGTCGGGTTGTCAAAACCCAGAAGGTGTCTGTTTTTTTCAAAGAACTCAGCCACGGATATAACTCTCTGGTCCTTGGCCATATCCTTGGCCGTCCTCTTTTTTTCAGTCATTGAGGCACCTCAGCAAATAATTATAAACCTTATTGTGTTTGGAACCATTTATAAGCATTTCTATTGCCTCCTTCACATAAGAAGTTTTTTCTGATTGACCTATTATTGACACGGTCTTGCCGTAAATTGATATCGCGCAACCGCCAAGGTCTTCCAGTTTTTTTTTGGTCTTACCCTCTCTGCCTATTATCCTACTTTTAATCCTTCTTATACCCTTTTCTTTGTTTTGATACTCTTTGATGTTTATTACATACAAATTGTTTTCGTCATCCAAAAGTTCCATTGCTTTATCCGGGTTAAACCCCCTTCCCACGGCCCTTATTACGTCCTTACTTTTCCAGGCATCAATGGGGTCCCCTTCAATTTTTACGCTACATTCCTCCACAAATACATGAACCCCTGTTTCACTCTCCAGTTTTTTTATAAAGGCTTTAAGCACAGGAACCCTTTCTTCAGGGATTTTTAAGTTTTTAATCATTTCCTTACCTATAGATTCTTTAAGTAACCCCTTCTCTTAAGAAATTCCGTTTCATTATTCTTGTATCTCCAGACAAGGTCGGCCCTTGATTCCGACTGAGTATCCCAAGGCTTTACAAGAACTATGTCATCAACTCTGGTCCAGACCCTTTTCTTTAATTTTCCGGGTATTCTGCATACCCTTTCCTTGCCGTCTTCGCATTCAACTTGGAGCCTATTGGCACCCAAGAGATTTACAACCCTGCCAAACAGCTCACCTTCTCTGGGTATCCTAACTCTTACTATTGTCTCTTCCATAAAAATTCACAATCTAACTAATATTGTGTTCCTATATAAATCCCTACCATCCTTTTTCGTGACCAGGGTGTAAGACTTTTTAACTTCTTCAATTCCGGTCAGCTCTTTCAGCACGTGGTTTGAAATCTTTTTCGGGGTGAAATATATGTCGTATCCACCCTTGGTTTTCTCTATTTTTGTTACAACACCCCTTTTGCTTATACTTTTTTCAAGAATTTCAAGACCCCGGGCCGTCTTGTTTTCGTCACCGGACCTTATTTGTATAACGGCTTCGTAGTATCCGCCCCTGACTTTTCCGCAGGTTTCACAAAGTTTATCTCTCAGTTCCACGACAGTTTCTAAGTCCTCGGTTTTTTCTACCACACCTTCAAGAAGTCCTGATACATCTGCTTTTATTTTTATTTTCTTGGAGCCTTTCATGTCCTTGATTTTAATGCTTTTCAAAACACCGTTAACCTTAAGGTTATCTTTTAGAATTTTTTCCATATTTTTTCTGTTGAAGTCCGCGGCACCGGGTCCCTGAATTTTCCCGCAGTTTTTACATACAACTATTCTTATCCTTTCAGGCAGCTCCGCCAGCTTTTTTTCCCTGAAACAGGATTTACACAAACCTTCAATAAGTTTATCTATTTCCTTGCCGCATTTAGGGCAGAATTTCGGCCTCATAAAATTTTTTATTTTTTGAAGTTTAAATTAGTAAATATACCACAGGCTGAATTCAACCCAGTAAGGCTCGTGGAAGTCTTCGCCCTGTGAAACGAAATAGCTTATTTTGGTATGTTCCCTTGACACGCTTCTCATGATGTTCCACCAGCTTCTTTCAGAAGCCCATATAATTGAGCTTTTTAAAAGGGCTTTGACATCGTTGCCTCCGCCTCCGGCAAGCCAGACCGCTCTCCACCGGCTGTCACCGGTGCCGTTGACCACCAGTCCGGCCCTGCCAAAACTGTTGTTCAAAACCACGTTCTCCTGCCTGTAGGAAGTCACGCTGGCTGAGTCATCCGCAAAGGCTTCAAACTCGTAAGGAACATTCCTTTCAAAATCAACTATAAAGAACCTTCCTCTGGGGTCTATGTCTTCAACTGTGAAGTTGTAAATATCCCCGTTATGTTCTATCGTGAACCAATCCCCCTCCTGCTTGCCCGGGAATTCGTGGCCAGGAATGGAGTCGTTATCAAAATCCAGCCTGCAGTAATCTGAACCCGGGCAATCAGTGTTGTTTCTCCTCACATCATAACTTTCACCCCACAAGACAATCTCTGTTTCCTCGTTTTCAACCCACTTGTAGGTGAAGTTCTCGTTCAACCCGACCGGGTAAAAATACTTCTGTATGTCATAGCTTGAATCCAACGGATTGCCATAATTGGTGAAATAAAGGTTACCCCCTCCCGCTCCTGAAGGAACCAGCCCGAAGACATCGGCTTCCAGCGGCCCCACTGCGCTTACGTTGTAAAAACCCACCACGCCAGTTCCCGAGTCAAGAGCATATTTTATCTCGGAGTTTACCCGGCTGTCCGCCTCGTCCCTCTGTTTATCCCCGCGTACAAGCAAAACATCCATTTTGTACCTGCTTATGTTCTCGTAGGAAAAGGGGAAAACGTTAAAGTAAATGTACCTTCCGTTTAGATAAGCCGGCCTAAGCAGGGATTCTATCAATAAAGTCTCGTCATCCAGGTTGTCGTTGAGACAGCTGCCGTCTCCCGGAGTGCAGTTGAACCCCACTCTTATTTCCTTTTTAACGGCGCCCAGGCTCTGTATTCCGTAGTTCACCCTCATTTTTTTAAGCCAGTTAAAGTTCCCGTCTATAATCTCCTCAAGATCCGTCTCGTTCTTATCCATGATATTCTGCAGAAAGCTTTCCCCGTCAGGCATTCTATCCAGGGTGGATAAAAGGTCCTGCCCATTTACGTTCATTTTTATGTAGTCCCAGTCAGTTTTTATCAGCACGGGGTATAGAAGAAAAGGAATTATCATCAGAAAGGTTACCGAAACCAAAATGGCTTCCAGCATGTGGACCACACCTTTTTTCATAAAATCACCATATACTCAGCATAATGCTCGTGGGCTGCCCGTCGGTTGTAGCGTACCTTTCTATGCTCACAACACTGAGCTGGGAAGGCACGTACCTTCTCCCGCAGACAAAATCCAGGGTGGCGTTTACATAAATCACCAGCTGGAAATCCCTTTCCGCCTCCAGGGACATGTCTTTGAGTATGCCTTCGTAATTGGAGGGGTTATCGCACGTGTCATTGAATTCATCCATCTTGGTACCGTTAAGTTCGTATGGTTCTATTGCAAAACCGACACCGGACTCGGAATCCTTTACAAGCATTTCCGATATCCTCAAACAGTCGCTCTGAAGGCGGTTTTCCAGGCTGTTGGAATGATAATAAGGCACGCTGCTTGCTACCTGGAAAGATATGTAAAGCATGAGAACTATGAAAATAACCAAAGCCACCATGTATTCTATATTGGCCTGACCTTTCATATCAAAACCTAAGGCAAAATTATTTTAAGTATCAAAATAAAGGCCGGAAAGCCTATTCCCATCATAATCAACCCGTGCTTGAATCCCTCGGACAAAGACTCAGAGCCTGCCTGGCCGGCCACCAGCCCGGAGCACATACCCTGTATGAGTATCATGTAAAGGAAAACAGACTTGTAGTAGCAATCGCTTCCGGTTCCAAAATCAAAAACTTTGCACGCTCCCATAAAGAACGAGCATATGCTTCCCGTCACGCCCGTGGGAGTGCCGCTGCAGGGGCCTGCCATCTCTATCCCCAGGCCCGATATGTCAGAACCGGGCATGTTCATGGACATGTTGCCCATCATGGAACCTAGGACGTTTACAAGAGCTATGAGAACACCCACGAACATGAAATATATCAGGTACAAAGTGGCCGTGTGGTGGGCCATGTTGCTTTTTCTTTCCCTTTCCGCGCTTTTCACAAGCGCGCTGTCCATGGCAACGCTCTCCATGGTGGCTATTATATCCCCCCCGCTCTTGTGCGCCTCTATAAGTATGTTCATTGACCGGTTTATCAGGCTGCTCTCCTTCACTCTTTTTGAGAACATTTTCAGTACTTCTTCCAATGGAACTCCCCATGTAAGCTGATGATACATTTTTTTAACTTCTTTTGAAAGCTTGCCGTAATCAACTTCTGATGCCATTTCTATGGACCTGGGCAAAGTCATGCCGCTTCTTGCCTCTTCCACGAGGTCTCTCAAAAAGTTGGGAAGCTGGTCCTCCATCGCCGAAACTTCCCTGTATCTTATATAGGAAAAAATAAAATAAGGAATAGCGCTTATAACAATAGCGAACAGCAGCGTGACTCCCAGTATGCCCGCGTCACCCATGAAGATTATGGCGACAATTATGACTATTATACCCCCTATGATAGGTGGCACAAATTTGACGTAATCTATTGTTTCCCAATCCTTAATTTCCTTCATTACATCAACCCACGCTCGGTGACATGTATTTTAAAATTACAATAAATACGGCTGATATTGCAGGAAGCCCCATAAATATAACGAAAAACTGGACTATTACAATCAAATCCATCATGCCTCCCCCGAAAGCGCTCATCATGGAGGTTATCACTATAAGGAATATTGACCCGACTATTATCAGCGTGACGTAAATTTCCAGTATAACGGAAACTTTCTGCGCGTATTCCTTCATCATCCTCTTGTAGTTTTGTATGTACGCCCTTGCCTTTCCGTGAAGATACTGGGAGAGGTTCCCTCCGGTAGCCAGGGTGGTATTTATCCCCCACAACAATTCCTTGAATTCCTCGGACGGAGATTTGTTGGCAGATTTTCTCAGCGCTTCGGCCAGGCTCATTCCAAATATCTCCACGTTCCTTGTTATTTCTCTGGATTCCTTTGTTATTTCCCCGTAATCCTTGAACTGAGAAATTATTTTAAACATGGACTTCGGCGGGGCATTACTTCCGCTGACTGTTGCCATATAGAGCGTTACAAAGGGAAGGGTAAAATCTATATTTTTCTTCCTGGACGAGGCGGACATGGAAGGATAAACATAAAAAAAGAAGAACATTCCAACCGAAAAAACGATAGAGATGGAAAACGAGAATATGAAGCCCATTACTGCGGAAAAATTGGGTATGAAAAGAGTTATGATAAATACGAACGGAAATTCTGTTATGAACACGATAAGGGTGGTCATTAAAGCCATGGACATGTATTCCAAAAGACTGAGTTTAATACCCGCCTTTCTCATATCCACGTGAAGGCTTTCAAAGGAGTTCATGTATTTTTCTATCTTGGGCGCCATGAATCTGTAAGAAAGTTTTTTATAGCTTTCTATGGATTCGGAATTGAAATCCATTAGGTTCCACCTATCTTTTTTAAGAACTTTTCTGAATTGGCATAGTACATCCTGATTATTTTACCGAAGCTCCTGTAATCCTTTATGTTTTGCTTTTTTGCCCACTCCAGGATTTTAATCCTGTTTTCAACCTCCCTTTTTATGTCCTTTACAGGTATTCCCATCTGCTCGGATATATTCTCCAGTATAACGCTTCCGGAAGATTCAAAAATATCACTACCGGCTTTCCATTCAAAGACCGTGTTGCTGATAACCTTTTCCTTTTCTATGTCATACCTTTCCACTTCCATTACCTTTTTGACTCTCCTTACGTAGCTGTCACCGGTTTTTGTCCTGGTGAGAAATATTATTATGTCAAGGTTTTCTATCAGGCCTGCCGGAAGGCTTATGGGCTCTGTCGTAAGCCTGTCTGCAAGCTTTTCCATGGTCTCAGCATGTATTGTTGAAAGTCCTGGATGGCCTGTTGCCATCTGCTGGAATAGCACGTAGGCTTCCTTGCCCCTAACTTCCCCGACTATTATGTAATCGGGCCTCTGCCTCAGGCTTTCCCTTAGCAAATCAAACAAGTCCACCCTTCCGAATTCCTTCCCCCCTATCTCTGATATGGGCTGCCTTGCAACTTCCGGAACCCAGTGGGGATGAGAGAAACGTAATTCGGGGGTGTCTTCTATTGACACTATTTTCATGTTCGGTTTTATAAACATTGAAAGCACGTTAAGGAGGGTGGTTTTCCCCGTAGCCGTGCCACCTGAAAGAAGCATGCTTTTTCCGTGCTCTATACAGAACCAAAGATACGCGAGCATCTTGCTGTCCACGGACCCGGATTTTATAAGGTCTATCGGCGTTATTGGGTCTTTGGTAAATTTCCTTATTGTGAAGTTGCTGCCTTTCATTGCTATGTCCGTGCCGTAAGTCAGCTGTATCCTGCTTCCGTCCGGTAAGCTGGCATCAACAAGAGGCTCGGCCATTGATATGGACTTTTCAGATTTCTGCGCAAGCCTCATGACATAACCGTCCAGCTCGTTTTTGTCCTCAAAAAATACATTGGTTTCTATGGAGCCTATATAGGGATTCCTGTGATAAACGAATATGGGTATTCCGACGCCGTCGCAGGAAATATCCTCTATGTACGGGTCGTGCACGAGGGGCTCTATTTTGCCCAGACCTATGAAGTCCCTGTATATGTAGTATTTCAGCACTTTTTTCTCCTTTCCCGTGGGATAAAACCCGAGAAAGTCAAGAATTTCGTTGAACTTTTCATCCAGATATTTCATTGCGCTTTTTACATTGAGCTTTGTAAAATCAATGTCAAGCCTTTCCTGAATAGTTTCCTTTATTTTTTCCAGAATTACCTTGTCTTTTCTTTCAAGCCTCGGCTCTATGACACTGTAAACAAGTATGTTCTTGTTTTTGTCCCATTTTATGTGGGCGTAAGCGTATATCTCCTCGCCTTTTTTAGGGCTAACAGGAGTAAGCGAGTAGTACATGTTTATTTTTGTTATATCCACCTCCTCTTTTTTTCTTATCCCCTCTTTTTCTGAAAAAACATCGGGTATTTTTATCCCCCTAATTTCCTTCCTTTCCTTTTTTTCTTCTTTCTCCGAAAGGTAAAGACCGACTTTTCTTATAATGGATGACAGCTTGGGGACTTCTTCTCTTGCCGTGCCTATTTTAAGCTCAACCGGAAGATTTTTCTCCGAACCCGGTTTTTCCGGAGGCCTAACCTTAACCTTTTTCAGTTTCTGTAGTTTTTCATACCTCTCCGCAGCCTTTGCCATTTTTTCAAAATCCATCAGAATCTACCTATCAGTATTTTATTTTTTATTTTTTCAATTTTAACCTTTCCAGATGAGCTGAAAAACATACCGGTGGCGTTATATTCGCTGTTTATCGGAATTCTGAGGAACTTGTTACCGAGCTTTATGGTCAGGTTGTAATCAGAGCCGTCATCTTCCACGTACACCCTGTATCCTTCTTCGGATATTTTCTTGGGTATGTTAAAGACAATCGTAGTCCTCCCGGGCCCTATATAGGCCCTGTTTATTTCCGAGGAAATCAGCTTGCCTACCTCGTGCATCTGGTCCTCCCGGGCCATTTCTTCTATAACATCATTTATGGAGACCAGAGAGAAGTAAATCATGATGGTTATCATTATCCCTATAGTGAATAGGAGCATTTGTTCTAACGTGAAATATTGACCCTTTTTCATGATAATTCACAGTTACTCAAACCTTACGTTAATTTTTGTTACGTATATGTCCTTGCCGGCTCTTTCTCCCTGGGGGCCTTCCGGAGAAGTGGCCTCGCTTATAACTATCCTGTGGCCTTCCCCTGTTACGCTCTCTCTTCCGAGGCCGATAAGGTCCAGAAGGTATACGTTTTTGCTCCCGGTAACATTCCTGTATACCAGTTCCATGGTAACATCATAATTGTTGTTTCCAAGGTCCTCCGAAAAAACGCTGATTGCGCCGAATTCGCTTCCCAACGGAACGTCTTCAAGCTCGTTCCCTATCAAATATATTTTCTTGCCGGTCGCTATGTCGGTGCCGGTGGTCTGAAGGTTGATTCTGAAAATGTCATCGGTTCCGTTGTCCACGAAGCTGAGCGTGCCGGGCACGTTGGGGTTTTCTATCCTCTGCGTTCCGCCGTTTTTCATAACGCTCTGTATTTTCTCGTTTATTTCCTTCATAAGCCTCTCCGCGTTGGATGTCTTTACAGTGTCCTTCTGTTTCTCTATTAGAGGCATGCCCCACATGTAGGTTATGCCTATCATGGTTATCATTATAAGTGTCAGAAGAACCACTCCTATAAGCTGCGACTGGCCTTTTGAAAAACTTCCTTTCATAAAAACCACTCATTATAGAAATAGAGAGGACTATATTTAAAACTAAAATATAAAGAAAAAAATGAGGTGGAATCAGGTCTTGCACCTGTATGACGCAGAGTTACCCGGTACCGTGACTCTGACTGTTGGACCGCCTGATAAGTCAGTGGTTCCTGTTCCATTTGTTAAATCAGTTACAGATCCCGGAATAAGCGGGTCTATGCCACAGCTAGTGTTCATTAAAACATCGTCCACGTAAACCGTAATTTCGCTGCAGGTCATGTTCACGCCTCCGGTGTTCCTTACGTAGATTGTTCCTGAAGAAGTGCATGTCACCGTGTCTATCGCTATGGACCTCTGCAACTGCTCGGATACCTGCTCTATCTGCTGTTCTCCTGTCTCACCCAGTTGTTCCCATGACCTTGTTGTCCATGCTGCAAATACTCCACCTAGAGCTACTACTATTAACACAAGTAGTATCATTGCTATTACGGGTGTTATTCCTTTCCTCATATTTCTAACCTCCTTTTTATTTTTTGTTATAGCTAGTTCAAATAGTTTTTCCTTTGAATATCACGGCTTTAAACTCTATTTTCGGGGGCGTTCTTTTTTAAATTACCTTTTAATCTTTATTTTCGGGTACTTATTTGAGGCGCTTTCATGAGACATTCTCTTGGATTTTATGGACTTCATCGTGTCCAGCATTTCCCTGTTCTGCTCCATTAGCTTGTTGAACTGGTTGTTCACGGAGGCGGATGTCGCCTCGGCGCCGCCTATTTCCTTGAGTATGTCTATAAATTCCTTCCAAGTTGTCAGGAGTTCATCTATCTTCCCGGGTATCTTGGCTAGTTCATCCCTCAGCTCATCGTTGGCCTTGACTATCTCATCCACAAGCTTCTGGTTGCTTTGTATCAGCTCCAGTATCTCTCTCATAAAGCCCTCGTAGGCAAAGCCTTCCCTGTCTCTTTCCATCTTCTTCATTCTTTCCTCAAGTTTCCTCAGGGGGCTTACCGGTATAACTTCATAGTCATCGGACTCTATTTCCACTTCCTTCGCCATAAATATAATTTAAAACACACTATTTATAAAGTTTACTTAAAAAGAAAGAGAAGGGGTGTTACATGGGTGGCATTCCACCCATTCCTCCCATTCCGCCGGGAGGCGGCCCTGATGGCATGCCTTTGTCCAGCTTTCCTGCGTTGATCACGTCGTCTATTCTCAGTATCATTTCCGCGGCCTCACTCCCGCTTTTTATTGCCTGCGTCTTTATTTTCAGCGGTTCTATGACGCCGGTCTGCCACATGTCAACAACCTTCCCATTCATCACGTCAAGGCCGAACGATGTCTTCCCCTCGTCATGAGCTGCTCTGAGGTTGACCAGCATGTCTATGGGGTCAAGTCCCGCGTTCTCGGCCAGGGTTCTTGGTATCGCTTCCAGCGATTCCGCAAAGGCTATTATCGCAAGCTGCTCCCTGCCGGAATACTTCTGGGATATCTTCTTCAGTTTCTTTGAAACTTCCTCCTCTATTGCCCCGCCGCCGGGAACCGCTCTCTTGTTCTCAAGTGTGGCTATTATGCCTCCTATACAGTCTTTCATGGCTCTTTCCGCCTCGTCAACCACGTGCTCCGTCCCGCCTCTTATCAGGATTGAGACGGACTTGGGCTTCTTGCATTCCCTAACGAAAACCATCTTGTCCCCGCCAATCTTCTTTTCCTCAACTATCCTGGCGTACCCGAGGGAGTCCTTTGTCAGGTCGTCTATGTCCGTGACTATCTTCGCTCCGGTTGCCCTTGCCAGCGCCTCCATGTCAGACTTCTTGACTCTCCTCACGGCCACTATTCCTTTCTTTGCGAGCATGTGCTGGGCAGAGTCGTCTATGCCTTTCTGGCAGAACAAAACGTTTGCCCCACATTTTCCTATGTTCTCAACCATGCCCTTTATCATCTTTTCCTCCTGCTCCAGAAATGCCTCAAGCTGTTCCGGGGAGGTTATGTTTATCTTCGCATCGGTTTCCATTTCCTTCACTTCAAGGGCGGAGTCTATCAGCGCGATTTTCGCGTTCTCAATCTTTTTAGCCATTGAGCCGTGAACTATCTCCTTGTCCACGACTATCCCCTTTATGAGCTCGGTATCCTCTATTCCACCACCCTGCTTCTTCTCCAGCTTTATGTCGTCAGAGTTTATCCCATCAATTTCCTGAACCATTTTTATGGCATCAACAGCCAAATCCGCCAGGTGGTCCGATGCCTTTTCAGCGCTCTTGCCGGTCATTGCGGTCATGGCTATGTTTTTAAGGATTTTTTCATCCTTTTCGGGATGTATTTCCACGGCAATCTTGTCCAGAATATCCAGGGACTCCTTTCTCGCTATCCTGAAGCCCTTTGTTATTATTGTGGGATGTATGTTCTGGTCCAGAAGCTCTTCCGCTTTTTTGAGAAGCTCCGAGGCAAAAATCACCGCAGTGGTAGTCCCGTCTCCCACGGCTTCTTCCTGGGTCTTCGCTACCTCCACCATCATCTTGGCCGCGGGATGCTCTATCTCCATCTCGTCAAGGATGGTAACCCCGTCGTTGGTTATCACTATGTCCCCGATGGAATCAACAAGCATCTTGTCCATTCCCTTGGGTCCCAGGGTGCTTCTGACCGCGTCTCCCACGGCCTTCGCCGCCCCTATGTTTGTTTTCTGGGCGTCCTTGCCCGTATTCCTGAGGGTACCCTCAGGCAATATAAAAATAGGTTGTCCCCCATTCATTTAACACACCTCCAATATGTTAATTATTAAAATATGCCCAAAAGGGCAATATCCAGTAGTATTATCTTTTATTGATAGTATTTAAAATTTACTATGCGCCATTATACTCATGAATTATATTGTTTTGGCCATTGTTGCACATTTTTCTTTTAAATATTTATATATCCTTTCCGTTTCTTAATTATTTGGAACGGACTCGTAGCTCAGCTTGGTGGAGGTCTTTTCTTTTCAGAAGGACTTCGGGCAATTAGAGCGCCGGTCTTATAAGGCCACTAAGCGCATAGGCGTAAAAGCCGGAGGTCGCCGGTTCAAAAACAAACCCTTTTTCAGAAAAAGTGTTTGTATTCCCAAAAACTTGCGAAACTTCGTTTCGCCATGAATTGGTTTGAAAATCCGGCCGGGTCCACCAAAACTTAATTTTCAAAGTCAGATAAAGTTCAAAACCTTTTTCTTTAGAAAAGAAAAAGAGTTTTACGAAAAAGAAACTAATTTTCTCAAGAATTTGCGAACTCCGTGTCAGACGGCCTGGTACTTGTGGAACAGGTTTATTTCTTCCGAGCTCACTATGCCGCCGCTCTGTGGGTCCACTTTCACGTTTACTATGGAACCTAACTTGGTTATGAAAGACACATTCCAGAATTCCTTTTCCTTTTTTTGGAAGGATATGAGTATCTTGGCCAGGGGCTTGCCGTAACCGTTGAATTCTTTCTTGGCCTTTTCCAGGGCCTCCTCCCCGCTGATTTTTATGTTTGATTCGTCCGGGTTGTACACCTTCTTGTGCAGGGGCTTGTCTGTTAATCCGATTTCCACGGAACCCTCCCTGACAAGAACGGAGGTTATTTTTCCCTTGTTCGGGTCGTAGAAGCTGAGATTCCATTTTTCTATTTTTTCCTCCGAGTCAATGGTGACGAATCCGGAGCAAAAGAACCCGCCCCCTTCAATCAGGTCTTTTATTTCTTTCTTTTCCCTGGCCTTGCTTACCGCGTCTTTTAGCTTCATTTTAACCAAAATAGTTTTGTTTTTCCTGTCTTTTATTCCTGTAATTTTTCCAGGCTTCCCCCATAGTGTTACAGACTTCAAGCAGCACGCTGTTTACATCTCCGGTCCACGTTTTGTAACACTCGTTTATGAAATCCTGGCAGTTTTCCTCGGTTGTGTCAAAATAAACCTTCCTGTACCTCCACTTGAGTTCCATCAGCTTTAGGTAGGAGTCAAAAAGCTTCTGGTCCCTGAACTTTGCCTCGTACGCCTGGGACTGAGTGGAGCTTTCGCTAAGGAAAAGCAGGTTCTCCATTACGTGCCTTGCGTAAATCAGCGATTCCTCAATGCCCTTTATTATGTCAAAATAAAAATCCTCGGCATCCTTGCTCAGCTTGAAAGCAAAAACCCTTTCCAACTCCTCCAGCTTCGGGAGCTTTTTTTTGCTGGCGATTTCCGCGTATTTTTTCCTGGAATCCATAACAATCAATATAAATCTCGCATTAATAACTTAAAAAACTTTAAAATAGATATACAGCATTCAATATACGTACGGGCTGGTGGTCTAGAGAAAGCCTTTTCTTTCACAAAGAAAAGACTTCGGACAATGGCTATGACGCCGCCTTCACATAGCCCTTTACTCGGCGACTTATAAAGGCTTGGTTAAGGACTTGAAAACGGCGGAGGTCGGGAGTTCAAAAGGCCTTTCTTCAAAAGAAAGCCCTTGGGGAAAGAACGTGAAAATGCTTCGCATTTTCCATTCCCGCGAGAGTCTCCCCCGGCCCACCACTTCCGTGCTTAAGTATTTTTCGGCCCAAATAATATCATGTCAAAGTACAGATTTTCCGAGATAAACAAAGTACCCTTTGGTCTTGAATACGAAAATATTGATTTTGTTTCTTCCGTTCATAGCGAACTACACCCAAAGACTAAAATAAGTTTAGAGTCATATCTTACCAATTCCATCAAGTTAAATACTCCCATGCTTTCTTCTCCAATGCCCAACGTCACAGGACCGGAAATGTGCATAGCACTTGGTTTGGAGGGGGGCATGGGAGTTATTCCAAAGGGTATAAGTATAGAAGAACAGGTCAAACAGGGCAAAAAAGTGAAAAAATTCAGCAGCGGTTTTATATCAGAGCCGGAAGTTCTTTCACCCCAAGATCCCATATACAAGGCACTTGAAATTAAGAAGCAGCGGGGATTCAGCACGATACCGGTGACGGAAAACGGAAAACCACACGGAAAGGCCGTGGGATTGCTTGTTAAATACGGGTATTCGGAGAAATACAAGGACGACGCGGTAAAGGACAGGATGCTTACACTGGAAAATCTGAATGAAAAGGGAATTCTTCACTACAAAATGCCCACCCTAAAAGAAGCCGAAGACATAATGAGGCAGAATAATTTTGGCAAACTGGTTATATTGGATGAAGAAGGTCATCTAAATTCAATAGCAACTTGGGCTGACGTAAGCACAAGGGAGGAACATCCCTACGCTACCTTAGACAGGGAAGGCAGAATAATGTACGGCTTTGCCGTGGGAGGCCCGGGTTCGCCCGGAGATTTGAAAGAAAGAACAAAAAAGATGATAGAGGAGGCGGAGGCGGATGTTATTTTCGTGGAGACAGCCCAGGCCGATTCAAGGGGGGTTATGAAACTTACAAAGGAAATACTTGATGATTTTACACAAAGCTATAATATTCCGGTAGTCTGGGGAAATGTTGACAACGATAAATCTGCTGAAAGACTCGCCTCAAAATGCAATGACAACGATGCCATAAAAGTTGGAATAGGACCGGGTTCAATATGCACCACCAAGCAGGTTACAGGTTTCGGCTACCCCCAGGTAAGCGCAGTTTACGAGTGTTCCAAAGTGTCAAGAAGATACGGTCTCAAATGCATAGCCGACGGGGGTCTTGGCAACACGTCCGGAGTGGCTTCCGGAAATATAGTAAAGGCGCTATGTGCCGGGGCAGACACTGTAATGCTCGGGGGGCTTTTTGCCGGGACAGACGAATCACCGGGAGAAGTAAAGGAGATAGAGGGAAGAAAGGTAAAGGAATATTTCGGCATGTCTTCCATTAAAGGCCTTAAACTCGGAGGAAACACGCGCTATTATGAAGATGTTAAGGATGCCGTAATTCAAGGCAAGGAAATGTACACACCATACACAGGTTCGGTTTATGACATAGTTCATGAAGTAAACAAAAATCTTAGATACACAATGAGGGTTCATGCAAACGCGAAAAAAATTCCAGAACTTTACGAAGCTGATATGGAGTTCACGATTTTGCCGCATCTAAGGACGACTAACGGCCTTGACAGAAACGGCAATTACAAGCATTTATGACACACCAAAAGACCAGTTTATTGGAGCAACGGGGATGTAGAAAATGTTTCCGGAAGGAATAAACTTAAAATTCAGAAAGGTTTCCACACCAAGGTACGGTGAAAATCCGCAGCAAGATGGCGCTGTTTACGAAATGATTGAGGGAGACCTGTCCAAGCACCTGCCTGTAACCCGGGCAAAGCAATTGAACGGCAAGCCGATGTCGTTCAACAACTGGCTTGATGCCGACGCGGTTCTTAAAACGCTTTGGCAGTTTGAAGAACCCTTCGCGACTGTTTTTAAGCATGCAAACCCGGCAGGTGCATGCCAGAACGATGATATACTGGAGGCTACAGAAGGGGCATGGAATTGCGACGAACTGAGCGCTTTTGGCGGTATTTACGGCCTGAACAGGCCCGTCACGAAGGAAGTTGCGGAATATTTCAGCGACAAATTTCTTGAAGCCGTGATAGGCCCCAGGATTGAAAATGACGCATTGGAGGTTTTTTCAAAAAAGAAAAATCTAAGGATTTTGGAAACAGATGTAAAAAAACCGGAAAATCCCGGCTACGACATGAGAATAATTTACGGAGCTCTTCTGGTTCAGGAATACAACAATCTTGAACTTAAACCAGAAGATTTGGTATACCTGGAAGACATGGGAATAAAAAGACCTAATGGGCACCAGGTTGGAGACATGTTGTTTGGATGGAAGATAAACGGTAGGACAAAGTCAAACACGGTTCTTTTTGTAAAAAATAAGGCAACCGTGGGCATAGGCGCAGGCCAGCAGAACAGGGTTGACGCCGGTTTCATTGGGTGCTTCAGGGCAAACAAGCCCTATCAAGAACTTAAGGATGCAAACAGGAAGTGCAAAAGCAAGAGCCTGCAGGACGTAGCCGAGTATATGGGCCTTAAAATTGACGGCAGAGCGAAAAACAGCGTAGCGGTTTCCAGCGCTTTCTATCCCTTCCCGGACACAATAGAAGTTATGCACGCTTTTGGAGTCAAGGCGAGCTTGAGCCCCGGAGGCTCCATAAGAGATAAGCTATCGTACGACGCCTTGAGGAGAAACAGAATGGCGGCCGCGCATACTCCTTACGTAAAAAAAGGTGGTTACAACGGAGGACAGCGTGCCTTTCTTCACTAACTCTTTCTAAGCAGTTCTCCGAATGTCGGTTTCTCTTCCCTGTAGAACACGCCGAGCGGTATCTTTCCCTCTAGGGTGTAGCTCCATTCCCCGGCTCTTTCCCATGCCTTGTTTATGTCCGAGGGGTCGTGGTCTTCCATCACGTAAGCGTTCTTTTTTATGTAGTCCATTGTGTTGAAAAAACTTAAGCACGGCCCCACCACGTCTATTACAGCAAAGCCTTTATGCTCTATCCCCTGCCTTATCATTTCCTTCAGGTGCTTGGGATTCAGGGAGGAAGAGCGGGCAACGAAAGTGGCCCCGGAGCCGAGCATGAGCCTTATCGGGTTCAGGGGATATTCCGGATTCCCGTAAGGAGTGGACTTGGTCTTCTGGCCCTGCGGCGTGGTGGGGGAAAACTG
>CAZXFI010000004.1:0-38008 GCA_964640225.1 uncultured archaeon
ATTTTGACAACCAGAACGCCACCGGCAACTACACGGTGGAGGTGTGGGGCTGGGCTTCCGTGACTTCAATAAACCTGAATCCCGACACCATGTACGTGGGCAACACCACCCAGATAAGCTGCAGGGTGAGGGATTCCAACATGTCGGAAGCTATACAGGGCTACACAGTACACTTCCATAACCAGACCCACGAAATCGGCACTAACCTTACGGAAGGGGACGGTTGGGCGTACTTCCACTACACTGACTACACCAACGGCAGCGAGAGCATCACCTGCAACATAACACACAGTCCTTCCCTGTGGTACAACGCTTCCCAGGACAACAGTCTCACGGACAGCCTTTACACGGCGGAAGAGGGGGAGGACACCCAGGCACCCAGAATAGCAGGCAACAACTACGGGATAAACGACACAAGCGTTTACAAGGGTGACGCGATAAGGGCTTACGCCCAGTGGGATGACACCCCGGACTACGCCTACTGGGAATACAACTCCACAAGCTACGGGATGGAGGAGCACGCGGCAGACGCCCCATACACGGGCAACTGGACCAACCACACCTTCACCATAGGAAACACGTGGCCCGTCGGCGTGCATTACATAAAGGCCTACGCCAACGACACGTGGAACAACGTGAACAACACTCTGGAATACCTTAACTTCACGGTCACGGGACTCTCAAGGGTGGACTGGATTTCGCCCACGGGAAACCAGGACAGGGAAACCCTGACTCTGGTTGCCCGGGTAACGGACTACCACAGCGGCCAGCCGATAGCCGGCTACACCGTGGTCTTCTACAACTCCACCTGGGACCAGATAGGCTCTTCCGACACAAACTCCTCCGGCTACGCCAGCATAAACCATGACTTTTCAGGCTACTCGGTAGGGCAGGAAACGCTCCGCTGCGAGATAGACGACGAGCCCTCGCTTTACTACGAAAAGAGCCTTATTTCGGAAGACTCCGAAACCATAACAATAATGGGGTACTTAAACGCCACCATACTGGAGCCTGCCGGCGGGACAAACTACTGGAGGAACGAAGCCGTGAGCCTGAAATCCGTGACGCAGAACGAGTCCTTTGATTACATCACCCCTGATTCCGTCTCATGGAAAAACTCAACAGGAGAGATAGCGAACCAGGAGAACTCCACGTGGACCGTGCCCGCATCCGCCCCGGTTGGAGCCCAGCCCATAAACATCACCTCTTCCAAGACCTACTACCATGACGGGACTGACAACGTAACGGTTTTCGTGTGGGGCTATTCAAACGTAAGCTGGTACTCGCCTTCTCCCGGAACCGAAGTCAACCAGAGCTCCAGCGTGCAGCTAAGGTGCGATGTAAGGGACAACGTGACCAATGCCGGCATAGAGGGATACAGCGTAAGCTTTTACGTTTACAACGGCACGCACGAGTGGTACGTAAACAGCAGCACGACTGTGTCAACAGGAAGGGCCACGGTGAACTGGTATGTCAATTCCTCGGTATACTCAATGGGAATCTACTACCCCAAGTGCAACATAACCAACCAGCCTGACGCTTATTACAACGCCTCCAACGTTTTTGAGGCCAACACCACGGTGAACGTGACCGAGGTGGAGTACGCCGGGACGCTCAAGGTGTACCTGAACAGGCCCCTTGACGGGGTAATAGTGCCGCGGTACAGGAACTTCACGATAAACGCCACCGTTATATGCAGGGATGACGACTGCGGAAGCGTGCAGGGAGCGGCGAGGTACAACTCCAGCGGAAGCGAGCCCAACACCGAGATATCAAACACAAGCGGTACAACTCCTTTCTACACGTTTGACTCAAACCCGAAAAACTGCATTCTTAACCAGGACGAGAACTGCACGATGACATGGGTGGTGAACTCAACAGGAAGCCTGGACTCCTACTACAACATAGATGTTCTCTTCAATAACCCGTCTAACGACACAACCAACTCACTGGTAAGGATAGGCTTGGTCCTGGTGCTGAATGTCTCTACTGACAACATAAACTGGGGCAACCAAGACCCCGGTCAGCAGGGAATAGCGGCGCCAGGCAACCCTTACCAGGTGGGTCTGGACGACAATTCAAACAACGCAGCGGGCCTTTACATAAAGGGAACCGACCTGACAGGTCCCGGGGATTCAATAGGCGTCACGAACGTCAGCTGGTGCAAGGGATGCTCGGGGTACGGGACTTCCACGAGAATGAACAACACCTACCAGCTCATACAAGCCAGCCCGCCTTCGGGGTTCACTTACAGCACGTACTTCTGGCTGGACACACCCGGAGTGTACTACGGGCAGTACAACGGCACCGTTACCATAATGGCCAACGCGTCATGGTAGTTTAAATATAAATTTCAAGAAAACAAAGGTTATAACATGAAAAAGGCCCTGCTATTCGCAATGCTGTTTTTCCTAGTTTTCGCTAAAACCGCGCAGGCCGACCCGCTGTCTTTTGGCTGTGTCGGGATAGAACCCCAAAGGGTGACCATGATACCCGGAGAAATCAGGGAATTCAAGCTTTCCTTCTTCAACTACGGAAACGATCCCCTTGTCGTGGAGATGGGCAAAACAGGAAGCGATGAGATACTTTCAATAATAAACCCCAAATATTTCGTGCTTGAGGACACACAAAGCGTGATAAATCCCATGGGCGAGGAGGAATGGGTTGTTCTTGGCGACAATTACGTCAAGGCGGTCCCGGTAAGGATTATACTCAAGATTCCGGACAACATAACGGATCTCACCAGAAACTATCACGTAGTGAAGATTCTGGCCTCGGCCACTTCGGAAGGCTATGTGCCGGGAGGTACAAGTCAAAAACCCAGTACGGCATGCGAGGTGGCCTATGCGATAACAATTCCCGGGAACATAAACGCGGGGAACATGCTTGAGTACAACCAGACCCTTGAGGAATTTTACCAGGAAATCCAGTCAAACCAGTCGGAGGACACGGGAGGTTTCTCAAACATAGGAGTCAAGGACTCCGGGGAAGACCTGCAGGAAGGCTCGGGGGAAAGGCAGCTTCCGACCGGATTCTTCTCTCTCGGAGGAGACGAGGAGGATTCTTCGTTTTTTTACCTGGTTTTGATAATCGCAATAATTCTGATTTACCTTGTTTACAGAAGACTTAGGAGATAGTATGATAAGGGCACCCCCCTGCATAATGGCATTAATAGTCTTTTTTATATTCATGCCCATGGCCAGCGCGGCGGCGCCGGTGATAAGCTACGTGACGGACTACCCGGACCCCGCCCTGCTGGGGAGCAACGTGACTATAAGGGCCAACGTGACCGACCCGGACGGGGACCTGGACACGGTAATGGTAAACTTCACGTACCCCATGAACGAAACCTATGAAATGACCAACATAACCCCGTCTCTTTTTGAGTTCAACTTCACTCCCTCTGACGCAAAGATTTTCATTTACAGCATATACGCCAACGACACCACTGGTAACCAAACGCTCTCCGAGGATTACAGCATAGTCGTGATAATAGTTGACCAGGCGATAATATCCATAGAGGTGTCCCCGAGCTGCGGCGTGGGCTTCAGCTTCTATTACGTTCCGGAAGAGGTGGTAAGAGAGCAGACCGTTTTCTTCCTGCAGATAAACGAGAACATAGGCAACATGAAAGTCAACGAGACCAGCAACATGTACCTGGAATACGGGGAAAACGGGAGTATTTTTTTCGGCCCCCATTACGACGAAACAATAGAACTGGACCTGATGGAGGAGGATTTGCACTACGGACTCTGGAACACCTACAACGACACCCCCCTCGGAATATATTACTGGCACGGCATAACCGAGTTCGTGGGAAAGGTATTAAGGGGAAACTACACGGTAATGTACGACTGGCCCGATTATAATCAGACCGCCAACTGCACGGAACCCGAGGATACGGACTATGACGGGATAAACGAGACAACCTGTATGTACCACATAAAAAGAGTGTGCTTCAATTCATACGGCAGGGAGTACAAGTCAAACACAACGGATTCCTCCTCCGTGACCGTGCCCAACCAGGACACGAACTACACGGCCTATCACGGCCTGGTGAACGTGTCCGGGGACATTTACAACGCCTACACATTCCGAATGAACGACTGCACGGAGTACTGCTACGCGTGTTTCACAAACGACACATCCGTTACGGAAGACGACTGCGGTTATTCCACTAAATGGTACGGCGGCGTAATAGAAAGCGAGATAGGCAACATAACCGTGACGGAAATGGCCTCAAACGGGGCCAACGCGACTTTTTCCGATACCTTCAAAAGCTGCACGGACAGGTACGTGCTTTCCTTCTGCGAGATTAACACCACAATAGACAAGATTGTGTGCACCGAGAAAATACAGTGCAACGGAAGCCTGGAAATAATAGACGACCTGGAAGTTGTCATGGAGTTCGGGGGGGAGCAGGAGCAGCCCTCTCCCGAGCCTGAGCCAGTGCCCGAGCCCAGCCCCTCGCCTTCCCCGAAACCCGAGCCTGAGCCCGGTCCAATAAAAATAAACATATACCCGGTTGAGCCCGAGGTAAGCGGGATGCAGGAGCAGCTTACTCCCGTGGAATTTGTCATAGAGAACTTGGGAGACTCTACCGTAACAAACATAACCGTCATGCCCATAGTGGGGGAAGACTGGCTGGCCGAGCCTGCGCTGGTTGACAGCATAGGACCCGGGGAAAAGCTGAACCGCACCCTGTTCATACAACCCAGCTATCTCGTGGAGCCTTCCGTCTACGCGATTCCGGTCCAGGCACTGGACAGCGAGGGGGAAGTGCTGGATATGACCTACTTCTGGTTTGAAGTGCTTCCCGGAAAGTTCCTTGCAAAGATAAAGATTGTGGAGAGCCCCAGCGAAATAACACTCCGGTCCGATTCGCTTGAGGAAATACCCATACTGGTGCAGAATGTAGGAAAGAAACCCCTTACCGGCGTTAAGGCCAAGCTGGAGAACATAGAAGACTGCATAGTAAACGTAACTTCACCTGAAATAGAGCTTGACCTGGAAGAGGAAGGCGGACTTGACCTGAAAGTTAAAACCAGAACAGGGCCCAGAACCTGCAACGCCATGCTTATAGTGGAGACAAACGAGGATGCCTACGCCTTCGCGAGAATAAAAATAAACATATCGCCCCCGTCCGCTCTTCTGCCCGGAGGGATACCGCTGATACCCCTGCTGGTGGTGATATTCCTTGCTCTTCTAGTCGCCCTCGTAATAATAAGAAGAAGGGGGAGGTACGTGGGCATAATTTATCCGCTGGTTTCCGTGGCCACTCTCGTACTTCTTGTCTACATATTCCTGTGGTACCTGGGATTCGTGCCCATGTTCTGAATTTGATTTCTGAAAAGAAAATAAAACGTAGTTAGTATCAGGGACACTCCTGCCATGTTCATGTAAACCTGCTGTGTATGAAAGCCCAGAATCCTCATTATGCTGTGGATGTCTCCCGTCCCGTAAAACAGGTAGAAAAAAGTGGAAGACAGGAAAGCGAATGAGACGACCGAAAGGCCTGCGTTTCCTTTTTTAAGATAAAGGAGGTAAAAAACAACGCCCAGGGCCAGGTTTCCCAGCAGGCCTGATGCCAGAATCAAAACGCTCTGTACAACCCCGGCCTCGCAAGTCAGAAAAACCGAAGTGGGCTGATAAACCGGAATGAAAGATTCCAGCACCGCGGGGCAGTTAAACATACCTGCGGTTAAAATATGGAAGAACTCGTGCGTGAAAGAGGCCAAGAAAAGAAAAGAAACCAAAAAGATTGCCAAATACTTTATTTTGCTTTCACGGGGGGCTCCTGTTTTTCCTTCTTTTAGGAAGAAAAAAACCAAAAACAAGGCCAAAATACCAAGGCCAAAGAGGGGACTGAAGGCGTTTCTGGTTATGTTGCCTGTTATGCCCCCGTTTTCCTTCGGGGGCGAACTTTCCGCAAAGGCCTTTTCCACTGTTATTTCCTTATGAAAAGAAACTCTTTCACCGTTTACCGTAAGGTAAACTTTCAGTTCGTATTCTCCGGGACTCCTGGGCAAAGCGAACAGTTGTAATTCGTTGCCGCTGAAACTGAAGGACTTTAATTCAAGTTTTTCGCACGTTTCCGAGCAAAGAAAAAGCTCCGGATCCAGTTCCGGCGGGTTTGCCTCTTCGGGTAGCTCCACGGTTATTACCAAGTCATCCGCCCCTTCCTCCACCGAAACTCCCTGGGAAACAGGAATGAAAAGAATCAGCAGAATAAGCGGGAGTGCTCTTTTCATAATTTTATTAAGTTTATCTTGATATATAAATATATCTACATATTTTACAGTACTCTTCTTATAGTAAGCTCCCTTATCAGGGCCTTTACAAAAGATTCATGAGTGAATATTTTTACGAAGCCCGCGTTGCTTCTCCTGAACACTGTTTTTACGTGCTCCGACTGCTCCCTTGCCATTTTCTCATAGTATTTCTTGGCCTTGTCCAGGTTCACTATAACTGTTCTGTCGGAGTTCGGGTCCCTGAACCTGAAATTTCCGGAACCTTCAGGAAGAAACTCGTCCCTGAGATCCCTTACCATGACTCCCATGACATCGTTAAGCTTGTTTGACACCATTTTCAGACTGTCCTCCCATTGGGAATCCGCTCCTATGAAATCCGATATAAGGAAAAGTATCGTGTTCTCCTTGACGTTGTTCAGGATGAACCTGAGGGCCTTGTCCAGGTTTGCCCTGCCCCCGTAAAGTTTCGTATCAACTATGAGCTCCAAACTCCTGTAATACTGCGTCTCGTCGTTGGAGGGCTCAAGAAATTTTTTTACCTCGTCCGAATACACACAGAAACCAACATTGTCCCCTATGTTTATTCCCGCGCTTATTATCGCTCCCGCTATTATTCCCGCGTATTCCCTTTTTATCTTGTTCTGTGTCCCGAAGTTCATTGACGAGGACACGTCCAGAAGGACTATTATGTCAAGGTCCCTTTCCTCCTCGTACTGCTTTATGTAAACCTTTCCTGTCCTTAGGCTTGCCTTCCAGTCAATTCTTGTCGCGTCGTCCTCGCCAGGGACGTACTCCTTCAGTTGAGCGAATTCAAGACCAGTTCCCCTGAAAAGCATCTGGTAGGTCAGAAGGAAGGAAAAAACATCGCTGAGTCTCCTTACCTTGGAGTCAACCTCGTACATCAGCTCCTTCATGTCCATCAGGGGAACTGCCGTTCCTTCCGGGCTTTTCTTTAGCTCTCCTATTCCCTTCTTGAGTTTTTCATCCTGTAATTTTTTTTCCATTATATCACAGGGACCTTGTCTATTACCTCGTTGACCACGTCGTCCTTCCTTATTCTCTCGGCCTTTCCCTCGTAGTTGAGAATCATCCTGTGCCTGAGGACGTGGTGCGCTATCTTCCTGATGTCGTCCGGGGTCACGTAGTCCCTGCCCTCCATCATGGCGTTGGCCTTGCCGGCCAGGGCCAGGAAGATTGTGGCACGGGGCGAGGCCCCCCATTTTATGTACTTGCCCATTTCTATTCCGTATTTCTTTGTGTATCTCGTGGCAGCGACAAGCTTTACCACGTACCTTTTTATTTCAGTGGAACATTTTATCTGGGGCACGAGCTGCTGTATTTCCACTATGTCTTTTTTTGTGAAAATTTTCCTTATGTCGTAGTCCTCCAGCTTCTTCACCTCGGCATTCGTGTCTATCACCTTCTTCTCATCCTCTCTCTTGGGATAACCCACGTCAATTTTGAAAAGGAACCTGTCAATCTGCGCCTCGGGAAGGGGATAAACTCCCTTGGTTTCCAGGGGGTTCTGGGTTGCCAGCACCATGAAGGGCTTGGGCAGCGGATAGGTTTCCTTGCCTATGGTCACCTCCTTTTCCTGCATTGCCTGGAGCATGGCGCTCTGCACCTTGGAGGGCGCCCTGTTTATCTCGTCTGCGGCTATTATGTTCCCGAAGATGGGCCCTTTCTGGACCTCAAATCCCCCCCTGCCTTTCCTGTATATGAGAGTGCCCACTATGTCCGAGGGAAGAAGGTCCGGCGTAAATTGTATTCTCTGGTATTTGGCATCGGATATCGTCCTTGAAAGAACTATCACGGTCAGGGTCTTGGCTATCCCCGGCACGCCCTCCAGAAGCACATGCCCGTTGCACATCAGGCACTTTATCACGGAAGATACCGTGTCTTCCTGGCCGTAAACAACCTTGTGTATTTCCTTCCTTATTTCCTCTATCTTCTTGCTGTAAACCTTTACCTTGTTCTTCAAGTCCTTAGCCAATCAAACCACCGGCACCTTGTTTATTATATCGTCTATTACGTTGTCCGTGGATATGTTCCTTGCCTTGCCCTCGTAGTTCATTATTATCCTGTGCCTGAGAACGTTGTGAGCTATCTTCCTGATGTCATCCGGGGTCACGTAGTCCCTGCCCTCCATCAGGGCGTTGGCCTTGCCGGCCAGGGCCAGGTATATTGAGGCCCTGGGGCTTCCCCCGTAATCCACGTATTTCTCCAGGCCAAGGCCGTACTTTTTCGGGTATCTCGTGGCCTCCACTATGTTGAGTATGTAATCCTTGACCTTGTCCGTTATTCTAATCTGCTTTACTATATCCTGAATCCTGTCTATGTCAACCGGTCCCATGACTTCCTTGGTGCCGTACTGGTCCAGGGTCTTCACCACCGAGTTTATGTCTATAATCTTGAGCTCCTCATCCTCAGTGGGGTAGTCCACGAAAACCTTGAAAAGGAACCTGTCTGTCTGCGCAACTGCCAGCGGGTAGGTTCCCGCCTGCTCCAGCGGGTTCTCTGTTGCCAGCACCATGAAGGGCTTCGGCAGCTTGAAGGTGTCCCTGCCTATGGTTACCTCCCTTTCCTGCATTGCCTGGAGCATGGCGCTCTGCACCTTGGGGGTAGTCCTGTTTATCTCATCCGCCAGAACGAAATTGGCGAATATGGGGCCTTCCTGCGCCCTGAAAACGCCCTCCCTTTCTATGTACATGGAAGTGCCTGTTATGTCAGAGGGAAGAAGGTCTGGCGTGAACTGTATCCTGTTGAAAACCGTGTTGGACACGGCCTTCGCCATAAGCATAACTAAAAGAGTTTTTGCCAGTCCCGGCACGCCCTCCAGAAGCACGTGCCCGTTGCACATCAGGCACTTTATCACCGAGTCTATGACATATTCCTGGCCTATTATGCCCCTCTGTATTTCCTTTTTCAGCTGCAAAAGTTTCTTGCTTTCCTTTTCTATGTTTTCCTTCAGGTCCATGATTTAATTTTGTAGAACCTTATTTAAAATGTTTATAATTGTTCACAGCAAATCCTTAAGTCCGTGCCCTGTTATTATCATCAGCGTCCTTCCTTTCAGCCTGAGCTTCCCGGCCCCGGCATAACTCGCGGCACCGGATGCTTCAGCATAAATTCCCTCTTCAGCAAGTTTTTCCCTGGCTTCTCTTATTTCCTCGTCCGTCACGGTAACGGCTTTCCCTTTGGTTTCCTTCAGGGCATGAAGCGCCTCTTCGCCGTAATTCGGCCTGCCGCAACAAATGGCGGAAGCTATGGTCTCGGGACCTTCCACCACGGGTATGGGCTTGTCCTTGTTGAAGGCCTCCACTACCGTGGAACAGTGGTAAGACTGCACAGCGACTATCTTGGGAATCCTTTGTATAATCCCGGTCATCTTCATTTCCTTCAGTCCCTTGTAGGTGGCGTAGCAGAGATTCCCCATTCCCACCGGAAGCACGACGTACTTGGGTGTTTCAAAATCCAGCTGGTCCATTGCCTCCAGTATGACGGATTTCTGCCCCTCCTGCCTGTAAAGGTAGTCCCCGGCAAGATAAACCTTTTTTTTCAGCCATAATTTTCTTGTCTTCTCAAAAGCGTCCGTGTAGTCCCCCTCCACTTTCACTATCCTTGCCCCGTAATTCCTTATCTGCTTTTCCTTTATCACAGTAGCACCGCGGGGAACGTATATCGTTGCCTTTATTCCCGCCCTGGCGGAATACGCGGAAACCGAGGCGCCCATGTTGCCTGTTGAGGCGCAGGCCAGTTTCTTTACCTTCAAATGCCTAGCATGGGTTATTTCCACAGTGGAACCGCGGTCCTTGAAGCTTCCAGTGGGATTGCTGCCTTCAAACTTGAATAGAAAATCCGTGTTTTTGTTGTCCTTAATCAAGGGCGTGCCTCCCTCGTCCATAGTTACAATACTTTTTCTGGGCACGGGATAGAACATCCAGTATTTCCAGTGGCAGGGCTCGGCCTTCCTGAACTTCTTATTCAGATGCTTCTTGATTTCCTCCGGCCTGTAACGCACCACAAGGGAGCCCCCGCACTCGGGGCACCAGAACAAAACTTCGGAAGCGGAATACTCCTTTCCGCAGGAGAAACATTCCATGTGGGAAATCATATTATTCTGTAGTCAGCGTTTCAATAAAAGCTTTAACTTTCCTGTCCAACTCTTCCATGGAGCCCTCGTTCACCACCGTAAAGTCAGCGATAGCTATCGGCCCTCCGGTGTGCAGGTTCTCCAGCTGCGTGTAATCCCTGCTCTTGGCGTCCTCCGCGTTCAGGGGCCTTATTTTTCTCCCTGCCAGCCTGGCGTACCTTGTTTTCGGGGAGGCGCAGGCAGCAACCACCCTGAAGCTGTCGCCGTACCTTTCCTTCAGTATCAGAAATTCCTCCCATGAATACATGCTTTCCACGACCACCTTACCTTTCTTAAGGAGAGAGTCTATTTCCGGGATGCTCAGCTTCGCGAAAACCCCCATTCCGCCCTCCTCTCTTAGCTTTTCCCTCGTCTCTCTTTCGTTCTTCTCGCTTATCTCCAGGCCCTCCTTCTTCATCCTGTTAAAGGTTATGTCCCCGAAATAAACCCTCTGGAACCCGGCCTCCAGAAAATTACGCACAATCTCGCTCTTCCCTGAGCCAGGCATTCCGACCACGGCAACTATCTTGCTCATTTCATCACCAGTCTTAAAAGTTTGGTGCGGGGGATGAGAACTCCACGGTAGGCTTCCGCCTTACGTGCTACGCACGGACATACACTTCTTGTATGTCGACCGATTTGAACTCACGAAGGCACTAAGCCACAGGATTTCTCACTTTCACAGTCCTCTTGGACTCAACACTTAAGTTTTCTTAAGTCCTGCCCCTGTAGCCAAATTGGTTGCACAGAGCTACACTTCGTGCAGCTCAATTTATTGGCCAATCCCGAAGCTTTTTTCTAAAAAGCTTACTCGGGCACCCCCGCCTATGGATCTAAGGTTCTCCTATGCTTGAACCAGCGTGTATACTATTCTTTGTTTGTCCTTACCTTTATTAATCTTTTCCAGAATCCTTACCTTTCCGAGCTCTTTTAGATTTTTAACGTGGGTTCCTGCGCAGGGGCAAACATCCGCTCCCTTTATTTCCACAATCCTTAACGTGCGCACGGAGGCAGGCAGCCTGCTCAGGCCGCATCTCTTGCTGTCTACCCTCTCAAGGGCTTCCTCCCTTGGAATCTCGTAAATCTTTACCTCAAGGTTCTCCTCTATCAGCCTGTTTGCCTCCTGTTCAATTTTTTCCAGGTCTCCCTCCGAGAAATCCGCGGGATAAAAATCTATCCTTGACCTGTCCTCGTGTATCTGGTTTCCTACCGTGCTTACACCAAAAAGGTTTATTGCCACCAGTGAAACAAGGTGCTGGGCGGTGTGCATCCTCATTCTCCTGTATCTCGGGCCCCAGTCAATGTGCCCTGTGACTTCCGTGCCTTCCGGAGGAACCTGCCCGACCCTGTGTATCACGTCCCCCTTTTTCTCCACCCTCGTTACCCGGGTTTTTTCTCCGTTCCACTCTATAAAACCCATATCGCTTTCCTGCCCCCCGCCCTCGGGATAAAAGGCAGTCCTGTCAAGAGTAACGAAGCCGGGCCCGGCCCTGAGAACCTTAGCCTTGAAATCTTTCAGGTAGCAGTCTTTCATGTGAAGGAGTTCCGTCACGGAATCACCAAAAATATAGAAAAAGAAAGGGGAGACCTCTTAAAGGTCTCTTGCCTGTATTGTCTTTCTGTTGTTGGATTTTGCTCTGTCCAATGCCTTGCTCACTATGGATTTCACCTGGGAATCCAAAGCATCATAGAAATCGGCACTTACATTAGCTTTTCCTTTTACCATGTCTTTTACTGCGTTTTTTACTATCAATGCCATTCTTTACGCACCTCCAAAGTGTTTTAAAAGGCCACAAAGGCCCTCTTTATTGATATTTTGAAACTGCCAAATATAAAGGTTTTGGGCCGTTTTTAATAAGATTTATATACTAGAAGGCCTAAAACTCTTATTTTAGGCACTTTCTCTTGTTTTTAAAAAAAGGAGGAGGGGGTGCTATAAATCACTGTAACTTATTCTTCTTCGTCCGTATCATCATAGTCGTCGTAATCGTCGTCCATAAACATTTATACACCCTCCTTTGATTTTTGAATTAAAAACCAAGGTAGAATTGAGTCTGGCTTGCCCAAGATTTTATTTCTTTTTCTTGGTCTTTTTTGCAGCCTTCTTCGCAGCCATTTGGCCACCTCCGAAATATTGTAATTTCGTAATGAAATATTTGGAATATAAAGTTATCTATTCCGGGGCGCGCAAATGACTTGTTTTAAGGAGTTGGTGCTCCCGCCGGGATTATCACTCCACCTTTTGGCAAATGCGAAGCATTTGCATGTTTTGGGAAATGCAAAAACCTTTTCTGAAAAGGGATTTGCCTTTGAACCCGGGTCTTCGGCTAACTCTTTCACCGGGCTTGCGCCCTCAAATCTTTCGAAGTGAATCGAAAGGCCGACATCCAAAACCGAAAGGTTGTATAAACACATACTTCGTACGTGTCAATCTTCCTTTGGCCGGGCTAGACTACGGGAGCTTTTGTAAGAAGCATACAATCCGTATGCTTCAGATTACCTTTTGTATTTTTGACGCTTTTAAAGGTTTGGTGGGCCGGGGGAGACACTCGCGAAGACGCACACTTCGTGCGCGTCGGCTTATCGAACTCCCGACCTCTGCCTCACTCAAGCCTTCTGACTTAACCAAGCCGATTTTCGCCAGCGTTTTGCGCTGAGCAAAAGGCTGTGTAAGGGCAGCGTCATAACCGTTCTCCGAGCCACTGAAAGGGGCTCACTAGACCACCAGCCCTTTTACATTTTAATTAGTAAATTTCATTTAAATAATGCTCTTCAAATTCGTTGCCTGATTCTTCACCTGGAATTTCCAAATCCTCGTGAATAATATCCGTTGCTGCCGTCTGTACATCCTTGTTTTCCAGAATATTTTGAAATTTTTGATAAGCCTTCACTACATGACTTTCGGCAACGCCGAAGGAGGTCCCTGTGTCCGGTTTAAATTTTTTTATATAGTCTCCGTAACCTTCTTCCAGCTCTTTCTGTTTTTCCTTCACGTACTCTGTATTCTTGGGTCCGTTGTATATGTTTAAGAGTATTTCATGTAAATCTTCGGCCAATTGCTCCACGGAACCAAAGCCCGTTGTGCCTGTGTGCACTTCAAATATATTTGCCATGCACATTTTATTGAACAGAAATGCTTAAATACGGGAATTATGGCATTGGAGCGTCAAAAAGTAGTGGCGCTGAGGGAGGGATTCTCTCCCGTCATGGAAAAGCGAAGCTTTTCAGATTTTGGAGATACAAGAACCTTTTTCTAAAAGGTTTTTGTCTTTGAACCCTCGCGGGGACATGCCCCACTAGCTTAGCAGGCTAGCGCCTATGGCCGGGCCGGACGGTTCTTACTGCCGTAACCTGCCCCTAAGCCACTCGGCCACCTCAGCATATTTTAACATTTAAATAGATGCGGGTTATAAATATTAAAAGTGAATATTTATATTAAAAAGGGGGTAGAGCATGCCAATAAATGTGAAAAATCTTTCTGAAATGTTCGGAAAAGACGTTTTTACCACCAAAGGAACATACTGTGGAAAGGTCGGAGACGTCAAGGTTAATCTCAACAAGTTCAGGGTAAGGTCTCTGGTGATAGAGGCGGCCAGGGGCTCATATCTGGCCGAGATAGTTGGCGGAAAAAGGGGAATAATCGTGCCATACCAGATGGTACAGTCCGTTGATGACATAGTTATAGTAAAGCACATAACTCCGCCTGCCATAAAGGAACCTGAAGAAGTTGAAGAGGACTAATCGCCTTTAGGCTTCTTAAATCCTTTTTCTGTGTTAGTAATATTTATGTTCTGGAAAGACCACCCCAAGATAAGCGAAGTAGAAGGCATGGAAGTTGCCTTTAAAAATCCTGGCCGGGAAAGGCTTCCCTTGAAAGACTATGAGAAGGCGGAAGCCATTAGAACAATTGAGAAGCTGGGAGAGGATGAATACGCTGTCATAGAAGGATACGAGTTGCTTCCTTACAAGCCCAGAAAGCTCAGAAATGACGGCCGGAAGACTTACAGGGCCGCGGAGTTCATGAAAAAGGGGTCCGAACTCAAAATAAGGGTGGTGGACAAGCCCGCCAGGTCGCATATTGAAAGCGAGCTGAAAAGGTTTAATTTTGACTGGCCCAAAAGGGGCTACAAGTGGACCAATCCGAGAAACAGAACCTCCATTTTTGTTCCCCTGACAAGCCTTATAGACGGCGCCAAGCTTTTTTCCCTTTCCCTTGGAGAAGAGAGAATAGAAGTCAGGGGGCACGGGAGGACCGCATGGGTGGAGGTTCCCTCAAGAACGGGCGGAGAAAAACACAGGGTAGTCTACAACCCGCTTCCCGGCCCCGGAGGGAGGAACTGGTACGATTTCAAGGCCTTTTGCGACTGCGGGGAAAGGGTTTACTACGGGAACGCGTCAACGAAGTACGTGAACAATGAATTTTTCATGTGTCCGCACGGCGTGGCCGGGTACTATGAGACGGCAAGGCTTTTTCATGAAACAGACGGGAACGAGCCCGTGCCGCAGATTTTTCCGGGGCCCAGAGAAAAAACTCTGAAGTTTGACAAAAACCTTGGGAGGACATTTGTAAAGGAGTCGTACAAGAGAAGGCTCAGCAAGGCGGAAAGAGAGCTTTTAATATGTGGCTACCAGGGGCTTGAAAAGGACTGCTTTTCCTTCAATCTCCATCAAGGCTGGGAAAAGAAAATATAACTATTTCTTCCAGAGGGACCTGACGAAATCCTGCCTTCCTATTTCAACCAGCTTATGGAGGCTCAAGGGCCTGAGTTCCGCGCAATTGAGGTCGGGAAATTCCCTTTCCAGCACATCCATTTCCTTTGCCTTTCCCACCATTTCTTCGTATTTGCTGTTCTTTTCCGGAAAGGCGTAGGAGTCCTCCCCCGCTTCCATGTCTTTGGAGAATGCGTAGAAGCCGGAGCTGAAGCCTGATTCCGGATTTTCAAAATATTTCTCTATCTTTTCTATTGTTCCTTTTGTCCTTATCTTGTCCCTGACCTTCACTGAGTATACTATTTCATCCAGCCATTCTTTTTTCGTCTTTTCATCAATCACGAGCACACCGGTACAATTTTGGGCAGAAAAAGATTTAAACCATTAAAATATTATATAAAATCCTCATTAAATATTACTATGATGCCCCCTGACCAGTCAATCAGGCTCGTTAAGAAATACGGGATAAAGGTCCCTGAATACAGGTTTGTGAAAAGCTGCAAGGAAGCGCTGGATTTTTCCGGAAAAATAGGTTATCCCGTTGTAATGAAGCTGTCTTCGCCGGACGTGACCCACAAAACAGAGGCTGGCGGGGTTTTTACCGGCGTGTTTAGAAGTGGTGTCAAGCCATGCTTCCAGAAAATAAAAAAAATAAAGGGCTGCGAGACCGTTCTTGTACAGAAGCAGGTAAGGGGATTGGAAACCATAGCAGGCGGCATAAGGGACCGGCAGTTCGGGCCCTGTATAAGCTTCGGTACGGGAGGGATATTTGTTGAGATTCTGAAGGACGTGAAGTTCCGGGTATGCCCTGTTTCCAAAAAGGAAGCCCTTGACATGATAAAGGAAACCAGGATTTACAGGGTGCTAAAGGGCTACAGGGGCAGGAAGTATAACATAAACGAACTTGTAGAAACCCTGGCTAAGGTATCAAGGCTCATGATGAGGGAAAACGTGAAGGAGCTGGATATAAATCCGCTCATTTGCTCCCGTGACTGCGTCTGGGCGGTTGACGTGAGGGTGAGTTGATGGAGGAAAGAACCTACTGGACCGGTAGGAAATCCAGGAAAACCTTTTTGCATTACTATCTGTTTGGAACTTTGCTTGCTATAGCGGCCCTGCTGCTTCTAACCGGTTTTTTTGATTCATTTGTTTCCTTGGGTGTTTTTTCTTCATACGCGTCTTACCTTCTTGGAGGAGTGGGCGTAATCCTGGTTATTGCAAGCGAGATAAAAAGAATCCTGGTTAAGTACATCATAACCGAGACCCGCATAATAAAAGAGGAGGGTATAATAAACAGGCATGTGGACTACATACCCTACCAGATGGTGGAGAAAATATCCTTCAGAAACATGTGGTACGAGAGGCTGTTGAAAATAGGTAACCTGGAAGTGGACACTGGGGAGGACAGCTTCTGGCTTTATTCAATAGACAATCCCGAAAAGGTGGAGGGCATAATAAACAAGGCCATGGGCTCGGCGACGAGAAGGTACTACCAGAGACAGAATTCCGTATACAAATAGAGGGGAGATAATGTACAAGATAAGGCTTCACGGAAGAGGGGGACAGGGAATAAAACTTGCCGCCCACATACTGGGCAGGGCGGCCTTCCTTTCCGGGTACCAGGTGCAAAGTTTTGCGGTTTACGGTGCGGAGAGAAGGGGTGCGCCGGTCACGTCTTTCGTGAGGATGGATAAGAAAGAAATACTGGAAAGGGACTACATATTTGACCCTGATTATGTTATATGCATAGACGACACGCTGGACATGGAGAAGGTTACGGAAGGGCTTAAGAAAGGCTTTATTTTGATAAACACCGGCAAATACCCGGGCCACTTTTCCCCTTTAAAGCAGAAAGTCCACACGATAGACGCGACCAGGATAGCGCTGGACACGCTGGGCGTTCCCATACCCAACACAGCTATATTGGGGGCTTTCGCCAAAATATTCAAAAAAATCCCCCTTGAAATACTGAAGAAGGCGGTGGAAAAGGAACTCAGGGACGAGGGGAAGGCGGGCCTGGTGGAGAAGAACAACCTGGCCGTGGAGACGTGCTACAGGGAGATGAGACCGTGATAGAGGAGCACATGATAAAATACAGGGGCATAGAAGGAATACCGATTATAAGGGCTGAGGAAGCCAAGACCATGAATACCGGGGCCTGGAGGATTTTCAAACCCCTGCGCAACGAAAAATGCATAAAGTGCAGGATTTGCTGGCAGATGTGCCCTGAGAACGCGGTCAAGCTGGACGGCAGGGGGCTGCCTTATTTTGATTACGGGATATGCAAGGGCTGCGGAATTTGCGCCAGGAACTGCCCTGTGAAAGCAATAGAAATGGTGAGGGATACGCATGCCGAAGATATGCCCGAATTGCAAAAGCAATGACATTTACCTGTGGCTCGGGGGAAACCTGGGTATAATTTACGAATGCAAGAACTGCGGATACCGGGGGCCCGTGGTTCTGGAGGAGGAAAAGAAATGAAGAAAAATCTCATGGACGGCAACACCGCGGCGGCCTGGGCGGCACGGCTTTGCGGCGTAAAGGTAGTCCCGAATTTCCCCATCACGCCCCAGACCGAGCTCATAGAAAAGCTTGCGGAATGGAAAGCCAACGGGGAGTGGAGGGGGGAGTTCGTGGACGTGGAGGGCGAGCACTCCGTGATGTCGGCCTGCATCGGAGCGGAGGCCTCAGGAGCAAGAACCTTCACCGCATCCAGCTCCCAGGGCACGCTTTACATGCACGAGGTTATGTACATAGCGTCAGGCATGCGGTTGCCGATAGTCATGGTGAACGTTTCCCGCGGGCTTTCCGCTCCAGTCACGCTGTGGACGGACCAGAATGACGTGCTGGCCATGAGGGATGCCGGCTGGCTGGTTTTCTTCTCGCAGAACAACCAGGAAGTTCTGGACACCGTAATCCAGGCGTACAAAATAGCCGAGGATAAGGAGATTATGCTTCCCGCCCTGGTGAACATGGAGGGCTTCATCCACTCCTACACAAGGGAACCCGTGGAGATACCGGACAGGCTTGAGGTTTCAAAATTCCTTCCCGCTTACAGGCCCAGGGCAGTTCTTGACCCGGAGAAGCCCATGTGCCAGGGGATCTCCGCCATGGGCAGGGATTACATGGAATTCAGGGCCCAGCAGCACAGGGCCCAGCTAAACGCCAAGAAAAAAATTGAGGAGGTTGGGAAAGAGTTTGGCAAAAGGTTCGGGAGGGAATACGGGCTGGTTGAGGAACATGAAATGAAGGATGCCAATTTTGCTTTCGTCACCACGGGAGCCGTATCCACAACTGTCAGGGAGACCGTTAACAGGCTCAGAAGAAAAGGCAGGAAGGCCGGGCTGCTCAGGCTAAGGACCTACAGGCCTTTCCCGGAGGAGGAGATACAGAAATCGCTTGAGAAAGTAAAGAGGGTTGCCGTGATAGACAACAATGTTGCGCCCGGATACGGGGGAATCCTGTTTCCTGAAGTCAAGGCCGCTCTTTACGACAACAACGCTGTGGTATCCGATTTCATAACAAGCCTGGGAGGAACGCACGTGGGAGTAAAGGACTTCCTTGAAGTTTACAAAAAGGCCGGCTCCTGCAGGAAACCCAAAAAATACTGGTTGTTGTAAATGAAAATCTTGAAAAAAACGGACAGCGGCAAGAAGTTCGTGAAAAAGGAGCTTTACCCGCTCGTGGATGAGGTAGTGAAGAATCTGGGCATGCATGATTTCACCCAGGTCACGTTTCTTTTCACTGAAACCCCGAAAAAAGCGTTTCTTGACATAGCGAACCCAGAAAGGATGTACCACGGCAGAAGGTATGACAAGATGGAATTCTGGCTGTCGGAAAGCGTTTCCTCGTTTTCAATACAGGAGGGCAGGCGCGTGAAAATAATGATAAACGTCAAGGATTCCGGCATCAGGGATCTCAAGTATGCCAGGGGGCTTATAGCACACGAGTTCATGCACACCATAGTCAAATCGCGTGGCATAGAGCCCAGAATATCCGAGGTCGGAAAGAAGCAGTGGCCCTTCATAATTAAAACCCTTGAAAAAATAGGGGAGAACTACGAGGACGTGCTCACCGACCTGGTTAAGCTGGTCACTTTTTTTATCCTTTGTATGAAGGACATTATAGTTGACACCATACTCGTGGAGAACGGCTTTGAAGAGGGGATACTTGCGCAGAGAAAGTTGAATTCTAAGGGGAGGAAAAGGATAAAGGTCGGCAGGGCAGGGCTCGCGAACGTGATGGTGCTTTACATAGGTTACCACAGCATGTGGATTCCTCTAAAGCTCAAGAATCCAGGTTACGCCAGGCAGGTCAAGCAGCCTTTCATTGTCCCTAAATTCGTGGAAAAGGCCTGCATGGGGGTGCTTAAGGAACTGGAGGATGTCAAGCCGGGAGTCAAGAACCACGAAAAGGAGATAGGGGAGGTCGTGAGGGCCGGGCTTGATGCCTACAGGAAACTTTACATCAAGCTTAAATAGTTTAAAAAGTTTTTCATATATCTTTTTAAGAACAAGAATGCTTCTTTTATTTGGGTGTAAAAATGAAGATAACTCCTGAAATATTCCTGCTTGACGGGGCAGAGTTTGACTCCAACATGTTCTACATAAACAATGAAATCCTCATAGACTGCGGTAGCGGGTTTTTTTTAAAGGAAACACTTGAGCAGATGGAGGAGTACGGAATAGACCCAAAGAAGATAAAAACCATAATAATAACGCACAGCCACTTTGACCATTGCGGCGGGGCCGGTGAATGGAAAAAGATTACAGGGGCAAAAATACTCGTGCACGAGAAGGACAGGGAGGCGTTGGAGACAGGTAAGGGAATTATGGCAGAGGAATTCGGCCTGGAATACAAGCCCGTAAAAGCAGACAAGATACTGAAGGAAGGCGACAAGATAAAAACAGGCAAGTACGAATTCACTGTTATGCACACTCCGGGCCACACGCCGGGAGGAATATGCCTTTGGGACGAGAGAAACAGGCTTCTAATAAGCGGCGACACACTCTTCCTGGACGGAGTCGGGAGGAGCGACCTCTACGGTGGGGATGAGAAAGAGCTCAAGAAGTCGCTCCAGAAAATAAAAAAGCTCGGCGACATAGACGTGCTGCTGCCGGGACACGGAACGCCTGCTTCAAGGATGAACATATACGCCAAGGATGCGATAAAGAAGGTCCTGGAGAGCGTGTGAGCGTTAGTTTTATATATTAGTTCTGGGAATAATTTAGTGTTTAAAAGAACTAAAAATAACAGGGTGATGTAATGAGTAGAAGGCCCTTTAGATTCTTCTGGGAAGACGATTCCTGGAGCCCTTGGGACGAATTTGACAGATTTTCAGGAGGCTCGCTGTCCGGTGTGCCCGTGGACGTTGTGGAGAGCGAAGAAAGCATAACAGTTGAGGCAAACCTTCCGGGATTTGACAAGAAAAACGTTTCCATCAGGGTCATGGAAAACAGGCTGGTGATAGACGCCGAACAGTCCGGGGAAGAAAGAGAAGTGAAGGAAAACTACTTCAGGCAGGAAAGAATATGCGACAAGGTGCACAGGGAGATAGCTCTTCCGGAAGAGATTGAAGAGGACAAGGCCGAGGCAAGAATGGACAACGGCGTTCTCGTGGTAGAGCTTCCAAAGAAGGAAAAAACAAAAAAGAAGGGCAAGGAGCTTAAAATTAGCTAGGATTGCAGGAAATAATGTTGTCCTGAGTTACAAATTTTACGGGCAAAAACTTTTCTATTACCCACGTGTTTGATCTGCAGTGGTCGGTTATTTCCGCGACCGACACCCTGCCTCCGCCTGAAAGGGCCATGTAGGGAAGAATCTGGTCCGCCATCCACCCGTCCAGGCAGGCCCCGCTGTCCATCTGCTCCTTCAGGAGCAGGGCGCAGCATTTTCCTATTTCCTCGGCGGTCTTTCTTTTTTCTCCCAGAACATCCGCGCCCATTTTTGTGTTTTCATAGTGCACGTGGGCGTGTATTGAGGTTCCCGTGGAGAGCGTGTCCGCGTAGACAGCGTGCTCGTGCCCCTTCTTGTCCAGTATTTCCCTGAAGGCGTCAATCTGCCTTTCCGCGACTCTCCTGTCCTTAAGGTCTTTGGAGGATATGGACCATATGTCTATCCTGTCCATCCTGCCTCTCTCCACAAGTTCCAAGGGCTTCAATTCCGCACAGGGCTGGATTCTCACCTTCACGCTTCCCCCGCCTCTAGGATAAAACCCATGCTTCCTTATGTCAACCCTTATGCTGACCCCCATCCTGTCAAGGAAATTGCAGAAAACGTGGCGAAAAAAGTCGGTGGTGGGGCTCCAAAGAACGTTTGTCCCGCCCTTTAGGTTTATCTCCGTCTCTTTTTTCGCGTGCAGCAGAGGGGGAATTAGGGCGTGGAGGAGAAGGGTTATTGAGCCCGCGGTCCCTATGTCCACGTTGAATTTTCCCGCCTTTATCCCGCCGGGATGGAAATCCACGGTTTCGGAGCCCAGAACGTTGCCCTTCACCTCGGCGGAGCATATTCTTGCCACGGTGTCTATCGCCTTCTGGTGCTGCGGCTTGAGGCCGGAAACAGGCCTGCCTTTTCTTATGCTGTGAATCCTGAAAGGCTTGCCGGTAACAGCGGAAAGCGCAACTGAGGTTCTCAGGATCTGGCCGCCTCCCTCAAGGTAGGAACCGTCTATTTCTATCAAAAAAACACCTATATTTTTAAGGTCTCCCCTATTTTCGGGGCAAAGGCCTCGTAGCCCTGTTTCTGCAGCTCCCTGGCAAATTTCTCGCACGAATCCCCGTGGATTACAAAAACCTTCTTCGGGTCTATCATCTTCACGTACTCAAAAAGCTCGGACCTTCCTGAATGGGCGCTGAGGTCTATAAAACCCAGCCTGCATTTCACGTTGTAGTTTTTTTCCTCAGTGACGTACTTGCCCGTGTTTATAAGCGTGTGTCCTCCGGAGCCGGGAACCTGGAATCCAGTGAGCGTCAGGGAGCATTCAGGTCTGTCGTAAAGCTTTTCCAGGTAGTAGGCTATCGGCCCTCCGTTCAGCATGCCCGAGGTCGTGACAACTATTGAGGGCTTCTTGACCACGCTGCTCCTCTGCCTGTTGTTGTAAACTTTCGTTATTCTGTTGAAAATTTTTTCAAGTTTTTTGGGCTGCTTTATGAGCTCGGGGTACTTGAGTATTGTCTTCGTGGCGTCCACGGCCATTCCGTCCAGGTACACGGGATACTTGTCCATCCCGTATTTCTCTAGTATTAGCAACACTTCCTGGGCCCTTCCAACCGCGAAGCACGGAATCATGGCGGTTCCATTGTTGTCAAGCGTTTCCTTCACCCTTTCAACAAGCCGCTTTTCCTGTTTTTCCCTGTCCGGATGATCCCTTTCGCCGTAGGTGGACTCCATGATAAGAGCGTCGGTTTTTTCCCTCAGAGGCTCCAGCCCCCTGAGAAGCTCAGTATCCCAGGACATTATGTCTCCGGAATAAACCACGGCCCCTTTTCCGGTGTCCAGGTAGAAAGTCGCGGAGCCCGGTATGTGGCCAGCATCGTAAACCCCCACCAGGGTTTTTCCTACTTCAAACTGCTGGCCGTAGGTTATCCTGTACTCGTTTTTTTCCATCTCTTTCAGGTCCTTGGTGAAGAAGTATTTTTCCTGGTTCCTCAGGTCGGCCAGCTTTATGCTGTCCCTGAGAAGAATCCTTGCAAGGTCAAAGGTTGTAGCGGTGGAATACACGGGACCGCGGTAGCCCCTGTTGTAAAGGTTGGGAACGAACCCGGAATGGTCCAGATGGGCGTGGGACAAAAGCATCGCATCCAGGTCCAGCTTGACCTTCATCGGAATTTTCGGGGCCTGTAGTGGCCCTTCGGCCTGGCTCACAATCTTTATGCCGTAGTCCATCAGAATCTTTTCCGAGCCTGTGTCTAAAACAACTCCGGACCTCCCCACTTCTCCTGCTCCTCCCAGGAACTTTAAATTCATACACTCATTTTTGTGAATCTAATATTTATAATTCTAGGTAAACGGGGGCCTATTGTATTTATTTTATTAAAGGCTCTTATTCTATAGGTGTCTCTATGGACATGGAATCAAGGATTAGACTGATTAGAGAGGTGGGAGAGGAAATAATCACCGAGGAGGACCTGGTTAAGCTGCTGAAGGACAAGAAGCATCCGGTCGCATATGACGGCTTTGAGCCCTCGGGAAAAATGCACCTGGCACAGGGAGCACTCAGGGCTATAAACATAAACAAGATGGTAAAGGCAGGGTGCAGGTTCAAAATGCTGGTGGCCGACTGGCACGCATGGGCCAACGACAAGATGGGAGGCGACCTGGAGAGCATAAGAACCATGGGAAAATACTTCATAGAGGTCTGGAAGGCATGTGGCCTCAGGACCGAGGGCGTGGAATTCGTATGGTCAAATGATATTGTGAACGACAGGGACTACTGGAAAATCGTTATGAGCGTCGCGAGAAACAACACAGTGAAGAGGATGACAAGGTGCGCCCAGATAATGGGCAGGAAGGAAAGCGAGTCACTCTCCGCCGCGCAGATTCTGTATCCCTGCATGCAGGCCGCGGACATATTCTACCTCAAGGCGGACATAGCCCAGCTGGGCATGGACCAGAGGAAAGTCAACGTCCTGGCAAGGGAAACGGGGGGAAAGTTAGGATTCTGGAAACCTGTCGTGGTCTCGCACCACATGCTCATGGGTCTCGGCAAGCCCCCGGAGGGAAGCGGCACCGTGGAAAGAGCCGTGGAGATGAAAATGTCCAAGTCCAGGCCGGACACGGCGATATTCATGACCGATTCCGAGAAAGAGGTGAGTAGGAAAATAGGCAAGGCCTACTGCCCGGAGAAGCAGGTCAAAGACAATCCCGTTCTGGAATACTGCAGGTATATAATATTTGAGAAATTCGGGGGAATGAAGATAGAAAGGCCTGAAAAGTTCGGCGGGGACGTTTTATATGAAAATTATGAAAAGCTGGAGAAGGATTTTGCCTCGGGGAGCATACACCCTCTTGACCTTAAAAAAGCCGCGACTTTTTACATAAACGAGGTACTTAAGCCCGTCAGGGGGTATTTTGAAAAAAACAAAAAGGCCGGGGAGCTTCTGGAAGCGATAAACAAGATGGAAGTCACAAGGTAGGTGCTTTATGCTTGACATAAGCCTGATAAGAAACGAAACCAAGATGGTTAAGGATAACCTTAAGAGAAGGAACAATCCCGAATACATTAGAATGCTGGATGAGCTGCTGGAAAAGGACGAAAAATGGAGGAAACTCAAGACAAAAAACCAGGAGCTCCAGCACAAGAGGAACTTGCTCAGCAGGGAAATCGGGCACCTCAAGGCCGCGAAAAAAGACGCTTCAAGGCAGATGAAGGAAGTGGCCTGCATACCTGATAAAATAAGGGAAAATAACGAGAAAATAGACAAGCTCAGGGAGGCCTGCGACCTGCTTCTTTTGAAAATACCGAACCTTATCCACGATTCGGTTCCTCCCGGAAAGGATGAGAGCGAAAACGTGGAGGTAAGGAAATGGGGCAAGCCCCCGAAATTTTATTTCAGTCCAAGGAGCCACCTGGAAATCGGGAAAGGCATGATAGACTTTGAATCCGGGGCAAAGGCCTCCGGCAGCCTTTTCACGTACCTCAGGGATGATATGGTACTGCTGGATTTGGCAATACAAAGATTTGCCTTGGATTTCCTGGCCAATAAAGGCTACAGCCCGGTGAGCCCCCCGTTCATGGTAAACGGCCGGACCTACGAGTCAATGATAGGCGACCCCACGGACTTCTCGGAGGCAAGCTACAAGATAGAAGGCGAGTCTCTCTATTTAATACCCACATCAGAGTATCCTCTGGGCGGAATGTTCATGGGTATGACTCTCAACAAGGCAGAGCTTCCTCTGAAGCTTGTCGGTGTTTCCTCGTGCTTCAGGAAGGAGGTGGGCACCCACGGAAAATACGCGAAAGGGCTGTTTAGGATGCACCAGTTCAACAAGGTGGAGCAGTTCATAGTGTGCCTTCCGGAAGATTCGTGGATTTACCTTGAGGAGCTCCAGAAGAACTCGGAGGAATTGTACAAAGAACTAGGTCTTCACTGCAGGACCGTAAACGTGTGTACAGGAGACCTGGGGGCAAAGGCCGCGAAAAAGTACGACATAGAGGCGTGGATGGCCGACGGAAAATTCAGGGAGGTGGGGTCCAACTCCAACTGCACCGACTATCAGGCCCGCAGGCTGGGAATAAAATACAGGGAAAAGGCCGGGCAGCCTCCTGCGGGATTCGTGCACACCCTCAACAACACGGCCCTGGCCACGTCGCGCACAATGATAACAATCCTGGAGCAAAACCAGAGAAAAGACGGGTCCGTTGCGATACCAAAGGCTCTCCGGCCCTACATGAACGGGAAGAAAGTCATGAAATTCAGTAAGCTTTAAATTAGTTCTCCCTTTTCTATTAATATTGGTGCGAACATGTCCACGCTTATTATTTCAGAGAAGCCCAAGGCCGCTGAGAAGATAGCAAACGCCCTTGCAGATGGTAACGTGAGAAAGGAACGCAACGGAAAGGCGGTCTGGTTCCAGATAGACTGCGGGGGGGAGGAAGTCCTGGTCGTGCCGGCAGTGGGCCACCTGTTCACGCTAAAGCAGAAAGGCAACGGGAGCTGGACCTATCCCATATTTGAGACGGAGTGGGTTCCCAGTTTTGAGGCAAGCAAAAACTCTGCTTTCTCCAAGGCCTACTACAGGAATTTTGAAAAGCTCAGCAGGGAAGCGGACACTTTCATTGTTGCCACTGATTACGACTCGGAGGGTTCCGTGATAGGCTACAACATACTTAGGTTCATATGCGGGGAGGAAAAAGCGGAGAGAATGAAGTTTTCCACGCTCACAGACAGGGAGCTCAAGGACTCCTACGAGAACGCATCCAAGGAACTGGACTACCCGCAGATAGAGGCAGGGATAACCAGGCACAAGCTGGACTGGCTTTACGGCATAAATACCTCGCGCGCCCTAACCCTTGCAATAAAAAACGCCACCAAATACTTCAAGGTCATGAGCACCGGCAGGGTACAGGGGCCTGCATTGAAAATAGTTACCAAGAGGGAAAGGGAAATAGGCAAGTTCGTGGCAAAGCCCTACTGGGAACTGGAGGCGGGCATGAAGACAAAGGAAGGAGAAAAAATAAAGGCCGGGCACAATGAAGGAAAGTTCTGGGAGAAGGAAAAAACCGTTTCCGTTAAAAACAGGTGTGAGGGCTCCGACGCGGTTGTCAAGAAGATAAGCAAAAGGAAGTACAAACAGAACCCGCCTTTCCCGTTTGATTTGACGACACTACAGACCGAGGCACACTCTGCTTTCGGTTTCACCCCGAAATACACGCTGGACGTAGCGCAAAGCCTCTACGATTCCGGGCTTGTTTCCTATCCCAGGACATCAAGCCAGAAGCTTCCGGCCAGGCTTGGCCTGAAAACAATACTCAAGAAAATAAGCAACCAGAGAGACTACAAGGAGCTGGCCGAAAAGGTCCTCGCGGGAAAAGTCAGGCCGAACGAGGGCAAAAAGGAAGACCCGGCGCATCCCGCGATATTTCCCACGGGTGAAAAACCGCAAAGCCTGGGCCAGCATGAAAAAAAGCTTTACGACCTTGTGGTGAGAAGGTTTCTGGCCGTTTTCGGCGAGCCTGCCTTAAGGGAGACCGTGGATGTCATATTTGACATAAACGGCGAGGATTTCACGACAAAGGGTAAGAGAACTATAGAAAAGAACTGGATAGAATTCTACGAGAAGTACGTCAAGTACGAAGAGCAGATTCTTCCCGCGCTTAAGAAGGGCGACGTGCTCAGCGTTCTCGGAATAAAGCTTCTGGAAAAGGAAACAAAGCCTCCGAACAGGTACAACGAGGCGTCGCTTCTGAAAGAGCTGGAAAGGCTGAATCTTGGCACAAAAGCCACCAGGGCCTCAATAATAAAAACGCTTTACGACAGGGCGTATATCAAAGAGAGGAAAATAGAGGTCACAGAACTCGGCTTCGCGGTGGTCAACACACTGGAAAAATACTGCCCTGAGATGCTTTCGGATGAACTGACCAGAAAATTTGAGAAGGAAATGGAAGACGTTTTTGAGGGCAAGTGCAAAAAGGAAAAGGTGATAGAAGATGCCAAGAAGACCCTGGCCAAAATCCTCAGGGAATTCAAGGAAAACGAGAAGAACATAGGCACCGACCTGCAGGAAGCCCTGACCAACACCAGAAGGAACTCCTACATACTGGGAGAGTGCTCCAAGTGCGGAAAGAACCTGCGGATAATAGTGTCCCGCGCCACTAAGAAAAGGTTTGTGGGATGTGAGGGGTATAAGGACGGCTGCAAGAATTCGTTTCCGCTTCCGCAGGCAGGAAAGATAGAATCTGCGGGGGCGTGCAAGGAGTGCGGCCTGCCCATGATAAAAGTGATAAGAAAGGGGCGCAGGCCTTACACCATGTGCATAGACCCAAAGTGTCCCAGCAAGGCTGATTGGGGCAAAAAATAAAATACCTTTAACTATTGTAGCTTCTCATGAATTTAAATTTTTGTTCTTTATCATAGAAATGCTTTTATTCCAGCGCGATAAACTATGGCCGGGCTCTTACGAAACTGCATGAAGTGAAAACGGCTAATTCTTCCGGTGTTTTTTCATCTAATTTCAAAAAACAGGACAAGGAGGTGTGGCTGTGAAAGAAAAGGCTTACATGACTACGCTGGAGAGGGCGTATATAATCCACAAGGAATGGGAAAACAAAAAAACAGATAAACTGGACTAGAAAAGCTTGAACTTCTTTTCCGCGGGAGTTATTCCTTCCTCCGTTATCTGGAAGTGGGCCTCCCTTCCCTCAGGCAGGGACCTGTGCTTCCTCAGTATGGCCACCCTCCTCCCCTTGTCCAGCTTCACCAGTTCCACCAGGCACTTGGACCAGTACTTGGTTATGTCCCGGGAAACCGGCTGGGTTCCGTTGCTGTCCGAGTACATGTGGTTGGTTATAAGAACAGGCAAATCCTTTTCACGGGATATTCTTGAAAGGTAAGCGAGCTGGCCTGAAAGCATCTTGTTTATTTTCTGAAAATTCTCGTCATCCAGCTCAAGCCTGTAGAGGTTCACAAGGGAATCCATTATCACCAGCCCCACGCCGTCCACAATGGACTTTCCCAGTTCCATCACGATTTTGTGCTGCTCCTCAAAGGTTTTTGGCTCCACAAGTACTATGCTCTTGGAGAACTTGGGGAAATCTTTTGAAATCTGCGCCAGCCTTTCCGGGCTGAATCCCCCCTCAGTGTCTATGAAAATAACTTTTTTACCCTTGCCTATGCAGGAAACCGCCGCTATAAGGGCTATGTTTGTCTTGCCGGAGCCGGGAGGCCCGTAAATATTTGTCAGAGACTTGTGTTCTATACCCCCTCCGAAAAGTTCGTCCAATGGCTTCTGCCCGAAAGAAAGCTTGCTGTTAAGTTCCACAAACACACCCATAGTTTATTGTGAAGCCATGTTTATATTTCATTAGGGAACCAAATTATACCATGAACTTCCTGGAACCCGCGCTCCTGGGGATTGTGCAGGGCATCGCGGAATGGCTCCCGGTCAGCAGCGAGGGCATATCTTCAATAATAATGATGAGCCTCTTCGGCAAAACGCTCTCCGAGGCCGTTTTTTTATCAATCTGGCTCCACACAGGCACGCTTCTGGCGGCCATTGTCTATTTTCGCAGGGACCTTGTTGGTATTGTGAAAAACCTTACCAAATACAGGCCCGGGAAAAACCGGGGCTACAACGGCCTGACCACCTTTCTTGTTGTCTCCACGGCGCTCACCGGGATAATCGGCGCTCCGCTTCTCTTTTTCGGACTGGAAAAAATAAATTCACTGGACTTTGCCATGGCCCTTATAGGTTTTTTTCTCATAGTTACGGGCATCCTGCAGAAAATCAGGGGAGGGGGCACTAGAAAGCTGGACGCGAGAGACTCGGTTCTGGCCGGAGTCGTCCAGGCATTCTCCGTCCTTCCCGGACTCAGCCGCTCCGGGCTCACCACCTCGGCCCTGCTTTTCATGAAGTACGATGCAAGAGAAGCGCTCAGGCTCAGTTTCCTGATGAGCGTACCCGCGGTACTGGCGGCGGAGATTGGTTTGGGCCTGCTCGGAAAGGTCAGCCTTGACCTTTACGGCCTTGTGGCGATCTTCTTCTCCTTCGTGTTCGGGCTGGCCACTATAAAAGTCCTTATGAAATTTGCGGAGAAAATCAACTTCGGTTGGTTCTGCATATTCCTCGGCCTGGCAAGCATGCTGGCTGTTATTTTTTAGATTTTTTCTTAATTATGTCCGGAAAACCTGAAAAAAATTTAAAGCAGAAAAATCAATTTTCATTGAAAGATGATTTTATGGCAAACTACAAACCTTCCTTTGTGGAGCCAAGTTACCTGTCCCGCGAGCAGCTAACGGACCCGGACTATGCCCTGAAGGAGATAGAAAAACTAAATAATGGCATTTCTGCTGCATGCAGCAAGTGCCATCACTGCAGGTAGTTTAACTACCCGGAACCGATAGCTTTATATATATTTTTAGTTTAAATAAACACTAAATAGTATCAGGTGGCCCGTATGAAGATAAGAATAAAGGAGGGGAAAGACGGCCGGGTGGCCGTGCTTATAAGCTTCAACACCCACTCCGAGAAGTTTGACTCCAACTACGAGAGGAACAAGTTCTTCCGCGGGCTTTACGGCTGGACACAGGTGATAAGGAAGGACGAGGCCGAGTACAGGTACAGAAGGGAGGGCCTTCTGAACGAGATACCCCACATAAAAGTGGACAGCTCAGTCTTCATAGTGGCCCTCAAGGAGATGGAAAGGGTGATGAAATATATGGAGGAGTGGGAGGACAAGATAGACTATGATTTTTTCCGGGTTCTTCTGGGGCCCGATGAATACGAAAGGATAAAATCAAGGGAAATAAAAATAAAGTAGGTGATATCATGATTTTGAAAAAAGACGGGGAAGACGAGAAACTAAAGGTAGGAGAGCTTACCAGCAGGGAGGAATACGGCAAGGGCATAGCAAGGATAGACTCCAAGGTTATGAAGAAGCTGGGCATAAGGGAAGGGGACATACTGGAGATAGAGGGAAACAGGGTCACCGGAGCCATAGCAGTCAGGCCATACCCTGATGACATAGGCCTGGACATAATAAGGATGGACGGACTGGTCAGGAAGAACGCGGGGACAAGCCTCGGGGAGGCCGTGAAGGTCAGGAAGGCCGATGTTAAGGAAGCCAAGTCCGTGGTTCTTGCCCCTGCGCAGAAAGGAATAAGGATTCTCATGAACCCCAACCTCCTGAAGCAAAAGCTCGTAATGAGATCGCTCTCCAAGGGGGACATAATAGTCCCCTCTTCCGTTGTGAGCCAGAGAAGGGAGACCGACCCGTTTGAGGACATGCTAAAGCAGTTCGGGTTCAACATAGACATAATGGGAAGCTCCTTCGGGACTTTTGGCTCCGAAATAAAAATGGTCGTGGCGAAAGTGGCGCCAGAGGGCATAGTCAGGATAAGCGAAAACACAGAGATAGAGCTCAAGGAACAGGCCGTGGAAAAAATAGAGGAAACCAGGATACCCACGGTGACCTACGAGGACATTGGGGGACTCCATGACGAAATAAAGAAAGTCAGGGAAATGATTGAGCTACCCCTCAAGCATCCGGAGCTTTTTGACAGGCTGGGAATAGCCCCGCCGAAGGGAGTTCTCATGTACGGCCCGCCCGGAACCGGTAAGACCCTGCTGGCCAAGGCCGTGGCCAACGAGGCAGGGGCGCACTTCATATCACTGGCCGGACCCGAAATCATGTCCAAGTTCTACGGCCAGTCGGAGGAGAACCTGAGAAAGGTTTTTGAGAATGCTGAAAAGAACTCTCCGGCAATAATCTTCATAGACGAGATAGACGCGATAGCCCCGAAAAGGGAGGAGGTCACAGGAGAAGTGGAAAGAAGGGTGGTCTCCCAGCTTCTAACGCTGATGGATGGGCTGAAGGCCAGGGGGAAAGTCATAGTGATAGCGGCCACCAACAGGGTCAACGCAATAGACCCGGCCCTGAGAAGGCCCGGAAGGTTTGATAGGGAAATAGAAATGGGCGTGCCCAATAAGAAAGGTAGGAAAGAGATACTGGAAATTCACACAAGGCACATGCCCCTGTCAAAGGACGTGGACCTGGAAAAACTGTCCGAGATAACTTACGGCTTCGTGGGAGCCGACCTGGAGGCTCTGGCAAAGGAGGCGGCCATGCACGTGCTGAGAAGAATCCAGCCCAAGATGTCCGGGCTTGAGGAAAAAAAGCCCCTTCCCGACGAGCTTGTAAAGGATTTGGTAGTGACAAAGAGGGATTTTGAGTACGCCATGAGGATGGTGCAGCCCTCGGCAATGAGGGAGGTCATGATAGAGATTCCCAAGGTCAAGTGGTCGGATGTGGGGGGTCTGGAAGAGGTCAAGAAAAGGCTGAAAGAATCCGTGGAATGGCCCCTGAAATATCCGGACTCCTTCAAGAAAATGGGGATAAAGCCGCCCAAGGGAATACTTCTTTACGGCCCGCCCGGATGCGGGAAGACTTTGATGGCAAGGGCCGTTGCGAACGAAAGCGAGTCCAATTTCATATCCGTGAAGGGTCCCGAACTGCTGAGCAAGTGGGTCGGGGAATCCGAAAGAATGGTGAGGGAAATATTCAGGAAAGCGAAGCAGGTCTCCCCCACGATAATATTCTTTGACGAGATAGACTCTCTCGCGCCCAGCAGGGTTGCCTCTTCCTCAGACAGCCACGTGGGCGAGCGCGTGGTCTCGCAGCTTCTGAGCGAGATAAGCGGGCTGGAGGAACTGAACGACGTGGTAATAATGGCCGCTACCAACAGGCCAGACATGGTTGACGCGGCACTGCTCAGGCCCGGAAGGTTTGACAAGCAGATTCTGATACCGGAACCCGACGAGGGAAGCAGGCTGAAAATACTGGAAATATATACGAAAAAAATGCCGCTGGAAAAGGTGGACCTGAAGAAAATGGCCAAGGAAACGGAGGGTTACAGTGGGGCCGACCTTGAGGCTCTTTGCCGGGAGGCCGCGCTTAGCGCACTTAGGGAGAACATAAAAAGCAAGAAAGTCACCAACAACCACTTCAAGAAGGCCCTCAAGGAAATAAAGCCTTCCCTCTCGGAGAACATAAAGAAATATTACAGGGACATAGACCTGAAAAAGAAAGCCCAGGAAAACAGGGAAATAAGCTACGTGGGCTAAGCAGTGGTTACCACGGGCTTGTCCTTTACGATTGCCGTATGCTCGGACTGGGCAACGTATCCCCCGGCAACCTCTCTCAGGGCCGGGTACTCGTAAAGGGAGTTTATCTTCTCCAGCTGTTTCAGTATAAGATTCAGCTTGACCGGAGAAAGACCGGGTATTTTCTGGAGAAGCCATCTTTTGGTGAAGGGCAGCTTGTGGAAATCCTCCCTTGCCACCTGCAGAATTTTCCTGCTTTCCGGGAATCTTGTGGGTCTGTCCGAGAGAAACATGTATATGAGGGTTTTCTTCGTGTCCACCACCTTGCCGCTTCCGTCCGTGACGAAGGGCTCTATCGCAAAAACATCTCCTTCTTTTAGTCCGTAATTTAAGTCTGTCTTTATGTTGGGAAATTCCACGCCAGCGTGAAGTGAGTACCGCTCAAGCTTGTGGCCGGTCAGGTTCCTTACGGGCACGAACCCCGCGTTCCTTACTGTCTGCTCTATCGCCTCGGACACTTCCGGAATGGGCCTTCCGGGAGTCATCAACTTCAGGGCGGCTTCCAGGGCCTCCCTTGACGCCTTTATCAGGTCCTCCTTTCCAGAATCCAGGGAAATCGTGACCGCTCCGTCGGCTATGTATCCGTCTACCTGCACCCCTATGTCCAGCTTCACCAAATCGCCTTCCTTGAATACGCGCGCGTCTCCCATATCGGCGGTGTCGTGCGCCGCTGTCTCGTTGACGGAAACGTTTACCGGAAAAGCGAAGCCGGCCCCGCTATTCCTGATTTTCTCTTCTATCTGCTCCACCACATAAAGAATTTTTTCTCCGGGCTTTATCAGCCTTGAGCCGAATTCCAGGCATTCCTTGTGGATAGTGCCAGCTTTCCTGTATTTTTCCAGAATATCTTTTTCCATATCAATCACTTTGGCATGAACTCTTTTAACCTTTTCAGTGCCCTTGTTTTTTCCCTGTCTTCATTTTAAACACCAAAGCTCTTCAGGCCGGTCTGCTTTCCCTCTCCCTTCAGCTCCTCTTCCTTTGCGCCGAGAACTCCCAGGACGCGCATGGCGGCCGGAATTATCTGGTTGTTCACGTAATACGCAGTGTCTATTTGTTCTATTGAAACATTCCCCAAGGGCTCGGCCCTCTGGCTTATGGAGCCGGAGCCGCTGGTTACCAAGAACATGACTACCATGCCCGGCCCCACGGGCTTGCCTTTTTCCTTCATCTTCTTGGCGGCTGTCACGTGCGGGCCTATCTGCTCGTAGTCCTTTATTTTTTTTGTTAGCTGCTCGTAGATTATGAGGTCCTTCAGCTCCACTTTCCTTTGTCTTATATTTTCAACCACTTCCCTCACGTAGCTTGCCGCGCCGGAGGCATCATTTTCCTCCAGAACGCGCCTCAAAACTTTTCGCTGGACTTTTTTGGCCAGGGAACACCAGTCCCTCCTGACAGTCTCAAATCCCCTTATGGTCATTTCTCCTTTCCCGTCTATGAGAGCGTAGCGCTTCTTTGCTCCCCTACCGACTCTTGTGGAGACGAAAATTCCCCTTTTGTAGAAGCCCTGTAGGTCCAGTTCCATAATACCGGGGAGTGAATTGTTTATTTTACTCAGAAAATCTCTGGTTTTGGATTTTATCTTTTCATGGGTCAGGAAAACGGAATCCGTGTCCCCGTAGACGACCCGGAACCCCTCGGCCTCGGCCTCCTTTATAATTTTCTTTATGTAGAAGCGGCCCCATGAGGCGGTGGCGCGGGCACATTCAAAACAGTACCACTTGCTTCCCGGGAAAGCGAAGTAACCGTAGGTGGCGTTGGCTATTATCTTAAGGGCTCTCTCTTGAAGGGGGTTTCCTCCCTCTTTCTTCATTTCCAGCCTTTTTTTGACCAGGTCTTCTATAACGGAGGAAATAAATCCCCCGGGCTTTCGGGAAAACCATCCGTCGGATTCCGGTATGGCGTGGCCCTCTTTTTTAGGCCATTTGTTCAGGGTCTCCGGGGAAATGTTGTGAGAGGCGATAATGGTGGGATAGAGGCTCCTGAAATCCAGAACGACTATACCTTCGTAGAGGCCTTCCTCCGGCTCCTTCACAAAGCCTCCCACGTAAGGCCTCCTGCCTCTTCTGTTTTTTATTTCTTTGAACTTGGGCTGGTTGGGTATTATGCGCCCCGCGGCGAAAGCCCTCCTGCTAAGATACCACTCCACCAGCTGCGAGTAGGTCATCCTGGAAACGTCAAAGGGCGTCTGGCCTGCGAGCTTGCAGAGTTCCAGTATCTGGGGCCAAAGATGCCGGCCCAGCCTGAATGCCAGCTCGCTGTCCTTGAGGCAGTAAGAGGCAAGCTTCTTTGTGTTGTTTCTCCAAGACTCAAATATTTCCTCAAGTTTCATGTCCGCTTTTGCGTCGCCCAGTATCTCTGAGGAAACGTCTCCCAGGCGAAGAACCTCCGTCTGGAGCCCGGGCGCCAGTATGTTGGAAACAAAACTGAACAAATCTATGTGCACGCGGCCCTGGATTTCCGCGGAGCTTGTGCGGGCGCGCCTGGTGAATTTCATTCCGGAGCCGTCCCTTCCCAAGTCCAGCTTTACTTTCAGTTTTTCAGCGCGGTCATGAATAATCTTGAAATCAAAATCGTCCGAATTGTAGCCGTAGATTACGTCGGGGTCTTCTTTTTTCAGAGTTTTCACGAATCTCTGGAGCATTTCTTTCTCATCTTTCAGTACTTCAACGTAACCGGGATAGGAATCCTTCTTGTAGGTCAGGACTTTCCTGATTTTTTGTCCGAAAAGGGATATCATCGTTATTTTTGTCTCGTCGCCCTCCCCGTAAGTCTCTATGTCAAAGGCCATTTCCTTTAGCTTTGTTTTCATGTCCTTGGTTTTTTTTATCCTGGATGCCTTGAAGTAATTGCCTTGCTTGGTTGCCTCCGCTTCCAGCCACTCCCCGGGGCTGAACTGGTTGTCTATCAGGTAGCGGCGATAGAAGTTTATTGAATACTCGTAGCAGCCGTCGTGGCCTATTTCCTCAAAATCCTTTATAACATCCCTTATTTTCGGCACGTCTGAAGAGTGATGAGCATAAACCTTGAGAAGTTTTTTCTTCTCCATATCTATTATTCTTTCGGTCTCCTCTATTCTCTTTACTTTGGGTTCCTTTATTCCGAGAATCTTCTTCTTTATTTTCTTGTCAATCTTGCTGGGTAAAGCGTAGAAGTAGGGTTCAAAATCTGCCAGAACAAAGATCGTCTTCCCCTTTTCGTCATTGCCCATTAACCTTATGGCCGTCTCTTTGTTGCTTATATAATCCGCTTCCAGAATGCAGAACTTGACTTTCATACCTATAATAACGTTGTTATAGATTAAATTATTTCCTCTTTAACTTTTTCTCTATTTCGTGGACAAGGAATTTTGTCTTTATGGCCACTTCCGGATTTACTGAGATTGAGTCTATTCCGCACTTTATCAGGAACTCCGTGAAGTCCGGAAAATAGCTCGGGGCCTCGCCGCATATGCCTACTTTCTTCTTGTGCTGGTGGGCCGTCTTTATCAGCATGGATATCATCCTTTTCACGGCTTCGTTCCTTTCGTCAAAGGTTGAGGCCAGCTTCTCGCTGTCCCTGTCTATTCCCAGGGTGAGTTGGGTCAGGTCGTTTGAGCCGATTGAGAAGCCGTCAAAATACTTACAGAACTCGTCCGCAAGAATCACGTTTGAGGGGATTTCTGCCATCACATAAACCTTCATACTGCCTCTCTTCAGCCCCTCGCTTCTCATGATTTTCAAAACTTTTTTGGCCTCCCCAATCGTTCGGCAGAATGGAATCATGGGTATTATGTTTGTCAGCTTTAACTCGTCGCGAACTTTTTTGATAGCCCGGCACTCAAGCCTGAAAGCGGGCTCAAATTCAGAGATGTAGCGCGACGCTCCTCTCCATCCTATCATGGGGTTGTTCTCCTCGCCTTCGTATTCCTTTCCTCCCTTCAGGCCGGCGTACTCGTTTGTCTTGAAGTCCGAGGTTCTCAGAACCACGTCCCTCGGGTAGAAGGCTGCCGCTATCTTGGCTATTCCGTCAGCGAGCCTGTCCACGAACTCCTTTGAAAGTCCGTGTTTTATCATGGCAAGCGGGTGCTCTCCTATTGACGTTATTATGAACTCCTCACGGGCCAGGCCCACGCCTTCAGCAGGAAGCTGGCCCTGAACCAGGGCCTTTTCGGGTATTCCGACGTTAACGAACACCTGGGTCCTGGTTTTGGGTATCTTGCCCATCTTCATCTCCTCCACGTCATACTTCAGCTTGCCCTTCCATACCCTGCCTTTTTCCTCGGTGCAGTCCACTGTCACTGCCTGCCCGCTCTTTAGTTTTTTCGTGGCATTCTCCGTGCCTATTATAGCGGGTATGCCAAGCTCCCTGGAAATTATGGCCGCGTGACTTGTGCGTCCGCCCTTCTCCGTTATTATGGCGGAGGCTGTCTTCATTATAGGCTCCCAGTCCGGGTCCGTTATTTCCGTAACGAGAATCTGCCCTTCCTTGAACTTGGAGATGTTTTTCACGGACTTGATTACGTTGACCTCTCCGGCGCCTATCTTCCTTCCTATGCTTCCCCCTTCAATCAGGACCTTGCTTTTCTCCTTCAGGACGTACTCTCTTATGACTCCGGAACCCACGGAATGAACGGTCTCGGGCCTTGCCTGCAGTATGTACAGACCGTTCTTGTCCTTGGCCCACTCAATGTCCATAGGCCTTCCGTAGTGTTTTTCTATGTCCATGCAGTAAGTGGCCAGCTTCAGGGCCTCCTTGTCCGTTATGCAGAATTTTTTCCTCATTGACTGGGGAGTTACCTTGTGTTTGACTCCGGACTTGGACCTGACTTCCATTGCCTTCTTGCTGCCGAGCTTCTTGCTTATCAGGGTCTTGGTGGCCTTGAGAACGTAAAAATCGTCCGGGTTTACCTTGCCCTGAACTATGTAGTCTCCGAGGCCCCAGCTTCCGTTTATGTAGACAAAGTTTTTGTTCCCCGAGTCCGGGTCAAGAGAAAACATAACGCCAGAGCTTTCGGATTGAACCATCTTCTGCACGGCCACGGAAAGCTTTACCTTGAAATGGTCAAACCCCTTGTCTTCCCTGTAGGATATGGCTCGGTTGGTGAAGAGGGATGCCATGCACTTCTTGACCGCATCAAGAAGCTGCTTCTCGCCCCTCATGTTCAGGTAGCTTTCCTGCTGTCCGGCAAAGCTTGCGTCCGCAAGGTCCTCCGCGGTTGCGGAGCTTCGCACGGCCACGCTTTCCTCCCTTTTTCCGGATTTTCTGGAAAGCTTTCTGTAATGGGAAAGTATGTCCTTTTTAAGGTCTTCCGGGAATTTGCCGGACATGATAAGTCTCCTGACCTCCTTGCCCACTTTCTGCAGGTTGTGAAGGTCTTTTCTGTTCAGGGTTGTAACAACCGATTTTATTTTTTTGTCAAGCTTGTTTTCCTTTACGAAGCAATCATAAGATTCCGTGGTTATGGCAAACCCGCCGGGAACAGGGATCCTGGTCTTCTGAATCATCTCCCCCAGGTTTGCGTTTTTTCCTCCCACCAGGGGAACGTCTTTCTTGGAAATCTCGTTGAACCATAAAACATATTTCATCAGCACACCTCCGTGGTTATATCATTATT
>CAZXFI010000004.1:38018-69150 GCA_964640225.1 uncultured archaeon
TATTAACTGGGGTTTATAAATTTAAAAGAACCTAATTACCCAGCCTGCTGACAAGATATTTTAGGAGATGCCTGCCTGCCAAACCTTCATCCTTTATCCAGTATTCGCTCTTGAGTTTTTCTATGTCCGCGGAAATTCCTATTCCCGCCGTATCAAGCATTTCCCTGTCGTTAACCCTGTCTCCTATTGCCAAAACCTCCTCTTCTTTGATGCCCAAATGCTCCATTACCCTCCTTAAACCTTCGCCCTTGTTTATTTCCTTTTTCTGTATGTCAAATGCCTCGCCGTTCCACATTACCTTCAATTCCTTTTCCGGGTCTTCCTTCTTTATTATTTCATAGACTTCGCCGAACTCTTCGGGAGAATGAACCGTGAGGATGAAATTTTTTGGCTCAAAGCCGTGAACAGGGAGTTTCTTTATCTCTTCTTTTATCCTTGCTATCTTTCTGAAATAATCTTCCGAATACTCAAAATGCTGGACTATCTTTCCGTCTATAAGGGACATGCTTCCGTTTTCTGCCTGAAGAATCGTTCCACCACCTATTATTCCGGGATACATTGACTGCAGGTAAAGAAGGCCTCTGCCGGAGCTTATCATAATCTTCATCCCCGCTTTCTTCAAGCGGTTTATCATTTCAGACAGCTCAGGGGAAATTTTGTTTGTCTTTATATCCGCAAACCAGTGCCCCTCAGTCTCGCTCTCCCTTATGCTGGTTCCCCTTTCTACCGTTACCCCGTCGCTGTCAAGAACAACAAGTTTTATTTTCTTCAGATGCTCCTTTGGAATTTCCCTGTTAAGAACCAAACCAAACACCGAGATAAATACGATATGCAGATTCAGATATAAAAAACGTCAAAATCAGGTGAATATGAACCAAATTAAATAATTAAATATTCCTTCACAAATCTTTATGATGACTGGCATTTTCAAGGCTTACGACGTTAGGGGCAAGTACCCGGGCGAAATAAACGAGGACTGGGCCTTCAAAGTGGGCTCCGCTTTCGGCAGATTTATTCCCGGAAAAAAGGTTGTTATCGGGATGGATGCCAGGGAATCATCTCCTTCCATAAAGGAATGGGTTGTAAAAGGCCTTTTCAGCAGCGGGAAGGAGGTCGTGGACATAGGGCTCTGCAACACTCCCATGCTGTATTTTGCGGTGATAAAATGGCACGCGGAAGGGGGAGTGATGATAAGCGCCTCGCATAACCCCCCGGAGTTCAACGGGATAAAAATGGTGAAAAACGAGAGGGGCCACGTACTGCAGATAGGAAAGGATTCGGGGATGAAGGAAATAGAAAAACTTGCCAACAACACGAAAGTCAAGGACGTCAGGGCTGAAAAGCAGGAGAAAAGCGTGCTGGAGGATTACTTGAACCATCTCCGTGGCAAACTTGAAAAAAATAAAGGGCTGAAAATAGCCGTGGACTACGGAAACGGGGTGGGAAGCATTTCGGCAAACCCCTTCTTTGAAAACACGGGATTCAATGTATTCCAGCTTTACACGGAACCAAAGTCTGACTTCCCGAACCATGTCCCGAATCCCCACGTGAAGGAAAACTTCAGGGACCTCATAAATGAGGTTAAAAGAAGTGGCGCGGACCTGGGTATATTCTTTGATGGCGATGCCGACAGGGCCATACCGGTTGATGAAAATGGCACGGAACTGAGAGGGGACGTTCTGATTGGCATACTGGCCCTGGACGCTCTGGAAAAACATCCCGGCGAAAAAATATACTACGACCTGAGGTGCAGCAAAACCCTGGTGGAGGAAATCAAAAAAGCCGGGGGAATCCCGGTTAAAATGAAGGTCGGGAACCCCTACTACAAGGAAAGGCTCATAAAAGAGGGAGGAGTCATGGGTGCCGAGACCAGCGGGCACATAATGTACAAGGAAAACTACTGCATTGACGACGGGCTTTACGCCATGATTAACCTGATTAACATCATGCTCAAGACAGGCAAAAAATTGTCCGAGCTCTCAAAACCCTTCATGAAATACTGGAAAACGTATGAAATAAACATAAAGGTAAGCGACAAGGAGGGTAAAATCAGGGAGGTGGAGAAATTCTACTCCCTGAAAAATGCCAGGATAGAAAAGATAGACGGGCTCACGGTAGAGTTTGACGACTGGTGGTTCAACATCAGGCCCTCAAACACCGAGGACCTGCTCCGCCTGAACCTTGAGGCCGACACCAAGGAACTCATGGAGGAGAAAAGGAAGGAAGTGGAGGGAATTATAAATTCCTGACTGCAATAATAAAGTGATTTGTATGAACGAAATAAGAAAGGATTACATAGCGGAAAAGTATGTTATTTTTTCTCCAAAGAGAGCCAAGAGGCCCCATGCTTTCAGAAAATCCGGAAAGAAAAAAATATCTCCTGACAAGTGCCCTTTCTGCCCTGGAAACGAGAGCATGACGCCAAAGGCCATAAAGCAGGTTCCGAATAAAAACTGGCGCGTCCGACTGATACCAAACAAATTCCCTGCTTTGTGTGAAATACCTTTCAAGGGCGAAGAGGGAAGCGGTTTTTTCAGGCATTACAGGCCTTACGGCTACCATGAAGTCCTTATAGAGACGCCGGAGCATGACAAGGAATTCCATGAGCTTTCGCAGAAACAGCTGGAGCTTTGTTTCAAAATAATGATAGAGCGTTACAAATATCTGCTCAAAAAGAAGGAGACGGTTTACGTCACGGTTTTCAAGAACAAGGGCAAGATGGCCGGGGCCTCCCTTGGCCACACACACTCCCAGATAATCGCCTCTCCCTTGTTTCCCAAAAAAATATCAGAAAAGATGCTGGCGGCTGAAAAGTATTATCACAGCGAGCAGAGATGCCCCTATTGTGACATAATAAAGAGTGAAAAGAAGAAGAAACAAAGGGTTGTCGCGGAGAACAGCGAGTTTATCGCAATCTGCCCCTACGCCTCAACTTGGCCTTACGAAACCTGGCTGTTCCCAAAGAAGCATGTTCATGACATCTCCTGCCTGAACAAAAGCCAGCTGGAATGCATGATAAAGATGCTCAAAAACATTTTAAAGAAATACACGGAACTTTTCGGCGACCTGCCATATCACATAGTTTACAATTCCTTCCCTGAATCTGACTTCTGGCACTTCCATGTGGAGATTTTCCCGAAGCTGAAAATTTACGGGGGATTTGAATACTTCGGGCTTTACATCAACGAGGTTCTGCCCGAGTATGCGGCAAAGAAACTCAAATTCCGATGAGCATCGCCCTGTTCTTGACCCATCTGAAGGTCAGGTAACCCAGAAGAGGCCCGATTATCGCGAGAACACCTATGTACAAAATCTGCGGTGCTATATCAAACAGTCCGGCGCCGTGAAGCCCTATCGCCCTTCCCGCGTTGATTGCCTGGGTGGTGGGTAGCAGGGAAAGCATATTCCTTATAGGCTCCGGGTATACTTCCACGGGATAATGGACGCCGGAAATCAGATAAAGCAGTTCAGTCAGCACTATTGCGAAATCCGCGATACCCTCTCTCCATGCCCCCAGCGAAGCTATTACAATCCCTATGCCGGAAAATGCCATGAACGTCAAAACCAAGAATACAAATGTCAGCAAAATACTCCCCTTGTATGCGAAACCGAACATCAAAGTTGCTATGGTTATTATAATCAGGTTGCTTATAAGGGCTCTTATCACGCTCACCCCTATTTTGCCGTAAAGGTACGATATCTTGTTCAGGGGAGATATCATTATGTAAGGCAAAACTCTTCTGTGTTTGTCCTCTGCAAAAGCGAAAGAAATTTGCCAGCCTATTCCCTGTTTTATAACAATCCAAAAAAGCGAGCCCGTGAGCAGGAAAGTTATATAATTTCCGCTTGTCAAATCCCCCACTCCCTGGAATCCGCCGGCAAATACGGTTCTCCAAACGAGAACGAATCCGAAGAAGCCTATGAGCGTGAACAGCACGTCCCATACTATCCTTTCTTTCCACCTGTAATACCTCTTTGTTTCGGCAACGAACATTATTCTTAAGTCTTTAAAAAATCTCATTTTACCAGCCTCGATTTTGTCAAGTGTATGAAAATATCCTCAAGAGTGGGCTCATCCGTCCTTATTGACAGTATTTCCACCTTGTTTTTTCTGAGTTTAGTTATCACGTCATCGCACCTGTCCAGAGTCTTTACTATAACCCTTAGCTTGTCCTCGTCTTCCACCCAATGGGCGCTTTCCACGTACTTCAGTTTGTTTATTTTTTCTATGGCCCTGTTGCTTATCTCCTTCAGGCTCATCTTAAGAATGCATTCCCCTTTGAGTAGATTCTTCAGATTCTGCGGGGTGTCTATTTTGATTATCTTTCCGTTGTTTATTACGGCCACCCTGTCGCAAAGGTAATCGGCCTCTTCCATGTAGTGTGTTGTCAAGAGTATGGTAAGTTTTTCCTTTCTGTTCAGCTTTTTGAGGAAATTTCTTACCTTGAGGGATATGTGCGGGTCCAGCCCTATCGTTGGCTCGTCCAGGAAAAGTATTGAAGGCGAGTTCAGGAGGGCCCTGGCCAGCTTGAACCTCATCAGCTCTCCGGTAGAGCATCTGTCCATGTAAGTTTCCTTCTTGTTCTCTATCTCAAAGAACTTCATATATTTCCTTATTTTCTTTTCGCTGTCCTTTACCCCGTATATCTGGGCATAAAGCTCCAGGTTGTATTTTCCTTTCAGCTGCCAGAACATTTCCCCTCTTGCAAACACGGCGTTTATATTGCCTCTTATGCCGTCCAGTTCTTCAGGCACACGCTTTCCCAAAACACTGATACTGCCTTTATCCGGCTTCATCAGGCCCGTTATTATTTTTATAAGGGTTGTTTTTCCGGAACCGTTGGGACCCAGAAGCCCGAATATCTCTCCCTCGTTTACTTCAAAAGAAATATTCCTTAGGACTTGTAAATATTCTCTTGGATACGTTCGCCTGAATAAGCCTAATAAAGGGCCTCTTTTGTTTGTTATTACTTTCTTGCCATTGTCCCTGAATTTCTTGTATACGTTATGAACTTCCATAACCGGCATAAAAACACCCTGAATAGAAGACGAAGAAGTTATTTCTTGAATTTTCTTTTTTCTTCCGGAAGTATAAGCGTCCCTAGCATTTTTTCCTCGGGAAAAACTTCATCTTCCCATTTTATATGAATTTCATCCAAATCAAACTCCTTCTTTAACCTGGGCTCTTTGCTCATTAGACCGTATAATATTGGTTAAAGAGATTAAAATATTTTCTAATTCCAGAATCTCTTGGTTTTTGCGAAGTTTCTCTCGGCATTCAGTATCTCTTTAAGGAAATCGTCCTCGTTTTCCTTCTGTTTCGCCAGGATTCTTATGGCAGTGTCCGGTCCAACCCCCCTTCCGGCAAGGGCCGTTATCACTTTTTTCCCGTAGGTGAGAACCAGGTCCGCGCTGTCTTCCATCCTCTCCAGCTCTTTTTTTTCCTCGTCCCCGAGCTCCTTTCCCTCAACGTTTTTCTTTATTATCTTTTCCTTTTCTTTTTCATGCGGCTTTATTACAGCTATAAGCCTGCTTCCGCACACCGGGCACTCGGGGTCCTTTTTTATCATCCTCACTGTCTCCGTGACAGAGTACTGGCCGCATTTCATGCACGCAAGCCTCACCCTTGTGTTAAGCAGCCTGTGCTTGAATACCGTGAATATTTCCCTCTCGGGCTTCTCTGGCCCGACCAGCTCCCTGAACTGGTACTCCACTCCAGTCTTTCCCATGGGGGAAAGCTTCGCTTTGTCGTCAACAACCACCTTTATCTCCTTGTTCTTTATTTTGCTGAAAATATCCCTGGCTCCCTCCACGTCAAGCTTCTCCATGTATACTTCCCTTCTGGCCTCGTCAAACACCGGACTTCCCCGGTAGGAGTCTATCATCTTGGCCATGTTCATCTTGTCCCACCTGGCCTCCCTTGTTATTGCCCCGAACCTCTTGGCCACGTGAATAAAACGCCAACGGAACATCTGTGTCCTGTCTATTATGTTGTCTATTATCAGTTCAAAATCCTCCTCCGTGTTGTCCTTTATTGACTTGAGAACGGATTCCTTTGAAACTCCCTGAATCATAATCCTGTAAGGGTCGTTTTTTATGCCCACGCTTTTCCCCAGTTCCGAGGTAAGCAATGCGGAGAAAAACCTGCTTAAAGTCTGGTTCACCAGGGAGCCGAAGCAGGAATGTATAACAACGAAATCCTTGTCACCCTCTATGAGAACTGTCTTGTCGTCCGGCACCGCCTTTTTGCTCTTGACCTGCTCCCTTATGTAGCCTATGATTTTTTTGCACGAATCCGGGGATATGGGATATTTTTTCCTTATGTTCTCCACCAGTTTTTCCTCGCTCATTTTCCTGCCAATGTTTTCCTTTATGTTTCTTCTCAGCTCGCCCACTTCCTGGGCTATTCCCCTTGTCACGGGAATCAGCTCGCCCTCCCATGCCGGCACGGCCGAGGTTATGTCATCCACGGGCTCAACGAAAACCTTGCCCCCGTAGGCGGACAATATCCTCCATGGGCTTCCCTTCACTATGAAGGTTGTCCCGGTCTCGCCGTGCTCCGCGACAAAAGCCTCGTCCAGCACACCCACTTCCCTGTTTTCTATGTTGTCTATGACCCTGTACTGGTAAACGTCCGGTATGGTGGAGAGATTCTCATAGTAGTAACGCCAGGACTTTCTTCTCCTCTTTATTCCTGTGTCCAGGTAAACCACCCTCAGAATCTCCATGAACTTGAGCACCCTGGAAAAATCCTGCTTTCCCAATTCTCTGTAGAGATAGGAGCCCTTTATTATCTCGTAAGCCTCCTTCCAGTCTATCCCGTACCTGTCAAGGGCCAAACCCACTATCTGGTGGGAAAGCACGTCCCATGCCAGGTCATGGAAACCCGTTTCCTCAAGCTCCCCTGCCATGGCCTTCCTTGCTATGACGCCGGCCTCCAGTATGTCGTCCCTGTCCGCGGCAATTATTACCCCCCTGCTCTTCCTATCTATGCTGTGGCCGCTCCTTCCGACTCTCTGGACCAGCTTGGAGACCTGCCTGGGGCTCATGTACTGGACGACCTGCTCCACGGTTCCCACATCTATTCCAAGCTCCAGGGAAGACGTGCATATCAGTGCGTTCAAGTCGCCGTTCTTGAACATGTCCTCGGCCTGTATCCTCACGTCCTTGCTCAGGGAGCTGTGGTGTATGCCGTGTCCGTCGTATTCCAGCGTTCTCAACCGGGAGGAAAGAACCTCGGCCGCCTCCCTTGTGTTGGTGAACACCAGGGACTTGTTCTCCTTTATGAGGTTGTGTATCTTTCTTAGCCTGGCCGTGGCCTCCGGACCCAGGAATATTTTCTCCCCCAGTTTCCTGTCTTCATCGTCCGGGTCCGGGGATATGACTTCTATTTCATAGTCCTTGCTGCTGAGAGCCCTGACTATTTCCACTTCCTGTCCCAGGAAATTCGCGACCTTTTCCGGGGAACCCACCGTGGCGGAAAGCCCTATTATCTGGAAGTTTTTGGAAAGCTGCCTCAGCCTTTCCAGGGCAACGCTGAGCTGGGTGCCTCTCTTGCTGCCCACGAGTTCGTGTATCTCGTCTATTATAACCCACCTTACGTTGGAGAGGTTTTCCTTCATCCTTGTCCCGGGGAGAATTGCCTGGAGGGTTTCCGGAGTTGATATCAAAATATCGGGCGGGAATTCGGACTGCTTGCTTCTTTCGTACTGTGTCGTATCGCCGTGCCTCACTGACATGTCTATGTCCAGCTTGTTTCCCCACCAGAGCAGGCGCTTGAACATATCCCTGTTGAGGGAACGGAGCGGGCATATGTACAAAACGGATATGGGCTCGGGCTTCTCCTTGAGCCAGAGGGAGAATATGGGGAGCATGACGGATTCAGTTTTTCCCATGCCCGTTCCCGCTATGGTCAGGATATTCTTCCCCGTGAGTATCTTGGGCACGGAGAGATTCTGCACCTGGGTCGCGCTCCCGAACCTTTCCTTTGCCAGGGCTTCCACCTTGGGGTGCAGGATGTCAAACACGTCTTTCCTAATCTGGTTTTCTTTTTTCTTGGCCATGATTTCACCTTTAATATAACAGTGTTATATTTTTATACGCAAGCTTTTCCAGTGAGATAATAATACGTAAGAAGCCATAAAAAGGTTTTGGCCTGCGGGTCGTGATAGAAATTTAAAAAACCGGCCCGAAAAATACACTATGAAAAAGATTGACAGGCTTGTTGATTTTCTGGAAAAGAAATACGGCTACCCGGAAACAGGAGGGAACAAGTTCCGGCTCCTTATCTACACGGTGCTCTCCCAGAGGACAAGGGACCAGAACACCAGAAAGGCGTCAAAACAGTTGTTCTCCGTTGCCAAAACTCCCGAAGCCGTTTGCAGCCTTCCTCTAAAAAAGATAGAAAAACTTGTCAGGCCTTCGGGACCTTACAGGCAGAAAGCCCGGCGCATAAGGGATATTTCCCGGATAGTCCTGGATGATTATAAAGGGCGGATCCCGGACTCAAGAGAGGAACTGATGAAACTTCCCGGCGTGGGTTACAAGACGGCAGACATAGTCCTGTCCTACGGCTTCGGCGTTCCGACCATAGCGGTGGACACGCACGTGAACAGGATACCCAAGAGGATAGGAATTGTGGACATGAAGGCCGGGGTGGAGGAAGTCAGGAAAACTCTGGAAAAACTTGTAAAGGGAAAAAAAAGGTTCATTATTAATCTGGGGCTGGTTAGGTTCGGGCAGGAAACATGCAGGCCCCTGAACCCGAAATGCAAAGAATGCGAACTGAACAAGATATGTAATTACTACAGGGGCGTTGCCAAATGAAACACAGCCTCAAGATAGGGCTTTTAATAGGTGTTACCATGGCTTCGGTTTCCTCCCTTATCCTCAGGTTTGTCCCTGTTAACTACTGGACTATTGTATGCGTTCTTTACCTCTACACTCTGGTGGGCGCATTGACTTCTTATTTCGTCCACATTAATCTGGTAAAGAGAATAAAAAAAGAGAAAAAGTATGATGTTGCCTGGTTTGACTAGTCGTTGGGCTCGCCCGGTGTGGGATTCGTCTCCTCTATGCTTCCTGTGCCGTCCGGTATTCTGGACCATGACTTTCCCGGTGTGCTTGCCCCGTAGGCCAGCTCATCCACCAGTTTGTCCCCGTTGTCGTAAAGCTTTATCTCGTCGCCGCCGTTCGTCAGCGAAGGCCACGAGCCGCTCCACTCGCACCCGTAAGCTCCGTCCTTGTCTCCTGATATAAAGTACATATATTCCCCGGGCTCCAGGATTGTCCCCGCGGGTATCACGAGGTTGCTACCGTCCCTGATTTCCCAGTTGCCTATGTCCACTTCCAAGTCCCCGTAGTTGTAAACCTCTATGAACTCGTCCCCGGAATCCGTGAAGTTTCCGTCTTGATTGTAGTCCTGGGTTCCGTTCGGGTCAGGAAGAAGCTCGTTTACGGCTATCTTCTCGCCTGAGGTCACGTTCTCCGTGCCCGGTATGTTCATATAATCCTGCTTTATCTTTTCCATTCTCCGGAGTTCTTCCTCAAGCAACTCTTTGGCCTCGCCGTATTTTTCCACGTTCCCCCTGGTTATCTCCTCTGTATCTCCCATCTCCTTTGTCTTCTCCAGATAACCATCGGGGCTTGTGAAGGTTTCTGTTATCTTTGTCCCTGTCCTGTTGACAACAAGGCTGTAGTCCTGTGCCATGAGTTCCCATTTGGTGAAATCAGAAGTCTGCTCCACCACCACCTTCCTGTCGGGCCTTGTAAGCTCCTGATATATGCATTCGGAAGTGATTTTTATGGTGAATTTTCCGAAAGGCGTCTGGAAGGTTTGCTCAAATTTCTCGTCCGTGATAAGCCGGGAAAGCTCTCCTGGTATGTCATTTATGTCGCTCATGTTCAGGACCGTTGTTCCTATGGGTTCGTAGTCCAGAGAAATCGTTGAGGCAACGAAAGGAACCGATGCCAGGCCTGCTACGATTGAGGCTATTATTGCTATGTCACTTAGATTCATTTCAAATCCTCTTCACAGTTTTAATAACAAATGCAGGTTATTTTTTATAAAACTTTGGTTGAAAAAACAAACTTACCGAAGCAAAAAGTTTCATATATAATGTCCGCGTATATTTTCTTATGAAATCTCGTATGGATATGTTTTTTGCTCCCAAGTCAGTCTGCGTGATAGGAGCATCCAGGGAACCGGACAAGATAGGCCACGTTATTCTTAGGAACTTCAAGGAAAAATTTCGCGGAAAAATTTACCCCGTGAACCCGAACGCAAAAAAGATTCTCGGCCTGAAATGCTACCATTCAATAGAAAAGATAAAGGGGAAAATAGACCTGGCCGTGGTGGCTCTCCCGGCCAAGCTTGTGCCTTACGTTCTGGAGGAATGTGGTGAAAGGGGGATAAAAAACTACATAGTGGTCTCCTCCGGCTTCAAGGAATCCGGATACGACAAAAGAGAGCAGGAGCTGGAAGACGTTATAAAGAAGTATAATATAAGGCTTATAGGCCCGAACTGCATGGGCGTGTACAACCCCTACACAGGCGTTGATACTTTTTTCAACCCCAAAAGCAAGATGGGCCGCCCTAAAAAAGGAAGCATAGGCTTCGTGTCCCAGTCCGGCGCAACCCTTTGTATAACTCTGGACTGGATGTCCCTCAAGGGCTACAAGATATCAAAAGCCGTTTCCTATGGAAATGCAACGGATGTAGACGAAACGGATTTGATTGAATATCTGGACGGGGATAGGGAAACAAAGGTAATATGCCTTTACATGGAGGGCCTGAAAAACGGGAGGAAGTTTATGGATGTGGCCAGGAAAGCCAGGAAACCCGTCATAGTTCTCAAGGGAGGCAAGACAAACGCGGGCGTGAAATCAGTCAAGACGCACACCGGTGCTCTCGCGGGAAAGGCAGAAATTTACTCCGGAGCCTTCCGCCAGACAGGACTTATAGAGGCCGGGGATTTGGAGCAGATGTTTGACCTTGCCCGCGCTCTATCCACCCAGCCACTTCCGAAAGGAAACAGACTCAGGATAATAACCGATGCCGGAGGGTTCGGCGTGCTTACCTCAGACTCCGCGGAAAAATCGGAACTCAGGATAACCCCGGTAAGCAGAAAAAGCAGGGAAAAACTTAAGAAAGTCCTGCCGCGCCACGCCACTTTGGGAAGCCTAATAGACATAACAGGAGACGTCACCTCGGAAATGTACGAGGCATGCTACAGGGACGCCGTTGAGGACAAGAATATAGACATGATAGCCCTGATACTTCTGCCCCAGCCGCCTCTGGTAAAGAAGGACGTTGCAAAGAAAATCCTCAGACACGCTGGGAAAAAAACGACCGCCGTGGTGTCAACTGGGGGGGAGTACACTGAAAAAATAAAACTAAAACTGGAGGAGGGGGGACTTCCGTGCTTCTCCTCGCCCGGAAGGTGCATCCAGGTTTTGAATGCGCTTTACAATTATTCTAGGAAATAATTTCCTTCAGCTTGTCCACGGACCCCGGGTTCTTCAGGGTGGTTATGTTCCCCAATTCCTTTCCCCTCAAAAGATTCTTCAGAATTCTCCGCATTATTTTCCCGGAGCGAGTCTTGGGCACGTCTTCCACGAAATAAATTTCCGCGGGCCGCGCAATAGGGCCTATGTGCTCGTCCGTGGTCTTCACTATCTCCCTTTTCATCTCGTCCGAAGGCTCCCTGCCCTTGAGTATGACAAAAGCTACGGGAACCTCCCCTTTTATTTCATCGGGTTTTGACACCACGGCGCACTCGGCAACGTTTGAATGGCGTGTTATAGCGTCCTCCATCTCCGCGGTGGACATCCTGTGGCCCGCCACTTTCATGACATCGTCGGCCCTTCCCAGTATTTTTATGTTTCCATCCTCCTGCTCTATCGCACCGTCCGAAGTGTAATAAACATCCAGGCCGTACTTGCTCCAGTAGGTTTCCTCGTATTTTTCAGGATTTCCGTAAACTCCTCTCAGCATTCCCGGGGCAAGGGGCTTTCTCTGTATCAGGTATCCTTCCTGGCCCGGGGGGGTTATGTTCCCGTCCTCGTTAACGACTTCCAGCCTTGTTCCCGGAAAAGGCCTTCCGGCAACGGTCGGGATGAAGGGGCCTATCCCGGGCAGGGCCGTAACCAGTATTCCTCCCGTCTCGGTCTGCCACCAGGTGTCAAGGATGGGGCACCTTCCGCCTCCTACCTTTTCAAAGTACCATTCCCATGCCTCCTTGCCTATGGGCTCTCCCACGCTGCCCAGGATTCTCAGAGAGCTTAAGTCGTGTTTTTCCAACCACTCGTCCCCTCCTCTCTTGAACATCCTGACCGCCGTGGGGGAGGTGTAGAATATGGAAACTCCGTGCTTTTCTATTATCTCCCACCATCTCCCCAAGTCCGGGTAATCCGGCGAACCCTCGTAAGTAAGCATGGTTCCCCCGTTAAGCAGGGGCCCGTAGCAGGCGTAGGTGTGCCCGGTCACCCATCCAATGTCCGCGGTGCACCAGAAAACATCCTCGCTCTGCAGGTCAAAAATCCATTTTGTTGTCAGGTATGCCTGAACCATGTATCCCCCAGTGTCATGTACCACCCCCTTGGGCTTGCCGGTGGTGCCGGAGGTGTAGAGTATGAAGAGCGTTTCGTTGCTTTCCACTTTCTCAGGCTCGCACTCCGTCTCGGCCTTCTCCACAACTTCATGGAAATAAACATCCCTGCCCTCTTTAATATTGATTTTGGAACCGAGACGCCTGACCACAACCATTTTTTCCACTCCCGTGCCTTCAACCCCCCGGTCCGCCTTTGACTTCAGGTCTATTGCCTTACCCCTTCTGTAGTAGCCGTCCGCGGTTATAAGGACCTTGGCGCCCGAATCGTTAAGCCTTTCTTGCAGAGACTCGGGGGAGAAAGCGGAAAAAACAACCGTGTGCACAGCGCCTATTCTCGCACAGGAAAGAAGCGCTACCTGAACTTCAGGCAGCATGGGCAGGTATATCCCCACTCTGTCTCCCTTCCTAACCCCCATGCCTCTAAGGGCGTTGGAGAACCTGCAGACTTTTTCATGAAGTTCCCTGTAAGTTATGCTAAATCCGTCCTCTTCCTGCGGTTCCGGTACCCAAATTAAAGCAATTTTGTCTCCCTTGTCTTTAAGGTGCCTGTCCAGAGCGTTGAAACAAATATTGGTCTTTCCGTTTACGAACCATTTGAAGTAGGGGGGGTTTTCCTGGTAAGCCTCGGACCAGCCTTCAAACCATTCCAGCTCCCTGGCCTTTGATTCCCAGAAAGAAACCTGGTTTTCCAAAGACTTTTCATATACTACGGGGTCAGAAACGTTCGCTTTCTTTTTCATCTCCTCGGAAGGCCAAAAAATATCATTGTCCTTTACAACCCAATTTTCCATTATTATCACCCATTATTAATTTTCAGAGAATTATATAAAAAGAGGTATAAAAACAATGGCTATTATTGACATGAGCTTCAAGAGAATGTCCAAAGACGGACCGCACGTATCCTTGAACGGGTCTCCCACCGTGTCCCCTATTATGGTCGCCTTGTGAACCTCGGAGCCCTCGCCGCCAAGGTTCCCCTGTTCCACGTATTTCTTGGCGTTGTCCCATGCCCCTCCCGAATTTGCCATGGTTATTGCAAGAATCAGGGCAGTGGCAATAGTGCCGGCGAGCATGCCTCCCAGGGCTTCCACTCCCATGAGAATTCCCACTGCAAGAGGGGCGCCTATCGTAAGAATTCCCGGCAAAATCATTTCCTGGATTGCAGCATCGCAGCTTATTTTTATGCAGCTCTCGTAATCGGGCGTCTTTTTCCCCTCCAGAACTCTCCTGTCCCTGAACTGGCGCCTTGCCTCCTGGACTATTTTTGACGCAGTTTTCCCGACAGACCTCATCGCCATTGAGGAAAAAAGAAAAGGCAGAAGCGCTCCTATAAAAAGAGCGGCTATGACGTGGGGGGAAACCAGGCTTATGACGCTAAGCCCCGTGGCGTAAATATAGGAGGAAAAGAGCGCCAGCGAGGCAAGCGCGGCCGAGCCTATGGCAAACCCCTTCCCAATCGCGGCAGTGGTGTTTCCCACGGCGTCAAGAGTCTCGCATCTTTTCCTGGCTACCTTGCCCAGCCCGCTCATCTTCGCGATTCCCTCGGCGTTGTCAACGGTGGGACCGTAGGAATCTATGGAAAGCGTTGTGCCCAGCGGGGCGAACATGCCCACCGCCGCCAACCCTATCCCGTATATCCCTGCCAGCCCGTAACTTAGGATCATAACAGCTCCTATGGAAATCACGGGAACTATGCTGCTCTCCATCCCGGTTGCCAGACCCGAAATTATGTTTATCGCGGCCCCCGATTTACTCTCCTTCGCTATGTTCATTGTGGGCGGCCTTTTTATTGACGTATAGTACTCGCTTGATTTGCCTATAACCAAGCCCAATACAAGGCCAAGAGCTATGCAGTAAAAATACTGCACGTCCACGCCGAGATACGACATAACCAGGTAGGATGATATTCCTGCCAGGGCAGTTGAAGCGTAAACGCACCTGTCCAGAGCGTTTTCCACGTCTTCCCTGAGCCTGAAGTTTATGAAAAAGTAGGCTATTATTGAGGAAATTATTCCCAGACCGGATACAAGCATGGGCAAAACAATAAAATCGGCGAAACCCACAACAGAAACCCCTATGACCATTGTAGCTATTATGGCATCAACATAGCTCTCAAAAAGGTCCGAGCCCATCCCCGCCACGTCGCCGACGTTGTCCCCCACCTGGTCCGCTATGACAGCCGGGTTTCTAGGGTCATCCTCCGGTATGCTCTTTTCCAGCTTGCCCACTGTGTCCGCGGCTATGTCCGCAGCCTTCGTGTAAATTCCCCCGCCGAGCCTTGCAAAAAGGGCCACCAGGGAGGCCCCGCACGCGTAGCCGAAAATAATGCTTGGATCCCCGAAAACCATGTAAAGTACGGCTATGCCTATGAGCCCCAGACTTACGGTTGTCATGCCCATAACAGAGCCGGAAGAAAAGGCTATCTTGAGCGCCCTGCCCAGGCCTTTTTTTGCGGCATGGGCGGTTTTTGCGTTGGAGGTGGTGGACATAATCATCCCCATCGTTCCCGCAAGCGCCGAGAAAAAAGCTCCCAGCAACAAAGAAAAAGAAAGCCTTATGTCTATGTAGGCCAGCGCAACGGCAAATATAAAAACGAAAATGCTCAGCGACTTGTACTCCTCTTTGAGAAAAGTTTTCGCTCCCTGCTGTATGTAAGCGGAAAGCCTTGCCATTTCCTTGCTGCCCCTTTCTTCTTTTTCCAGCTTAATGAAAATAAAGTAGACAAAAACCAGTCCCGTGAAACCGAAAGCCAGTATCTCAAGCATTAAAACACCTAGAACCCGTAAAAATCCCCCTCAAGCAATTCTTCCCACCTGTGCCTCACGATTTTCTGGATGGTCTTTGTCTGTTTTTCATTGAGATGCCTGTATCTTTTCTGTCTTGTGAAGTAATCCCGGACCGGCCTAAGTTTTTTGGGCTTGCTTGTTACTCTCAGCTTGCCTCTTTCTATTTCATAGAGAGGCCACAAGCCCGTCTGCACTGCAAGCCTGCCTATCTCTATTCCCTCGTCCGGATTGAACCCCCATCCAGTAGGGCAGGGGCAGAGCAGGTCTATGAACTTTGGACCCGATATGTGCGCGGCCTTTTTCAGCTTCTCCGCGTAGTCCTCGGGATAGGAAACGCACGCGGTGGCCACGTAAGGTATGCCGTGGGCCGCCATTATCCTTTCCATGGGCTTCCTTTGGAAAAGGTTTCCCATGGGGTTCTCCTTCCCGCAGGGGGTTGTAGTTGTCCTTGCACCGAGGGGAGTAGCCCCGGACTGCTGTATCCCAGTGTTCATGAAAGCCTGGTTGTTGTAGCAAACGTACATGAAATCATCCCCCCTGTCACAGGCCCCGGAAAGCGACTGTAAGCCTATGTCATAGGTGGCCCCGTCTCCCGCGTACACCAGTATGTTCACGTGCTCCCCTTTCTGCCTGTAGGCGGCATGTATTCCCGTGGCCACTGCGGCAGCATTCTCTATTGCCACGTGAATAAAGGGGACTCTCATTGGAGAATAAGGATAAACAGAAAGCAGAGTCAGACATCCCGATGCGTTTATCACTATGGTCCTTTTTCCCAGAGTTTTCAGGGCCATTTTCAGCCCTAAGGATGACATGCAGCCTGCGCAAAGGGGGGAACCCCCTGTAAACAATTCCTTGGGCATAATAATAATTAATTCGGCGTATTTAAAAAATAAAAAAAGTTGCCCCGTTTGGGGCAGGTTAGTTAATAAAAGGTTTCTTCTCAGTCTTCTTCTTCATCTGTTTCTTCTGCTTCTTCCTGAGTCTCTTCTTCAACTTCTTCATCCGTTTCTTCCACTTCTTCAGGCTCTTCTTTTTTTGCTGTCTCTCCTGTGTTCAGATTCTGAAGCGCCTCTATTATTTCGTTCAGCACATCGGAATCGTTCGGCAGTGCGAAGTTTTTCTTGTATCTCTTTTCTCCTTCCTGTGTGAAGAAACCCCTAGAAAGAGAAATGAATTCGTTTTCTCCTTCCTCAGTCACGGCTTTCTTCTTTCCTATTTCAATGAAGTTGTTGTTCCCGAATTTTACTTCGGTTGATTCAATTGTCTCAAATTCTACCATTTTCTTTACCTCCGTTCTTATTTTCGTAATTTAGATTACTGGGTTAAGTATTTAAAAGTTATTACAACGGCTCAATAGCTACCTTTCCGGTCATCCGTAAAGTCCCTTTGGGACGGTATTTTCATCGCCGCTGCAAAACTAGTTGGAAAAACAAGGTTAAATAATTTATAAAAGAGAAAAAGGAGTTAAGAAGCTTATTTCTTTTTTTTCTTCTTTGTGACTTTTTTCTTTTTGGTTGCTTTCTTTTTAGTTGTCTTTTTCTTTGTTCCTTTCTTTTTAGTTGTCTTTTTCTTGGCTTTCTTCTTAACCATTATTTCCACCTCTATTTTCTATAAAAAGAAATGAACTTTTTTATTTATAAAATTATCATTTGAGAAATTCAAGTTCATTTCTCAAATATTTTTTCGCTTTTTCAAATTCTTCCCTCACTTTTCTGCTCCCGTGGATTATTTCTTCCTTGTTTCCTTTCTTTTCTCTTACCAAAATATTTCCCCGGGGGGAGGTGAAGTTTATTTTTCTTTCTTCACCGGACTCTACCACAACTAAAACAAATTCTTCCGATGCTATTCTTTTTAAGTTTTTTCCGTTTTCTACCCAGTATTCCACGTTTATTTGACTTGATTTTTTCGCTTCAATTTTTCCAGACGAGAAAAATCTTGAAATTGTTTCCTTGAAAGAATGCCAAACTTGCAGAACGCTCTCCTTGGTTTGAATCAAAAGATTTGGCTTTTGCATGACTTTGAATTTTAGCGCGCGAGGACCTGAATGTATCTCTTCTGACACCAAAACCAAATGAGCCTCGTAATTCCCGGGTGATTTTGCTTTCCATGAAAAATTTATTTCGTTTTCTCCCGGAGCAAGCTCAACTCTCTTCCTTATCTCGTCGTTTTCGGTCCCGTAAATTCTCAATAAAACCTCTCCTTGTCTTTTTTCATTGCTGTATACGACGGCATGAAAACTTTGAGTTTTTCCTTCCGCCTGGCTTATCGTATAAAAATCATAAATTTCCAGCGGGGCCTTGTAAATAACTTTGAAAACAAAATCATTCACCAAAACTTCTTTCTTGCCTATATCATAAATCAGGGGGACGGAAAAAATTATTTCCTTTCTGCCGTCCAGATACTCCCTTTCGTTTTTCCACCAATAATCTTCGGGGTAAATCCCAGAAAAATTCTCTTGTGTGTAATATTCGTCCCTGTAAATCGGAAGAGATATATTTTCCAAAATCATTTTGTTGCTTTCAACTTCTATGTCTATCAACTCTGAGCCGGACGGAATTATCATGCTTTTCGTATACACAGGGACGACTGGCCTGTTGGGCTCCAGTATAACTGAAGAGAAACCGTAAAAATCTTCTTCATATTCTGGTATTATTTCAACCCTGTCGTAGAAATAATCTCCCTCCTTTTGTGCGCTGAAGAATCCATGCGGCCGGAAACTTCCGCTCCCGAGTTCCGGATCCGATATAAGCACCTTTTCGTAAAATTCCTTTATTTTTGGCTTCGGTCCTTCCTCCCCCCTTGAATAAGATTTTATTATGAAATTTTTTGACTCCGCCAGCGCCTGGCCGAAACCCATTTCAATATTGCCCGCAAAATAATTTATGGTATCCCTTGAAGCCGTGTCATGAAGCAACCCCGTGTTTCCCACAAACCCCGGTGAATTTAAAGGCAAATCCAAGCCGTAGGAATAGGAATAGTCAAGAAACATGAAACCGGTTTTTTCCAAGTCTCTGAGGTCAAGCTTTGGACCAGGGTAAGGGTCAATGTATATATCCCTGTCCTCTTCATAAAAAACTACCTCGTTGGTGTCACCCGGCCCAAGGAAAAATGTGATGCCCCTGTTTTCCAGAATTTCAACCGCCCTTTCTTTGCTTACCTCCTCCAAGTAGTGGGGAACACCGGGTATTTCCCAGCCTATCCAGTCCCTTTCAAAAAGTATATACAAAAGCTTTTCGGAAAAAACCAGTTTAGAGTATACCCAAAAAAGCTTTTTGTCAATTTCCTTCAGTACCAGTTCCTTTATCTTTTCCATAAGCTCGTCTTCCATGCTGCCTCCTCCCCCGGAAAATCTTCTCTCAACAAGTCTTTCCGTTTCATAATTTTCTCTCAGCCCCAGGTTCGCTATAAATCCGTTCATCATTGAACCTCCCTGGGCGAACAAATCAAATCCTCCGGGATGGTTGTATTCCGCAATTATCCCCGCCTTCAGGCATTCTTTTTCTTCCATGAGTTTCGTGGCAAGAATACGCCAGCTCCCTTTCTCCACGTTTCCTTTTATCCTTCCCACTGCCACGTCCATAAAAATATCCCCATTCAAATCGCCGTAATAGTTGTCCGTTTTCAGCCAAAGTTCGTCTCCGCTCGGCTCTTCCACAAAATCTTCCAGTCCCATGTCCCAGATAACATAGTAAGGCATATCTCCCTCTGTTCCTATAATGGCTATTTTGGGCATCACACCGAAAACGTAATCCTCTTCCAGTTCCCCGAATTTTTCCATTTTCTCCCTTAAAATTTCATTTATCTCAAAAAGACCGTTGTTTTCATTAAAAACATCACCCGAATCATGGGGGTCGTTGGATGAAGGATAGGTTATATCACCCAAGTCAAAAAGCACCGGCAAGCCTTTCCTGTAAACGCTTAATTGCGCGGCCAGAAGAGAATTTTCCCGGTTCTTGTTCGCGACAATAAAATAATTTGTTCCTCCTAGCTCATCTAAAAAAAGTTTTTCCAATTCTCCGATACCCATGTGGCTTAAATTCAAACAGTCTCCTCCGCACTCGTTTTCATTAAAAACAACAATTCTTCCCATTTCGTTTGCAAGTCTTGCTGCAAAAATACCCTGCCTCTTGTTTTCCGCGTAAATTTTTCTCTTCTCGCTCAAAAACATGGCCTGAAGCGAGTTTCTGTTGTTGACCTTGTAAAACTTCCCTTCAAAGTTAAAAACGTCTGTTTGGCCCATGAGGAACACTTCGTTGGATAAGTTTCCCATGTCCACGAAATCCCCTATCAAGACGGGGTTTCCCGTTGCGCTCGCGGCAATTATGTTTCTCCAGTCTTTGTCCGACACCAAAATACTGTCCACGGGTATTTTCAGGAGTTGAAACTCTGTCCGGTTGCTTCCTTCAATTTTTTCTCCCTCCAGAACATATTCTATGCTTACACTAAGGTTAAACTTTCCCAACTGACCAGTGTCTTCGAAAAGATCAGTGAAAAATACTTCATAACTTCCGTTGCCTTTTTCAACAACACGAAACCCCGGCGTTTTGTTTCCAACTTTAAATTCAAAGCTGCCCTCACCAAGTCCGTCTAGGGTTTCGTTACTACAGGACACGTTGATTTCCATTATTTGGTTTCTTTCTATGTAAAAATTAATATTTTTTTTAAAAATTATTTTTATTTTGTCTGTAACGGATTCTGCGTCTCCAACTTCCACATTAACAGAGCCCCTGTGAAGCATAACGCCGTCCTCCCCGACTATCCAACCATAAGAAGAATTCAGCATGTCTATCGGTCGTCCCCATCCGCCCCAGCACCCGCCCAAGTTTTTTTCTGTAACGCTGTCGGCCTCTGACCATCCTTTTCTGTATTTTATGATACTTCCTTTTTGGCCTGTAATCCAGCCGTCGTTGGAAAATATTTTTACGCCGAACAAATCCCGGCCCGTATTGATCTTATCATAAGCGTGCCAGGAACTGTTGTATATCATAATAGCCCCGCCTTCTCCGACAGACCAACAGTGGCTTGAGTTAACACATTCTATAGCGCACAAGGCCTTGTTCCCTACAAGAGACGTGCATGAGCTGGCGTCCCAATCCGTCCCGTTCCAGTGTGCCACGCCGCATTTTTTTTCATCGCTCAAGAGACCCACGCCCCACGAGTCTTCGGGTGAGATTACCTCCACGCCATATATATGGCACTGCAGGTTGGACTTGAATTTTTTCCAGTAAACCCCGTTCCACACCCACACGCTGTTCCACGAGCCACCCAAAATAGTAAAGTTATCGGAGCACGTGTCCGAGTCGTACATTATGTCCGCACCTGGTTTGGAATAAAACACAAAACTCTGTGAAGCTGGATTCCATCTAAAGATTTTATCCACAAATCCCGGCCCGTCGTGGTCTCCGAAGGCCCAGCCCCTTTCCGGTGAACTGAATGATACGGAGCTCAAAGCCGCGCCATTGCCTCCCTCCACGGGAATCTCATACCAAGCCGAGCCGTTCCATTTCAGGGCGACCTGCCTTCCCGGAGGATCCTCTGTGTGATATCTTGGCCTGCCACCTACCGTATAAGCCTCTTTATCGCTAACTATTTCTATATCCCTCAAGTCATGGGGAGTAACGTTGGGATACAGATTCCACCAGTGTTTTTCATATTCTCCGTAACCAGGATTTTGGCTGAGATTATTTCCATAATAAACATAAAAAAGCCTCCAGGAAAGCCCGGTTATATTTGCTATAAACTCTATTTCACACCAGGCTGAATCGCCGCCGGAAATAATTTCATACGGAACTTCCTCTTCTTCCGTGCAGTCGGAATTATCTTCCATGCACTGGGTGACCCTTATTTCTGTGCAGTTGGTAATGTTGCGAAAAAAAGACAGGTTCTGTTCTATCACGTAAAAGGTCCTGTTCATTCCGATCTTTTCTGTTAAATTCAGGGGCACCCTGTATTCCCATGAGTCATTCCACCATCCATTTGAAGCAAAAACATGTGGAGAAAGAAGTATAACTAGCAGAAATATGAAAAATAATAAACTTTTAATACTTATCACCCAAACTTAATAAAAAGGTTCATAATCTTTTCGGTGGTTTGTTGTATAAAAAAGTTATACATTTTATCAGGAAGCACTGGAAATGGCTTCTTCTCATTTCCATCCTGCTGGTTTCGTTCGGCCTGAGGCTTTACACCACTGAAACGAAATGGCTTCTTGCTTACGACCCATATTTCCAGTTCAGGCACACCAAAGACGTGGTGGAAGACGGCGTGCTTTCCTCGTGGGACGAGTTCAGCTACTACCCGCCGGGCAGGCCCCTCAACGAGGCGTCCCTCATGTACTACCTCACGGGCTACCTGTTCCTGTTACTGAACCCGCTACTGGGCATGTCTTTGATGAGTTTTTGCAGCTATATGGCGGCCGTTTACGGAGTCCTGGCCGTGATACCCGCGTATTTCCTGGGAAAGGAATTTTCCAACAAAAAGGCGGGCATTCTCGCGGCCTTTTTCGTGGGCCTTAGCCCCGCCATAATAACAAGGACTATGGGCGGGTTTTTTGACAGCGACGGGCTGGTCATATTCTTCTCCCTCCTCTCAATGTACCTGCTGGTAAGGGCCTTCAGGAAAAAGACCTACCTGGATTACGGCCTGGCCACTCTGGGCCTTGTCCTGTTCGGCCTTACGTGGGCCGCGGCCTGGTACATACCGCTAATCGTTCTCCTGTCAACCATAACCTACCTGATTATACTTATAATACTGGGCCAGAAGGACTGGGGAAAAGAGAAGGCCTTCTCTTCTGACAGGATAAAAAAATCACTGGGAGACTTCAAGGGAATGTTCCTGCCTTTCGTAATAATTTTCCTGGCGGCCAGCGTGATATTATGGCTTTTAGGGTTCAATGCCCTTGGAAGGGTTCTAAACCTTCTGGTCTTTGCCCAGGACCCGTCAAAGCTGCTTATAGTCAACATATCGGTGGCGGAACTGCAGAATCTTGATGTCTTTGGCGGCGCCTGGAACGAGCTTTTTGCCAGGATAGGAATACCTTTCATATTCACCATACCAGGCGCCCTGATGCTCTTGAGAAGGGACAGGAGAAACGGGGCTGTATTGCTGACTTGGGCCGGAATAAGTTTTTACGCGATAACCCGCGGAATACGTTTCATGCTGGTGTTCGCTCCCGCGGCGTGCATAGCTTCCGCGATTGCCTTTTCCGAATCTTACGTCTACTTAAAAAACACGGGCCAGTACGCCCCCCTGATGAGCTTTGGCTTCCTGGGGTCAATTCTGGTGTCAATAACCAACCCCACGGCCGGTTTTGTCCTTGCAATATTACTGACTCTGTTCATGCTGTTCATGAAAAAAATAAACGAAACCATACCCAAAATATCCAAGCCTACTTTTTTGGCCGCGGTGCTGATTGCCATTGTTATAACACTTTCCCAAGGCTCCCAGGCCGCCCTTATGAGGGGCATGTCCGAGCCCATAAATTCAAACTGGGAGAACGCCTACGCGTGGCTCAAGGATGAGACGGCAGGAGACGCGGTGGTCGGGAGCTGGTGGGACCCCGGGCACAGAATCGCCGGCATAGCGGAGAGAAGGAACCTGGCGGACGGCGCGCACTGCACGGACGAGGACTGCGACCCCGGGCTCAACACGAGAATAAACCACCTGGGCAAGATATTCTACACGGACAACGAGACCGAGGCCAAGAATCTGCTTCTCAAGTACAGGGGCAACGCCTCGGAAATGTACTGGATAGCCTCAGACGACCTTATAGGAAAATTCAGGTGGCTGCAGTATTTCGGTACCGGCTGCGACGGAACCGGGATACTTACGATGAACGGCCAGCAGAAGTGCCCGCTTTACTCCCAAATTCCGATGCAAAGCTACGGTTACGACCAGAACTACAGCATAAAAAGCTACCATTACGGAGGCGGCCTGTCAGTTTTTGAGCAGAACGGCCAGTGGATTGTCATAATGGAAAGCAACGGAGAGAATTACCTTTTCCAGAAAGAGATTGTCTATGAAAGCGGCACGCCACAGGTGCTGGACTTCACCGGAATGAACAACACGCTGCCGGGAACAATCTGGCTGCATCCCGACAAGAGCTACCTGGTTTTCATACCGCCCGTGCTGGAAAATTCGCTTTTCACAAGAATGTTTTTCTACGAGGAAAACGAGACTCTGGAGAACTTTGAGCTGGTGTTCAAGAACAACCAGGTCAAGATTTACAGGCTTGTTATGTGAGCCACTCGTTCCAGGTCTTTTTCAGGCCCTCTTCCAAACTCCATTTCGGCTTCCAGTTCAGGGTCTTTTTTATTTTGTCCGTGTTGAGCGTCTGGGAGTCTATTTCCCCGATGGATTCCTTTGTCTTGTAGACAGGCTTTATGTCCTTGCCCGATATCTTTATTATGGCCTTGGTCATGTCCTCCTGGTTCATGCACTCCCCGGTTCCCACGTTGAACACGTCCCCCTTGGTCTTCTCTATGTTCTCAACCAGCTCTATGTAGGCGTCCACAACGTCCTCCACGTATATGTATTCTCGCATGCCCTCTATTCCCCGGAATATAAGGGGGTTTTCACCCTTTATCAGCTTCCTCACCGTGTTGGGAACTATCCTTGAGTTGAAATCGTTGGGGCCGTATATGTTGCACGCCCTGCTTATGACAATGGGCATCTCGTAGGAGTAATAAAAGGAGCGGGCAACGTATTCCTCCGTGACCTTGGAGCAGTCGTAGACCCCGAAAGCCTCAAGCTTGTCCTCCTCCTTCTTACCCATGCCTTCGCCGTATATCTTGTCCGTGGAGCAGACGAGAATGGCCTTGATGCTGAATTCCTTGCAAGCGTCCAGCACGGCGGCCGTTCCCAGGCAGTTCACGCTGAAAGTGTTGTAGGGGTTCTTGAAGGCGTTTGAAACTATGGCCTGCGCGGCAAGGTGGAAGACCGTGTCTATGTTGTAATCGGAAAAAACCCTCCTGTGGACCTCCTTGTCGCAGACGTCACCGAAAATCTTGGTTACCTTTCCGTCAAGTTTCAGTGCGTTAAAGGTTGATTCTTCCTTTTCGTCATGGAAAAGGCCAAAAATCTTGCAGCCTTTGTCCAGAAGAGATTTGCAGAGATAGGAGCCCACGAATCCGCCTGCTCCCGTGACATAAACGTTTTTCAATTAATACACCCCTGTTACACTTGTTATTTTATTTATTTAAAAATCTTTACGGCTTTATTCGTATTTCCTCCTGATGTAGAAGCTGTAGACACCACAAATGCCGCCAAGGACCCATACTCCTGCTCTCAACAGATAGAAAAACGGGAAAACCAGCTTTTCCTTTGCGTTGTACCTGCCGTAGTTAATCCCGAACAGCGGGTACTCGTCCCTGGCTTTTCCGAACTTCTTGGTGTGGTAAACCCGGTACCATGCGTGGTAGAACTGCTTTCTGAGATACTTGAAAAAGGTCTCCGCGGTGTAGTGGTATATCTGGGCCTTGTTGGTGTGCCAAATCTTGTAGCCCCTTTGGGTCAATACGGTTGAAAAGTGCCAGTCCTCCCCTATTCCCCCCCTGAACATCTCCGTGAAGCCGCCTGTTTTTTCAAAAACATCTTTCTTCACGGCGAAGCAGGTTGAGGCCGCAACGCTGACCTCCCTTTCTCCCATGGCCCTGATTCTCTCCTCGTACTCCACCCCCAGCAAGTAATTTAGAAAAGAAGATTTATTCCTGGGCGGAACCGCGGGCAGTCCGGAAATTGCGTCCGCGTTTTTCTCGCTGAAAATCCTTATCATCTGCTCTATACAGTCCTTTTCCATTATGGCGTCCGCGTCTATGAAAAAAAGTATGTCCCCCGTAGATTTTTTGGACAGGAAGTTCCTCATGAACCCGGCACCCTTTCTCTCTTTTATACCGAAATCCTTCTCGGTACCGGAGACTATCTCTATGTTCTTGTAACTCTGGTTCCTGATGGAATCCATCCAGCCGTCTATGGGCCTGTCCCACCAGGTTGATATAACGGAAACCTTCGGATTTTTCATTTTCCCACCATGGTCCTGAATCCTCTCATGTTCCTTTTAAACTCCTGATAGGACGAGAGGGACTGCAGGGCTTTACGTAAAATATAGGAGGGCCTGAAATAAAACTTCCTGTAGAACATCTCCACCAGCTCCTCTATCTCCCTGCTGGAGAGGTTCGGGTAGCTCACAACGCAGTTGTAGAGTCCGTTGGGCTTGAGCCACCTGGAGTAGTCCCTTGTAACTAGGTAATTGTTCTCCGTCAGGTGCTTCCACACGGTTCCCTCGGATTCTTTCCCGAGTATGTCCTCAAAGGGCGTGGGTATCAGGGGGAAGCACTGCACGGAATCCAGGGAAGGCAGTGTCTTCGCTCTTTCTATCGTGGCCTTTATGGACTCCTTCGTGTCGCCGGGTATTCCCAGAATCCAGCAGGCATGGTTTTTTATTTTCAGCTTTTTGCACCTCTCCAGATATTCAACTTCCTCCTCAAATTTGGCGTTCTTGTTCACGAATTCCAGGGATTTCTGGTCGGACGATTCCAGGCCTATGTGCGCTGTCTTGAAGCCGGCTCTCTTCATCGCCTTCAGGGTATCCCATGAAACGTTGGCCCTGGTCATGCAGCTGTGGTTCATTTTTAGGTTGTTTTCAACCATCTGGTTGGACAGCTCGGTTATGAAGTTTTCATCCACCACGTAAGTCGGGTCGTCCCACAAAATCTCCTTTACCTGCGGCAGTTCCTTCCTTATGTATCTTATCTCGTCCAGCACGTGCCCGACGCTCCTGTGCCTGTACCTGTTCTTCACAACCTCGTTGCAGAAAGAGCAGTTGTAGGGGCAGCCCCACCCAACCTGAAGCATCAGGTAGGGATTCCTTATTGAAGAGTAAAAATAGTACTTTATGTCAAGCTGCTCCTTGTAAGTTTTGGATAAAAATCCGAAATCCTCCACGTTTTCTATAGGCCTGGCATTTTTGTTGTGCTTTACGTCTTCGGTTTTGTAGCTTATTCCGTCTATTTTCCCCGGTTCCTTTCCTTCCAAAATATCTACTATCTGCCTGTAGAACTCGCCGCGGGCCGCTATTTTTGCGTGGCTGCATGAATCCAGCGTCTCCCTTGGGGCGTAGGTAACGTGGCGCCCCACCAGGACCACCGTGCTTTGGGGATTTTCCTTTTGTATCTCGTCCGATATTTTTATGTCGTTTGCTATGGAAGGTGTGCTTGTGTCTATGACTATGACTTTCGGGTTTGTTTTTTCCACGATGCGCAGGGTCTCTTTCGCGCTCAAACCCCTGGCCACGCAGTCTGTTATCTTAGCTTTGTAGCCCTGTTTCTCGGCATAGTTAACCATGGAAGCCAGCGAGACGGGGTAGTAGATGGTACCGCCCCTTGTCCTGCACGGGGAACGGGAAGGCCTGGAAAAATCCCTTATCCTCCATGGGTATTCAAAAGGCAAATTAAGGCACAGAACATCAGTCATTAGAAACCCCTCAACGAATTCATATTTATTTATTGCAAAAGACTTTTATATTTATGCGCACAGCAGCCGTAATACCAGGCTATAATGTGGAGGAAACGGTCGGGAAAGTCGTCATGGAGACCAGAAAATACGTGGATGAGGTTTTTTACGTGGATGACGGCTCCTCGGACAAGAGCCTGGAAAATGCCAGAAAGGCTGGTGCCAAAACCGTAAAACTGTATTTCAACCACGGGAAGGGGTTTGCCCTCCGCACCGGGATTTACCTTGCCCTGGAAAACAAGGCTGACGTGGTGGTCACACTGGACTCTGACGGGCAGCACTACCCCAGGTACGTGCCTGTTTTTATAGAAACAATAAAGGAAGGCCTTGACGTGGCTATAGGCTCCAGGTACGAGGGCAGGTTCTACACCTTTCCCAGGAACGTTTTGGGAAACTATGGGCTGAACTTCATAACAAACTTCTTTTCCTACGGGCCGCAGGGGCTTCTGAGGCACGAGTGGCTGGGAGACACCCAGTCGGGCTACAGGGCCTTCAGTTCAGAGGCCCTGAAAAAGATGAGCCTGAGCGCCAGGAGATACGAAATAGAAGGAGAAATGACTTATGAGATTGCTATAAATAATTTAAAGGTCAAAGAAATACCTATAGTCACCAAAGCCAGAATCAAGGGAATAACCATAAGGGACGGCCTGAACAACGCCAAGTTTTTGTTGAAAAAAAGATTCAAATTGTAAGGGATAAAATGGATATAAAGGAAAAACACTTCTGGTACATTTTGCTGGTATTCATACTGGCCGCTTCCTTTTTCATGAACGCGGGAGCCGCCGCGTCCGCCCCGATAATTTTCGGGGACGAGGGGTATTTTGCATCAAGGGGGGAATTTGTCCTTCAGAATCTGGAGATACCGAAATACTTTAACATCTACACGGAGAACGCCCTGTTCCATTCATTTGACCTGGACTTTCATTTTGTGATATTTGCCGTCTCGTCCTTTTTTGCCCTGGGAGGGGAATTTATGGTAAAAATTCTGAATCCTCTTCTGGCTGTCTTGACCGCATCAGTTCTCTTTCTTTTCGGAAGAAGATTTTACTCAAGAAAAACAGGCGTTCTGAGCGTGCTGTTCTTCCTTATCCTGCCTTCCGTTATCACGTACGCTGTCTTTCTTTACGCGGACATGCTGCTGACGCTGTTTTTTATATCTTCAGTTTATTTCCTTGTGAGGGGCCTGAAGGAGGATTCCTACAAATACTTGGCCATGTCAGGAATCCTTGCCGGGTTTTCCCTTCTAACTAAAGAAACAGGCTTCCTAATGGTTCTCGTTTACCTGTTTTCTTTCCTTTTTTACAGGAAAAACTGGCTGAAAAAGTTCGGTTTTTTATTACTTATAATGCTGGTTTTTACGGTGCCGCTGCACCTTGTGCACAACTTTGTCTTGCTGGGCAACCCCGGACTTCCCGTTATAGGTGATTACTTCCCAAGGAACTGGCAGTCCCCGGAACTGGAACTGATAGACCAGGAAAGGCTTGAGCTGCACAGCACGGGAACCTATGCGGGCATATTTGAATACGGTGTATTGAACTACGTGGAGTTTTCCTACGGTCTCGGATTGTTTGTTTTCATAATGCTTGGCCTGTCCTACATGCTCTACAGGAAAAACCGGGACGATGTGGTGATTCTGGCGTGGATCGCGTTCCTGTTTGCGCTCATATCGTACTACACAGGAGGGGAAGGCAAGGTTGAATCGCTGTCCAGATGGTTGCTGCCTGTTATGCCGTTTTTTGCGCTTTCCGCGGGCCTGGCCACGGAAAAGGTTTATGATTTTTTGAGCGGACTGGGGGAAAACAGCGGAAAGGTATTCGCTCTGCTGTTCGTGTTCATAGTGGTTGTTTTCGGGCTGTTTTCAGCCAACGCAAAGGCATCCAGCCTGGAATCAATAAAGGAATGGTCTCCCGCCTTCGTGAACGGGTGCGACTGGATTAGGAGGAACACTCCCGAGGATTCAAAAATCGTGAACATATGGGTGCATCACGGCATGTACCACTGCAAAAGGGACACGTACTGGGCGCACCTGCCTAACAAGGACTCCATAGTTCTGTTTTCCAACGACACGTCTTACGAGCTTCTAAAGGAGGCGGATATGGATTACGTTTACATACAGAAATTTTCCGTATCGTTTGAGAAGACAGCGGAAGCTTATCCGGTTGAATTCGTGAGCTATCTGAAAAACTCGGATAATTTTGAAAAAGTCCACGAGTACCCGGAAAACTGCATGATGCAGGCGGGAAACGACTGCGTGGTTGTTTACAAGATACTTTAACTAGAGTTAATGCTTTCCACGAAATCAACCATCCATTTCGTGACGTCAATCTTGTCTTTAAGCATCTTTTCTCTTCTCTTATGCCACTCCTTTTTCAGGTTTTTTCTTTCCAGAAGTTTCTTGGCTTTTTTCAGGCCGTCTTCGCCTTTGTCAAACACGTAAAGCAGGCCGTAGTTGTCCTGCAAGTCCCTGAAAACCCCGCAGTATTTTCCGGTTGTTGAAACGTGTATGGCCGGGGTGCCCAGGACGGCAGATTCCAGGGCCATGGTCCCCCCTTCGCCCAGGTACAGCTGTGCGTAGTACAACAAATCGTGCATTTTCTCCGGCTTTATTCTAAGCCTGTATTTCTCCAGTTCCTTAGGACAGGGGCCTTCGGAGGTTACGAAAACCCTTCCGTGTTTCTCCAGTTCCTTTATTGCATTTATCCTATCTTTCCCGAACCCGGACTGGCCTATGTCATGGGATGCACCCCAAGAGACGAGCCTCACGACAGAAAACTTGTCCTTCTCGGCCAGGCCCAGACTCTTCAATACCCCGGAATCCGGACTGAACCTTTTCGGATGCAGATACGCCAGTTCGTGGCAGCCGTCGTACCTGACCTGTTTGGGGCCCAAATCGTCCAAAAAAGAAGAGGGCGTGCAGATTTTGTCAGAAAAGGGGAATGTCAGAAAATTCGCTATTTTCGCGTGCTCCGTGTCCGTGAAAGTCACTGCTTTTTTGCCTAAAAGTCTGCTCACTTGAGAGGCATAAGGACTAGCTATGCTCAAAAACAAATCCGGGTTGAATTTTTTTGCTATTTTTATTAGTTTCAAATCAAAAACAGGCATTCCAATCAGTTTGTTGAAAATTCCCTTTCTGTGCTTGCCTATGTTTTCATGGCCTATTTTGTTTTTTTTCAGCAAATAAATCGTTATTTCCTTTTCCCTTGCAGTAACTTTTGTTTCATGGCCTCTTTTTTCCATTTCCTCTATGAAGTTCTTGAAAAAATGAACATGCGCCGGGTGGCCTATGTCTATCAGAACTCTCATTTAAACCCCCTAAAAGAATATTAGCCCAATTAAACAAAAAACTACCGTTATAGCATACATTATGTAAGTAAGCTGTCTCTCGTTAAGTTTTATATATCTAGCAGGCATCCATTTGAACGTCGGGTAATCCGGCGGCTCTATCGTGCCGTCCTTTCTGAGCTTGCCAAAAATGTTCCTTTCCTTCTTGTAGCCCCTAAAAAGCTCGGCGTACACGCTCATCAGGAAATTAATAATGTGTGGAAAAAGTATAACCATACCGAAAAATTCCATGTTGTTTAGTATCAGAAGTCCCCCTATTGCAGGCCCTATCGTGTAGGAACCCACGTTTCCGAGGAAAATCCTTGAAGGATATCTATCAAAATACCAGAAAGCAAGGACTGCGGCCAGGACAGGCATCACAAAATGCGCGACTGACCAGCCGTATTTCATCAATACTTTAAGAGCTATGGTAACCAGAAGAATGCCGGATAAACCTGTCTGGAGGCCATTGAAGCCGGAATGCATGTTTATCAGGTTGGCCACAACCATGAGGTAGACGGGGGCTATCACGTAACTGAAAAAAAGACCCATATTTATCTCAAAAAAGAAAAAAGAGAAGGTAGTGTCTATGTTAAGCAGCGCTATCGGCAGGGCCAAAAAGAAAGGTATGAATATTTTCGGCTTCCTGCCCACGTTTATAAGGTCGTCCGTCAGAGTAAAAATGGCGTAAACTATAACCACGAAGTAGAAAACGAGCAGGTTCTTTACATCCGGCAATAAAAGCTGGGAAACTATCAATCCGCCTATTATGCCAAAGAGTATTCCCAGGCCGCCTAAATTAGGGACTTTCGGCTTCCCTTTCTTGTACATATCCGGTACCATATACGGCTTGGCACCCTTCTTTTTGAATTTCTTTATGAGAAATCTTGTGACTATGAAACATAC
>CAZXFI010000005.1:0-742 GCA_964640225.1 uncultured archaeon
GGTCTTCAACAGGTTCCGGCTCGGGGACAACGAGTTCAGGGACAATCCTTACCTGAGACTGGAAGGCAATCTTAAAGGAATAGAAAAGAAAATTGAAAAATACTGCGAGGATTATCCCGGGAATCTTGTGTTTCTTTCTTTTTCCGGAATACCCCCCGAAGAATGCACAGAACTCGTTGAAAATCTCAAAAAAAACAGGGTGCCTGTTTTTGTATTGAAACCTGTTTTTCCGTGCAAAAGCTTGTTTGGAAAAAATGATAACGTTGCTCCTAAAAGCTGCGAAGACTGCCTGGAGCTGTACCGCGTTCTTGGAAACGAAAAAATAAAGTTCTGTACAGGAGATATCGGGAAAAAGAAAATTGGTAACTACAGGGACAGAAAAGAGATATACGGGGAGTTTTCCAGCTTAAAAAAAGAAAAAAACGAACAATGTTATGAATGTATACATTTTTTGAGAGGTAATTGCAATGGGAAATACTGCCATTGAGAGCGTAATAACCCCCACGACATTATGCAACAACAACTGCCTTTGCTGCATACATATGAGACCTTTCCCTAAAAACAAGACCCTTTCCTGGGAGGAGGCTTTAAAAAAAGTTGACGGTTTTTCAAAATGCAGTCACATAGAAATTTCCGGAGGCGAGCCGACTTTGTGGAAAAGGCTGCCTGAGTTGATTGGATACATCTCGGAAAAACACGCTGACTCCAACATATTGCTGCTATCAAACGGGAGGATGTTTTA
>CAZXFI010000005.1:752-14738 GCA_964640225.1 uncultured archaeon
TGTTTTATTACGAGGATTATGCAGAAAGGATTTCCGCGTCAGTGAGGAACAGGGAAAACTTCAGGGTAGGGTGCGCGTTATACGGCCCCGATGACCGGAGTCATGACGAAATAACCGGCTCGGAAGGCTCTTTCAGCCAAACGGTTTGCGGGATAAAAAACCTTTTAAAAAATAAAATAAGGGTTGAGCTGAGGGTTATAGTTAACAAGATGAACTACGGGGAAATGCCGGAAATAGCGGATTTTATATCAAGGGAAATTCCGAAGGTGTTCAGGGTCGTATTCATTGGCATGAGAATAACCGGGAACGCTTATGAAAACAGGGACTCAATTGCGGTAAAATTGAAAAAAACTGTTCCCAAAATTCAGGAAGCTATTGACAACCTCGCGGAAAAATACGGGGGAGAGATTTCACTGTACCACTATCCCCCGTGCATACTTGATAAAAAATACAGAAAATATAATTTCGGGGTAACCAGATGCCGTAATATTGTTCTTCCGGACAAGTGCGGAAAATGCAAACTGAAGGGAGAGTGTCCGAAAATATGGGAAAGCTACCTGAAAAACTTCGGTTCAGGGGAGTTTAAGCCGGTGATTGATTGAAAAAGGATATAATGCCGATTTTTTGTTTTCTGGCTATTTTGATTATGCTGATTGAAATTCCAGATTCAGGTTATGAGAAAGAACTGCCTCGCATAAAGTCCATGGGATACAGAATAATACACGGGGAGGCAGGCAAAGAGGAGGCAGGGAAGATACTGAATGAGATGAAATCCTTCTATTCCAGGCACTGCAAACCTCCCTATTCAGAGTGCGGGATGGATTTCGTGTACGTGCTGGTTGAATCGGAGTTTGATTCCGGAAAAGCCCCTGAAAAAATTCTGGAAGATTACGGACTTGACGATTTTCTGGAAAATTTTTACGAAAATAAGATAGCCGGGGGCGGTGCAAAAATGGATGAAATCCTCATGTTCACGGAAGTTTCTCACATAATGCTTGACGTTCTTGACGAGGAAAAAGAAAACAAAATAATCGAAGCCGCACTGGGACAGAAAAACTACGCGCCCATAAAAATAACCATACTAAGGTCTTTCGGATACCACAACTTCACAGAGCTTGGCGAAGACATGAAGGACGTTAAGGGGGTCTGCGCCACGAGCCCGGATATTTTTGACAAAAACGAGGCCTGCCAGCTGTTCAACTACGTGAAGGTTAAATGTTTCTGCGAAGGAAAAATCCGGCATAACGAGTTAACGGAACTTAAGGAAAACGTGGAAGCCGGGAACGAGGAATCAGAACACTGCCTCCATCACATAAACACGATAGAAAAAGATGGTTTTTGGAATTACTGCCTTGAATGGGAATAATTTCTCATTTATTTATAATTACTTTGTTTTAATATCTATGATGTCCCGGCATAAAACTTCAATTCTAAAGCTCGGATATTCCTGCAACAACAACTGCCTGTTCTGCAGGGTTTCCGACAAAAAAAAGGAAAACCTGTCCCGCGAGCAGGTTTTTGAAAAAATAAGGAAGAAAAGAGAGAACGGGTCCGATTCACTGATTATAACGGGCGGGGAACCGACGATAAGGAAGGACATAGTCGGCATAGTGGCTTACGCGAAAAAGCTGGGCTTCAGGATTATTCACATAGAATCCAACGGGAGGATGTTTTATTACAAAAATTTCATAAGAATGCTCATAGAAAACGGGGCGAATTCATTTTCCACGGCGCTCCAGTCCCTTAACGAAGGAGTTCACAACGAACTCACCAGCCAGAAGTCGTTTGGGCAAGTTATGGCGGGCATAGAAAATTTGAAAGAATTTAATATCGGGAAGACGAACAATGTGACCATAACCAAGCTCAACTACAAAGAACTTCCTGATTTGGTTGATTTTTTCATCAATCAGAAAGCAGACCATCTGCAGCTCATATTCGTCCAGCCCACGGGAAATGCAGGAAAAAATTACGAAAGAATTGTTCCTGATTTTGAAGAAACTGAAAAATTTTTGAGAAAATCCCTGGAAACCGGGGAAAAGGCGGGGATGAAAATTACAACTGAGGGTTTTCCATTGTGCTACATGAAAGGGCACGAGAGGAACATGATAGAATTCTTGAGAGACAAGATGGAGGCTTCCGGCCCGGACCTGGAAAAACCCGATTTTTTCAAAAAAAGGATGGTGTTTTTCACGGAAGACTGCAAAAAATGCATGTACAGGCTTATTTGCCCCGGGAGCTGGGAAGAAATCAGAAAAGCGGGGAGAAAAACGAGGCCCGTTGAGGGAGACCCGTTTTTGACCGAAAGAAACTTTATAAAAAACCTGCCTGACAGATATTACGTTGATTTCTTGTCTCTGGAAAGCGGGCTTAAAAAACTTATCAGGATGATGGTAAAAGACGAAAGAGAATACAAAGAATTGAAAAAATTCGCGGAAGAATTCAAGCTGAAAATAGCCCGCTCCAAATACAAGGTGGAAACCAAAAACGGAATATTTTGCGAAAAAACCCTTCCTTTCAACGGAACGGGCCACTTTTTTGTTTACGTTTCCAGGGATTACGACGTCCTAAAAAAGGCGATGGAATACGAGGGAAATGACTTTGGCAAAAAAGATGACAGAAAGCTCGGGGAACTTCTTGGGTATCCGGAATGCTGCATAAACAATTTCATTGAAAAGGAGGCAGAAGGCAGGCGGGATTTTGTCATGGAAAACTGGAAATCATCGGGCGAGAATCCCAGCTACCTGCTTAACTTTGTTCTGGATTTCTCGCCTTTTCACCTGATTTCTCATTTCCCCTGCTCTTTCAACTGCAAGAAAAGCAAGGAAATCGCTGGAAATCTGCTGGAAATAATGAAAAAAGAAAATTTTCTGCTGTCCAGAGAGACCGAGGAATATCTTAAGATGCCTGTTTTGTACTCAAAGGACAGGAATTTCATACTTTTCAGAGGTACTGCCAACGAAAAAGTCATAAAATATAACGATTTTTTTGTGTTCTCAAGCCAAAAAAATACTTTCAAAGAAAGTTTAATCGGCAATCTTAAAGAAGGCAATGAAATAGAAATATCCGGCAAAAATTTGCTTATATCCAGAGATGGAACCAAAATACAAGAATATAAAGTCCCCAAAAATAATTTGGCGCTTATCAATTTCAGGGATGGTTAAAAAATGAAAATATGCTTCATAACAAAATATCCGCCGATAGAGGGAGGAGTCTCCTCCAAAAGCTACTGGCTTGCCAAGTCTCTCGGTGAAAGGGGGCACGAGGTTTACGTTGTCACGAATTCATGGGAGGTTGAAGACGAATACAGGGAAGTTGTGTCCAAAGAGGATTTGGATAAACTGGAACCGGAAAATGTAAGGGTTTTCAGCACGAAGCAAGAGAAGGGATACGATTTCGTTCCATACTCCAACCCCTACGTAACAAAGCTGTCCGGCCTTGCGATAAGCGTGATAAGAAAATACAATGTGGATTTAATCTACAGCTTCTACCTGGAACCTTACTGCGTAGCCGGCTACATAGCGAAAAAAGCAACCAAAAAACCGCTGATGGTAATGCACGCGGGAAGCGATATAGAAAGGCTTTTTGAAAACAAATTCATGAAGAGCACTTTCATTGAAGTGCTAAATTCCGCAGACATTATACTGTCGGATTCAAGGGTGTCCGAAAAAATAAAAAAAATCTTGCGAAAACATGAAAAATTAAGGTACATAGACTTCAACGTGCCCTCGGAAGAATTCAGCCCCGGGGGCGGGCCTTGCAAGGACCTGGAAAAGGGGAATTCCGTTTTGTTCACTTACCTCGGCAAAAACTACGACAGGAAGGGGACCGGTTATTTTTTAAAGGCGGTTAAATCATCAAAAGAAAACTTAAAGGCGTTGTTTCTGGTCGGCAGGAAATCCGTTGAAACAATCAGGAAAAGGGCAGAGGAATTAAATATTGAGAATAAAGTTGTAGTAAATCAGTTCCTGCCTCCCTGGAAAATACCGGGCATTATGACGGCCTCCGATGCCGTAGTTTGTCCGTTTCTCTCGCATAAGTTAGAGATAAAGAATTCCACGATTCCTTTGGAGGCCATGGCCTGCGGAAAGCCCGTCATCCTGGGCGAAAAGGTCAGTGAAAAAAGCCCTTTCAATGAATGCAAAAACTGGGAAAACATAGTCAAGGTTGCGCCGGAAGACATAGAAAGCTTTTCCGGGATTCTTGACAAAATGTCGGGAGACAAAAATCTAAGAGAGGAAATGGGCCGGAAAGGCAACGTTTTCATAAGGAAAAGAAAGAATTATTCAAAGAGCATAGACGAGTTCGTGGAAAACTGCAAATTTTTGGTGAGTTAAATCCAGACAATAGAGCTTCTAGACCATTGCAACAACGCGTGCATATCCTGCCCGGATTACTATCCTTCTCCCTGGAAAACCATGTGCAAGACAAAATCGGAAATAATAAGGGAAGTGAAAAAAATACCGGAAAGGGAGGACGTGATAAGCCTGACCGGGGGAGAGCCGACTTTACGCAGCGACCTTTTGGATATTCTCAGAAAAATCAGGGAGAAAAGGCCTCATTCTTTCATAAGGATTATGACAAACGGGAGAATGTTTTTCTATACCCAATACGTCAAAAAAATATCGGAGATAGGCAAAATAAAGGCGGAAATACCTGTTTATTCACACAGAAGCGGGATTCATGACAAAATAACGAGGGCAGAGGGCAGTTTCAGCGAAACATATGAAGGCATAAAAAACGCCCTGGAAAGCGGGATTGAAACTGGCCTGAGGATAATCGTCCAGAAATCCAATTTCAGGGAACTAGACAAAATTTCAATGCACTTCGCTGAAAAATTCAAAAAACTTGACAAAATCACTTTCGTTTTTGCCGAGCTGATGGGAAACGCTTACGCAAACAGAAAAGAAGTCGGCGTCACTTACACGGAAGCCGGGCCTTGCGTAAAAAAAGCCGTGGATTTTTTAAAGGGAAGGATTTCGGACGTAAGGCTTTACAACTTTCCGTTATGCGTTCTGGACAGGGAAATAAGAAAATACGCGGAAGGCAGGAGGACGCCGGAAAAAAGGCTTTGTTTTTTAAAGGAATGCGAATACTGCGAATCGTTTGAAAAGTGCAATCTCGTGAACAAGATTTACTTTTTCATGAACGGGGGAAAGGAATTCAGAAGGATTGGAAGGACAAAACTCCCCAATAAAATAAATTTAAACCATAATATGAAAATTGAAATCGGGGACAATTGCTCCGGGTGCTTGAAGTGCGAAGAAATCTGCCCTACAAACGCTGTTTCCGTCAAAACAGGGAAAATAGACCCGGAAAAATGCATACTCTGTTATTCGTGCAGAAACGTGTGCCCCAACAAAAACATAAAAATTGAGGGTATGAGATGAAAAGGACTGATATAAAGCTCGGATATTCCTGCAACAACAACTGCCTGTTCTGCAGGGTTTCCGACAGCAGGACAAAAACCTCGGACAGCCCGACGGATGAAATACTCGGTATTTTAAATTCATGCAGGGAGAAAGGCGTTGAAAAAATTCTTTTTACCGGAGGGGAACCGACGATAAGGAAGGACATAGTCGGCATAGTGGCTTACGCGAAAAAGCTGGGCTTCAGGACCGTTTGCCTGGAAACCAACGGCAGGCTGCTTAAATACGAGGATTACGCGAGAAATCTTATTGAAAGCGGCGTGGACATGTTTTCCGTTTCTTTTCACGCCCACAACGAAAGACTGGGCGACTACCTTTCGCAGTCAAGAGGCTCTTTCAATCAGACAAAAACCGGCATCAAAAACCTCAAAAAACTGGGCGCAGTCGTGCACACGAACACCGTAATTGTTAAGCCCAATTACAGGTACCTGCCCCGAATAACCCGTCTTCTTATCAGTCTGGAGGTTGACCACATGAACTTTCCGTTCCTTAATCCTCTGGGAAACGCCCTGGATAACAAAGATGAAATCGTGCCCAGAATCTCCGATGTTGAAAAATATCTTCACAGGTCTATTGACATCTGCGATGAAAACTCCACGCCGGTTACCGCGGAAGCCGTCCCGTACTGCTTCATGAAGGGCTATGAAAAGAAGGTGGCTGAAGACTACATGCCTCTGGATTTTGACATAGTAGCCCCTGACTTCAAGGTAAATTTCAGGGAAAGAAAAAAACGGGGAGGCAAGGTAAAGTTTGAAAAATGCAGAGGCTGCATGCATTTCGAAAAATGCGAGGGGATATGGTCAATGTACGCGAAATTGATGGGAGAGGAAGAATTCAAACCCGTAAAAGGCTAGTTCCTGCCCCTGAGAATGTAACCGACAGGGACTCCCTTCAGGAAAGCTTTCTCGCTTTCCGTCTTCATAAAGAAATTTCCGAACTGCCTGCTGTTGCTGTCCCTGAAGAAATTGTCAAAGGGCAGGCCCCCGTAGCCGTAGCCAAGAAAGCTTCCGCGGGGCATTGCCTGGGCCGGCGGGCCTCTCCACACGCCATCCCGGGCGTTCCAGTACAGGTTGAACGCGTGGGGGCTTATTCCCATGAGGGATGGCCTGTTTATGCTCCTGAATGCCAAGCTCTCTATGAGCGCGTCGTCCACGCAGCACCCCTTGACGACATCGTTTTTCTTGAAGTTCTTCCACTGCCAGTCGGGATTCGGTATGTCCTCAAGATATATTTCCTTTCCATCTATCGTCTCCTTGTCGTCCCTCGTGGTAACGCTGAAATGCCCTCCGCGGGAAGGCCCTCCGGGAGGAAAGAAGAAATAATCGTTCAGCTTCATTGCTATCTTGTCCACATTGTCCCGGTAGTTTATGTCAAAATCCTTTTCCGCGAGGCCCTTGTCTTCAATCATTATCCTCCTGAACTCGCTCTCGAAACACACTGCGTCGTCGCTTACGGTCAGGTCCGCGAAACCCTTGTCAAGCATCCAGTCCCTGATTTCTTCCATTGTCTTGTGGTCGGCCATGAGCCAGTCAAAATCTTCCTTGCCCATGGGGGAGCCCTTTATTTTGTTGAAAGCGTACCACCAGCTCGGCTGGTTCTCGTCCGTTCCCACTTCCCACGGGTAAAGGTTGGCGTTGGACCGCCAGACAAGCCCTATCTGCGCTTCCAGGGGGTACCCGGAGGCGTTCCATTCTATGTTTTTTTGCCTAAGGATTTCGTCCGTCTCGATGACGAAGTCCAGGACCCTGGCCTGGTAATCGCGGACTTCCCTGTCCACCTCGTCGTTTCCTATCGTTACCAGGGACCCGTAATCCGAGGCTATGCCCAGGGCCGTCCTGAAATATTTTTCGGGCACGTCCCTGTCTTTCAGCAGCCAGAAAAGAGACTGCGCCTGGGTGTTGTGCGAAGGCACCGGAAAATCAAACCACTTGCCGTCCGGCTTTCCGTACTCGTCAATCAGCGCGATGCCTTTCCTGAGCTCGTAATCATTCATTGAGGCATTCACGAGCCCCCCGAGTTTCTGCAGGGCCGCCTGTTCCTCAGGACTCACTCCGTCTCTTATCTCAGGCAGGCTGTCCACATCGTTGGAAAGGTAGGAGAGTTTTTCCGATTTCCTGGGACTGAAAGAATTAAGGAAACCGAAAATATCCACGCCCCTGTATTCCGAACTGTCTATTCCCTCTGCTATTTCCCTGGAAACGTACAGGCGAAGCAGGTCTTCGCCAGGCACCTTGCCCAGGGAATTCTCCACGAACCTCTGCTCCAGGGCAGAAATTTTTTTGTCCTTTAACAGCAATCCGCTTTGGACAATCAGCTTCGCCGCATCCGGGCTCTTTTCCTGAACCTTTGAAAGAAGGTCCGCGTACTTCAAAGCTTCCTGGTTTCCCGTCTCCCCGGTGTAAAACTCCGGGAGCCTGTAGAAATCGTCCTCCAGTTCCCCCAGCTTGGAAACCTTTGCCACGAGATTCGCCTCTTCCGGGCTTATTTTCCCGTCGTTAAACAGGGAATCCGTGGCCAGCAGGACCGCCGCCGCCTCCGGGTTCCTCCTGCTTATGTTATTCAGCAGGGAAAGGTAGACCAGTTCTAACTCGTCCACTCCTCCGTCCGCATACTTGTGGACTTTGAAAACAAGGTCCTGGGAATCCTTGCTGAAGTAGGAATCCTTCTCCAGGGGGTTCAGGAAAGGAATTTTCACTTCCCTGGCGTCCGTCATCCCGTCCCCGTCCGTATCTGCTACCGCGGGATTCGTGCCTATCTCATATTCCTGCATGTTTTCCAGCCCGTCCGAGTCGTAGTCCCCGGAATCCGGCACGTCAGTCGTCCCGAAATGCTCCATTTTCCATCTGCTGTAGTTGTCAAGGGGCGGCTCCGAAGGTTCGGAAGACCCTGGGTCGGTCCCGCCGCCCGGGTCTTTCGGCCCGAAAGCGGAATTCCAGGCCTGTTTGAAATGATAACCAGCGTCTCTATGAACCACCTGGCCGTGAATAGCCACGCCTGCCACCGTGCCGATGCTTATAGCAGCAGTGCCTATGGCAAAATATTTCTTCAGGTTGGGATGCTCTTCCTTTTCCTCTTCCACGGGAACTATGTCCGTGCCCCTCTTGTGCTTTACCGGGAATTCTCCGCTCTGGAATATCGCTCCCTTTCCCAGAATTTCCCTGACCAGGCTCTTCCTGTCAAGAGGGGCGCTTGGAGACAGGGAAAGATTCGTGTAAAGCACCTCCTTGGCCAGCCCTACGCCGTTGCTGTTAAAGCCCAGCTCCCTGTTCATTTTTTCCAGCCTCTGGTAAAGCAGGGAGTCGGACTCTACCGCCTTTTTGAACTTTTCCCTATAATCCTGGGTTCCCGCGTAGTTTCCATGGGCTTCCGCTTCCGCTTCGTAATCAAGGGGCATCCCTCTTGTAAAATTCCCGCACAATTTTTTTTCCTTTTCTATTAGCCTGTTCTCCAATTCCTCTGCTTCCAGGTAATATCCCACGTTCCTTTCCAGGGTTTTCAAGTCTTTTTCGTAAACCCTGTTCTTCCTGGAGCGCTCGTCAAGCTCGTTGTAGGCTTCCCTAACTCCATTCCTCAATTCTTTGGGAAGCTTCTCCACCATGCCGTCAAAAGAATCGTGCATCTGGAGCATTGCCTGCCTGTAAACATCGTGGCCTATTTTCACAGGCAAAGACACGTGGCCGGCGGGTGTATAAGGCACTCTAGAAATATTCCCGTAATCCAGCTCGCTCCTCGAAGTCAGAGTCATTATTATCACTTAACTACCAAATAGTGATATATAATATATGGTATAGTTAGGATATAAAATTAACTATTCGGGGCTTTAAAAAAAAGGCATTTAAAGTCTTAAAACACGCAATTAAAGACTTAAAAGGCCTTTTAAGCTTTATATACCTGAGAAACCAAAATTCAAAGGAGATAAAGGGGGTGTACTGATGATACTTGTTTTTGAAGATTTGGGATGCTGCAAGAGATGTGGCTCCAGCGAGACCAGAACTGAAATACTTATACCTACACTAAATCCCCATGATCTGAGGGGAAAGGAAAAGGACCAGATGGTGGAAATTTTCTGCAAGAAGTGCGGCAAGATAAACAGGACAGTCATAAAGATGACTATAAAGTAAAAATAAAGAAAAGAAATGGCTTATTTCTTTATGAAGGCTACGATTGCCATCAGTGCTCCTATCAGGACGAATACCCATCCTATGAATTCAAAGAGCATTGCGCCGTACATTGACAGCTGCGGTATGTAAGTTACCCACAGCGTTATGCTGAAAGCAGTTGCCAGAATGAATGATATTCCCGCTACTGCTATCCAGTTGAATGCTTTCTCTGCTGTCTTCCTTATTTTTGCGTATTCTGCAAATACCGGCACTAAGAGGCATATCGCTCCCAAAATGTGTAATTCAACTGCCATCTTGTTTCACCTGTTTAAAGAAGTGAACGCTTATATTTAAAGATTGTATCGCTTTATGTCGATTTTCGGGGTTTCAGGTCCACTATCCCGTCTATGTGATAAACCACCCTCTGCCCTTTTTTCGGTCTTTCTTTTGTGTAAACGTATGCGGGAAATTCCTCGGCTGTATCGTTCCTAACACTGAACTTATCCGAGTGTTCCACGACTTCCGCCTCAAAAACCCTGCAGGGCTTGGGGTGGGTTTCGTTGTGCTCGCCGAAGAAATAGTCCCTGACCTCCCGGTCCGTTGCCTTTTCGGGATCCAGTTTTTCGCAGACCATCCCGAAATATTTTTTGAACTTCTCCGCCGGGAATTCCTCATTCCTTTTTATGGAATTCATGTAAAGCTCGTATTCGTCCTTTTTCATTAGTTTGTTTCTCAGGCGCTCCCTGGCGCATGGAGCGGCATAACTTAAAAGAACTTTGTTTATCATTAAATCCCCTAGGCCTTGCAAACGACAAGCCCCATAATTATTTTTACGGTGTCCCCCTCTTCATATCCTTCCTGTGGGTTGAGCTTGACCTCTTTTATCCTTTTCTTTCCTATCTTAACCTTTCCCTTGTCTCCGCGAACTTCACAAATGACTCCTTCCTCGACATTCATGCTTTTTATTTTCTCAGTATAATTTAAATATATGCTTGTCTTGGGAGTGGGAAACAGGATGATGGGAGACGACGCTTTCGGGCCCCTGGTCGTGGAAAGGCTCCGGAAAAGGAATTTGGAGAAAAAAATCACTCTCTGGTCCGGGGAGTCCCCTGAAAGCTATCTTGGGAAGTTCCGCAGGAGTAAAACCCTGGTGATTATAGACACGGCCCGGCTTGGAAAGGAGCCTGGCACGGTGGAGCTTGTGGACGCGGACAAAATAAAAGGGCCGTGCTCCACGCACAAGATTCCCCTCTCCCTTATTATAAAACAGCTGAAACCGAAAAAAGTTTACTTCATAGCCGCCCAGCCCAAGTCCGTGGAATTCGGGGCCGGGCCCTCCCAGGAGATAAAGAAGGCCGTGGAAAAGGCAGTGGAAATGTTTGAAAAATTATTTGTCCAGGACTCCGAAAACCAGCTCATAACCCCTTGAAAATCTCATTCCCATTTTAACAAGGTCGGGAAGCTGTTCCGACTTGAAAACGTCAAAAATAGGGTTTATCCTGCTGTAGGACATGAAAATAAGCCTTCCGTTCCGGGTAAGATTTTTAATACAAGAACCTGCGTATTTTTTGGTGTCATGTCTCGCAAGTAACGGGTCCGCTACTATTATGTCAAAAGGCCCGTGGGAAAAATCGTATAATTCAATATCTGACAAGATAAAATTTCCCGCGTATTCGGGAAGAATTTCTTCCCTGGCCTGTTTTATGGCTTTCCCGTTGAAATCAACTCCCCATGGAGCAAGCTTGTGCCCGCTAATATCCATGAGAAATTTAAGAAGCATTCCGTTCCCGCATCCCAGGTCTATTATTTTTCCGTCTCTGTCTATAAGGGAGAGTATGGACAGATATTTTTCCAGGGGAGGTTTGTAATATCCGTTCATTTCTCTGGAAAAATACTTCTCGTGCTCCTTGAGCCAGGTTTCAGGGTTCATTTATTTCTCCCTCGCCTTGAAAATCAGCCAGTCGCTGTCCCCGGCCTTCTTGAACTTCAGAATCGTGTAGCGGCCACGGAGCTTTTTCCCGTGCAATACGAACACGATTTTTTCAGGCTTTTTGCTCTCCAGCTCATAGGAGCCGGAATCCCATATCTCTACTTTGCCGGCCCCGTATTGGCCCTCGGGTATCTCGCCCTCAAAACCCGCGTAGCTGAGTTTGTGGTCCTCCACCTGCACGGCAAGGTGCCTGACTCCCTCTTTCACGGGCACCCCCTTGGGCACGGCCCAGCTTTTAAGCGCCCCGTCCATCTCCAAGCGAAAGTCATAGTGCAGTTTTTTTGAGTAATGCTTTTGCACCACGAAAATCACCTGGCCCACCTCCTAAGGCTGTTCCTTTCCAGGTTGAACAGGAAGTCCTGCGCCTTTCTCAGTACGTTGCGGGAATTCTCAAAGCTCAGCTTGTCTATGGCCTGCTCAAAAGTCAGCCACTCGTAGCCCACATGCTCCTCGGAGATGTTCACGCTGGAAGAGCCGGCCAGGGCCAGAAAAAGAACCAGGTTCTTGCTGACTGTCTCCCCGTCCCTCCTGTAGAACCAGTGAACCTTTTCCCTGAAGCCGTCTATGAATTCCACGCCCAGCCCTGTCTCCTCCCTTATCTCCCTGCGGGCGGCCTGCTTCTCGGTCTCCCCCTGCTCCACGCTCCCCCGCGGGAAACCCAGGTACTCGGACTTGTGCTTGTAATCCAGGAAAAGATAAAGAATCGTGCCGTTCTCCTTCCTGAATACTACTGCCCCCGCCGATTTCTCGTGTTTCATTTTTTCACCTTACTTTCGTGCAGCTTTTTGGTAAGATATATAGACTTGGGCTTCGTGGGGCAGACTTCCTGGCAAACACCGCAGGTTATGCACCTGTAGGGGTCCACGGTCAGCTCCTTCTTATTTTTATCAATTTTTATGGCAAAGGCAGGGCAGTGCTTCGCACACAAGCCGCAGAATATGCAGGTGTCCCTGTTCCACTTCACGGGCCCCCTGAAATCTTTCGGCAGGGGCGGCTCTACCTTGGGGTATTTGCGCGTGAAACGCTTCCTAAAGAAATTTAGCATAACTTCTGCTAATACCATGATACCTGTTTATTAATTTGATTACTGATATAAATTTCTACCTGGATTCCCACAGGCCGTGGACATCGCAGTAAATCCTGGCCTTGACTTCGCCGGCCTTGAGGTAGAAAACAGCGTCGGGAGACTCTCCCGGCTTCAGGCATTCCCTGTAAACCTTTCCGTCGGCCTTTATTTCTATCCATTCAATGTAGTGCTTCTCCTCCATCGGGTGGGGAACGCTGCCCACCTTGACCATCACGGCCTCCTCGGTCTTCTCTATGACCGGGACGTGTTTTTCCTTTCCCTGGTCCTCTTTTTTTGCCTTCAGCAGCTCCATGGGCTGCTCGCAGCACACCAGCTCCCCTGCCCCGTTATGAAGGACTTCCACTATGTTTCCGCACGTGCCGCACTTGTAAACCTGTCCCAATTCCGTCAAAAAATCACCTCTTTTTTTCCTCTTTCCTGTATTCATAATAGGAATAAACCAGAGTTATTCCTACTAAAGTCATTATCGGAAGTAGAATTACCCATAAAAAATAATCCACAATGAGACCTGGAAAAAGAAGAGTCGCCAAAAAGAAAAAGCCGCACGCCATGAAGAGCTTCCCCCCGACCCGGTGGGTCTTCTTCCACACGTTGTCCGAACTCAGGGTCCAGGGAGTGCGTATTCCCATGAACCAGTTTCTCTTGATTTTGGGCATCACGAACCCCAGAAGTATGAACATAAGGGCTATCGGTCCCAGGACCAGGTAGGACATGTTTAAGCTGAAACCCAGGTTTGCCGCCATGGAAATGCCGTGCACGTAAAGAAGCAGGGCAATTACGAAAAAAATCACGCAGTTGTAATATTTCCTGAAAGCCGGGTAGTTCCTCTTAAGGGGGTCTATTTTCGGAAGTATCGCGAACAGGCCCGCCAGCCCCAGGGCAACCAGCGGCATCAGGAAAGTCCCCCAGAACCTCGGCATATACCCGTCCACTTCCCCCCTTGCGTTCCAGTGGCTTGCCATCTGCTCCGGCATAAGGGGGTAAAAGTAGGCGCTTGCCAGAAATGAAACCGCCACCAAGATTAGCACAGGTATTGCCATTTTCATAAGTATCCTTGTTTTTCGCGCAATATAAAATTATTCCAATCTAACCTGCTCAATAACCACGTCTTCAAGGGGCATGTCATTTGAATCCGTCTCAACGGAGCCTATTTTTTCAAGTACGTCCTGCCCCCCTATCAGCCTCCCGAACACAGCGTGCCTGCCGTCAAGCCACGGCGCCTCGGCCAGTGTTATGAAAAACTGGCTCCCTCCCGTGTCTGGCAGGCCCTTGTTTGCCATGGAAAGCACGCCTATCCCGTCGTGCCTGAGGTCCGAATTGAACTCATCCTTTATGGTGTAGCCGGGCCCGCCCCTTCCGTTCCCGAGCGGGTCGCCTCCCTGT
>CAZXFI010000005.1:14748-64349 GCA_964640225.1 uncultured archaeon
CTCCCTGTATCATGAATCCCTCTATTACCCTGTGGAAAGTCAGGCCGTTGTAAAAACCGCTTTTGGTAAGATTTATGAAGTTCTGCGAGGTCAGGGGAGCCTTTTCCATTTCAAGCTGGAACTTCATGGTCCCCATGGTTGTCTCCATGGTAACTATTCCCTTCAAGTCATCACCCGCGTAAGAGCCTGCCCAGATAATCATTCCCAGGGCCACCACCAGAACGGCTATAACTGCCACAGCCGCCCTGGCCTCCAGGCTCTTTATTTTCAAAACTTACACCTCAGTAATCCTCGCACCGGAGCTCAAAATAGCTCTTCGGGTGGCTGCATGACGGGCAGGCCTCAGGAGGCTCCTCGCCCTCGTGCACGTAGCCGCACTTCCTGCAAACCCAGTATTTCTTTTCGCTTTTTTTGAAAAAACCGGACTGCACTTCCTTGAGCAATTTTGTGTAACGCTCTTCATGGTGTTTTTCGGCCGCGGCTATGGCCCTCAGCCTTTTTGCTATGTCCGGAAAGCCCTCCTTCTCCGCGATTTCGGCGAATTCCGGGTACATTTCCGCGTTCTCGTAGTGCTCCCCCGCTATGGCGGCCTTCAGGTTGTCTGCCGTGGAACCCAGCGTAGTGGGCGCCTCGGCCTCAACCTTTACAGGATCCTGTTCCACGCCGCTTTTTTTCTTGAGCTCGTTTATCAGGCGGAAAAGCCACTTTGCGTGCTCCCTCTCGTTATCTGCGGTAAGAAGAAAAATCTCCGCAATCTGCTCAAAGCCCTCCTTCTGCGCCGCTTTCGCGTAAAAAGTGTAGCGGTTTCGGGCCTGGCTCTCGCCTATGAAGGCCTTTGCCAGGTTTTTTATTGTCTCCATTTTTTCACCTCATGGTTTTGTTGTGAAAAAATATGAAACTTAAATTTCATAAATTCAATCACCCCGTCAGCTCCTCAACTTCTTTCTTTCCTTCTTCCATCTCCTCTACCTGTTCCCTGTCGGCTCCCAGAAGAAGCGTCTGGAACTCCCCCACGTGCTCTTTCTCTTCCTTGGCCACGTCCAGAAGAACCTTTTTTATTTTCTCGTCCTGGGCAAGGGCGGCCATCTGCTCGTAAAGGTTTATGGCATCGTACTCGGCTATTATACCGGCCCTGAGAATTTCCTTGTCTATGTCCTCTTTATTCGCCTTCCCAATATCTATCGGAATTTTTGACAGCAAAACAACACCCCCTTTGTAACCAATTATTCGCAAAGCTCCCTTATATAATTATGCAGCCCCAATACCCGGTTTCATTTCCTGAACCGGAAAATTCTTTTTGTCATCGCGCAAAGCCATTTGCAGTGCAGGACCAGGTGGAGAAGTATGAGTAATCCCAGAAAAATTCCTGCCCAGTCGTGTACCTGGCTCAAAAAGCCTGGACGCAGGCCGAGATAACTGATTCCGAGAGAAGGAAGCAATCTCGGGAATTTAAGAAGACCTGTTGTGAAAACTACCAGAAAGGACAAAACCATGGCTGAGTCAATAACGTAGTTAATCGCGCTTCTGTTCATCCTTTACCATCCTACTTGGGGGCAAATTCCGTAATCCTTTCCACGATTATCTTTTTCTGCTTATCGTCAAGCTCCGCGTCCAGCTTCGGGTAGACTTCCCTGTCTTCAAAATCCTTGTGCTTCATGATTACGGAGCAAAGCTCCCCTGCCTTGTCCGAAATGTCCGCATCCTTTCCCCCGGCCAGATCCTTTTGCATCTCATTCAGCAGCTCCACTATGTTGTCATGCTCCCTTTTCAGCTCCGGCACGGCCTCGTAGTCCTTGCTGTCTTCGGGCCTGGCAAAGGTAAAGATTGCCCTCTCCTCTATGAACATGTGCTTCTCCAGTTCCCACCTCAGGATGTCAAAATTTTTTCTTTCCTCCCCGGTGCCTATGCTCTCCCTGAACAGGGAAAGAAGCTTTTCAATCCTGCAGTGGTCCCTTGACATGAAATCCGCTAATTCCAAAAAAAACACCTCCCTAATATTATTCTTTTTATAAATTGTTTTCCCACACTCTCCTTACCAGCTCCTCCGCGGTGATTTTCTTTTCAAAAAGGAGCTTTATGTTTTCCCGGGATATCTCCTTTTTTATTCTTTCCTTCCGGGAGAGAGAGCGTATGTAGTTTTTTATCTGCTCCTTTAGCCTGCCCCTGAGCTCAGGCCTTTCAAGAAATTTCTCGGAAAACCTTTTTACAAAAGCCTCGTTCATCCTTATAAGGACGTTTACAGCCTTTTCCTTCTGCCCCTCCTCCGGAAGCTTCATCGCGACGCTGACTATGTTCCGCAAATTTTCCGGATTCCTGATGCCCCTCTCTACGAGGCTTTCCGCGCTTGAGGCTTCAACGGAAACTTTCCCGGATATGTTGAGGGCGCTCCTGTAGAATTCCTGCTTTTCTTCAGGGGTGGACAGGCTCTCCAGGCCCCTGTCCGTGTAAACGGATACGATGGTTTTGTTCTCTTCCGCGGCGGCCTTGGAAAAGGAGCAGGGGCAGGCCGCCCGGGCCAGCGGTATCGTAGTCAGGACTAACAAAAACACTATGATTCCGATTTTCTTGATTTCAAAGCTCATTGAACCACTCCGTAAATCTTACATAATGGCTGGCGGAGGTCCTGTCCACCTCTACTATGTTCTTCCTTTCCAGGTTTTTTAAGGACACCGCAAGGCTGGATTTTGCAATGTCCAGCTTTCTTTCCATAAGGCTTCTTCTCATCTCCCCGCCGCTTTCCATCAGGGTCTTCACTATTTTCGCCTCGTTCGGGGAAAGCGTCCTTACTATGCTCTGCCTCTTGTCCAGCTTCAATGTTTTCCTTTTCCTTGACCTGTAAAGCATAAACCCTGCTGCCGCCAGAACCAGCACGGGAACCGCGAAAACGAATATTTCCGGGCTGTTTTTCTCGCGGGAGGTATCGGGCAGCGTGTCTGTGTCCTTGTCAAAATAGTACCAGACCCCTATTTTTCCCGGGCTACCTTTCCAGTGAAGCTGCAGTATTTCCCCTGATTCTATAACCGGGTTGGGCTCCATGCGCACAAGGTTCGTGTCCTCGGGCATGGCAACGGTTACGTCAAGGTCTTGGAAGTCGGGAAGGGGCATTTCAAAATGCCAAGTGTCACCCGCCTTGCCTGTCAGGGCGGATGTCGCGTAGAGTATGTAGGCGCTCCCGGTCTCGCCTATTGAAACCTCAATGCTGTCGTTTTCCATCAGGTAAAGCGCCCCGTCCGCGTTTATTTCTTCCACATCTTCCTGAATGGGAATGTCTATCAGGCCGCTTCCCTCAATGCTTACTGCAACAAGGGAGTTGCCGTTGTCTTCTATTATCACCATATAATCCACGCTCTGTATGTCGGCCCTAACCGCGGGCGCCAAGAGCATTATGATTATGAAAAGGAGGGGCATCTTCAGAATTTTCATAAAATAAAGATGCCCTTCCTGGTTTAAATGGTTATCCCCGCCGCCGGGGCAGGGATAAGTTCATTTCAGGCAACCGCGTCTATGGAAACTGCTTCCACAGCAACGGGAGCAACTGCCCTGGCCAGCGGCCTGTGCACGGGGTACGGCTGGGGGAAGACTACGTATCTTCCGAAAGCCCTTTCCTCGCCGAACATGTTCTCGGCTTTCCAGAAACCTCTCCTGTACTTTCCCACGAAGAACTCGTCCCCGTAGAAACCGGCAAAGGTTCCTCCCTGGTATATTCCCCAGGACTCACGGCCCTGGTTGTCCTCTCCGACAAAGTACCCGTTCCCCAGGCGGCCCCACATCACGTGCTCCCCTTCATGGGTCCACAAAAGGAACCTTCTCGTTCTTCCCGTGACAGAGGCGGCCGCGCCTTCGTCTCCGGATTCTTCCACCAGCTTCAGCGCCTCCTGGTACGTTGCAGGCACCATTTCCATGGCTTTTTCTTCCAGCGCCTCCTTTTCCGTGCTATAGTCTGCAAGGTCTGCTGATGCGCTGACCGTTGCTATTCCGCTTCCCAGTATCAGCACCGCCATCAGTGCCGCCGGGATTACATGCTTGTTCATTTTTTCAACACCTCCAAATGTTTTTTGTGTTTAATCCCAGCACATGAACGGCATATAAAACCTGCACTGAACAGCGGTGAACAAGGGCGAACACAAAGGCAAAAAAACCTGTAATTTGCGCCCTGAAAAGTCGGCAAACCCCAAATTCTTTTCTTAACCGAATATTTCCCTTCTTTTCAGCACGGCCACGGCGCATATAAAAAACCCAAAAACCAGCATGCTCAAAAGAACATGGGTTTCTGTTTCTCCGGTGATTTCTTCAGGTTCGGGGAATTTCCCCAAACCTTCCTTTTTTTCTTCCGTTTCCCTGACCGACGTGGTGCTCTCTGCCGTGGAGAAGGAACTGCCTGTTTTGTTGTCCTGTTCCGTTGTTGTGGTGCTAACGGTGGTAGTTGGCGGGGTGCCCCCGGAGCTTCCGCCGCCCGAAACCGTGGTGGTGGTCGTGGATGTAGTGGCCACGTCACCCGACTGGAATACCTCAAAGTTTTCCTCGCTCCATTCGCTGTTGTTGAATGATATGAATCCTGAAATGTTGGCCGTGCCGTCCGCTACATGAGTGCCGCTTCTGTTAACCGTGTAATTTGTGCCGCCGGGGAATCCAGATATGTCAAACCGCACGTTCCCCGAATCAGCGGTTGCGTTGAACTCAAGCACCTTTTCTCCGTCCCCCGCGCCCGTTGCGTTCCCGTTTATGTAAATCAGGGTTATGTTCACGGAATTTGCGGAGGTGACGCAAAACCCCGTGCTGTTGAAAATTATGTAAGAAGAGTCTATGGTTATGTTTTCAAAATCCATGGTATGGTTTGCCATGTAGATTTGGTTCCCAACATGAAACTCTATTTCGGGGGAAACGGTCACTCCCAGAGCGGCTGTAGAAAGAGCTATCAAAAGGAACGGAAGAAAAAATACATTGTTTTTCATGGTTTTCCCCAAAGGATTCAGTGCAGGGCAGCCCACCCGGTTCCGTTGTAGTAGTAAAGCCTGTGGTCGGTTGAATTGGCAAAAAGCATGCCTTCCTCGGGACTGGCGGGCGCGGAGCTGGCCGGCTTCAGATGAAGCACGTCGTCAAGGTAAAAAACATCGTAGCCGTAAAAATCCCTGAAGTAGGACGGGTGAGAGCTGTTGTCCGTTACCGTGGCTGAAATCGTGTTTGACGCCGAGCAGCCATAAAACCGGTGATAACCTGTATTTCCGCTTTTAATCAGGACATCCCTGTCGTTGCCTTCAAACCTTGTGCCGAAAAACTTGTGCAGGCTGCAGCTTCTGCCGTCATCGGTTTCCATGACTATTCCGGTCCCGTTGTCGTGCCCCTCCACGTCAACGCCGTAAACGGAGTTCGTGTCCGAGTCGTAAAACCTTATTCCCATGGGATAGTCGCCCGCAAGGTTCCTGCCGTTTGACACCATGCCGCTCAGAAAGGAATTGGCGTTGGAATTGTACCCGAAGTTCACGCCGATTGTGCATCTCCTTACCATCACGTTGTCCAAGACGTTGTAGTAGGACCCGATTCCGTTCGCGGTTATGTTTATTCCCACCGAGGGGGGAGATTCCGCGAAAAAATCGTCCACCATGACATCCTCTATCTTGCAGTACTGGCAGTTCTCCATCAGAATGCCGCCGGAGGAGTTTACAGAGTCCGCGCCGTCTATCACAAGGTTCCTGATTGAGGTGCCCATGGAAACGTCCGAGTCCGTTCCTATTTTTACCGCATAATCGTTGAAGCCGCCGGGCACGTACTTGTTTATCTTTATCTCCGTGACCTCGTTTGTCGTGGGCACTGCAGTCACGCCCCAGCCCTGGCCCTCTATGGTCACGGAAAGGTTTCCTGTTTCAATTGACTCGTTTATGAGAAAGGAACCGGCAGGCAGCCACACGTGCCCCCCGTTGGTTTCGTTCAGGTCGTCTATAGCAAGCTGGATGTTATCCCCCGAGGCTTCCCAGTACCTGCCCCTGCTGTTGGTTATGAAAGTGGAGGCGGTGTCCTGCGTGTCCGATATGGTCCGGGTAAGAGACCAGGCAACGGGAACGGTTACAAGAATGAACAATAAGGCCGCCAGAAAGGCCTTGACTTCTCTCCCCAAAATTTTATTCGTTAGGCACACCCCGTTAAGCAGTCTGAAAATTCAAACCCCCAGGTCTTTGTTTATTCTTTCCCTTGCAAGATAGCGGCCCAGGTTGGAAATTTCGTATTCCGGGAGTTCCCGGCCCGAATTATATTTTTCTATAAGCTCTTTTTTTGTTTCCAGGTAGTTCAAGCCCTGGCCTATTGCATACGCCGACAAAAGCGCCGGCACCAGAATTTCCGGGCCCACTGTTACCGCTTCAATCATAATACCAGATAGAATTCAATACTTAAAAACCTGACAGCAGCAAAAATACCGGCAAAAGCGTGAAGAGATACAACAGAAAAACAGGCCTCTCGTCATAATTCTTCCTGTTCACCAGCCAGAACTGCGCCAGGCTCAGACCCAGGAAAAGCAGAACCACGAAAAAGTTTCCCGTAATTAAAATCACGGAAAGGTAGGCCGCCACGAAAAAAAATCCCGTCAGCAGCTTGGCTTTTTCCAGCCCCAGGACCACGGGCAGGGTTTTTATCCCTGCCCTTTTGTCTCCCCTGTAGTCCTTTATGTCTATGAAATTGGTCGCGGCCGTGAAAGCTGTCAGGATTATCAGCGCTATGACAGGGGGGAAACTCCCCGGGGAGCCTCCCGCAAAAACGAATCCCAGAATCACCAGAACAAGGGAGTTAAGGGATATGAAAATTTTTGAAAAAAAAGTCACCCTTTTCAATCTCAGGGGCGGCATGGAGTAAAGGAAATAGTTGCCTGTGAAAAGGACTATGAAAAACAGGGTTTGTGGTCCGGAAAAACCCGCAAATACCAGAGCAAGCACCAGGAAAGCCCAGCCTAACCTTAAGTAATGCCTGTCTTTTATGGTTTTTTTTACGTGAGGCCTCCCCCTGTTGGACACCATGTCTATCTCGTGGTCGGCGATATTGTTCGTGACCACAGAGAAAAGCAAGGCAAAGGCTATGCTGACTGGTATGAAAAACAAATGGAAAACGTTTTCCGCCGTGACCGCGAGCCCAGGGCCGAGAGCGATGCCCAGGAAAAACATAATCTCGTAATGCGCTATCCTGAGCAGCCTTGAATCCCTGAGTAGCTCCCTGAAGTATTCCCTGTTCGCAAGGTAAAAAAGGATTGTGACCAAAAAAAATGAAGTGACCAGGAAAAAATCGGCCATTAGCAGGTCTGAGGGCACGTAAGCCAGGCCTAAAAGCTCCAGAAGCCCCCTGACGAAAAAGGGAGAAATTCCGTAAAGGAATATAGCCGCGTAAACAAGCACAGCGGAAAAAAGGCTCTTGAGGGGCCTGGACATCTTAATCCAGAAATAAAAGAAACTCATTACCAGCACCAGGGCAATCTCTATCCTCATTCCCGGCGTGGCGCCCATGCCCTGGAAGTCCCCGAAGAACGTGAAGAACCTTAGAAGAAGGTTTTCATGTACCCCCGGAAGAAGGTAGGAAATCTGGTAGCCCGAGCCCCTGCTTATCAGCAGGTCAAGAACCGGGGCAAGGCTTGTTATGAAAAACGCGGGAAGCACCACCCTGGCCGTCTTTTTCACGCTTTCTCTCGTGACCAGGTGAAAAAGCAAAATCAGGCCCAGGGCCAGGGCCACGTATGAAAGATAATAGTGGACAAGCCTGGGAGCGAGAAACTCGGCCCGGGTTGAGAACATCTCCAGGAAGTTTCTCAGCGTGACCGCAAAGAAGAAAGCAAGCACGGAATAGAGGAACGGGGCGCCGGAATTTTCAAGAGATTCCACCGCCCGCTTAAGTACTTTCATGATAAATATTTAGCCGGTGAAAATAAAAATCAATTGGTGCTTTAGTGAAAACAGGCGTACTTTTCTCGGGAGGCAAGGATTCCTGCCTTGCAATACAGAAGGCCATGGAAAAGGAGGAGGTTGTGTGCCTCATCACGGTAGTCTCAGAGAATCCCGAGAGCTACATGTTCCATACCCCGAACATAGGGCTCACCGCGCTTCAGGCCGAGGCGGCGGGGCTGCCCCTTTTGTCCATAGTAACCCCGGGAGAGAAGGAAAGGGAGCTGGAGGAGCTGGAAAGGGTTTTGAAAAAGGCCAAGGAACTCTTCGGGATAGATGGGGCAGTCACCGGGGCGATAGCCTCAAGCTACCAGAAAGAAAGGATAGAAAACATCTGCAGCAAGCTCGGAATTGAAAGCATTAATCCTCTCTGGGGCGTGAACCAGACAGAGGTTCTCCGGGAGATTGTTGAAAGCGGCTTTGACGTGATGATAACCGGTGTTTTTGCCGAGCCCCTCGGAAGGGAGTGGCTGGGAAGGATAATAGACATGGAAACCATCAGGGAACTGGAGGAGCTTTGGGAGAAACACGGGATAAACCCCTCCGGCGAGGGCGGGGAAATAGAAACCACGGTGCTGGACGCGCCTTTCTTTAAAAAAAAGGTTGAAATAAAAGAGACTTCTTTGCACTTCTCAAATTATTCAGGAATTTTAAATATAGAAAAGGCTGTTCTGAAAGAAAAATAAAATCAATCAGAATTCGCAGAAAACGGCCGCCGCAACCACTGTGGTCCACAGGCCGTCCTTGTTTCCCTGCGCGGTCTGGGTAACGTTCGTGGCCCTGACGAACCTTCCGCTCATTTTGTACTCCTGCTTCCTCTCGTTCCACGCCATGTCAGGGTCAAACTCCAGCCCCAGGGTTGTCGCAAGCATGGTAGCAGCCAGGTCCTCCGCGTAATCACCCGCCTTCTGGGCCGTCTCCCCGAAGCTGTGGTGCTCCGAGAGGTAGCCGTAGGAATCGTTTTCCTTGGGAACTGCCAGGCCAATTGAGGCCGCTATGAGCCTGTTCGGCTCGTTGGTGGAATTCCTGGCCATCACAGAAAAGGTTATCTGGCCCGGCTTGAGCAGCTGCAGCCCCCTTTCCCTGGGAACAATGCTGCATTTCGGCGGGAATATGCTGGACACGCAAACTATGTTGCACTTCTCTATTCCGGCGTTCCTCAGGGCGAGCTCAAAGGACTGAAGGTAGTCCTTGTGCACCCCGACTCCCTTAGTCAGAAACATTTTTTTCGGAACCATTTTTCTTTTTTATGGGGAAATGCTTATAAAGTTTTCTATCCCAGAACCAGATTTCTCTGTTTTTTGTCCAGCTTCTCCGAGGCGTACCTGAGAACAAGGCGCGAAGTTTTGCCCTTCCACCTAAGAAGGAACTCAGTCACTTCATTTGGCCAGGACTTTGACGCCTCCTTCAGGAGCCATCCCACGCCCTTCCTAACCATGTCATCCCTGTCCTCCATGAGCTTGTCCGCTGTCCTGAATATGTCCTTCCTGAACTCCCCCCTTCTTCCGGCTATCACCAGGGAGACTGCGCTGCTCCTCCTGACCCACCTGTTCGGGGAGTAAGTCATTGCGTACAATTCCTCCAGCAGTTTCGGATCCTTTTTCACGCACTCGTAAATGTGGTGGCTTGAAAGCTCGTCGCAGTGAGCCCAGTTTCCTATGTATTTTTCAAGCCATTCCCTGAAAACGAAAAAGGTTTTCCTGCCGAACTGGCCTTTGAATTTGCCCAGGAGCTCAAAGCCTACCACTCCCTCCTCAAAGTACCCGGTTTTTAGCAGGCGCCCCGCCATGTTGAGCGTTTTCTTCATGTCCAGCTCTTCATTGTGCTTCTTGAATATGTCGCGGGCCACCTTCCTTGCATCGTAAAGTCTTACCCCGCGGGTCTTTACGGACTCCCTGAAGTACCTTTTCTCCTGCTCGGCACGCTCGGGGTTTGCGTGCCTTTTTAACTCTTCTCTTATGCCTGAAAAAATGCTCATCCGTAAGCCTCCCTCAACACAAGCTTTCCCTCCCCGTCCCTCAGGTAAAGCGTGTCCCCGTCGTTGTTCCAGACTGCCGGGCAGGAGCCTCCCTTGTCCCAGAAAATCTCGCAGGAATTATCTTTTCCGGAGCCAGAAAAAAGCGTGACGGATTTTTTCGTCTTTAGCACAAAATCATGGAATGTGTAAACTGATGTTCCCGCGTCCTTGACAGACCACCCCGTAATCTCGCAGTCAAAGTGGCAGGTGTTGCTGAAAGCAACCCACTCCCCGTTAGGGTTGATGCAGTCGTTTCCCTCCGCGTCCCAGTTGAACCGGTCCACACGGATGCACTCGGAACACCTGTCCTCCGAGACCAGGGACCACACGCCTTTCCTGGTGCTTCTTGCCGCGCTTTCCGCATCCCTGAAAAGCCTTTCGTGCCTGTTGTTCGGCTGAAGCACGTAAACGGTGGCGTAGCCTTCCTCTATCATAAGCAGGTTCACCATCTCGTCACCGATATAGACATATCTAAGCAGGCGCCCGTACTTGTCCGTCCCCTCTTTATCCTTTTCCATTGAAACTTCCTTGTTTAGTACGAGCCTTTCCATTTTCTTCCTTGCTTCATCATAATAGGATTCCCCTTTCTCCGGAGCGTTTATGCCCGTGAGCCTTACCTTTTCCGAGGTGTTCAGCTCCAGTGTGTCCCCGTCTATCACCCTTTCCACGAAGCCAATTTCCCTTTCTTCCAGGCTTGCGAAATACAGGGCAGAGAAAAAAACAAGCCCCACGGCCAGAACCAGAAGAAAAATCACTGATTTCATGCTATCATCAAAACCCTTACCAAATCTATGAGGGCCAGGGGGGTCGCGGCGAGCCAGAAAAACTTGAGCCCCTGGTCAACTGTCATCCTTGCAAAGAGAACCCTCACAAAGGTTAGCAGGAAAACCACGGAGAAGCACTTGAGAAGGAAAATCCAGAAAGTCCCCGCCCCGAGGAAGAGAACGGTTACCAGAGAGGAGAGCGCAAAAAGCTTGAACGCGTAGGCCAGCTCAAACATTCCCAGCCTGTAGCCGGAAAGCTCCGTGAAAACCCCCGCCACCAGCTCCTGTTCCGCGTGGGGTATGTGAAACGGCGGCAGCTCAAGCTCTCCCTGCACCGCCACCAGGAATGCGAGGAATGCGAGAGGGTAGTAAACGAAAAGGCCCGGTGTTATCTCCAGGCTCCCCAAGGCCGGCACGAGTATGGCCACTATGAACGGTAGCTCAAAACCGAAAGCCTGGACCAGCTCCCTGCCACCCCCCAGACCGCCGTAGGGATTTCCCGAGGCGAACCCTGCCACGATATAGCCCGCCACGCCCATCAGGAAAAGGTAAATCACGTATATTATGGAGCCGGAAAAGCCGAAACTGAAGAAACCGCTGACAGGGACAATCAGAATTATTGAGATGTATGCGGCCAGGGAGATTATGGGCCCCCAGAGGATGTAGGGGCTCTCCCTTCTTGACTTGATTCTCTCCTTTGAGAAAAGCTTTGCCACGTCAAGAAAGGGCTGCCACACCGGAGGGCCTATCCTTTGCTGAAACCTTGCCGCGGTTTTCCTCATGAAACCCATGAAAAGCAGGCCGAAAAATCCCGCGAACAAGACTTTTGACGCTAAAAGCGTTATCTCAATCAGCATTTCTAAGCTCCTCCCCTGTGACGATTTTGCTTTTTCCGGTGTCCAAGTCCAGAAGCGTCATCCTGTCGGTGCAGGACATACACGGGTCTATTGACATGATTGCTATGGGCACGTCAGCCAGCCTTAGCCCCTTAAGCAGGGTAGGCAGGGCGTTTAGGGTGGCGTAAGTCGGGGTTCTTATCTTGACCCTGTCCGGAGACTGCCTTCCCCTGGAAGTCCTTATGTAGTAAGCAAGCTCCCCCCTCGGCGCCTCAACCCGGCTGAAAATCTCCGCTTTGGGTATTTTGGCGAAGCTCACCGGAATTTTTGTCCTGCCCTTCGGTATCTTTTCAATCAGCTGGTCCAGAATTTTAAGGCTTTCCTCAATCTCGCGGAGCCTCATGTTTATCCTAGTGAGGATGTCCCCGGAGTTTCCCGTAATGGTTCTGAATTTAACGTCCCCGTAGGCGAAAAAGGGGTCGTCCTTTCTTATGTCCATGGGAATCCCCGAAGCCCTGGCGTTGGGCCCGACCACTCCCAGCTCCACCGCGTCCCCGTGGGAAAGCTTTCCCCTTCCTCTGGTTCTCTTGACTATGGACTTCTCCCCGTTGAAGTACTTCAGGTTCTGCCTTGTTTTTTTTCCCAGGAAGTCCAGCTTCTCCCTCATGCCTCCTCCGAACTTAAAATCTCTTCTTACCCCGCCGAAGCTGTTTATCACGTAGTGAATACGGTTGCCTGTTATATCCTCCAGCATCTCCAGACATCTTTCCCTTTCCCTGAACATCAGATGGAAAAGCGTGTCATAACCCATCTCATAGGCGCACATGGCGGCGTAGAGGTAATGGGAGTGGATACGCGAGAGCTCAAAGACTATGGTCCTTATATACTGGGCCCTTTCCGGCACCTCCGTGCCCATTATTTTTTCCATCCCGTTGACGAAGCACGAGCTGTGCGAGTGCCCGCAGAGGCCGCACACGCGCTCCGCGAGGTAAATGTCCTTCAGAAAGTCGCGGGACTCAAATCCCTTCTCAATGCCCCTGTGGTTGTAGCCGAGGAACAAGTCCACGCCCCTAACCGTTTCACCCTCCAGCTTTATGGTGAAGTGCACCGGCTCAGGCAATGCAGGGTGCTGCGGGCCGAATGGTATTTTCATTTCTTTCATTTTATCACTTCTTCCTCAGCGGATGGTCTATATCCTCCGGCAGGAACAATTTCTTGAGGTTTGGGTGGCCTTTTACTTGAAGCCCGAGCATTTCGGCCAGTTCCCTTTCAAACAGGTTGGCCGATTTGAAGACAGGGGTTGTTGAAGGCACGGCGTTTGACTTCTTTGAGACATCTGTCTTAACGCTAAGCACACCGTGGCCCAGCTCCAGATGGTAGATAACCTCTATAACCTTTCCGGTGTCGTTGCCCGTCACGGAAATGACCCTCTTTATACCGTAGTCGTGCCTCAGCCTCTCGCACACCTTGAGCAAATCCTTCCTGGGCACGCTCATCCAAATCCTTTCCTTATCTTTTCTGTAAACCTTTCCCAGCTTCTTCAAGTCTTTCATTGTTTTTTCACCCTTTTTTGTCACCCAGAATTTTCACCGCCTTGAGCAGGCCGTCTATTATTGACTCAGGCCTCGGCGGGCAGCCCGCCACCCAGACGTCCACGGGAATTACCTTTTCCAGGGGGCCATCCAGCCCGTAGTTCCCCCTGAAGACGCCCAGGCCCGTGGCGCACGCGCCCACTGCCACCACAACCTTGGGGTTTGGCATCTGGTCGTATATCCTCTTCAGCCGCGGGGCCACTTTCCTGTTTACCAGGCCGTCCACCAAGAGAATGTCAGCGTGCCTCGGGGAGCCCCGGAACTGGGCTCCGAACCTCTCCACGTCAAACCTGGGAGTCAGAGAGGCCAACTCCTCAATCGTGCAGCCGTTGCACCCCGAACACGAAAAGTGCAGTATCCAGGGACTTTTCTTCCTTGAATAGTTTTTCAGGCCCATAAAACCACAAACATTACCATGACGAATACGGTTCCAAGAAGCAGCCAGTAAAGGTACTGGCTCACGTCCCCGGAGTGGGCTTCTCTGAGCTTCCTGATTCCCAGGAATTTCAGGACCGTGTCAAAAAAGTAATCCGGGCTTGCAACGTATTCCTTCTCGTATTCCTCCCCGCAGAGGTACATTTCCGTTTCCCTGTCCTTTTTTTTCTTCATAAAAAATCACTTGTTGTGCACCAGGATTCCCCCGGCAAAATAATTATGGTTCTTATCCACTTCTAAATTATATGTTTCCGCTTTATCATATATTTTCCTTACGCTCTCCACATGACCCGGGAAGAGCATGTCACCCTCCTTTAGGAAACGAGCCCGCTTCCATTCCCCTCCCGAGTAAACGGGGTGGCTCGGGGTGACGCGCAGGGCGTTGTTTATTAAAATAAAGTAGGGGCTATCCCGCGAATGCCTGAAGGTCCTGGTCACTCTGGCCGGCTCGTACCTTCCCTCTTCCGGGTTGTAAGAAAGAACCAGCTCGCCTGGCTCCACGTCCTCTATATTTTTGAATCCATCGGCCATTGCTATCTTCGTGCCGGCAGGGAAGCAGGCGAACTCCTCAACTCTCAGTTCAAACTCCCCGTCCAGGTCCATTGAAAATTCCAGTTTTCCTCCGGAGGCGTATATCGTGTTCAAGTAGTTTCCGTTGTAGTATATGTCATAATCGGACTCGTAAAGCCCGGACAGGTTGTAGTACGCTGTGGTGCTGGAGGCTGTATCGTTCCACTGCACCAGGCCCTGAGTCCATGAGGTAAGCTCCCTGGTCAGGGTCAGCGTGTCGCTCACCGAAGTGTTGAGCCATATTCCCCCGCTGGTTTCATTGTTGTAGTTGAACCAAGTGGAAGTGTCGGAAAGGTATATCTCCCTGGGCTCGGTGAAATTGGTGTTCCTGAAAGAGTTCGTGGCTCCTATATCCCCGTTGGTGTAATACTCCAAAGAACTGCTTGCCACGGAGCCCCCGATGAATTTTGTGCCAGTGATTGGTCCGCTGGATCCGTAAAAATACACCGCGCGGTTGTTGGCCGTGATAACGTTGTCGTAAAAGCTGTTGTTGGCCGTGTTGGCCGCCATGTAAACCGCCCTGCTTGAGTCCGCATTGAAATTGTTTTCCGAAAACACGTTGTGGTCCGATAATGGATTCAGATTCACGGTGTACATGTCCGAAGTGGCGTTGTTCTGCTCCACGATGTTGTAATCGCTTGAGGCAAGATGTATCGCATAGCCCGTGACGCTGCCCAGAATGTTTATGTTGTTGTTGTAAAGGGTGTTCCTGAAGGAGGAAGATATGGCAATGCCGTAGGCGTAGTCCGAGGTCAAAGTGTTGCCGCTCACGTTGTTGTAAGAGCTTGAGGAGAGCCTGATGCCGTAGTTGTAATCGCTCACCGTGTTGTTTTCTATGGTTCCGTTGTCCGCGCCGCTGCAGTAAATCCCGTAATTGCTTCCCGCGCCCCCGTTCATGTCAACCACGCAGTTCTTCACGGTGACGTTGTCAAAACCCGTGTTGTTTATCCCGTAGGAGCCTGTGCTCTGCAAGTAATGGCCCCGGCAGTCCAGCGTGACGTCGGACGAGTTTATGTAGAGTATTGTGCCGGAGCAGCCGGTTATGTTTTCCGTCAGGGTCGTGTCCTCGTTCACATAGTCACCGCAGGAGAACGTAAACGCAGTGGTCGTGGTGTAGCCTGTTTCATATTCGTCGTAAACGTGCGGACAGCTTGTGACAACCCTAACCCTGGTTATAAGCCCTTCCGGTGTTTCAGATGACAACGTGACCTTGGAGCCCACCCCGACCGAGCCCGGCGTGGCATCGTAGGAGTAGGAGCCGCTCCCGTTGTAAACGACTATCTTCAGGCCTGAAAGGTCGGTATAACCCAGGTTTTCCACGGTCACCTTGAGGTTCCCGTTCGTTTCAACGCCGTCTATGTGTATCACCCCGGTCCCGCATTCCACCGCGGTCTCACCGCTCTCCTCCACTCCGGCCCTGCTTTTTTTGGTAAGCTCCACGGCAAACATGTTCGTAAGGGCCGCGGCCATTATTACGAAGGCTATCATTATTATTGCAGCCACCAGCACAGATATTCCTTTCATTTCAGCACCCGAAAACCGAACAGTAATAGCCCGCGCTTCCCAGGAGAGATTCCGCTACGGGCTGGAGCGTCCGGATTACGACCCAGGGGAGCAGGCCCATGATTACGCAGAAGGCGGTAAGCACCAGAATCGGCACCAGGAAGTTCATGTCCTCCTTTATTTTTTTCTCCGACCCGGAAAAAAGCTTTCCGAAAGCCTTCAGGTAGTAGGCCAGCGTCACGACTGACACGAGTATCGCCACAAGTGTGGGGAGAACTAAACCCGCCTGGAAGCCGGCCTCGTATATAAGCAGCTTGCTTGCAAAGCCGTTCAGGGGAGGTATCCCGGCTATCCCCAGGGAAGCCGTGAGAAAGCAGGCGCCTGTCACGGGCATGTTGACAGGCTTTATGCCACCGCACCTTGATATCACCGAGCCCAAAATAAGGAAAAGAACCATCTTGAGCAGGGCGTTGTTTATCAAATGGAAAAGCCCCCCGGTGAAGCCCGGGAAGCCAAGGCCGAAAGCGAAAAGTACGTATCCCATCTGCGAGACCGAGGAGTAGGCCAGCATTCTTCTCAGGTCCTCCTGGGACAGCGCCATGAAGGCCCCCACTACCATGGAGAGCAGGCCGAGAACCAAGAGGAGCTGGTTGACTCCCATTAAACCGAAAAGGAAAAGCATCCTTACCAGGACGTAAACTCCGGTGAGCGTGGAGACGGAAACAATCATGGCGGCAACCGGCAGGGGGGCTCCTTCCGTGACGTCTGGTTTCCAGAAATGAAAAGGAACGGAGCCTACCTTTACCAGGTAGCTCGTGAGTATGAGGCCCAGGGGTATCATGGATTCCCTGAAAGGCGTTTTCATCACAAGGTCTGCCATGTTAAGGGTTCCTGTCATACCGTAAAGAAGCGCTATCCCCAGGAGCAGAATTAAGCCGGCGAAGGTTCCCACAAGCACGTACTTTATTCCCGCCTCCACGCCCTTTCCGTCCCTATGGAAAACGCTCAGGGCGTAGGATGCTATCATCATCAGCTCCGTGAACACGAAAAGGTTAAAAAGGTCCCCTGTAATGAGAATGCCTGTCATGCCCACCGTGAACAGAAGAAACAGTGAATAAAACTCCGACCTCCTTTCGGTAACAAACTTCTCTACCAGCAGGCTGATTATGAGGCTCAGGCCCGAAACAATCACCAGAAGCGCTATGGAAAGGGAATCCACGGAAAGTGTTATCCCAAAGGGAGGGGGCCACCCGTTCATGTTGTAGGTGATTGTCTCCCCGGAAAGAACCGTGGGCATAAGGGAAATCCAGAAGAAAAACGAGAACAGAAGCGCGGTCGTGACCAGGACTCTCCTGAACAGCTTTAGCTTTATCCCTATGAAGGGCGTCAGGAACCCTGCCACAAGAAGCACTGCAACCGGTATGTATATCGGCGTCATCCAAACAGCTCCCTCATTTTTTTCGTGTCAAGCGTTTTTTTCTTCTCGTAAAGCAGGATTGCCATGGAGAGGGCAAGTGCCGTTACCGAGAGGTCTATGACTATTGATGTAAGGACCAGGGCCTGGGGCAGGGGGTCCACGGAGTATTGGGAAAAGGTTAGCAGGTTTTCCGGTGTTATTATGGGGTTTATGCCTCCTTCCCTGTAGCCGCTGGTTATAAGCACGAGATTCACTCCCATTGTGATTATACCCATTCCCATTATCTTCTTTATCAGGTTCCTTTTCAGAACCAGGCAGTAGATCCCTATGAGCACGAAGACCGTTCCGAACACGTATTCAATCATTTTTCTCTCACTCCTCTTTCACCATTGAGTAGAATATTATAAGGAAGGATGTCATCACCATCGTCCCGGCTGTTATGTTCAGCAGCATTATCTCTCCCCCGCTCCACAGGTTGAAAAGTGACTCGGTTGTGAAAAGCAAGTCCCTCAGGAACAGTTCAAAAACCACCAGAAAAGCGAGTATTATGCCGGCCGCGGCTTCCAGGCGGTGGGAGGTCTCCTTTTTTATTATGTGCTCCGCTTTCTGGAGGCCGAAAACAACGCAAACGAGTACCACGGCGGAGGCAAGCAGAACGCCTCCCTGGAAGCCTCCCCCCGGCGTCAGGTGACCGTGCGTTATTACATACATGCTGTAAAGCAGCAAAAACGGGAGAAGCACCCTTGAAACTGTCTCCTTTATTACGGTCATAATTATCACTTTGAAACCTGAAATATTTTCGGCATCTTTTTCCTCCTGATTATTTTTCTGTACTTCCTGAAAATCGCGTATATGCCCATGGTGGCCGTGAAAAGTATTATCTCCTCCCCCAGGGTATCGTAAGCCCTGTAATCCCACATTATGGTTGACACCACGTTCGGAGCTTCCGCATCCGTCAGCGCGTTTTCTATATGGTAGTTTGAAATCTTCCTGTCAAAGTCCGCAAAACCCGGGGCAAAAAGCACGGAAAGCGTTAGCACGGCAAGGAGGGTGAGCGCTATAAGAAACAGGGGCCTGTTCATTCCTCAAACCTCCCTGTTTTTTCTATTGTTATGACAAAGATAACCGTCACCATTATAACCCCCACCGCCGCCTGGGCTATCGCTATGTCCGGGGCTCTCAGAAGAAGGAATATTGAGGTGAGGCAGAAGCCGGCCCCGGCCATGAAAACAACCGCCCTGAGCAGGTCCTTCTCCCTTATGACCAGCAGGAAAAGCGCGGTCATGAGCACGAGCAGGACAAAGCCAATCATTTTTTTTTCGCCTCCTTCTTTTCAAGTTTCACCCCGTTCCTGTAAGCTGCGTTTGCTATCGCATGGGAAGCCGTGGGCGACGTGAGAGACAGGAGAAGCATCAGGAGCAGGTATTTCATGGAAAGCACTGAGTAGAAGTTTTTGATGAAAAGCATGAAAAGCAGCAGGCAGGTGCAGCCCACCGCGCACATGGTGGAGGCAAAAATCCTGGTGTAAACGCTTTTCATTCTCAAAAGCCCCACAGCTCCTACAAGCCCCGAAATCACGGGAATCCATAGAAGGATTTCTAGGACCAAATCTTTTCACCCCTGAGATATTTGGAGAATACTATGGTAGCCCCGAAGCTCAGACCCGCAAAAACTATTGCTATGTCCACGTAAACCGGGTCGCTCTGGGACCAGAGAGCCATGACGGCTATGAGCAGCACCAGAAACGAGTCCATTGCCACAATCCTGTCATATACACTGGGACCCAGGGCCGCCCTTGCAAGGCACAAAACCGCGGCCGCCATTATAAAATACTCCATCATTTGAAAATTCCCTCCAGGAAGGTTTCAAAAACCTTTATTATGCTCCGGGATTTGCTGTCAATGCAGCAGGCCACGACGTTCCGCCCCTTTATGTCCAGGGTAAGGGTACCTGGAGTGAGTGTTATTGAATTTCCCAGAACTGTCAGAGGCACGGGCTCCCTGAACTTGGATTTTATATTGAAAATTTTGGGTCCGGTTATTCCTGTTATTATGCTCCAGGCCAGGCTCAGGTGCGAGTAAATCTCCGCCGCCACAAAAACTATCATGTAAATGAAAAACATCACCCACCTTCTCGGGTGGAATTTGGCGGCCACGGACCCCTTTATAAACTCCCTGCTTGATACAAGGGCTATTATGGAGGATACCACTACACCAAGCACGATTTCCTCCCTCTCAAACCCCGCAATCATGACCCATATAAGAAGCAGGAACAGAAACGCGAAAATTACTTTCTGGGGCATGAATAATATTTGTAAAGCTTTATTAAAATTAGTTTACAAGTGATTTTATGAGGCTTGACGATTATCTTCTGAAGCACGGAGTGAAATGCAGGGAGACAGCAAACTACCTCATAAAAAACAGGCTGGTTACCGTAAACGGGCGGGCCGTCACCTACGGCGCCCTGCCTCTGGAAGATGGGGACAGTGTGGAAATAAACGAAAAAAATAAAGACGCTCCGGCTTCCTTCTGGAAACTCAAGGAAATTCAAGAAAGCATCAACCTTATCCAGCGCGGGGATTTCGTTCTGGACGTAGAAAGCCCTGACGGAGGGTTTCCCCTCTTTGCCGCGAGGAGCGGGGCCAACGTGACTCTCGTCACCATAAAAGACATGGATTTTCTTAAATGCGAGAACGTTGAAATAAAAAAGAACAACGTGGTAATAGAAAACCCGGAAAAAGTCCTGTCCAGCAAGTTTGATATCATAATCATGGAACTGGGCTTTGACGTTATGAAGACAATACAGCTCCTGGAGAAGCTCAGGAGTTTTCTGGGCTCAAGGGGCAGGCTGCTGGTTTTCCTGCCCGAGAAAGGCAGGGAAAACGCAAGGGAAATGGCCGAGGAAATGCTGCTAAGGCAGAATCTGGAGGTCTTGAATTTTTTTGACTCTGGTAAAGGATTTTACGTCTGCGCCAGGGCGTTTTAGCCGACTGTTTCTATTGACTCAACGTCTTTCATGTAAGGCCCGTAGAAGCACCCTTCACCCTCGCATTCCTGCTCGTAAACATATCCGGTTACCTGAAGTATTTTCCCGTTAAACATTTCCGCGTTTTCGCAGTCGGAAAGCGTTGTGTTCCCGTAATCCGTTATAAGAGTCCCGTCCACGACTCCCGTGCAGTCCTCAAGCTTCACGAACTGGCCGGCAACCGTGGCTTTTTCTCCCCCGCTCACGCAGCCCGCTACAACAAGCATGAGAAAAAGAAGAACGGCATATCTCATGAAAATACTTGTCTGCGCGAATTTAAAAGTTTTTTCAGGGAAATGGTGGGCCCGGGGAGAAACTCAAGGGAACTTTTGCGGAACGCTCGGCGTTCCGAAGTTCTTGGAACATAACGTGTTCCAAGTTTTGCGATACAATCGCAAAATCTTTCCCTAAAGGCTTTCTTTTGAAGAAAGGCTTTTTGAACTCCCGTCTGAGGCTGTTTCTGTCACGCACCCGTTAGGCAGGCGTTAGACACCCAAAGCCCCGATGCTAGACCAAGCTACACTACAGGCCCTTCGCCTTGCTGTTAGGAATACTTTAAGTATGAATTATTTAATATTAATATGCTTGAAGGAGTGCTTGCTTACGGGGTTTCCCCCAAGCTGGTCTATGGCATGGGGTTCATGTTTTTCACGCTCCTGGTGGCCTCGGTGAGCGACCTGAAAAGGATGACCATAAAGGCCGAGTTCATGGCCATGTGGCTGGGTTTTTCCGCAATCATGCTCTTCCATGACTACACAACGGGGCTGGAGTACATCTGGTGGAAATGGCTTTTCATAATAGGCCTGGGGTTGCTTTCGTGGAAGGGCACGGGAAAGATTTTCTCCCTTGCCCGCGCGGACGTGGTGGCGGTCTCCGCGGTGTGCTCGGTGCTTGAAATCCCGTACATAATACTTTTCTACATAATACTGTTACTGGTCAACAGGGTGAGCATCTACCCCCTGAAGATTTTCGGCAAGGCCAACCGCTACCCGTTCATGCCGGTTATATGGTTCTCTTTGCTTGTTTTGATATTCATTCTGGGAATAATAGAATGGGAAAAACTCGCAGAACTTTTGGCAGGTCTGTTTTAGCCGTGAAATTTAAAAGCTTTTTTTCAGGGACTCCAGAATGCCTGAAAGGTAAATCCCCGCCAAAATCAAAATCCCCCCCGTCACGCCTTTCAGAGTCCCGGAAAGCGACTCTATTAAACTGAGAACGACTGTCACGAAAATTATTGCAGAGAAATACAAAACCATGATGAGAAGGAATATCACGTCGTGCTGATAGTCTTTGAATTCCCTGTAAACGAGCCAGAAAAATACGATGACAGAGAAAAGTATCACAAGATAGACCAAATCCGGGGCTACCAGCGCGGCCAGCAGCACGGTTCCCAGAACCAGCAATATTTTTCCCAGTTCTTTTCTTACCAACATGGACTCACTTTTTCCTGCGCTTTTCTTTCCTTATTTCCCCTTTAAGCATGCCGTGTATTTTCCTGAAGTCATTTTCCCTTATTTTCTTGTTTTTCCAAACCTCTATCTTTATCTGGTCCCCCCTGTCCCTGGGTATCACGTGGTAGTGGGCGTGGAATATACACTGCCCCGCGCTCTTTCCGTCATTCAGAAGAATGTTGCATCCCTCGTGGGTTCTTCTCAGGACCCTTGCTATCAGTATAACATGGTCCGTTAGCTCGTGGTGCACGTACTTCGGTATGTCCTCCACGTACCTGTAGTGCTTCTTTGGTATGACCAGTATGTGCCCGTCCTCCTTCTCGGGAAAGCTCATTGACAGGAAGGACACGGTGTTCTCTGTCACGTTAAGGGGCATGAAAGGCAGGCCATTCATCTGGATTTTCCTTTTCCCGGTCACGAAATCGCAGAATATGCATGACATGTTTAATATTTGAACCTGAAATTTAAAAATAAGTTACTTCCTGCGAACTTCAATGCTCCCGTACTTGCCGATTATTTTGCTCATTTTTCCGTGGTCCCTTCCGGACAAAAGGGTTATTGCAGTCCCTTTCTTGCCCTTGCGCGCGGTCCTACCCACCCGGTGGGTGTAGGAGTCCACGTCGTCGTTCAGGTCGTAGTTGAACACGTGAGTTATGTCCTCAATGTCCAGCCCCCTTGCAGCCACATCCGTGGCCACCAGAACGTCAATTTTCCCCCTGGAGAACTTTTCCAGAATCTGCTCCCTCGCGTGCTGGGTCATGTCCCCGTTCATGCACTCGGCCTTTATGCCGTTCTTCCTCAGGACGTGAGCCACTGTGTTCGTTCTTCTCTTGGTGTTGCAGAAAACAAGCGTGAGGCCCCTGTCTTCCTTCTTCAAAAGCCTTATTAGAAGGTCAAGCTTTTCCCTGTCGTTCACGTTGTAATAGTACTGTCTGAGCACCCCGCCTTCCAGGACGTTCTTGAGCATTATTTTCGCCGGGTTCCTCAGGTATCTCTCGGCCAGGCCTATTACCCTTGAGTTTATCGTGGCGCTGAGCATGACGCTCTGCCTTTTCCCGGGCAGGTGGCTGATTATGGCGTTCATGTCCCTGATGAAGCCCATGTCCAGGAGCCTGTCCGCCTCGTCTATAACTAAATAACGGGCCTGGGAAAGGTCCAGCGCTCTCCTCCTGATAAGATCCAGGAGCCTTCCCGGAGTCCCGACCACTATGTCGGCGCTTCTTACTTCCCTTATCTGGTTCTCTATGGAGACTCCCCCGTAAACCGTGGCTGTTTTCAGGTCGTTGTTTCTGGAGAACTTTATATATTCCCCGGCAACCTGCTTGGCCAGCTCCCTTGTGGGAGTGATTACAAGTGCCTGAACGTTTTTCCCGTGGTTTATCTTTTCTATCATCGGCACCGCGAAGCCTATGGTCTTGCCGCTCCCTGTCTGGGACTGCACGATAACGTCTTTCCCGCTGAAAATCAGCGGTATGGCCCTTTCCTGAACCTTTGTGAGCTCTTTTATTCCGTGCCTGTGCAGCTCTTCCAAAAGCTCTCCGTTTATCTTCAGGTCTCTGAATTTCATCCTTATTCACACTTCTATGCGGGTTATACAAAAAAGAAATTGATTTTTCAAAAAAGCTGTTTACTCTTCTACTTTTTCAACTTCTTCGGCCTTGGGTCCCCTGTCGCCTTCGACTATCTTGAAGGAAACCGTGTCGCCTTCCTGTATTGAGGCTCCTTCCTTCAGCCCGCTTTCATGGACAAAATAGTCTTTTCCGTCTTCGCCTGTTACGAATCCGAATCTTTTCATAGTGTTGTAAAACTTTACTGTTCCTTTTGTCATTTTAATCCTCCTGAATACCTCTAAATAAAAACATATATAAATACTTATGTTCGCCAATTTTCTGGATTTTTGTGCCGCTTAAATCCTTTTTGGTGCAAATAATAACCGGGGTGTTAAATCTATCTCACGGAGGCTCGTCGTCAATGTGCGAATTTCTGAGTTACGATAAGTAACCCGTGATAAGGACGCTCCGGTACGCCCAGAACGAGCTGAAAATGTACAAGGAAATATCCATCAGCGGCTTTGAGGACAAGCAAATCAAAGACTAAACTTTCAAGCCAATGAAAAATCCGGTTTCTCCCGAGTATATTGCTGACAATCTTTAAAAGCCTGGAATTACGGTTTGATTTTTTTCCAGCCACAAGAAATGCATCTGTATCCTATTCTTCCTGTTACCAAAGAATGGCTGTCTTTGACTATAATGGCATCCCCACACAACGGACAATGATTCATATATCCAACCTCAAATTATCTTTAAAAGAACAAAAAATATTCTCCACAATTCCTGAAAATCAAGAAAAAATGGTTCTTCATTCTTTATGCAATTATTAGGGTTTTAAGCTTATTAAGCTTTAAAAAACCTGAAATCAGGCAAACCACGAATGAAAGCCGAGGCTCTGAACAAAAAGTATGGAGCCTCAGGGGGGATTCTCAAGTGGATTCAAGATGGGAAAACTCTCCGAGTTTTCCAAATTCTTTCCACGAGTGCTTTCTTTTGAAGAAAGGCCTCTTTTGAACCCTCGACCTTTACCTTTTTGTTAATGGCCAAGCCAGTTTCCGCTGGCGCTTTACGCTGAGTAAAGGGCCATACCAAGGTAACGCTCTCCGCCGAGCCAAAGAGTTTTCTCTTTCCCTTAAGGGTTTCTCTTTTTCAAAAGAGAAAGGCTTACCGACTGAGCTACTGAGGCATCATTTTTTTTTCTTTATCTGGTCTTTTAGTTTGGGGACCCTTATGGTCCGGTTGCAGCTCTCGCACTTCACGTTGAAAGGCCTTTTCCATTCCCTTTCCTCGTAGGCCTCCCGGCCGCACGCAGGGCACTTGTATTCCACGCGGGCCACGTTGTCGTCAAGCACAAGGACCCTTACCTCTCCCTTCTTGTTTCCGTCGCCGTCCTCCAGGTCCCTCCATGTGTGGTACACGTACGAGGTCACGTGGTTGTCCTTTATGTACTGCGATATCCTGTTCAAAATCATAACAATCTTTTCTCTTTTGTCTCTTAAATAATTTTGTTTCCCCGGCAAGATTTAAATACTTCAATCCCTATTTAGAGATGTTGATTTTCATGCCATATTCTTTAAAGGAAGGTTACGAGGAACTGGAATCTTTTTTCAGCCGTTGCGATAAAATTGACACCGCCATTTTTGACGTTGACAATACCGCAGTGAAAGGAAGAATGTCCAACTGCGCCCGCTACCTGCTGGATGAGGAGAAGAATAGCGGGCGCCTGGACAATGTCGTCAGAGGCCTTTACGCAGGAAGCAGGATAATGGTGGGCACGAAGATAAGGGGCGACACAGTCAGCTCCGACAACTGGGGCCTGGGCAAGTTCATCAGGACTCTTGAAAAGTCTGGTATAGAAAAAGAAAGGGTTCAGAATTCCGCGGGGTATTACTTTGAAAAAAACAAGCTCCCTGGCTTCACGGATTTGGTTGACACCCTGAAAGAAGATTACGAAATGAGCATACACCTCGTGACAGGCTCCCCGGACATCGTGATAGAGCCGCTGGCAAAAAGGCTTGGCGCCACCTACACGGCCCAGAAGGTGGTTTACAGGGATGAAATTCCCGTGGATGTTGAGTTTCTTTTCAATTCCCCCTATGAAAAAATGCTGAAGGCGAGGAAGGACCTAGACAAACAAAACAAAAACATAACCGACACCGTTTGCTTTGGCAACGACGGAAGGGATGTTTTTCTAAAGTACTGCTCCAGCGTGTTCGTATCCAGCCCGCTGGCGGACAAAGAGACAAGGGAACTGGCCGACATAAAGCTCGGCGGGGAGCGCGGTTACCCGTGGCTCAACGACAAACTGAAGACATTTTCCGTGCTTACCGGGAAAGCTAGAATATAGCCCCCACAAGGAAGGCAAGAAGGCAGACGAACATCGCCAGTTTCATGAGCTTGTGCACGTTTTCCGCGGGCGTCTCCCTCATGTTCCATATTATTGAGAAAACAAAAAGAACCAGCCCCATTGAAACGACGTAAATGTAAATCTCGGTCATGTAGCCCATCAGATAAGGTAGGGGAGCCAGCATCACGGATATGGTCATGAGCAGGGTGGCCACTTTCCTTGCGCTCTTTTCTCCCAAGACTATCGGCAGGGACTTGACCTTGCCCAGCCTGTCCCCCTTCATGTCCTCTATGGTCTTTATTATCTCCCTGGAAAAATTTGAAAAGAACGCTATGAGCGAGACTATCGTTACCGGGACAAGCCCATCAAGCCCCGTGGCGAAGCCCCCGAAAAGGAAGGACGATGCCACTAGATAGCTCACGAAGACGTGGCCCAATGCTATAACCTTCTTCAGGTTGTAGGAATAGATTATGAGAAAAACGGAGTTCACGAGAGCTATCAGGAAGCAGTAGAAGTTTATGAAATACGAAATATAGATGCCTGCCGCAAAAAGCGTCAGGGCAAGCACGAAGGCCCCCTTGGGCGTCACCCTTCCGGAGGGAATCGGCCTGTGCCTCTTGTTGAGGAAGTCAATGTTCCTGTCACAGTAGTCGTTTATGATCATGCCTGCTCCGGTTATTATGAAAGTGGCGATTATGGCCAGGTGCACGGGAGTCATGTAGGCCGCAAACGTTCCCGCCACTATAACAGCTCCCACGAAGACCGCTATTGCCGCCATTATGCTGTTAACAGGCCTTATAAGCTCAAAAAAACACTTTACCATCAGCAACCCCTATTCTTAAAGATTATGGGGTTTTAATATTTAAGCTTTCCGAGGGTCACATGTTAAATTTTTTTCTTATTATCTCTTCTGTCCCATTCCTGATGTACTCGGAAGTTACTATGTTTTCGATTTTCCTGAGCAATTTTATTTCTTTCCTGTATTTCTTGCCTTCAAGCCCTATCTCGTCCACCCTCCTTCCAAACTCCTCTTTCTTTACGGTTTTTCCTGATAGGCAGTAGGCGTAAGGCAGGAGGTCCTCAAAAACATAGTTCGGGTTGGGAACAAGGACAGGCTCTTCTATCCCCTCCAGGCCAATCCTGCTGGGAACATGAATGCTTGCCAGCACCCTTTCCGGCCCCGCGGTGTTCAGAGCGCCTATGTATTCTCCTGTCCTCTCCTCTCCGAACCTGTCCAGTGTTTCAAAAAAGTAGGGCAGGAACTTGCTGTCCACCATGTACCTGAAAAAAGGAGTGGGGTCTGTTCTCTCTCCCAAATCAAAGGGTAGGCCCTGCGAGACGAAAAACTTCCTGTCGGCCTCGTTTTCGTCAAGGTAAATCCTGAATTTCTCCAGCCTGCTGTCCAGGCCTACGTTGAAATCTTCCATGAATATAGTTCGTGCAGAAAAGATTTAAGCATGATTACCTTCTGGCTTCCTTGCTCTTGGGCCTGAGAGCGTGCGAGCCGCATTTCCTGCACTTTATTTTCCCGGCCCTGACCTTGAACCCGTCGGCCCTCATGGTGGCCTTGCAGTTGCCGCACACGAAAACGCGGTCAAACAGCCTCTTCCTGGCTTCTTCTTTTATCATACACATCACCGAAAAGAAGTTTGGGAACTTGTTCCCATTTCTTCTTTTATCATTTTTATCACGATTATTGTTAGCTTTCGCATGGCAAGTTTAAATAATTTTCTGTCAGCCTATTTGTAATTTATATAAAGAGCTTTTCACTAATTTAGTTGATTTCATGACCAAGATAAAGGATTTGCACAAGTCTGACAGGCCCAGGGAAAGGCTGATGAAGATGGGCTCCGGAGCCCTGAAAAACAGGGACCTGCTTGCAATAATGCTCGGCTCCGGCTACGAGGGGAAAAACGCAATCTCGGTTGCCGGGAACCTCTTGAAAAGACATTCCCTGGAAAAGGTAGCGGAGATGCCCTTTGAAAAGCTGAAAAAGCTCAAGGGCATCGGGGACGCAAAGGCCTGCAAGCTGATGGCCGCGTTTGAGCTGAGCAGACGGGCCTTTTCCGTCAAGCCGGGCTCCCTGCCCGCAATCCAGGCTCCGGAAGACGTGCTGGCCATCGTTTCCGATATACGTAAAAACAGGAAAGAGCACCTTGTCGCGCTCTACCTTAACGCCAGGAACCAGCTCTTGCACAGGGAAACCATATCCGTGGGCAGCCTGAACGCGAACAAGGTCCATCCGAGGGAGGTTTTTTCTCCCGCCCTGGAGCACCTGGCCGCTTCCGTGATTCTGGCGCACAACCACCCCAGCGGGGACGCCGAACCCAGTGAGGAGGATGTCAAGGTGACGAAAAACCTGGCCAAGGCTGGCAGGATAATGGGTATTGAGGTTCTGGACCACGTGGTCTTGGGCAAGGATTCTCTTGTTAGCATGAAAGAGAATAACCTGTTCTAGTCTGTCAGGTGCTTGCCCATAATTTGCCTGGCTTCGTCCGTAAGCGTGTAGACTGCGTAAGGCCTGCCGTTCTTGTTGAGTTTTGCCGTTTTCTTCACGTATTTCTTTCCCTGAAGCTCGGCGGTAGCCCTGCTTATGCTTTCCCTTGAAATGGCCTTGTAGGGCTTTCCCCTATCCCTGAGCGTGCCTCCCTGGCTTCTCGGGCCTGACTTGTACCTGCTGCAAAACTCATAGATTTGGTCAAAGGAGAGCTCCTTTTCAGAATAAAGGAGAAACAAAATCGGTATGCTGTATTTCTTGTCCAGGTCAAAAATAAGTTTTTTCCATTTGCTCTCCATAATTTTAAGTTAATTTAGTGAGTTTATAGGCATTTCGTACTTTTTAAGTATTTGAGTACCGAAAAGTATTTATTTTCCCTCTGCAAATCATGAATAATGAAATACGTTCCCCCGACAACAAAAAACGTGGTTGCCGCGCTGGACAGCATACTTAAAAAAGAGTGTGACAGCAAGACCAGGGCAAAGGTGTTCCTGGCCCTTGTGAAGGTCATGGAAGAGGATTCCTGCGGCTTCAAGCTGGCCGTTATCAGGCACATTGACGAGCTGCTCTCCTAAAGCTTCATGCTCCTCAGCCTTTTCACCCTCTCCTCAACGGAGGGGTGTGTGGAGAACAAGCGGGCCACCCCCCTCGCGCTCAGTGGATTCACTATGAACAGGTGCGAGGTGGAGGGATTTATTTTAAGCGGGTTTTTTCTGGAAATATTGCTTATCTTTTCCAGAGCCGAGGCCAGGCCTAGCGGGTCCTTAGCGAAGCGTGCCCCGGATTCGTCCGCCAGGTATTCCCTGTTTCTGCTTATCGCCATCCTTACCATTCCCGCGGCAAGAGGAGCGAAAATTACCATCAGCAGGCCCAGGGCGTTCCTGTCCCTGTCAAAAAGAAATGCGTACGAAAGCCAGGTTATGGCCCCTCCTATCGTTGCGGCCATTGTCTGTATAAGCGTGTCCCTGTTCTTTATATGAGAAATCTCGTGAGCCAGAACCCCCTTTATCTCTTTCTGCTCCAGGTTTTTTAGCAGCCCGAAGGTCACGGCCACCGCGGAGTGCTCCGGGTTCCTGCCCGTTGCAAAAGCATTGGGAACGTTTGTCCTTACCATGTAAATATTGGGCCTGGGTATCCCGGCCTCCTCGGAAAGCTCGCTCACAACCTGATGGAGCATGGAGTTGTCAGCGGCGGTTATCTCCTTTGCTCCGTACATTCTCAAGACGATTTTGTCTGAGAACCAGTAGGAAAGAAAGTTAATGAAAAAGGCCATTATCAGGGCTATCAGTGCGCCTCCCATGCCCCCCAGAAGGTATCCTATTCCCAGGAACAGACCTGTGAGAACTGCAAGAAGGCCGAATGTCTTGAAAAGATTTAGCACGCCCACATAATCACCTTACCAGCATGTATTCATATTCTTCCAGCCAGTCTATCTCCCCGGTGTTATTATTATTGTCAATAAGGGCTTTTATACTTTTTGCAACCTCTTCCGGCTTCTTTCCCGTGGTGTCCAGCTCCATAACCTTTTCACCGCTTTCGCAAGATTCGGAAGAACAAACACCCAGGATTTCCGCCTCCACGTTCTCCATGACTTTTTCCTCCGGCCAGCCCCTTTTCTCCAGCCTTTTCTTGAGCACGTCGGGCCTGGTCCTCAGCACCAGAATCAGGTCGGCCGTTATCAGGTGGGAAAGGTGCCCGTCCACCACGGAATTGTCCGGGACGAATATCTCCCCGAACCTGTCCGTATCCAGGATTTTGGAATGCCTTTCCGGGTCCATGCCTATCACAAGGCCCTGCTCTTCCGCCACCCTGTTCAGGTCCACGTAATTGTAGGAAAGCAGGGGAGCCAGCTCTCTGGCCACTTCGGTCTTGCCTGTTCCGGGAGTTCCTGTCACGGATATAATCATGATTAGAAATTGGCGGGAGAGGTTTATATATTACGGAGTGTTAAAATATTGTAACTTGTTTTTGTGGGGATAGAATGACTTTGGAAGTATGGACAGAGAAATACAGGCCCAGGAAACTGAAGGACGTGGTGAACCAGGAGGAAATAATTGAAAGGCTTCAGGCCTTTGTCAAGAACAAAAACATACCCAACATGCTCTTTGCAGGCCCTGCAGGAGTGGGCAAGACCACCTGCGCCCTTGCCATAGCCCATGAAATTTACGGCGAGGGTTGGAAGCAGAACTACCTTGAAACCAACGCCTCGGACGAAAGGGGCATAGACACGATAAGGCACAAGATAAAGGACTTCGCAAGGACCAGGCCCATAGGTAACGTTCCCTTTAAGATGGCTGTCCTGGACGAGGCGGACGCCCTTACCCCGGAGGCCCAGCAGGCCCTGAGAAGGACCATGGAGAATTATACGAAAACGTGCCGCTTCATCCTTATAGCCAACTACAGCTCCAGGATAATAGACCCGATACAGTCAAGGTGCGCTGTGTTCAGATTTTCCGGTATAGAGACGGAAAAGAGCATGAAGCACCTGAAGGAAATTTCAAAGAAGGAAAAGCTTGACTCGGATGACAAGGCCTTTGACGCCATATTGCATATAACCGAGGGCGACATGAGGCGCTCCATAAACCTTCTTCAATCCTGCGCCGCGCTGGGAAAAAAGATAACCGAAAAGACGGTCTACGATGTGGCCGCGCAGGCAAAGCCCAAGGACATAAGGGAGATGCTTGAGGAGTCCCTCAAGGGCAAGTTCATGGATGCAAGAAAGAGGCTTTACGACGTGCTCATAAACCAGGGAATTTCCGGGGAGGACGTGATAAAGGAGATGCACAGGCAGGTCTACGACCTTGACACCACGGAGGAAAGCAAAATCAATATAATAAAGAACCTCGGGGAATACGAGTTCAGGCTGGATTCCGGGGGAAACCCCATGATACAGCTGGAGTCGTTCCTGGCCCAGGTAGCGGCCATGGGAAAGTAATTTAAACCTTTTTCTCCAACCGGCTTTAAATAATTGAGAAAACAACTGCTTTTACGGGGGTTGGAATGAGAGAAAACGTGAGCTACATGGTCTGTAATCCGGGGGGAGATTTCAGGAAACACGGTATATTTACTCCGCACACGGAAATCCTTATAGAGGAGAGCGTGAAGAGCTACAATTTTCTGAAGGGAGCTAAATACTAATTTCAGTCCTGCTCGGTGAAATCTTCTAGGTTTGCCTTAAAATCCTCGTTCTTTTTTATATCCTTCCTCGCCTTCAGGATTTCCCTTGCCAGAAGGTAGTACACAAGTCCCAAAGACTTCTTTCCCTTGTTGTTGGCCGGTATTATCAAATCCACGTATTCAAGGTCGTTGTAAGTGTCGCACACGGCCACGATGGGTATCCTTTTTTCAGTGGCCTCCTTTATGGCCTGCTTGTCAGCTATGGGGTCCGTGACCAGAAGCACGTCCGGCTCCATATAGTCCTTGAAATTCGGGTTGCTTAGCGTTCCGGGAAGGAACCTGCCTGTCACGGCCTTCGCTACCAGCACGTCCGCGAACTTGTTTACGGACTTCATGCCGTTGGTCTTCCTGCAGACAACCATTATGTTCGTGTAGTCCTTGAGGAAGCCTGCGGCCACCTTTATTCTTTCGTCCGTTTTCTCTATGTCCAAAACTGACAAGCCGTCGGGCCTGGTCTTGAATATGAAAGGGGCCATCCCCTTGGTCTTCATTCTCATGCCTATATGCACGCCCGCCGATAGGTAGTCGTTCCTGTCTGCCAGTTCCGTCATTTAATCACCTTTATGATTGAATATAAAACCTTGATTTCAGTGTTTTAATCACTATTCTTTGTTTTATGGTAAACATATTTAAATAGGTTATCCGGTTTCCTGATATAAAGCCTGGAAAGAAAGGATTATTATGGCAAGGAACTACAAAAACAAAAGGGGCCTTATGGGAATCTACAGAGCCAAAAAGAGCCGCAAAAAAACTAAATCCTGACCATTTTGGGATGCTCAACGGTTTCCCACAGTTCAAGGAGACGGTTCATCTTGGCCAGGCGCTCCCCTCCCCACACGCCCGTCTTCAGGAAGTGCCCTATTCCCAGGGCCAGGTCGGCTATGACCGGGTCGTTGGTTTCCCCGCTCCTGTGCGACACCACAATCTTGTAGTCCCTGCGTGCGGCATGCTGGGCCACTTTCATCGCAAGGCCCAGGGTTCCGGCCTGGTTGGGCTTGATTATTATGGAGTTGCAGGAGTCGTATCTCAGCCCTCTTTTCAGCCTTTCAAGGTTGGTGGAGAACAAATCGTCGCCGCAGACCAGTATTTCGCTTTTCCACTTGAGAAGTTCCGCAAAACCCCGAAAATCATCCTCGTGGAACGGGTCTTCCACGTAATAAACGTTCCATGTGTCAACAAGCTCCTTGACGGCCTCCATCTGCTGCTCCGGGATGACCTCCTTCCCCAGTTTTTCGTAAACGTACCTGTTCTTTGCCTTGTGGTAAAGGGAGGAAGCGGCCATGTCCACCCCTATTCTTGCATCCAGGTCCCTGGCTATCTCCGTTATTATATCAAGGGTTTTTTCCTCTCCCAGGCCCGATATTAGCGCGTTCTCGTCATTCTTTCCCGCCAGCTCCTTCTTTGAGATAAGTATGGTTTTTATTCTTTTCATTCCCTCCTCGCACAGCTCTATTGCCTCGGGAAAGGTCTCGGCCTTCAAAGGTATCAGGTGGAACTCCTGTATGTCCGTTCCCCCGCCGTGCTTTCCTCCGCCTACGACGTTGACTATGGGATAGGGAAACCTCGCCTCGTCAAAATACCTGTAGGGGTCTCCCAGAGTGGAGGCCTTGAAAAGCGCGGAGGTTAGGGCCACTCCAAGATGGGCCCCGATTTTCTGGAAGTTCTTTCCGGCCATCTCCGTCAGCATCTCGTCCATAACGTCGTAATCCTCCTCGGTAAGGCCTATGAGATTATGCTTCAGCTTTTCCAGAATCTTCAGGGATCTTCCGGTGTTTAGCGTGAAGGCCTCGTAGTTGCTCCTGCTCTTGCCCGAAGGGGCCGAGCCTTCAAAAACGCCAGAATCAGTGAAAACCTTGACAAGAATCGTGGGCTCCCCCCTGCTGTTGTAAATCCTGAAGCCCCTAATGTCGCGAATCATGATTAATATTCGGCAGGATTATATAAAATGTTAATTGGATTATCTTTTTACTTTCTGTTTCAGCGCGTATAATTTTATACCCAGCTTCCCTCTGTATATCTTTCCGTTCTGGTCTTCAAGGGCGACCTTGTGGCCCCCTATCCTTTCGTCATAAGACCCGTCAACATTGCTCTGGACACAGAGCTTAACCCCGCACTCGTCTCTAAGGTAATCCTCCACCTCGTCCGCAAAAACCGTGTTGCGGTAAAAAATAACGGGATTCAGCAAATCCTTTGAAACAGCATATCCGCCCATTTCTCACACCTCTTATTTTAACTACTTTATAGTAACTATTGTAATAACTACCATATAAAGCTATCGTTGCGCCTGAAATGCGGAGAAATCGCTTATTCCAGCTTTTCGGGAAGCTTTTTCTTTATTGTTATCGGAATTAAATCCTTTTCAAATTCCTGCTTTGCAAGGTATATGGGGTCAAGCTCGTTCGCCTTGGCAGGAACCAGCAGAGGAGCCCCCATGGCTATCTGCAGGGCCCTCGCCGAAATAATCCTTGTCTTCTCAAATCTTGAATACCCGTTTGCCTCTTCCATCAATTTCACCTTATCCTATGTACCTGAGCTTGTCCTTGCCCTCCTCCTTGGGCATGAGCTTCTTCATAGCCTTCTCCTGTATTATCTCAAGCTTCTTGAGGAAGGTCTCCATTTCCTTGGACTTCTCATCCATCTTGCTCAGGTCTATGTCCAGGCCTAATATGTTGACTATTACTCTCAGAAGCTTCTCTGCGGACCTGGGATCGGTCAGAATCGGGAACCCGGTGGTTTCTCCCATCAGGCAGATTCCCTCCATATCCCTTTCCTTTCCCATTCCTATAAGCAGGCCGCTCGCCCCCACTATGTACTGGATTCGGGAAGTGGATGACTTGAAGTCCACGCCGGCTTTCTCGTACTTCTTTATGAGCTTCTTGTCGCTTGCCGCGCCCAGGATTTCTATGTTCTTTGTATCCTCTATCTCGCCGGTTCCGAAGCCTCCGAGGGTGAATAACTTCTTTACCCCCATTTTTTCACAGAAATCCAGGATTTTTCCCGATATTTCATAGTGTCCCAGGGTGCCTGAATCCCCGCACTGGCAGTCTCCCACCAGTATTATGAGGTCTTCTCCTTTGGAATCGGGGTTTTTCCAGTAATAGAACTCGTTCTTCAGCATCTCTATCTTGCTTTCATGGATGCTTGAGAAAGGAAGGAAATACGGAGAAATAAGCTCAGCGAACTTCTCCGCCTTCAGCTCGTCTATGAGGTACTGGGCCGTTATCCTGCCCACGCCCCCTATGCCCGGAAGGCCCTCTATAAAAACGGGTTTCCTAGGCTTGATTTCCTTTATAATCTTGATAGTAGTTTCCATAACAGCACCGATTACTTTATTTTAAAGTTTTTCTTTTATATACTTTATTGGTTCGGCTCTAAGCCAAATACTAAAAAATAAAAGAAAGGGGTTACTCCCCTAGGGAGTCCTCTATGTCTTCCACCGACATGTTTTCCACGGCCGCTTCCATTTCCTGCTCTATGAGGCCAGCTGCCTGGTCTTCCGTCATAACCCCGGCTTCAGTGCCTGTGTCAGCCGCCTGCTCCACGCAGCCGCTTGCGACGAACACGGAGATTAACAGAAATAAAACCAGCAATTTTGCCAGCATTTCTAATCTCCTCCTGCCACGTCAGCGCTTGTTATTGCCTTGCCTTTCTGTACGGCTGCCTGCACGCTTGCGTTCACTGCCGCGGCGTTGACCTTCATGTTGGTGAACCTGTTCCTCAACGTCTGGGCGTTCCTGAGCATGTTGGAGCTGCCTGTCACAATCTGCTTTGCCACCGCGCAGCCCTCGTTGTCCGGATTGTCCTTGCAGCGGTTCGCTGCAGCTGTCGCGATTCTCTGGCATATCGTTGCGTCAGGGTTTTCCTCGCAATAGCTCTTCGCTCTCTGGAGCTCAAACGGCACGCAGTATTTGTTCGTGGGGTTTTTCTGGCACCATGTCCTGAAGGCATTCCTGCACCTGGTGTCGTCCATGTTGTCTCCCTTCAGGCAGTAGGCCCTGAAAAGCGCCTGGCACTTTGCGTTTCCCGGGTTGTTGCTGCAGAACTCGTGTATCCTTTCCTCGCAGTTCACGTCCTCGTTGTTCCTGCAGTAGTCCACCAGAACGGCCCTGAGTTCTCCGGCTTTTATCGGCCTCACGCCCTCTATGACGTAAAGGTTGTATTCGCTGCCGTCTATCTCCAGGGTGCCTGCCCAGACTTCCGTGTCTCCTTTCATTACGGAGGACACGTCAAATGAGCCCACAACCGTTTCTCCATCATACACGTTACCTGTTGCGTGGCCTGTCTCTATTTCCACGTCCCTCAGCCTGTACTTTTCCTCGTCCAGCTTCATGACTCCGACTGCTATGTCCTGCGCGGAAGTTATGACCCTTCCCAGGCCCACCTTGACTATCATGAAGTCCATGGGGTCGCTCGGGGAGGATGATATTCCCTTTCCAAGCACGGTGTATTTAGTTACCGTGGGCGCGGCATCTTCCGTGGTTTCGGCCAGCACGGGAACCGCCAGCACTGACAAAGCAAGAAATACGGCCAGTATTTTCTTCATGCTTTTTAACCTCCTTAATTATATTTGGTCCTGGTTATTAAAGTTTTTTCTGGCCATTCTGCGGTAACGGCCATACCTGTCCTCGGGAGAAAATTTGGGGGGATGTGGATCCCTCGTTCTTCTACCGCACTTGGGGCAGGTCTCCTCAAAGGTGTAGGTTCCGCAGACAAAGCATTTTCTTATAATGGTGATTTGAATCACCCTTTAGAAAGAATCTCGCCGCCTTCCTTCTCAATTTCCCGGCTTATTTCCTCTATTGACTTCCTTAGGACTTTTTCCCCTTCTTTGGGGTCCTTGGTAATTATGGAAATGCTGTACTTGGGGGCCGATACGTACTTGACGGAAATGCCGCTTTTCCTGCTTACCTTTTGGAGTACGTTTTTTATTTTTTCCACCCCGTCGGGCTCCAGAGACCTTATTTCCAAGTCCTCGTCCATCTTGGTTTCCTTGATGGTTATTTTCTCCCTGGCAATTTCAAGTATTTCCCCTGCCCACTCACGGGGCACGCCCTTTTCCTCAACGTAGTCCGCACCCTTCCTGAGAGCAAGCTCAAAGACCTCCAGCATGTCCTTGAAATTTTCCTGTATGTCATATCCTATCTCCTCGTATGCCTTTTCAAGCTCAATTCCTTTTTTCTTGGCAATCGCCCTGAGGAGCTTCTCCCCCTTCTCATCCCTTTTCCAGGTCTGAAGCCTTCTGTTCTTCTGGTTGTCGTCAACCCTCTTTAGGCTGAGGGACACGTGGCCCTTTTCCCTGTCAACCCCCAGAACCAGGCACACGACCTTTTCTCCTATCTTCACCCAGTTCCTCACGTCCTTTATCCACTTCCTTGCTATTTCCGAAACATGAATCATCCCCACCTTCCCGGGATACTCGTCCAGGCTCACGAAAACAGAGTAGGGGTTTATGTTCTTGACTGTACCTATTATAATTTCCCTTTCCTGGGGATATTCATACTTTCTCCTTACCATAAGTATCACTAATTCTTTGGTTGCCTAAGTTATAAAAGGGTTACTCCGCCTCTTTGAGCACTTTTGACTTCAGTTCGCCAAGGCCCCCGGTCGGCTCGCAGAGCGGTTCGCCGCATACAAGGCACTTGATTTCAGAAGAAGGCTTGTTGAAAATTATCTGCTCGTTCTTGCATTTGTTGCATTTCACAGTCAAAAACTTGCTTCTCGGCTCCAGTTTTCTTGCCATATTTACACCTTACGTCTTTTCTATTTCAAATTTCTTTACCCTGAATCCCTGGCCTATTATGTGCTCTTTCTTGCATTCCATGCACTGGTACCTGAGGTCCAGCTTCCGGGTCGGTTTTTCCCTTCCTTTGGGGTTGGGCCTGGGAAATCCTCCGTATCCAGCCTTCTTTCTCATAAATCTTCGCTGGTCAATTGCCAGAGTCCTTCTGCTTCTTGCCCCGACCTTCTCGCGCCTGACCTTGTGCTCCGTGTGCTTCCTGCAGAACGGGCAGTATTTTTTCACTTTCTGGGGCATGCGCACATAAATCACCAATTTATTTTACTTAAAGTGTTATGAGAAGCAAGTATTTAAATATTTAAATATTGGCAAACTCCGCCTTGCCCTTGCCAACCAGAAGCTCCGTTATCTTGGTTTCAAGAGTCACCATGTCGTCCGGCTTGAAGGGGCCGTACGATTTGCCGTCCGTGCCCATGAACTTGGGTATGTCGTCCACGATTCTCACAAGCCTCCGGCCTTCCGGTTCAACTATTTTGGACTTTCCTTCAGGGGGGTCCTGAACAGAAATTTCCTGCCTTGTCTTCGGCAGGCTTTTCTCTTCCGGCTCCTCTTCGGCCTGCTCTTTTTTCTCGCTTGTTTCACTCGCGGGCTCCGGTTTCTGGTCGGTTTCGGGCTTCGGTTTGGATTCTTCCTTCGGTTCTGTTTTTTCTTCTTTTTGGGGTTCCGGCTCCTCTTCGGCCTGCTCTTTTTTCTCGCTTGTTTCACTCGCGGGCTCCGGTTTCTGGTCGGACTCTGCCGGATTTTCTTTAACAGGCTCCGGCTCTTCTTCCTTAGCGACCTCCCTGGACGCGGAAGCGGGTTTTTCCCCGACGCCCTTTATGACATCAAGCATTCCCGCCCTCATCCCCTTGAGGTTTTCCACGACTCTGTCAAAATATTCCTCTTCCGCGGGGTGAAGGTTCTGAGGCACCGCGTTGCTCCTTACCACGTGCATTGTCATCAGAAGAATTTTTCTCTCCCTCCTGTCAAGTATGTCCTTTATAACGGACATTACGTTCTCTATTTCCTTTATGACCATGGAGTCCTTGGTCTCCTGGTAGGCCTGGTCCTTCCTTCTTATCCATTCGGAGCAGGACTGAAAAAAGTCATCGGGCAGCTTCTGCAGGTTCTCGTTGTCCCTTTCCTGCCTCTGGAACTTCCTGAAGGTCTCATAAGTTATCACGTTTTCATCAGCCATGCTTCTAATTTGAGCCCCGGAGAATAAAAAGCTTAACTGCGGAGCAGCTATTTATCATTTTTCCCCCAAATAAAATAAAGTGGTTCAATGAGCGACCATGTAAGGGCTGATGAGGTGGCCATAATAAACGAGAACCCTATGGATTCCTGCAGCGGGGCCTTTGTCATAGCCAGGTCTCGCGGTGCAAACTGCGCCCCGAAAAAATACCTTTATTCCAGGGTAAGCCCGTTCTACAAGGACAAGTTCTCAAACCTTATAAGAGGTATTCCGGACACCTTCCTGCTGTCGCAGCAGATAGGGAAGCTGAGCGGGGATTGGCCGGAGTACGCTGTCATAGACAGGATAGACCATGTAAGAGACGATGACTCAAGGTTTTACAGCTCGGTTCTGGAGACATCGGACAGGACTTACGAGGGCGTGCCCGAACACCTGAGCGTGAGCGAGGGAATGGTCTCGGAAAGCGCCTTTGGGCTGGAGGCCAACAGGGATTTTCTTACGGACACCAGAGGCCTTAAAAACAGCCTGCTGAAGATAAGCCCTGAAAACAGGAAATACGCTCAAATGGTTATGAGCCAAATCAAATTTTACCCGTTTGAAGATTTCAAGTACAGGCCCCTCGGGGTAAAAATAGGCAAGAATTACAAAAAATTCCAGTATAAGTCGTCCAGCAACATTTACAATAACGAGATACTTGAAGACGGCACGATTGTTTTCTACGTGAGCAGCTACAGGGTATTGTCGGACGGAAAGAATGAGATACTCTTTCCTCTTGAGGACGAGAGCGTTTTTGAACCTGGGGAGGGATTCAACATAGGAGAAAAAATGCACAACCACGAGTCCCTATGCTACCAGAGAATGAAAGACAACGGGCTGGAAGTATCGGAAATATGCTACAAATGCGCCCTGGTAACGGAGGACCCCAAAAAAGCGACCATGCCTTATGACCTGAGAGAGGGCTTCATAAAGCTCGCGAACAGGGACGGGGTTGAGTCCGATTACATACCAATAGGGGACGGCCAGAACATAATAGACTTCGGGGCTCTGACAAACAACCACAGAGTCAGGGCAGTTGTATACAAGGTAGAAGAAAAAACAGGTGGAGAAAACAAACAGGCCGAATTGAAAAACAAATTCGTGGACCCCGCCGTGTACTGAAGCCAATATTTAAAAATGTGTGCCATCTTTTTATTCTTATGTCAAAGGTCTGGTTTTCCCCGTCCATTTCAAAGAAAAACATTGCTGGAAGCCTGAAGCATCTCTACGACAGCGTGCCTGGTTTTGATATGAAAGGCAGGAAAGTCGCGGTGAAGACGCACTTCGGGGAAAAGGGCAACAAGACCCGCCTTGACCCGGAATTCGTGAAAAAGGTATGCGACATAATCAGTCAGAGGGGAGGCGAGCCGGAGCTTGTGGAATGCAACACGCTTTATAGGGGACAGAGAACCAACACCGCGGACCACCTCAGGCTGGCAAGGGAGCACGGATTTGATTTTGCCCCTGTTGTGATATGCGATTCTGCAGGGGACTGGGTTATCCCGGTAAACGGCACTCATTTCAAGGAGATAAAGGCGGGGAAGCTTCTCAAAAATTATGGGATAATTGTGAACCTGAGCCACTGCAAGGCCCACATAGCCGCCGGGTTCGGAGGGGCCCTGAAGAACATCGGGATGGGTCTCGGGAGCAGGGCGGGCAAGCTGGAGATGCACGCCAAGGTAAAGCCCGTTTTTAACCCCCTTAAATGCAGGGCCTGCGGCCTGTGCGTGGAGCGCTGCCCCGCGGATGCCATAGAAATAAGGGGCCTGAAAAAACATGCGGTAATGGATGAGGAAAAATGCATAGGATGCGCCACGTGCATAGCGGTCTGCCCCTACAAGGCCGTGAGGATTCCCTGGGCCAGCACCACCGCGGAAGAACTGCAGGAAAGGATGGTTGAGTACGCCGCGGGGATATCGGGCAGAATTAAAATATTGAACATCAACTTCCTCCTGAACATAACCCCGCTGTGCGACTGCGTGGCGGATTCCGGGAAGCCCATGGTAGAGGACATAGGAGTCATGTCATCCGGAGACATGGTCTCAATAGACCAGGCCTCAATTGACATGATAAACGCGAAGGCCGGGAGGGACGTGTTCATGGAAAAACACGGCATAGACGCCGGCGTGCAGACAAAATACGCGGAAAAAATGAGAATCGGGGAGACCGGCTACGAGCTGGTAAGGATTTAGCCTATTTTTCCGTTTTTATTTGTTTTTTCCCAACATTTGCTATGCGCAAAAAACCCGACGGTGTTCTTTCAGCCGGGGAAATTTACGCAAAGTATAAGGACAAGGAGAACGGGCTTGAACAGCTTTCCGAGAGCTACCATAACATAGTCAGGGACTACATGAAACGCCGTGAAGATTTTCATAAAATTATTACTGAATTCCATCAAGAACTTATAGAAAATAAGGATGAAATAGAGGAAAATGGAAAGAAAATCAAAACCCTTGAGAAAGAGCTTGAAGAGCTGAAAAAAGAGCTCAATTCTTACAGTGAGTAAAGCTGGTAAATCCAGCGGCAGTACTCGCATTCTTCCGAGGGCCCGGGCATTTCGCCTTCCAGTACCTCTATGGCCTTCCTGAAAATTCTCTCCGCGTTTTCCGCGGAAACAGGAAGCTTCACCAGTCTCGTGTCAAAGACCACGTCCCCTTTCCCGTCCACGCTTCTCGGGTAGTAGAAAAGCAGATAGGCGTAGTCCTCTGTCTCGTATCCGTTCTTTCTCAGCAGAAAGCTGTATATGTCCACCTGGTCCCTGTAGTAGTCTGCGGTGTTGTCCTTTAGAGGGTAACCCCTTGTCTTGTAGTCCAGCACGATTAGTCGCCCGTCCTTCTCAAGCAGGTTGTCCACGGCTCCCATGAGCACGTTGCCCCCGGAGTCGCTCCACCTTATTCCCTTCCTGTTGTTCCTCCACACGTCCAGAAGCTCCGCGTCCCGGAAAAGCCTTGCGTCAATCCCCTCCTGAACAAGCTCCGGGGGAAGCTCCCCCCTGTCCCTGTAGGAGTCAAAGTGCCTCTTAAGAATGCCGTCCATCCCGGAAGGCAGGGAGGGAAATATCCCGCAGGGCCTTTTTATCCCCTTCCTGAAGTGAAGCCAGAAGCATCTGGGGCACTCCTTCAGGAGGTTCAGCTTTGAGTAGGACAAAAAGTAGGCCATAATATTTTACTCTCTTCATCGGATTTAAATATATCCCGGTAAAAAATTAATTTAATAGCCTGTTATAATATTTATGATGCCCCGTATTTTCCTCTTGTTCCTGGTTATACTGCTTATCCCGGCCACGGCCTACGCCCTGCCCAATCCCGCCGCGGTCTACTGCAGGGAGCTGGGTTACGGGCACGTTATAGAAAGAACGGAAAACGGGGAGCGGGGGCTGTGCCTGCTCCCTTCAGGTGAGTGCGAGGAGTGGAAATTCCTCAGGGGGGAGTGCGGCAGGGAGTATTCCTACTGCTCAAGGAACGGCTACGGAACCAGGTCCGGGGACAACGAGGCCTTTTGCCTCCTTCCGGTATCCTCCCTCAAGGGTCAGGCCGAGGAGGTCCCGGTGAGCAGGCTGGTCAATCTTGAAGGAGAGTGTGACTCCAAGACAAGGCAGGGGGCGCCGGGCGGCCCCGGGGAAAGGCCTCCGCTCGGTCTGGGTGAGCACAACGCATCGGATTTTGATTGCTGGGACTGGAGAGACCCGCCCAACTCCACTGTATACGGTAGCGGAAACTACACCTACTTTGACTGGACACATGGATGGGCCACTCCCGTGAGAAACCAGGTGAGCTGCGGCTCCTGCTGGGCCTTCTCTTCCGTGGGAGCCGTGGAGGCCAGGTACGAACTGAACGAGAACGAGTCCCGCCTCAATCCAGACCTTTCGGAGGAGTATCTGGTTTCGGACTGCCACCCCATTGACCCCTACTGGGGGCAGTACCAGGACTGCTGCGGGGGGTACATGGAGGTTGCCCTGAACTTCACCAAGTACGAGGGCATAAGCGACGAGGGCTGCTTTCCCTACGTGGACAGCGGATGCAGCTGCAGTTCGGGCCACAGCTGCAGCGCCAGCTGCACATACAGGAACTCCACCGTGTGCAGCGATGCCACGTGCTCGGACAGGTGTTCCGATTACTCTAACAGGCTGTGGACGCTCGGGGGAGCCGACTATTCAGTCTGGTGGGAAAACTTCACCAGCGACGAGCTGAAGCAGTGGCTTCTGGACAGGGGACCCCTCTCCGTTGGATTGTACATGGTGAACAACCCCGACGGGCAGGGCTTCATAAACTGCGGTGCGGGAGGCAGCATGAACCACGGCGTTGTTCTGGTCGGATACAATGACACCGGTAACGACACCACAAGCTACTGGATCCTCAAGAACAGCTGGGGAAGCTCGTGGGCCCAGAACGGGTACTTCAAGGTAAGGTTTGACGACAACTGCCACGTGGGGGACGAGGTGCACTACATTAACGAGACTCACCCGCCGGAATACAAGCCCTTCGTGCAGGTGAACAGCCCGGGAGACGGCAATACCACTGATTCATTCAAAACCCAGTTCAACTTCACCGTTCACAGCCGGAATTCCTCCACGGCAACCTGTGACCTGGTGATAGAGGGAAACAGGACCAACACCACCTCCGTTAGCAACGGCACTCCGTCCGTGATGAGCTATGCGCTGGACGAGGGAAGCTATTCTTGGGAAATAATGTGCTGGGAAAGCGGCATTGGCATAACAAATACTTCCGGTTCCCGAACCCTTTCCGTTTCACTTCCTCCTTCTGTGAATGTGGCAAGCCCCTCCGTAGCCAATTACACTGGCTTTCCCATAGACCTTAACGTGACCACAGACCAGGAAGCCGGCTGGTGCGGCTGGAACCTTAACGGCACGGGCTCCAATACAACAATGACCAACTCCTCGCTCACGGAATGGCACGGCTCCATAACCAATGCCACGAAAGGAGTCAACCAATTATACGTTTACTGCAACGACACGAACGGAAGCACGGGCTCCAATTCCTCAATCTGGTTCGTTTACGACACGCCGCCTTCCGTGTCCGGCATGTCCCTGGTTCCCACCAAGGCCATGAACAATTCCAACGTCACGGTGACAGGCATAATAACAGACGAGAACCATGTGGATTACGCCCTCCTGACCGGCTACAACTCCACATGGGGCCAGGCCTACGGGCCCGCCAACATGACCCGCTCGGGAGACATCTGGTCCCTCACCTTCAACTCAAGCAACAAGACCGCGGGCCTTTACTATTTCAACATAACAGCATTCGATGACAACGGGAACAACGTTACCGAGTGGGCCGCCAACCTGACGATAAACAGCACGGGCTCAAACCAGACCTACTCCAACACCTCCGTATCCACCTTATCCAACCAGACTTTCCTCAACACCACACTCAACACCACGCTCCAGATAAAAACCCTGGAGGAGATTACCAACGCCACGCTGGGCATGGCCCTTTACTCCCAAAACCCTGCCGGGGAAAGCAACCTGGCCGCCCTGGGCAGGTACCTGGAAATAGCAAGCGCGGGTATAACCGGCATGGACTGGGCTGTTATAAGAATTTACTATGCAGAGAACGAGGTAAACCAGTCAGGGGCAAACGAGAGCTCGCTGCGCCTTTACTATTACAACGAGAGCTCCGGAAACTGGACCCGGAAGGAAGGGGGCGCAAACGGCTCGGAGAATTACGTGTGGGGCAACACGTCCCATTTCAGCATTTACGGAGTTTTTGAATCCACCAGCAGCACAACCACAACGACGACGACCACGAGCGGAGGGGGCTCCGGGGGCACCCCGCCAACTACCACCGTTAGCACCACAACCACTTCCTCTACGACTACCACAAAGAGAGAGGCCCCTGTCACCGGAGCCGTGATTGAAAACACGACCACCACTACCGCCCTCTACGAGCAGACGGAGGAAAGCAGCGACTCAACAATTCTGATTCTGGTGCCTATCCTGGCGGCATTGATTGGCGGCTCCTTTATTTTTCTCAAGAAAACAAAGAAAAAAATCCCAGTGCCTCCTAAACCCACGCTTACAATAAAGAAGGTACTTTCCGGGGCGGGAAAATACGAGGGAAAGAAAGTTCTTGTGGAAGCGAACGTTTTCTACGTGAGGAAGATGAAGGACAGCTTCCTTTATTCCCTTAAAGACAAGACCGGAGAAATTCACGGGATAAGCGACCAACCCGGTTACGAGGGCCGGGGGCTGGTTGAAGGAATCGTCGTGAAGCACGGAAAAAGAACCTACATAGTTTTCTGAGTTCAGAACCATTTTTTCCTTTTGAAATAAAACAGCATCATTCCGGCTATGGAAATCATCACGCCCCAGACCAGCGGGTAGCCCATCCTCCATTCAAGCTCGGGCATATACCTGAAGTTCATCCCGTACACCCCCGCCACGAAGGTCAGGGGTATGAATATTGTTGCGAATATCGTGAGAACCTTCATCACCTCGTTCATCCTGTTGCTTATGCTTGACAAGTACGTATCATGCATCCCGGACAGCATGTCCCTGTAGGTCTCGGTGGTGTCTATTATCTGTATGGTGTGGTCGTAGAGGTCACGGAGGTATACCTTGGTTGACTTCTTTATCCTGGAGGACTCAAGTCTCTGGAGGCCGTTTATCATCTCCCTGAGGGGCCACACGGATTTCCTCAGGTTTATCATCTCGCTCTTAAGGTCGTGGATAAGCTGCAGGTTCTCCGGAGTCGGTTCGCCTATCAGCGTCTCCTCTATGTCCTCTATCTTTTCCCCTATTTTTTCCAGTATAGTGAAGTAATTGTCAACTATGGAGTCTATGAGAGAGTATGCGAGGTAGTCGGACCCCATTTTCCTTACCCTGCCCTTGTCTTTCCTTATCCTTTCCCTAAGGGAATCAAAAACATCCCCCTCCTTTTTCTGGAAGGATAAGACAAAGGTCTTCCCCAGGACTATGTTTATCTGCTCGGACTTTATCTCCCTCTCCTTCTCGCAGTAGTAAAGCATGTTCAGGACTGTGAAAATATAGTCCTCAAAATCCTCCATCTTGGGCCTCTGGTCCGTGAGTATGTCCTCAAGAACAAGGGGGTGCAGGTCAAAGCACTCGCCGATTTTCTCCAGCTCCTTCATGTCGTGCACGCCGTCCACTTTTATCCACGTCACCGTGGACTTTTTCCTGAACGTTGCGCACTCTTTCACGTCCTTGACTTCCTTCTCTGAAAAATGGTCCTTGCCGTAATCCATCAGGGTAATCTTGAACCTGGTCATTTTACCACAAGAAATTATGGAGAAACACATTTAAAAAAACAAAAAACAACAGGAAGCCGAATTAATTGTACGGTTTCCTTGAAAACCTTGCCAGCCTTTCCCCGAAATTATCCACCTCGCAGTAGGGCGGGACAAGCATGTGAGTTTTATAATAGCCGGTCGTTGCAATCACCTTTGTTACTATTGCACAGTAATTTATTTAAACTCATGCTTAGAAAAAGGTTCTCCGGGCTTATCTGCCCTTCTTCCTGAGCTGGAGGTAGAAATGGGTCTGGGCGTTTACTGAAAACGCCACGGCTATGCCCATTCCAGCGACCATGAATATCAGCGCCGGGACGAGCGAGCAGGCGTTTGAAATCAGGACCCCAAGTATTTCCGAGCCCCCTGCGGCCGAGGACATGCCTTCCAGCGCGGGCACCACGCTTACGAAGAAGACAAACAGAAGGGGGAGGACGAATATGAAAACAATCAGCAAGGAGAGCAAGGATATTATTAACCACGCCAGGAAAACATCCACCGGGGCTTTCCTGAATATCTTGTAGGACTTGGATAGCGCCTTGTCAAACGCCATCTTGCCAGCAACAACCGCCGGCATGGCGAAGAAGAACACCAAACCCACAATTATGGAAAAAACCCAGCCCACGTAGGGCACGATTCCCACGAAGAAGGATGCCAGGCCCGCAATCACGCCCACTCCCAGAAGGGAGAAGTATCTTTTCCTTGAAACCGCCCAGCTTTTTGCGAAGTCCTTTGGCTTCACGGACTGGTGTATGAGCGCGCCCATTATGTAAATCCTCAAGAGAATCCACACTATGTAAGTGCAGAAAAGCACCGCAACCATCCCAATTATGGGGGACAGGGCGGCGTAGCCCGAGGCGGAAGAAACCGCGCTCAGGGCGAGCACGTTTGACATCAGGTAAGCCAGAACTGATATGAGCACAACAGAATCCAGTGCGAACAGCGGAACCCATCTCTTCGGGTCCACCGAAAATCTCAACGCCCTGCCTACGGTCTTGCCGTAATCCATGACATTATTTTGTGCCGCTTGCTTAAAAAAGTTTTCCTGGCCCCTAGAGAAACTCCAGCAGGTCCGCCTTCTTTTGCGCAAGCTCCTCGCTGAAAATTGAGTAGCCCAGCCACTCCCCCGAGTCAAACGAGAAAAGGAACAAATCCGTGTCCGTTATTATCTCGTAGATGTAAGAGGAAGGCAAGTTTTTGTAATTCTTCCCGTTGACCAGGGATATTCCGGACGAGCCGTGAAGAAGCCCCAGGTACTCACCTGTCTGCGGCTCTATGACCGGGGATTTCTCCAGCTCCTCTATCTCCTCCTTTTCCACAATCTTTTCTTTTGTAAACGCTATAACGCAGTGGCCCGCTACCCTGCCCTGGTTCGGGTCGTAAACCCTGCCGCAAACCACGCTGGGATAAATGCAACCCGGCTTCAGCTCAACCGCCTCGGCCCCCTCAAAGTACCAGCTTTTCCCGTAGTTCAGCCAGTACCCATCCAACGGGTTATCCGTTTCCACCCATCCCTCCAAAACCGCCGAATCCCCGCACTCCTCAAGCACGGAGTTGAACTCGGCCTTGTAGAAAAGCGAGTAGTCCTCGCAGTCGCCCCCTTTGTTTTCTATGAAGTCCTCCAGGCTCTGCAGCTTGTCCGTTTGGCCGCTGGTTTCCGTGTCCTGCTTGTACTCATAACCCAGGTATTCGGAGTTTACCAGGTAGAAGCACCCTGTTTTTATAACGCAGGACTCCACGCACTCGTTCTCCAGCCTTCTTTTTATTCTGGAGTGCTCCTCGCCCAGGACGGAGTTCTGGCTGAACCATTCCATCGAGTCCTCTAGGTCGCTCTCGTACTGTTCTATCTTGCCTATAGTCTCCTCTACCTCTCCTTCCAGCACCTCGTAGGATTCCCTGAGCTCGGAGTTCTCCTGCTCCAGGTTCTCCACCTCGCTCTCCAGGTCAGAAACGTTCTGCTCCAGCTTTCCTATCCTGGCCCCGGCCTGCTCCCTGTACGAGCCGTATTCCAGATTGAGCATCTCGTAGTCCTCCTGGAGGGAAAAGAACATGTAGTAAAGCGATATCGCAAGAAAAACCAGTATCGTTATGACGGCCCAGTCCGTTCTCCTGTCCATGAACATTTCTTGGTTGCCGTGGTTTTTAAAAGCCGGTTATTTTCTTAAAATATTTGACCTGGAAAGACGTTTTACAATAGTAAAATAAAAAACAGAACTGGGTACAATAGTCTAAAATTTCTAACTTATTTAAACTTCAATTGGTAGCGGGTTTTTATAATTTTTTAATTTTATTTTTGTAGGGCACAAGATGACACGAACCGGAAACCGGATTATTTCTTGGAACTTCCCTTAAAAGAGAGGTGATTTTTAATGCCGAGAGATGGGGATACAATAAACACTTACTGCCCTAAGTGCGATGCGACCACGGAGCATGTCTACCATTCCGGGGTTTTCCTTCCCGGGAAATGGCACTGCCTGGGGCATGAGTGCTGCCGAAAATAATTCGCTTTTGAGGTGAAAAAATGGGTAGCGAAGAGTACAGGGAATGGAGAAGTAGCATACGGCCGGATGAAATTACAGAAAGCAGCAAGGTTGCGGGCAGCTATAAAGTCTGGTGCAACTTGAGGCAGTGCACCTGCAAGTTTATTCCGACCAATGTGAACAACGTTTCAAGCCACGAATACGTCGGGCTGGGCTGCAGCAGCTCCTGCAGAAAAACAACCAGGAGATAAGTACTGAGCCTGGTTGGAGCTTGAAAAAAGAATTTAAGGGCTTGGCATAGCTATATCTCCATGCCTGGCCACAGAGTTACTCCAAAAAAGAACTTAAAAAACGTGAGACTAGACAAAAACCGCACCTATTCAGTCCCCGGCATAATGCGTTGCCGCTATGACTATCAGGGTAATAGCCAGGTGCTCCGCAACAACTTTCAACGATCCTGTCTTTTCCATCCTTGCAACGTAAAAATTCAGCGCCGTCAGGATGATCAGACTCCAGACTATGCTCGCGATTATTGCGGTTTGAAGCTCCAGAAGCATCACGGGTATCACAAAAGTGAGCGCAAAAACAAACTTGGCGATGAAAGTGCAGGCGGTTGACTCCCACACCTCCCTGTGCGTGTGCTTGTTTTCCGACTCCTCCGAGACGTGTATCCCAGGGCATCGGAGAATGCGTCTGCTATCGCTATGGTCAGTATACCCCCTATGATGACAGGCGGCGAGTGGGTCCCGGCATGCAGGCCCACGATAAGGCCCAGGGTGGTGATTATCCCCGAAGTCGTGCCGAAGCACAGCCCTGTCCTCAGCGATTCCCTCATAAGATTAGTTGCGGTTTGGTATTTAAAAATCTGTCCGGGTTATCGTTAATTAGCATCCGTAATCTTGGGTCCAATCTTCATCAGAGAATTCACTTTCATCGCAAAATCTGGTGTCTATATATCCTAGCCCGTTATACAAAAGTTCAGCATTAAGATTTTTTCCTTTAAGAATACTTCCTTTTGAGATGTTTTATAACTGGACTTAACATTTTCCTTGTAAATCTTTTTAATGAATTTTTATTTTCAATAACCCTTGCTATATATGGACTAATTGAATAATAAATTTCAATAAAAATGTTTCCTAAAAAAGAATTTTTTAAAGAGGCGTCTCTCCAATTTTTAAGTACTTTGATTTCATCAGAAAATGGTGTACCATAAGCAGCAGTCGCAATAAAACATCCTTTAGAAGATTTATCAACAAGTGAATAATCATATAATTTTTCTCCTTCTTCAAAACCATAATATTCATCTAATATCCTGAACACTTTTTCACTGGTTTTATTTATAGACCTACAAATCCATGTATTTACTTCAAAAGAAACTCCTTGGTCTGTAGTTTTTTCAGTTAAAAATGACTCAGAAGTTGTAATCCAATTAATAATTTCGATTTGTTTATCGTCTAAATCCTCGACTTTTATAAAGAAATTACCTTCTTCCAGAGGGACAATTTCAACAGTTTGTTTTTCATTAAAACCAAATAAACAAATAGGATAATTTTTAGATTTTAGAGAATTATATATTCTGCCTTGTATCAATCTTCTAATAAATAATTCAGAATTACCCTTAAAATATTTTTTTTGATTTCTATATTCATTTAAAATATCTTTCATATATCCGTAATATTTCATTTGAGTATTTTTAGAAAGTACGTTTTTCCTTTGCAATTTATTAGCTAAATTACTCCAGTATTCTGT
>CAZXFI010000006.1:0-19080 GCA_964640225.1 uncultured archaeon
ACGGGATTGTGATACCTAAATAAAAAAGCTTATACAAACTTTTTTAAACTTATGAAATTTTTAATTTGAAAATCAAAATCCTCCGAATCAGAAAAATTATTTTCTGGGTTAAACCAACAAAATTTTATTCCAAATTTTCTACATAAATTATCTTCCCCCAGCCTATCTCCTATCATAAGACATTCTTCAGGACTTATTCTCGTTTTTTTAAGAGCTATTTCAAAGGGTTTTAGCTCTGATTTAAGAGAATTTATTTCTTCTGATAAGATAATTGTATCAAAATATTTTTTTATTTTCAAATATTCTAAAACAGAATGTATTTCAATCCAGTTATTTGAAATTAGAATACATTCGCATCCCTTACTTTTAAGAAATTTTAAAATACCGTCAACTCCCGGGTGTAATTCAACGTTTTTCTTGTAATATTCCATAAAATTTTTAAAATAATCAAGTGATTCTTTATCACTCAAATTTAATCCCATTTCTTTTGCAACAATTTTGGCCCAAATGCCTCTGGTAAATTGTTTTTGTGAAGGAATGCTCCTGAATTCGTTGCTGGCTCTTTTTCTTATTCTTTCAAATTCCTTAAGAGAGCCAGTAAACCCTATTTTTTTAAAGAAATTAAAATTATATTCTTTATCTATTTTTCTATAAACACGTTCGTCTTTAGCTAAAGTATCGCCAAAATCGAACATGAAGCATTTGAACATTTGCATCCCAAATTATTTTAGATTTATTGGATTTAAAATTTATAGTCTAAATTCGTGGTAAATTACATCTGCTAATCCTTTCTTTATCTTAAATATGTTTTCTTCTATTCCGTTTGTTCCATTTATTCTTAATACATTATCTTTATCTTCAAAAAAACAATCATAAAACTCTGAAAGAATTTCAATACAATTCTCATCCTCTTTCATTTTTTTAAGAATCTTTATTTCATCGGTTATTTTGTAACGGGAATTTGAAACTTTGGAAGGCATATGAACATAAATAAAATAATCGGGCTCTGTGATGATGTTTTTTTTAATTAAATCCTCACATAACTTTTTCGTTTTCTCATATTCCTTTAAATTAAACATCTTTGAATAAGAATAAGAAAAAGATAAAGTTGAAGGGTAATACCTGTCCAAAAGAAAAATACTATCTTCTTTCAGATCTTTTTTAATTTCTTCGGACATGCTTATGTTCTGACCCAAAAACCAGTGCTGCCTTGCCTCAATCATTTTTTCATTTTCTGGCTCAAAGGGAAAGGGACAATAATCATGCTCTTCAATAACCTTACAATTAAAAGAATTCTTAATAAAGTTAATTAAAGTCGTTTTACCCGACCCAGACAGGCCCTCGAAATCTATAACTTTCATACTTATCAATCAAAAGTTTAATTTTTTAACAAGTTTATTGGTTATTTTTCCCCAATCGTATCGTTTTTCTACCAGTTTTCTTGCATTCTTAGCCATTCTCTCACCCGAATCCGGATTATTAATCAGATTTTTTATGACTTGAGGATACTGTCTGATGTCATCTTCTATTAAAAGATGTTTTCCGTTATGGACATCCAATCCTTCTACCGCAAGATTTGTGGCTATGGTCGGAATTCCTGCTGCAAAATAATATAAAATCTTAACCCTTGTTCCGGAACCCTGATAAATTGGTGCCAGCGCTATTGATGATTTTTTGAAATACGGATTTAAATCTCCAACTATCCCGGTAAATTTCACATTTTCTATTTTCTTGTATTTTTTAAATTCATTTGGAAAATTGCCTACAAATAAAAATTTATTTTTAAAAAAAAACGGTACTATTTTGTTGATTATTTCTTTAACAGCAAATTTGTTCGGGTAATAATTCAAATGGCCTAAAAATAAAAAATCTCCTTCCTTTTTATAATTATATTTTATTTTTGAGCAGTCTGACCCATTTGGTATTATAACCATTTCATTACAGCCTATTTCTTCAAAACATTTCTTATCAAATTCGGAAACACACGTATGTATGTCTGAAATTTCATGCGCTTCTCGTATTTTTTTGATAACCCCACTTTCATATTTGTTTAATCTTTTCAAGAGAATATGAAGTGCATCGTGAGAATCATATAAAATTTTTATGTCAAATTTTTTCAGATTTTTCCCCCAATAATTGACTATATTAAAATGTTTCATATAGGCAAAATAAAATTTTTTTGTCTTTATTAATTCTTCAACTATGTCAGAAAAGTTGTAATAATTTTTTTTAGAAACCAGATAATATGTTATACCTGTTTTTTTGGAATCCTCCTTTAGTCTTTTAATATCGTCAAATTCTCTGTGACATTTTATGAACGAAACTTCGAAATTTTTAAGGGATAAAAACTTAGCCAAGTTATAAAATCTTTCGGGAGCACCTGCTCTCATGGGCAAAAGTGGCCCATCAACAAAAAAAATTATAGAACTATTTTGACTCTCTTTTTCTTTTAGGTTTTTTTTGTTATTTATTATCCTGACATTTCCGTCATGAATTTCAATAAGCAAATTTCTCTGTTCAAAATTTCTTTTCAGTTCTCCTGTATTGTAAAAATCTTCTAGCCACTCTGGCTCAGGTATATCATATCTAGTTTTCATTTTTATTTCCCGTAACAGGCCACTTGACCTTATGAATATTTTGTACTACCTCGTTTTCATAGTTGCTATCAAGCTTTTCTAATTCTTTCTCTAGTCCAACACGCTGCGCCATTTTCCCTGTTATCATTGAATAAGAGGTTACAAAAAAAGAATAAATTTCAAATTGGTTTAACTCTTTAAGCTTGTAAACGGGTGGATAAAGATATCTTTCATATCTGCTGTAATTTTTAGAAATAATCTTTATACCATATTTTTCCGGATTTTCAAAGAAAGGTGTGCCAGGATAAGGAACGAAAACCCTGGTACTTACCTGAAATATTCCGTTATCAAGTAATTTTTTTATATAGACCATAGTATTGGAAAAAGTTTGATAATTTTCACCGGGAAGCCCAATGATGCATGAAACATCTATTAAAGGAACGTATTTGTTTATTTTATATATGGCTTTATCAAACGTTTCTACGGTTTCAAGCCTGTTTACCTTTTTTAATACCGAATTATTTGCATTTTGCAGACCAATGAAACATCCAATACATCCATAGTTTCTCATTTTTTTCAAATAATTTTCAGTTACGGTTCTGGCACGCATATTACATGCAAAATAAAAATCACCGAATTCGCTTTTTGCTCTATTGAGTATTTCCAAACTCCTTTTTTTATTGTAGGTAAATGTAGGGTCGTAAAAGAATATGTGATTAAAATTAAAGTTTTTAAAATAACTTTCTATATCTTCCAAAACCCTATCGACAGATCTAAACCTAACGTTGCCCCAGAAATTGCATTCATAACAATATCTGCAACTAAAAGGGCAACCCCTGCTGGTAGCCATAGCAATTGCTGCATTATCTCTGTAGTCTTTGGGTAGAATTTCAAACGCAGGAGATGGAAAATCATCTAAATCAGGAATTTTACCGGTTTTATTTCGCTTAAGCTTACCTTCTGTTTTAAACGAGATGCCTCTCACTTTTTTAAGACCTTTTTTACCCTCCTTCTCAAGAATATTGCATATTTCTTTGGTTTTAAGTTCCCCCTCGCCTCTGATAACGACATCACAATTTATTTCTTCAAGAACCTCTTTGTCTTTATAAGTGGGTAGAACTCCCATTAAAAATATAATGCAATTGGAATTGAGCTCCTTAACTTTACTACAAAACTCCTTTACCAAATTATGTTGTGAAACGCTGTATGCTATAAACAGAATATCTTTCTCTGTTAATTCCTTAAACATTTTTTGATAATTTTTTTCTTTCATGTAGTCTTCGGAATAGTAGCAAACGTTGTAACCCTCTTTTTTCAGTAAGCCGGCAACAGTAAGTAGTCCCATGATAGTTCTGTAACCGGAGGCGGGAGACGGTTTAAGGTCAATTCCCTCTTCCTCAAGAATTTTTCTCTGTAAAACATCTATTGCTTTGTTGTGAATGTTCTTCAGAGACATTATATATTCTGGGGCCTGTGTTTTAAAATCTGACCTAGGAAAATAAAGACCGATATTCATATAGACTTATTCTTTAACAATCGTTAAATATTTTAAGAAAAAAAAACTTTAAATAGCCGATTGGCTGGACGGGATTGTGATACCCGGGACTAAAAATTAATCTCTGTCTTCTCCAGGGGGGACATGGCCAGGGTTTTCCTGGAGGACAGATTGGCCGACAGCGCGGACGCTCCCAGCCTGTATACCTCCGCCTCTGTCTCCAAATTCCTGAAGGGGTCCTTTTTGTGCCCGGTTATCCTGACGAATAATTCGGGCATGTATCCGGAACACAGTTTGAACGTGCCCCTCTCCACTTCCTTTCCGGCGGGATAAGTTTCCAGGAACCTAACCTCGTTCAGGTTTTCATCCCTTTCCTTTCCCATGAAGAAAATGTACTCCTTTCCCTTCTCCAGGTTTGAGACCCATCTGTTCCCGTACTGCTCCACTTTGAGGTTGCAGGGGGAAAGGTCAAAAAGTTTTTGGCCCACGATGTACTCGTTGCCGATGGCCACCCCCGAGGTCTCCCCGCTATTTTCATAAAGCTTCACCAGCAGGCCGCTTGAGGGGTGGTTAAGGTTCTTTATCTTGTCCCCGTGCCTCAGGAGACTGCCCTTAAGCTCCCGGTCCAGCTCCTTCAGGCGAAAATAAAACATGATACCATTAATTATTTATAAAACGCTGGATAAATAGGTACCATGAGTGGGGGTTGGCTCTCCTTATTTTCGTGTGGATTAAGGCAGGCTGCGTATCCCAGCAACCCCAGGAGGAAACAGGAGGTGTTTTGGTGGATGGGAAAAGCGTTTTGATGATAATAGCCCCGGAGAACTTCAGGGATGAGGAACTCATGGAGCCCAAGGATGTCCTTGAGAATGCGGGGGTTGAGGTCACGATAGCTTCCAAGGGCACCAGCAGCGCGAAGGGAAGCTACGGCGCCGTGGTGTCCGTTGACAGGGACTTAAGCGAAGTGAATGTGGACGAATACGATGCGGTGGTCTTTGTCGGCGGCTCGGGCTCTTCGGTTTATTTTGAGGATGAGACGGCCCACAATATAGCCAGAAGCGCTTACGAAAAGGGCAAGGTTTTGGCCGCTATATGCATAGCCCCTTCAACCCTGGCAAACGCGGGGCTTCTGGAAGGCAGAAAAGCCACGTCTTTCCCCTCGGAGCAGGAAAATCTGGAAGAAAAAGGCGCGGAGTACACGGGAGCGAACGTGGAAGCTGACGGCAGGATAATCACGGGAAGCGGCCCCCATGCCGCAACGGAATTCGGCCAGAAGATAGTTGAAGCGCTCAGTCTGTAGCGAAGCCCGGGGTTTCCCCAAAGTTGGCGTCCTTTTTAAGCCAGGCATGGTCAGGCAGGCCGCTGTATATGTCTTCTCCTCTAATTTCAGGGTTCTTGGCGAAAGAAACTTCCGGTATTTTCCCTGAATCCAGGATACTGGACTTTTTCAGCCTCCAGTAATGCGTTCTCCATAACTTGCCTTTGTTTACCGTGGTTTCCTCCCTCTCAGTTTCAAGAATACCGCCTTTTTGCAGTTCGTAGAAAATTTTCCTGTCTTTGGTTTCCACTATGTTGTCTATAATCCTGTCCTCAAAACCAAAGTAATCCATAACTGTTCCAGCATATTCTTTTGCTTCTTCATCGCTGTAGCCCATGCTCATTAGTTTTCCGCTAATGTCCTCAAATTTAACTATTTCCACGATTATCCCCGCCTGTCACGTTTGCTTTTCCGTTATCTCCTTATCAATATTGCCCGAATTATAAATATTAAAAGGTTGTTTTCCGTACCGGAAAGCCATCTGATTCTTTTCCCTGTCCAGCTCCTTCCACAGGCTTTCGTATATTTCGCTTTCTCCGTTTCCTTCCTGCCGCCTTTTTTGGAGCCCTTTCCCGGGATAGCTCTTTTCAAAGTCTTTGCCTGAGTATTCCAGAATTTTGTCTTTTTTCAGTTTCCAGTAATGTGTTCTCCACTCTCTTCCGTCGTAAAGAGTGTTTACTTCCCTTTCAGTTTCCACGATTCCCTCTTCCTCCAGGATGTAAAACATCTGCCTGTCCGCCGGCTCCAGAACATTGTCCACAATTCTGTCCTCAAAGCCGAAAAGGTCCAGTACAAAACCCGCGTCCCTTTTGGCCTCGTCCGAATCTATGCCGGTCCGGTTCTCAATGGCTCTGGAAAGAAGAGGAAGAGTGATTAGAGGAGGGCCGGAATCCATGCCGGGATAGAATTGTTTTCCTTGTTCATCTGGCTTTTCGCCGGAGGGCCTGGAAGGCTTTTTTAAATCCTCAAAACACGGAGAAGGGGAAATGTCTGTTTTGGGTTTTAATTCATCCGAGCTATCAACGGGGGTTGTATTTTTTTGCATTTTATGACACACGCCCGCGGTTTTATTATAGGTTGATGGCTGCTTATAAAATTATCGGTGCCTTAAAAGCAGGCAATTTTTATATAAAACACGGCTCAGATATAACTATGAAGATTTTCCCCTTTTTGCTGCTGCTTATTCTGCTCCTGCCCTGCGCCAAGGCGGAGGAACTGGAGTTCAACCCCCAGGAAGCAGGTTACCTGGAGGCTGATATAGAGTTCGTCTCTTTTATAGGCTCCACGGGAAAGCTCAGCGAACTGAACCATTCAGTGTACATAATCCCGGAAAGCTATTCCAGCCTTGAGTTTGAGGGAGAAGGCGAGCACACCTATTCAATAGGGGAAGACGAATTCGGCAACAAAAAAATGGAGATATTCTGGGAGGATTTCACTCCCCAGTCTTACAAGGTCAGTATGAAAGTAAGGAACAGCGCCAAGTTCAACGGCCCGGGAAAGGTGAAGTTCCCTTACAACCCCCCGCAGGAACTTTTTGAGCATCTCGCGGAGAGCAAGTATGTCGTGATAACGGATGGCATAAGGGAGAAGGCCGCGGAAGTTGTGAAGGGCAGCTCCGACGGCTTTGAGGCAGTCACAAGGATTTCCACATGGGTGTTCTCCAACGTGGAGTACGACCTTTCCTATTCCGGCTCCATATACTCCTCCAGTGAAGTCTACGACGAGAGAAGGGGAACCTGCGACGAGTTCACCAACCTTTTCCTTGCCATGTGCAGGTCCGTGGGGATACCTGCCAGGTACGTGGCCGGTATAATCTACAGCAAGGAAGGCTGGGGATACCACGCCTGGGCCGAGGTATACCTGGGGAAATGGGTCCCGGTTGACCCCACTTGGAACGAGATAGGTTGGCTTGACGCCACTCACATAGAGTTCGGAAAGTTCCCGGACGGGGGCGATGTAAAGGTTACGGCATCCTACCTGTCGGATGAGAAGGAAGAGGTTCAGATAAGCCAGCCCGAGCCTTCCGTAAGCCTGCTCTCCCTTGAAAACATGGGGGAGGTTTTTTCCACGGATTTCCAGGCTTATCCCAAAACCATAGGTCTGGGCGAATCTTCGGTGCTTACAATAAAGACCACATCCTCTTCTCAGGGGTGCCTTGCAACAAGCCTCAGGATAAATCCCAGGGTGGACAGCTCGGGAAAGCCCATAATTTCCATAGAGGGGAAGGAAATAATATCAATATGCCCCGGCGAGACAAAGGAGTCACATTTCATAATAACCTCAAACGAATCGCTTGACAGGGGCTACACCTACTACAACCTGGCAGACATATACACCTTTCTTGGGGACCAGAAGACAATAGACCTGGAGATAAACCCCGGGAAGGACGACTATTCAAAGCTCTACCTCACGTTGAACTCCCAGACCGCGGAGGCAGGGGAGCGGATAAAATTCTCCATTGTCACGGACGGGTCATACGAAGTTTACTCCAATCTTCCCGTTTCGGGGGACGAGCTTCTGACTTCAAAACAGGGCTCCTATTACATAATAGCGGCTACCGAAACAGGGCAGGTGGTTAAGAAAGACATTGAAGTAAGGGAAGGCCTTGATTTCAGAATCAAGGAAGTTAAAAAGCCTGAAAACGTAAAGTGCGGGGAGAATTTCAACATCTCCTTTGTAATAGAGAGCTTGGGCGAGAAATATTTTGAAATAGAAACCCAGCAGAGCAACGAACTCAGGTACGTGCCGAAAAAATACATCAGGATAGATGGGGGCGAGAAAACCGTTTTTCTGGAAACCATGCTCTCCGAAAACTGCACCGGGAGGAGCCAGTTTCTCAGCGTGGTGGTTAACGACCAGAGGATATTTGAAAAAATAGAAACGGAAAAAAACCCGGATTTCTTCGGGCAAATTTCCGGATTCTTCAAAGGCGTTCTGAACATAATACTGGATTTTCTAGATTAGGTAAAAATTGCTTATTATGGTGTTGGGAAACCTTTCCTGCCTCATCTTTTCCAGGACAGAATTTATGTCGTAGGGAACTCTCTGGAAGCTTATCTCCATGGTGTCCATGTCTATAAAGACGTAAGAGGCCCTTGAAACGTTGTCCTTGGGCTGCCCCACCGAGCCGGCGTTTACCACGAACTTGTTGTTGAATTCCTTCACGAAGGGCACGTGGCCCTGGCCGCATATTATTATGTCCGCGTCCGTTTTCTCAAAATACTTCTGCAGGTTTTCCAGGGACTCCATTTTGGCAATCTCCCCATTAAGATAATTTTCCGGGGAGCCGTGAAGAAGAAGCACGTTGAAAGAGCGCAACTCCAGGGACCTGTATTCGTCCAGGCCGCAGAGCAAGTCCATGTTCTTTTCAGAAATAACGCTCCTTGTCCATTTTATTGTCTCTGCCAGAAGGGGTTTTATGCCTTTCACGTTACCGTCAATCACGGCCTGGTCAAACTCGCCTTTCACTGCAATAAGGTTTTCAATCCCTCCGAGCATCTGGCAGACCTCGTTTGGGTAGGGCCCTATTCCCACCAAGTCCCCGGCGCATAAAACATAATCAACCGAGCCGAAATTCCGGGACAGGTGCTGAAAGCACGCCTGGAGCGCGGGAAGGTTTGAGTGTACGTCGGATATTGCCATCAAGCGCATAATAAATTTAAGCTAAAGCGAGTTTAAATTGTTTATGAACCTTAAAGATGCCCTTTCGGAAAAACTTAGCAGGGAAGAGCTGGAAAAACTGGGCACCTCCTTTGACATTCTTGGCTCCAGGGAGAAGGCCGTTGCAATCATAGATATACCCGAGGGGCTGGGAAAAAAGGAGAAAACAATCGCAAAGGCCCTTCTGGAAGTGCACAAAAACGTCAAATCCGTGCTGAAAAAATTGTCCAAAAGGGAGGGGGAGTTCCGGCTCAGGAAATACAGGTTTTTGGCAGGCTCCCGGAACACGGAAGTCCTACACAGGGAAAGCGGGTGCGTTTTCAAGCTGGACCCCAGAAAGGTTTACTTCTCGGTCAGGGAGGGAACCGAGAGGGAGAGAATCGCGGAAATGGTCAGGCCCGGGGAAAAGATTCTCGTGATGTTCGGGGGCGTGGCCCCATTCGCGATAGCCATGGCCAAGGAAAAAAACGTGCGAGTTTATTCCGTGGAAAAAAATCCGGACGCCCACGGGTACGCACTGGAGAATGTTCTCCTGAATAAGGTCGGGGAAAGGGTGGTTCCGATTCTGGGCGACGTGCGCGAGGTTTGCAAAACCCTGGGCCAGAAGTTTGACCGGATACTCATGCCTCTTCCCGAGAAGGCATGGGAATTTCTGGACCTGGCCTTCTCCTGCTCAAAGCGCGGCACAATGATACACCTTTACGGAATTGAGGATTCCGAAGGAGAGCTGGAAAAAAGGGCCAGGGAGCAGGCAAGGAAAGGCGGGGTGAAAATCCGCATAATTAAAAAAAGAAAAATCCTTCCATACAGCCCGAAGACCTTCAAGGTCTGCATGGAAATAGCCCTAAAACTATAAGGTGTTTTGCTTGGCGGCGTATTTTTTGGCGCATTCCCTTATTCCATCAAGGCCGTAGTATGCTCTGTCGTAATTGGCGTGCGGCACAGTCTTTTTTATTTTTGCATCGGGAATCACGTAAGGCACACCGCTTTCGTCCAGAATTTTTTTCGCTTCCTTGCCTTCCCTGCTGCCATCTACAATGAGTTCCACCTTGACCATAATACCACCTTATGTTATTAATAGGTAGTAAAAGATTTATAACTAACCCACGGAAACATCCAGAACCCAGTGATTTTTTTTCGGATTCCAGGACTTCACGCGAGTTTTTTTCACGATTTCACACTCCATTCCCTTTTTTCTGCACTCCGTCTCCACCTCGGCCCGGAGCCTTTCAGGCTCTTTCCCGTCCAGCCCGTGGTAGTGAACCGTGCCTCCTTTTTTCACAAGCTCCAGGGCCCTGGGAAGGTAGAACCTGGCCGAGGGCAGGAGCCCCATCAGGACCCTGTCCGCCTTTTCCGGTATTTCCAATTCCGCGGAGTCCGTGTTCAAGGCCCTGATTTTGCGAATCCTGTTCAGCTTTATGTTGTCCAGGAGGTAGGAGAAGGAAACGGGATTGAGCTCCACGGCGTAAATTTTCCTGGCCTTGGTGTGCCTGGCCAGCGGTATTGAAAAGTAGCCTATTCCCGCGAACATGTCCACGATAACCTCGCCCTTTTTTACCTTGCCGGCAAGCCGCATACGCTCCCTGTGGTTGCCCTTGGACCACATTATCTTTTCCACGTCTATCTTGAACCTGCAGCCGTGCTCCCTGTGAACCGTCACGGTCCCGTTGCCGGCCAGCTTCTTCAGCCTGGGTTCGCGAAATTTTCCGAAAATGGAGCCCGCCCTGTACATCACGGTCTTTGTGCTGGGCTGGTATGCCAGGAGCCGCTCCGCGGCCTTCTCATCTTTCTTGTTCAGAATTACGATTTCCCCTATTTTCTGGTACTTCAAGTCAATCATAACCGAATCTTTTTTCATATTTTTTGTGGTCCATCCACTCTAAAATTATGCTTAATATTACAATTTTATCTATTTAGGTATAAGTTTTTTCGGGATTTTTACCCCACAAAAAGGATTTTTCTTCAAGTCTTTTATAGCTCTGTTAATGTATTTGAAAAGTTCCTTGTCTTCGTATTTGCCTTCCTTCAGTTTTTCAAAGGCTTTCTTTAACCTGATATCATAAAAACCCACGTGAATCTCTTTCATTTGATTATCAACTCGGATTTTATGTATTTTTTTACTCCTCCCGGGTCCCATATCCAAATTATTTCTCCATCCTTCATTGTAATTTTGCCTGATTCCTCCAGATAATCCAGTATAAGGAGAAAAGTTTGGTACATTATCTTTCTTGGGAGGCTCTTCCAGAGCTGTCTCTTGTTTGGGTATTCTCTGGCCTTTTTGATGGCTTCCTCCACCATTATTATAGTATCCAGTCTAGGGTAGTGTAAAATTTTCTGTTTCATAAATATTATATAAACTTATCTATAAAACACTTAATTTAGTTTTTTCTTTAGTTCTTCATATTTTCTGTCAAAATTAGTTTTTCGGGGATTACCCGAGATTTTCTAATAAAACGTATTTAAGGGTGTCGTGTGAATTAATTTATGGTGGAATAGGCCGGGCGACCAGGGGCCGCCTGCAAGCTCAAGCCCTCTTTAGAGCGGCCGAAAAGCCTGGAGAGGCCTGGCGGTGGTTCGGACCCGCTTTTCCGACTGCGAAGCCTCGTCCTCTGGGATCATTACTTTTATGAACCGGGTCAGACCGGGAACGGAGCAGCCCTAAGTAAGAGCCTGTGATGTTCAGGGGGTATCGAGGTGGAGGAGGAATTGCGGATTAATCCGTGCCGTCGCCTCGGTCCATCCAGGAACCTTCCACCACAACCTTTTCTTTTAGAAAAAGAAAAGAGTTGTACGAAAAGAAAACTAATATTATCTAGACAAATGTGGGGAAATGTCATGAGAAAAGAGATTCTTAACTACTCTTACAGCGATGTTGCCGGCTGGACGAACGATGTTCTAAGCAAATGGGATAAAAAAGACTTTGAGAAAAAAAGGTTCTATCTAAAAGGCTGGAAAGAAAAGCCCGTGCTCTCAACCCTGGTTTTGCCTGTTTACACGGAAACCAGAGAACAGCAGGAAACTGCCCTGAAAATTGTTAAAAAAACAGGGAATTACGTAAAAAACGGTTATTTTAATGAAATCATTGTTGTGGAGGGCTCCGGCACTATAAACCGGCCCAACCGGAAGTTCCATCAGGAAATCCTTGATTGCGCGGCGGAAACGTGCAAGTCTTTCCAGAGCCAGCTGAGCCTGATAAAAAACGACGTGAATGAAAAGATTTTTTCGGAGCGCGGCGAATCCACGCTGCTTTACAAGGTATTTTCCCAAAAAAACCCGGAATACTTCAACATAATCACCGACCACATAGGACCCGCTCTGGAAAGAAAGGGAAAAAAAATAAAACCGAAATACCTGCAGAGCGGAAAAGGAAACGGGACCAAGTTTGCCCCGTTGGCTTCAAAGGGAGACGTTTTCACCCTTCATGACATGGACATACCCGAAAATGTTTACGGGCCACATTTCGGCATAGGACTTTCAATGCCCCTGTTTAAAGACAATGTAATCTATGTGAAGGGAAAATTCATTAGAAAATGCCTGAACGGTGAGCTCGGAGGCAGGTGTAACAGGCTGGTGTGGATTCCCTGGACGCGTACCCTTTCAAAGCAAGGGATACTGCCTGGCCTGGAGCAAATCAGGTACGGCCTGAGCGGCGAGTTTGCCGGCTCCCGAAAACTTTTCAACAAGCTTGTCTGGCCAGAGGATTACAGGATGGAGACGGGCATAAACATACAGGTCTACCGAGAGGTCAAGGGCAACTTAAGCAACATCGCGCAGGTGGACCTTGGTCTGTACAAACATGATTCTTCCGTGGTGGATGAAGACAAGGAAACCGGAAAGGACCCCAAAATGGAGAATATGGCCAGGGAGATTACCGAGGTTTACGTTTACGAGGCGCTTGACTCCGGGCTGGCTTTGGATGAAGAAAAGTTTCTGGAACTTTATAAAAAAGAGGTTGGATCCAGCATAAAGCGCACCAAGGAGATGATTGAGAAATCCAGAATTGCCAGGGAAAGGGGCATAACGTACGGAGAGAAAATGGACAGGGCCAGGGCAGAGAGCTATGAAGATTCCGTGAGGAACGGGATTAAAGACGCTTTCACGCTGTACTACCATAAAGAGAAAGAGGGCGAAGCCATCCCCTCGCTGGAATCAATTATGAAGAGGACCAATATAATGGCTTACGAGGATTTGAAGAAAGATTTTTATCAAGAAACCATAAAGTATAATCTGGAGCTTCTGGAAGACACGGGATTGATTTAAAAAGGAAGGATTTGATAAGATTATTACGGTGACAAAATGCGTGAGGAAATTTCCTTTGTGGTAACCATCGGAGTTGTTTTTCTGGTAGGACTCGCGCTGGGCTCCTTTATTGAAGGCCCCGAAGTATCTTTCAGGGAAAAAACTCTTGAAGAAAACACGGAGCCGTTAGCGCCGAAAGAGCTTTCCGAAACAATAACCAAGCTTGTGGCCGTGGACGACAAGGGAAACGGCATCCTGACTGACCTCTCGGTAAGGGCGGTCCCGGGGGACGGAAAGCTTCTGGTGGACGTGGACAACCTGCTTTTCTGGGTAGATACCCAGCAGTCCATACGGACCGCAAGGGAGGTGGCCGAGAATTACCTGGAAAAGAACGTGGAAAGCGTGGACCTTACTTACACCATAAGGGTTGAAGGAGGCAACGTGGTGGGAGGGCCGAGCGCAGGAGCGGCCTTCACCGTGGCCACCATAGCGGCACTTGAGAACAAATCCCTTAGGCAGGACGTGATACTCACGGGCACCATGGAGGAGAACGGAACCATAGGCCGGGTAGGGGGGATAATAGCAAAAGGAAAGGCCGCGAAAGAGGGCGGCTTCGGCAAGTTCCTGGTGCCGGAAGGGGAGAAAGAGTTCGTGGATTACAGGAAAGTGGAAAACTGTGAAAGCATAGGCTCCTTAAACGTGTGCAGCATAGACTACAGAGCCGTGGAAGTTGACGTTGAGGAGGAAATAGGCATAGAAGTCGTGGAAGTTGGCAGCGTGGAAGACGCCCTGGCTTACATGTTGTGATTAAATGATAATAATTCTAGGCACATCGCACATATCTCCGGAAAGCATGAGCAACATAAAAAAGGCCATAGAAAAGGAGAAACCGGATTGCGTGGCGGTGGAGCTTGACCGCATGAGATTCGTGGCTCTCAGCTCAAGGAAAGGCACCAGGCCTCCCGGACTTTTTCTCCGCATGCTGGCCTGGCTACAGAAAGAGCTCGGGAAGATGACCGGGATATCGCCCGGGGAGGAGATGATGGAGGCTGTGAGGTTTTCGAGGAGGGAAAAGATACCAGTTTACCTCATAGACCAGGACTTCTCCGTCACTGTCAGGGACATACAGGGCATACCTGCGTCAGAGAAAATAAAGCTTTTCGTAATGTCTGTTTTCAGCGGATTCACCAGCAGAAAGGTGGACTTGAGAAAGGTCCCCCCGAAGAAAATGATAAGGGAGGCTATATTCTACCTGAAGAAACATTTCCCCGGCATATACACGGCAATAGTGATGAAAAGGAACCTCTACATGTCGGCGGCAGTCAGGGAGCTGGCAAAGAAATACAAAAAAATACTGGTAGTCGTTGGCGCGGGCCACATAGACGGGATGAAAAAGCTATTAAATAGCGAAGAGCCAAAGATAATTGGGTGAATCCTTGAGATACGAAAAGAATGAAATAAGGGACCTTTTCATAACAATAATCCTGATGGGCGTTGTTTTTTCGCTCTCCGATTTTTCTGCAGCCAATATTTTTCTCTCCGTTTTTCTCGTGGGACTTGCCTTCATGGTAAAGGACTTGGCACACAAGGAAGCGGCGCGGAGATTCGGTGTCAGCACCCTATACAAGATATGGCCTTCGGGCCTCCTGGTCGCCCTCATCGCCGGGGCAATAAGCCAGGGGAGGGTGCTTTTTGCGATTCCCGGCGCCGTCTGCATAAACGCGGTCAGGGTGGCCAGATGGAAAACGGAATATACCAGCCTCAAGAACGAGGAGTACGGGCTCATATCCACAGCGGGTCCCCTGGCGAACATTTCTCTTGCGCTAATTTTCCTGATAATGTACTCGGCCTTTCCCTCAGGCATCCTGGCAACCGGAGCCCTGATAAACCTTTTCACAGCCTTCTTCAACCTTTTCCCGGTGCCCCCGCTTGACGGCTACAGGGTTATGAGATGGTGCAGAAAGGTCTGGATAGCCATGTTCTTCACCTCACTGATAGGCGCGGCCGGATTTCTGCTATTTTAAAATTTTTATTTCTGAAAACAGCAGTATATTCATGGACTACATACTGACATTAATAGCGCTCGTGCTGGTTTTTGGAATAGGCTATGTTTTTGAGGATGAAAAAGAGTATTACGTTGTTATGACACTGTTCCTTGCTTCCGCGGGCCTGGTCATAGGACACTTCCTGGAGGAAATTTTCATATACGCCATACTGCTCCTTCTGGGAATACTCATAGAAACCATGCATATAAAGTACAAGTGGCTGAAGACGAAAAAACCAAAGAGCGCTGACTACAAGCCGGCCCACGACTGGCTTATGAAAATTATCTCAACCCTGATAATAATATTCTCAATAAACCTTGTCTCGGAAATACATATGCTCTACAGTTTTCTTGCTTTCTTTGCGGGAACTATTGCCTCCTGGCTGATAAAGAAGCTGAAGGCCTTTTGTTTACGATAAACTTGTAAAGTTCTCCCGCCCAGAGCACCAGGGAGGACAGGGCTATCGCCGAGGCAAGTTCCACCGGGCTAAGGGGAACGAAATTGAAAATCTCCTGGAAGAAGGGCACGTAAACCACCAGGAAAAGGAATCCCGCCGAAAGCAGGAGGGCCCCCGCTGAATACCTGTTTGAAAGCAGGCCTATCCTGAAAACTGACTTGTCAAGGGAGCGCATGTTCAGCAGGTTGAAAAGCTGCGTCAGCGACATGATTACAAAGGCCCCTGTTCTGGCCTTTTCCATATGAGGGAGGAAAAAAGAAAAAACCGCTATGGTAAGTATTACCATTATGCTCATCATAAGTAGCAGGAAAGGCACTATCTCCCTGGAAAGAATATCCTCTTTCGGCTTCCTGGGCCTGCCTTCCAGCACATCCCCGTGTCCGGGCTCCATCGCCAGGGAAACGCCTGTGACCCCGTCCGTTACCAGGTTGAGCCAGAGTATCTGCGTGGGAAGAAGCACCAAATTCCTGAAGAGCAGCAGGGCCGACAGGAAAGTCATGTGCTCCGCAAAATTTGTCGTGACGAGAAAGAAGCTTGCCTTTCTCACGTTCTCGAAAACAATCCTTCCTTCCTCTATTGCGTTGACTATGGTGGCGAAATTGTCGTCCGCAAGTATTATCTCGCTTGACTCCCTGGCCACATCCGTGCCTATGATTCCCATTGATATGCCTATGTCCGACTTCTTCAGGGCCGGAGCATCGTTCACCCCATCTCCCGTCATGGCAACAACATGACCCTGGTTCTGCAAGGTCTCGGCTATCTTCAGCTTCATACCTGGGGTCAGCCTTGCAAAAACGTTCACTGTTCTTACGGCCTCCCCAAACTCCTTCTTTGACATGTCCAGAAGCTCCCGTTCCGTCAGGGTCTCCCCGCCCGAAGCCAGACCTATCTCTTTTGCTATGGCCAAAGCCGTGCCCCTGTGGTCTCCGGTGGTCATTATTACCCTTATTCCCGCCCTCATTGCCTTTGCTATAGCAAGCCTTACCTCAGGCCTTGGAGGGTCTATCATTCCCACTATTCCCACGAAGGTAAGTTCCGTGACCATGTCCTCGGAAAGGCTTACGGACTCCGGCGCCGCGGGCCTGTAGGCCAGGGCCAGAACCCTCATGGCCTTGCCTGTCATCCCGTCAACTTTCTCCAGAATCTCCCCCTTGTTCTCGCTGTTTTTTTCCATCCTTACGCCGTTCCTCATGACATGGCTTGAGTGCTCAAGAACCGCCTCCGGGGCCCCCACCACGTATATCTCTTTCCTTCTTTCCTCCTCAACCAGAACGGAAAGCGAGGCCCTGTACTTCAGTTCCGGGTTGAAGGGAAGGTCGTCCATCCTGCTTTCTTTAAGCTCCCTTCTTGCCAGACCGGCCTTCTCGGCCAGCACCACCAGGGCGGCCTCGGTGGGATCCCCAATAATTGTGTAGTCATCATTTAGGCTTGAATTGTTGCAAACAGAGGAAATGTGAAGCAGTTTTGAAAGCTGCGGGTTTTCAAGCGGGAAAATTTTCCCCCTTTCCTGCATGAAATCCCCGAAAGGCTTCCACCCGGAGCCTGTGACCTTTATTACAGGCTCTCCGGGCAGGAATATCTCCTCCACGTTCATAGTGTTTTCCGTAAGGGTGCCTGTCTTGTCCGTGGCTATCAAATCCACTATTCCCAGCGTCTCGGTGGCCGGAAGGTTCCTGACTATCGCCTTCCTGCCCGCCATCTTGTGGGCTCCCGTGGCAAGCACTATGGCCATGACCGCGGGCAGGCCCTCGGGTATGCCCGATACGAGGGATGCTATGGCAAAAAGGAATATTTCCGTAAAAGAAAACTCACCCACGAAAAACCCTATGGGCACTATAAGGAAGGCGCCTATGCACGCCAGCAGGGCCATCTGTTTTGCAAGCTTGTCCGTTTTTTCCTCAAAATGAGACCTGCCCCGCTTTATGTTGCCTATGTGCTCTGCCACCTTGCCTATCTCCGTTGACGCCCCCGTGGAGACCACCACGGCCCTGGCCGTGCCCCCCGCGACAAACGTGCCCATCCAGACCATATTCTTCCTGTCCGCCATGGGAGTCTTCTCATGCAAGGCTTTCAGGCTCTTCTCCACGGGGAATGACTCTCCCGTGAGCGAGGCCTCAACCGTGCGCAGGTTTTTCATTTCTATAAGCCTGGCATCCGCGGGAATCCTGTCTCCCTCTTCCAGAAGTATCACGTCCCCGGGAACCAGCTCCCTGGCGTCTATCTGCATCAGGTCCCCGCGGTAAACCTTTGCGTGGGGCACAATCATCTTTTTCAGGGCCCGTATTGCGGACTCGGCCTTGTATTCCTGAAAAAAGCCTATTATTCCGTTGATTACGACGATGGCCACTATTACGTAGACGTCCACCATGTGCCCTATGAGGAAGGAAATCAGAGCGGCAAGAATCAGTATGTAAATCATCATGTTGTTGAACTGCTTCAGAAAAATCAGAACAGGATTCCGGGCCTTTTTCTCCGGTATTTCGTTTCTCCCGTGCTTCTCCAGCCTCTTGCCTGCCTCCTCCTTTGACAGGCCTTTTCCGCTGGATTCCAGTTTTTCCAGGAGGGCCTCAGGTGAAATAGAATGGGGAAACTGCTCCATAATAATAATTCGTAACGCTTTTATTAAGTTTTGCCCTTGAATTTAATTAGCCTTTTCAGCCAGCCTGCCTATCTGCAGTGTCACGAAAACCGCCAGCACGGTCACGATTATCGCGTAAGAGAACATTGCCGGCAGGCTTTCGTTTGCGCCGAAAACGGACTTGAAAAGGGCCTTTATCGCATCGTTCCAGGCAAGGGCCGCCACCAGCCCGAAGGCCGCGGTTATCAGGGCCGCCATCTTGTCTATTATTTCCTTCCTCAGGATATCACCGTTTATTTAATTTATTTGATGATTTATAATAATATTCATGTCCGCACTCTTCACGATTCTTCTTGTTTTTTTAGTATTTTCCAGCGGCTGCGTGAGCGAAATCTCCGATTCCTCAAGGAGCGGTATTATCCTGGGAGACGAGGTGTGGTCCGAGAAAATAGTTGTAACTGGCGACGTAACGGTCCCGGCCGGGGTCACCCTGACCATAAAACCCGGCACGAAAGTAATTTTCAGGGCCGATTACGACGGCACGGGAGCCGGTGGCGGGCACATAATTGACGAGCTTACCTCCGGGGACCCCTCGGCAACGCCCGAATACACGCAAAGCCACTCCTCGCTTAACGTGGAGGGAACCCTCCTGGCCGCGGGCACGCCGGAAGAAAAAATACTATTCACCTCCGATTCGGAGGAGCCGCGGCAC